>JAPOOG010000143.1 GCA_026713545.1 Bryobacterales bacterium
CGCCCCCCGGGGCCCGCCCCCCCGCCCCGCGCACCCCCGCCGCATCTCCGGCTCGGCGGGGGGCCTCCACGCGTCGGCCCGCAGGGGTGCCCGTAGACGCCGGCGAGTAAACCTGCCGGTCTACTCGTCCACTCTGATTTTCAGCGCCTTGAGAAACGCGCGGTCCTGCTTCGTGAATGGAGCCTCTGAGACGACAAGCGGCTCTGCTTTCGCGGCATCCTGTGTGTCCCCGTCATTTCGGTTGAGCCCGATCGTTGCTTCGATGACCAGAAACACATCGTAACCCTCTTTCTTGATCTCTCCGATCGCCTCGGCAATGCTATCGGATTCCCCGAGAGAATCGTTGATGGCATTCCCGAGCTGCTGCATCAATTCCTTGAGGTGGTCGTCCAAAGGGCGCCTTTCGTGGGATTCCTGTATGGGAGAGCAGGCTGCTGTTTTCCGTCTCGGCCGATCGACTTACCTCATTCGTGCTCGGCGAACCTGCGCGGTGCGCACCCCATTCAACCAGAATGATACGGGGTTTGCAATGCACACCTGTTGACGATCTGCGGCCGATGCCCGGCGTACCGGGATCTGGAAGAGAGCTGAGCCGATTCGAGTACTATGTAGTCGTGAACGACAGTGTTTTTCATGTCGAGTGTCCCTGCTGCGGCGCGGCGCTGGAAATGGACGCCGAGCACCGTGTCATCCTGTCGCACGAAGCCCCGAAACCCGAGAATGTGCCTCGGGACCTGCGGGATGCCGTCCTGGACCTCAAGGCCGAAGAACAGACTCGGGATGAGCGGTTTCGCAAGCAGTTCGCGGCAGAGCGACGGCATGGAGAAGACTTGAAGAAACGCTTCGATGGCCTCTTGAAGAAAGCCCGTTCCGAGGGGCCTCCGAAGAAGTTCACGCGCGACATCGACCTCGATTAGACGGCCGCTTCGGCGTCGGAAGTCCTCCTTACTCAACAGCAGGTGGACGCCGCTCGGTACGCGGCAGCACGGTGACCGCAGTAGAATGTGCGTGATGAAACGCGCTTATTTGTTGATCGTTGTTTTCGGCTTGGTCCTATCGCTGTCTTGCGGCTCGGGTGGGTTGAGCCCCCAAGAGCAGGCCGACCGATTCCTTGCGATGTATGACGGCATCGGACAGAAGATCTACGCCGTCACTTCTGAAGCGTATTGGAAGTCGTCGACGGACGTGACCGAGCAGCACGTCGGTGAGCGCATCGGCGCCGAGAGTGCTCTTGCGGCCTTTTCGGGGAGCCGCTACGTCATCGAAACGACACGTAGTTTGCTTGCATCCCGCGACGAGTTGGATGATCTGACGGTAAGGCAGCTCGAGAAGATCCGGCTCACAGCAGCGGAGTATCCAGGGACGATTCCCGAAACGGTGACGGAGCGAGTCGCACAGGAAGCCAAACAAAGCGCGGTGCTCGACGGCTTCGAGTTTTGCGCCGAGCGGCGTGGGGAATCGTGTGCCAAGGTCGTCAACCCGAACCAGATCGACAACACGCTCCGCGGCGACTCCCGAGACCTCGAGGAGAGGCAACACATCTGGGAGGTGTCCAAGCAGACCGGCCCGGCGTTGAAACCCGGCCTGATCGAGTTGCGCCGCCTGCGCAACGAGCTTGCGAAAGAGATGGGCTTCGACTCGTTCTTCGCGTTGCAAGTCGCCGACTATGGAATGACCGTCGACGAGATGATGCAGCTCATGGAGGGATTCCAGACAGATCTGCGTCCGCTGTATGAGCAGGTGCATTGCTGGGCGAGGTACGAATTGGCCAAGCGATACAAGCAGCCGGCGCCAATAAAAATACCGGCCCACTGGATCGGCAACCGCTGGGCTCAGTCTTGGCCCGGACTTACCTCAACAGTGAACTTGGACGGCCTGTTCAAGGAGAAGTCACCGGAATGGATCGTGGAGCAGGCGGAAGCGTTCTACACGTCTCTTGACATGCCGCCGCTGCCCGACTCGTTCTGGGAGAAGTCGGATCTGTATCAGCTTCCTCTAGAGGCGACACGCAAGAAGAACACGCACGCCTCGGCCTGGCACTTGGATCTCGACAAGGATGTTCGATCCCTGATGAGCGTTGAGCCGAGCTTCCGCTGGTTCCAGACTTCGCATCACGAATTGGGACATGTCTATTACTTCATGCTGTACTCCAATCCGAACGTACCGCTGACGCTGCGAGGGGGCGCCAACCGCGCCTTCCACGAAGCCATCGGCGATCTGATCGGTATCGCGGCGCGGCAACCGGCGTATCTCAAACAGATCGGCCTCTTGGGCGAGGACGTCGAGATCGACCAGGTCCAATGGCTCCTCGACGAGGCGCTGAATCAGGCTGTCGTATTCATCCCGTTCTCCGCGGGAACCATGTCGTTCTGGGAACATGACTTCTACGAAGAAAACCTTTCGCCCGAAGAGTTCAACAAGCGCTGGTGGGAGTACGTGGGCCGCTTCCAGGGAGTCGAGCCGCCCAGCCCGCGAGGCGAGGAGTTCTGCGACGCCTGTACCAAGACGCATATCAGCAACGATCCGGCGCAATATTACGACTACGCGATGGCATTCGTGCTGAAGTATCAGTTGCACACCTACATCGCGAACAACATCCTCAAGCAGGATCCGCGCGACTGCAATTACTACGGCAACAAGGAGGTGGGTCGGTTCCTGTCGGACCTGCTGAGCTTGGGCGCTACCCGGGACTGGCGCGAAGTGATCCGCGAAATGACCGGAGAGGAGATCAGCACGCGGGCGATGCTCGACTACTTCTCGCCCTTGACGGACTATCTCAAGAATGAAAACGAGGGCCGGGACGTCAGTTGGTAGTGCTCTGCAGTGCGGGTTCGATCCGGTGGTGCGGCGCCAGGAAAGATACCGCCCGGTCTACGGCAAGCTGACTTCGCGGGAGAGTGCGGGGGGGCTTTCGTTGTTGTTTAGGTCGAGGGCGGTCAGTTCGTAGCGGTAGCTGACGCCTCTTCGGACTTGCCTGTCGGTGAAGTGGATGGTGGGGATGGGTTCGGGGGTCAGCACGGCGGGTGTGGCGTTGTCTGCGGTGCGGCGGAGACGGTAACCGGCCAGGTCGGGTTCAGGGCCGGGTTCCCACGAAAGCTCGATGGAATCGAGTCCGGCGACGACCCGCAAGTCGTTCGGAGCGGAGGGCGGAAAGGCGTCGTAGGCGGCGATTTGGGCGGGCGGCGATGTCCCTCCCGCGACTTCGTAATCAGGGCTGCCGGTCAAGCTTTGGACGCGGTAGACGTAGGTTTCTTCCCAGGTGAATTGCGGGTCGCGGAAGGTGGTTCCGGCCGTGATGGCGAGAGGTTGAAACTCGGATTGACCCTGGGCACGGCGGTGGATGCGGTATGACCGGGCGCCGGGTACGGCGGGCCACTGGAGTTCGATGGCGTCGGCGGTCACGGTGAGTTGGGGGGCCTCGGGAGCCGCGGGCGGCGCGAGGACCTGGATCACGAGCAGGTTTGAAAAGCTGGCCGAGCGCCCTCGGCGGCTTTCCGCGCGCACACCGAGGGCGAGGGTTTCGCCGAGAAAGGGTTGAGGGTTGAGGGTGACTTGAACGGGGTCGCCCGGGCCGAGGCCATCAAGGTCAGCGTCATCCACCGAGTGGAGCCATTTGCTCTGGATGGCGAAATCGTCCGGGGACAGCCGTTGCGGCGCGGTTGACTGCATGAAGTGGATGGCGAAGCGCGCGAGGTCGGTGAAGGGCATGCCCTCGGTGGTGGTTTCTGGCCAGGTCCATTGCAGGATGATGCCTCGCTCGGTTTGGCGGGCAGCGAGGTCGTGGCTGCTTTCAGGAATGTTGAGCAGAGGAGGCAAAGGTTCGCCCACGGAACCGCAGAATGACAGCAGCAGAAGCGCAAATAAGATGGGGACCGTTTCGAGCGCTTCCCGGACCGCTCCTCTCAGGCGGTCGCCAACCGGCGGCTCAAAGCGGAGTGTTCCTGTCTTTAAGGGCAGGTGATGGCGTGCCCCCGTAGTTTGCGAAGGTGTGCGCCGTGCAATCGACAACTAGAGGATGTAGCGGCTGAGGTCCTGGTCGCGGGAGATCTCGGCGAGGCGCTCGTTGACGTAGGCCGCGTCGATGTTGACCGTCTTCTTCTTGAGGTCAGGGCCTTCAAAGGAGACTTCCTCGAGGACACGCTCCATGATCGTGTGGAGGCGCCGGGCGCCGATGTTTTCCGTGTCTTCGTTGACCTGAGAAGCGACGGCGGCGATTTCCGAGATGGCGTCGTTGGAAAACTTGAGGCGGATGCCCTCAGTGTCCATCAACGCAGTGTATTGCTTGATGAGTGCGTTCTTGGGCTCGGTGAGGATACGGAAGAAGTCCTCGGTTGTGAGAGCTTTCATCTCCACGCGGATGGGAAAGCGTCCCTGAAGCTCGGGGATGAGATCGCTGGGCTTTGAGACGTGGAATGCGCCTGCGGCGACGAACAGGATGTGGTCGGTGCGGATCATGCCATAGCGTGTGTTGACAGTGGTGCCTTCGACGATGGGCAGGATGTCGCGCTGTACGCCTTCGCGGCTGACATCGGGACCACGGCCGCCTTCACGGCCGGCGATCTTGTCCATTTCGTCGAGGAAGATGATGCCGGACTGCTCGACGCGCTCGATGGCTTGGCGCGTGATCTGGTCCATGTCGATAAGCTTTTGCTCTTCTTCGGAGATGAGGTAGTCGAGACCCTCGGTGACTCGTATCTTGCGGCGGCGATTCTTGCCGCCGAAGAGACCGGGCAGCATGTCGCGGAGGTTGATATCCATCTCTTCCACACCGGTGTTGGTTACGATCTCGACGGGCATGTTGCGTTCGCGGACATCGATTTCGACCATGCGGTCGTCGAGCTTGCCGTCGCGCAACTGGGCGCGCAGTTTCTCGCGGGTTCTCTCGATGCTCTCGCTTTCCTCGCCTTCCTCACCTTCCTTGAGCGGTGGCATGAGGATGTCGAGCATGCGCTCTTCCGCGTTGACTTCGGCGCGCTCGGCGACCTGGTCGAGTTTTTCCTCCCGGAGCATGTCGATAGCGACTTCAACGAGGTCGCGGATCATGGAATCGACGTCTCTGCCAACGTAGCCGACTTCGGTGAACTTGGTCGCTTCGATCTTGATGAATGGCGAGTTGGCGAGTTTGGCGAGGCGGCGCGCGACCTCGGTCTTGCCGACGCCGGTGGGACCCATCATCAGGATGTTCTTGGGCATCACCTCTTCGGCCATCTCGGAGTCGAGCTTCTGGCGGCGTATGCGATTGCGGAGCGCAATGGCGACGGCCTTCTTGGCCTCGGCCTGTCCGATGACATGCTTGTCTAGTTGCTGGACAATCTCTCGCGGCGTCAGTTCATCGAGAGCGACGGACTCCTTGGACGACTGTCCGGGAAGGTAGATGACCATGGAGAAAAACTACTCCAATTCCTCGAACGTAACGTTGTCGTTCGTATAGATGCAAATCTTGCCGGCGATGCGCATCGCTTCCTCAGCGATCTCGCGGGCGCTCATCTCGGTGTGGGAAAAAAGGGCATTGGCGGCGGCTACGGCGAAGGGCCCGCCGGAGCCGATGCTCGCCATCGGTTCGTCGGGCTCGATGACATCGCCGTTTCCGCTCACGATGAGAGAGAGGTTCTTGTTGGCGACAAGCAGCAGCGCTTCGAGGTGGCGCAGAGACTTGTCTGTGCGCCATTCCTTGGCGAGCTCAACGGCGGCGCGGCCGAGATTGCCTCCGTATTGCTGAAGTTTGTCCTCGAAACGCGAGAAGAGCGAAAGGGCGTCGGCGGTGGAGCCGGCGAACCCGGCTAGGATCTTGTTGTCGTGGAGCTTTCGGATCTTTTTCGCGGAGCCCTTGATGATCTCGCTGCCCATGGTGACTTGACCGTCACCCGCCATGGTGACCTTGCCGTTGCGGCGCACGCAGAGGACCGTAGTGGAACGGATTTCAGGGAACCGGGGCATAACAACAAACTCTGATTATAGGAGACGGGCGATCGGTCCACGGGCTTCGACAAAACTCTTCGAGGAAATATCCGCAACTCAACGGAGCCTTTTCGGATGGATCGCCGCCGCTGGATCGATTCCTGGGGCAAGGCGAGCCGGACTTCGCGGTAGAGTCGCCTCTTGACCCGCAAGCTCACGTCATCCGCTTGCACCTGCTCTCTGCGCCTTGAGCGCACTTCTCGCAGCTTCAGTCGTAGACGTAGTGCAGCACCTTCTTCAGGTCTTGCCAGGCTTGACGTTTGCCTTCTTTGTTGTAGGCGCGCAGCAGGAACGAGGGATGGTACGTAGGCATGACAGGGATGCCTCGCCAGTCCTGCCACTGGCCGCGGATTTTCGTGATTCCCTGGCGGGTGTCGAGCAAGTATTTCGCGGCGGTTCCGCCCAATACGCAGATCGCTTTGGGGCGGATGGCGTCGAGTTGGCGATCGAGAAATTGGCCGCAGGTCTTCATCTCCTCGGGCTCGGGGGCGCGGTTGCCGGGCGGACGGCACTTGACGACATTGCAGATGTAGACGTCCTCGCGTTGGATGGCGATACCCTCGCCGGCGGCGGTGTTGTTGATCATCTGAGTGAGGAGTTGTCCGGCCCGGCCGACGAACGGCAGGCCCTGCGCATCCTCGTCGGCGCCGGGTCCCTCGCCGACGAAGACGAGCCTGGCTTTGGCGTTGCCGCTGCCGAAAACGATTTTCGAGCGCCCTTCATGGAGGGTGCAGCGCGTGCACTCGCCCATGTCCTCCTGGATCTTTCCGAGCATGTCAGCGGGGTCCCGCCGTGCAGTCTCGCCGGCTCCGAAAAGATCCGTGCCGGGGCGGTAGTTCCAAACGGGTATGCGCTCGGCCGGTTCGGTCAGCTTGGGCTCAGGCGCGTCCGACTGTGAGCGGCCCTTCCGGGCCTTGGAAGGAGAGACCGCAGCGGGAGCCCGGATCTCGGTGAACCCCAAGTCGCGGTAGAAGCGGAGGGCATCGGGGAGGGAGGATGGGTCCGCCATCCAGCGAGTCTAGCGGGTGGAGCGGGAAGACTCAACCGCTTTTCGAAGATGGACGGCCTTGTCGAGGATGCGCGCGGCCATCTCTCGCTTGGACATGCTGGGCAACTCGGTTGCTTCGCCGGTCGAGTCGACAAGCCAGCCTTGGTTCAGGGAAGATCCGAAGCCGGTATCGGCGGTATCCGAACCGACGGGATTCGCAACGATGAGGTCGCAGTTTTTCGCCACGAGTTTGGCGCGGGCGTACTCGAGGACATCATTCGTTTCCGCGGCGAAGCCGATGACCATGCGGCCGCCCTTCAGACGGCCAACTTCGAGGAGGATGTCCGGCGTGGGCTCCAGTTCGAGAGTGAGCGACTCCCCATGCTTCTTGAGTTTGTCCGGAGCCGCGGCGCGCGGGCGATAGTCGGCGACGGCGGCGACCGCGGCAAAGATCGTTGACTCGCTGAGCCTCTCGAGGACGGCTCGATGCATCTGCTCGGCGGTTTCGACTGGGATCGCCTCGCAGCCGTTGGGCGGCGTGAGAGCGACAGGACCGCTCACGAGAACGACTCTGGCTCCTCGCGCGCGGGCCTCTCGTGCGAGAGCGTATCCCATGCGTCCACTCGAGCGGTTGGCGATGAACCGTACGGGGTCGATCGCTTCCTGTGTGGGGCCGGCGGTGATGAGGACGGTCTCGGAAGCAAGATCGTCCGTTCGCGTCCGGCCTTCGAGAGCGCTCTCGGCGGTTTCGACGATTTGCTCCAAGTCCGCCAACCGGCCCGGCCCGGCCATGCCGCACGCGAGATCGCCGGCATCCGGTTCCACGATGGTGACGCCGCGAGCGGCAAGCTGCGCCACATTGCTCCGTGTCGCCGGGTGCCGCCACATGTTGGTGTTCATGGCGGGCGCGACGACGACGGGGCCGGTATAGGCCAGATGCATGGTGGTGAGGAAGTCGTCGGCGATGCCGTGGGCGAACTTCGCCAGGATATCGGCGGTCGCCGGAGCGACCAGCAGCAGGTCGCTTCGTTGAGCCACGTCGATGTGTTCGATCGAGCTGTCTCTTACTTCCGAGTCGGTCTCGCCGAACAGGTTCGTGATCACCTTGCGGCCGGTGAGAGAGGCGAACGTGAGGGGCCCGACGAAGCGTTGCGCCGAGTCCGTCATGACGACTTGCACCTCGTGGCCGCGATCGGTGAGCAGGCGGACGAGCTCGGCGGCCTTGTAGGCGGCGATGCCGCCCGACACGCCCAACACGATCAAATGCTGCGAAGCGGTTTTCGTGGACATCCGGGACCCGTTGTTGCTGCTGTACGTATTCTACGACGGGACTGCTCCGCTGCGGAGAGTTCAAGGCGAGGAGCGCGGGGTCCCGGCTCGTCATCCGCGATCTCCTGCTCGAGGATTTTGGTCAAGAGGCGGCCGCCGAGAATCTGTGGCTCGACCTCGACAAGCCGGCTGGAGGATGGGCCAGAGGCTGGGACTGCGGGCCGCTATGCCATACGACAGCGACGCCGATGGCGGACGTCTGTGTGGAGCATCAGAGCTTTCGCCGTTGCCGCCGGTCTCGATGTCTTTCGCGTTCTCGACGTTGACCGGGGTGTCCCGCGATTTGCTATGTTCCTTCATGGCTCGCGATTGAGATTTCTTCGGTCTCCTGCTTCATCGCCGCGCCGTGCGCAAACGACTGACGTGCCTGAGCTCCCCGAGGTGGAAACGATCATTCGCGGAATGGCGAAGCGGGTCGTGAACCGCCGCATCCTCGATGTCGATTTCCGTGAGCCGCGCACGGTTGTCGGCGATCCGGAAAAGACGGCGCGGCGCTTGCGCGGACAGTTCATTCGCGGCATCCGGCGGCACGGGAAATACATCGTTTTCGAGCTGGAGAAGGAACGGCCTTCTCCTCCGCGGCAGTGCTGTCTGGTCGTCCATCTGCGCATGTCCGGCAACTTCGTCCTCGACGGCGAGCCGGGGCCGTATACGCGAGTGGTCGTCGAGTTGGAAGGCGGCCCGGCGATGGTGTTTCACGACATCCGGAAGTTCGGCCGCTGGCAGCTGTCGGACGGATTGCCGGCGCGGCTACGGGAGTTGGGGCCGGAACCGCTGGAGATCGGCGAAGACGAGTTCGTCAAGAAACTCCGCGGCCGGCGTGCGATGGCCAAGGCGCTGCTGCTCAATCAGGAGTTTCTGAGAGGGCTGGGCAATATCTATGCGGACGAGTCGCTCTTCCGAGCGCGCATCCATCCGCGAGCCATTACGTCTCGCATCAGTCCGAGGCGGGCCGCCCGTCTCCATCGGGCGATCCAGGAGGTCCTCTCCGACGCGATTGCCCAGGGTGGGTCGACCATCAACAATTACGTCAACAGCGAGGGCGTGCAGGGCTACTTCCAGTTGAGCACGGCAGTCTACGGAAAGGCGGGAAACGAGTGTCCCGTGTGCGGCAGAGCGATCCTGCGGATTATCGTTGCGAGCCGCAGCACCCACTACTGCGGACGTTGCCAGCGAGCTTGAGGAGTGGAACCATCGTGTCTCGGGAAAAATCTCGAATGCGGTGGTTCGTGTCACTTGATTCGGGAAGCGGCTTGACGGACGATCCGGCAAGCCTGGACGCTAGCCGAAATGCAGGTTAGGATGAACTCACTGATGCGACACGTACTCGGATGGGTGCTGCCGGCGGTGCTGCTTGCCGGGTGCGCCCCGGATCCGGGGGACAGGATCTTTCCTTACCCCTACCAGGTGTCGGACCTCGATAACGGTCTGCGGGTCGTGACCGTGGAGACGGGCTATCCCGAGGTGGTGGCGCTCTACATCGTCGTGAACGTGGGCTCGCGCAATGAAGTCGAGCCGGGCCGCACCGGATTCGCTCATCTGTTCGAGCACATGATGTTTCGCGGCACGAAGAACTTCCCGCCCGAGCGATGGGAAGCCATCATGCAGGACGCCGGCGCGGAGACGAACGCCTACACGAGCGACGACCGCACGGTATATCACGCCGTGTTCTCGAAAGAGGACCTCGAGCCCATTCTGGAGCTCGAGGCCGACCGTTTCCGGAATCTGGAGTATTCCGAGGAAGTGTTCCGCACCGAGACCCGCGCCGTGCTCGGCGAATACAACAAGAACTTCGCCAACCCGATGCGCAAGCTCGATGAGATCGTGCGGAAAACGGCGTTCGCCAAGCACACCTACCGTCACACGACGATGGGGTTCATCGAGGATGTCGAGAACATGCCCGCCATGTACGACTACGGGCTGAAATTCTTCGACCGCTATTACCGGCCGGAGTACACCACGGTATGCATTGTGGGGGACGTGCCGGAAGACGCGTTATCGCTGGTCCGGAAATACTGGGGCCGCTGGGAGCGGGGGAGTTACGAGCCGGAAATCCCTGTCGAGCCCCCTCAGGATGGGCCCAAGACCGTCGACGAAGGCTTCCACACACCCACGTTGCCGATCGTCTCGGTGTCCTACCATGCACCGGCCTACGACGACGAGGTCAACGATTCGGCCGTGCTGGACGTGATCTCCTACTACGCCTTTTCCGAGAACTCCGATCTCTACAAGAAACTGGTGGTCGAAGAGCAGAAGGTCAATGCGATGTTTCCCGCCTACTATGACCACCGCGACCCCTATCTGTTCTCCGTGGTCGCTCGGGTCAAAGAGGCGAAAGACACCGAGTATGTCCGGGATCAGATCCTGGCGGCCATCGAGCGGCTTCGCGATGAGCCGGTGCCCGCGCAGCCGCTCGAGGACGTGAAATCCCACCTGCGGTACGGCTTCGCCCTCAGCATGAACAGCACTCCGGCCATCGCGTCGACATTGGCCCATTTCGTCAATATGCGCGGCAGTCCGGAGACCATCAACAAGCGCTATGCGCTCTACCAGGGCGTCACCGCCGACGACGTGCAGCGCGTCGCGAAGCAGGTTTTCGTAGAGAATGAGCGCACGATCGCGACGCTGCGGCACGATCCGGAAGGAGGCGCAGACTGATGCGCCGCTCCTTGCTGGCCGGATGTCTCCTCGCCGCGAACGTCGTCGCGGCGCCGCCTGAGTTGTTGACGCAGCCGAACGATTCGCCGCTGGTCACCTTCCGCATCCTCTTCCGGGCCGGAGCGGCATTCGACGACGAGGGCAAGGAGGGCGCCGCCGCCCTGACGGCCGCGATGCTCTCGAAAGCCGGAACGAAGGACAAGAGCTACGACGAGATCGTCGAGGCCCTGTTTCCGATGGCGGCTTCGGTAAGCGCGCAGGTCGACAAGGAAATGACGGTGTTCGTGGGGACCACCCACGCCGAGAACCTGGAGAAATACTACGAACTTCTGCGGTCGATGCTGCTCGAACCGGGCTGGCGGGAGGACGATTTCCGCCGTCTCAAGGACGAGGCCAGGAACTACCTGCGGATCCAACTCCGGAGCAACAACGAGGAAGAGTTGGCCAAGGAGTATCTGTTTCTCAAGATCTTCGAGGCTCATCCCTACGGCCATCACACGGCCGGCACGGCCGCGGCGCTCGACGGTCTTTCCATCGATGACCTGAAGTCGTTCCATGAGAGGTTCTACCTGCAGGGGAACCTTGTGATCGGCCTTGCGGGCGGATATCCCGAGGGTTTCCCCGAACGCGTGCGGGCCGACTTCATGAAGCTGCCGGAAGGAGCAACGGGAACGGAGCCCATCGCTCTGCCGCCCTCGCCGAAGAAACTGCGGATTCGGATCATCGAGAAGGACACGCGCGGAACGCACATCGCCCTGGGGTTTCCGATCCCTGTGAATCGCTCCCACAAGGACTGGCCGGCGCTCAAGTTGGTGCAGTCCTATTTCGGCCAGCACCGCTCCAGCAAGAGCTACCTGTTTCAGAGGATTCGCGAGATCCGCGGGATGAACTACGGCGACTATGCCTACATCGAGTATTTCCCGCGCGGCATGTTCCAGTTCAAGCCCGACCCGAACCTTGCGCGCAGCCGGCAGATTTTCCACATCTGGATCCGTCCCGTCGAGCCGCAGAACGGGATGTTTGCGTTGCGGATTGCCCTGTACGAGTTGAACAAGCTCGTCAACAACGGGATCACGGAAGAAGATCTCGAGGCCACGAGGCGGTTCCTGGGGAAGTTCGTGAACCTGCTCACCCAGACCCAGAGAGAAGAGTTGGGCTATGCGCTGGACAGCCGGTTCTACGGAATCGCGCCGTTCCGCGACTATGTGAAGAACGCCTGGGCCGGATTGACCCTTGACGCCGTGAACGCCGTCATCCGGAAATATCTGCGGTCCACCGATCTCGATGTCGTCATCATCACCAGGGATGCCGCCGGCATGCGCAACGCGATCCGGACGGGCCGCCCTTCGACGATCGAGTACGTGTCCCCGCCTCCGCAAGAAATTCTCGACGAAGACAAGGTCATCGGGCGCTATCCGCTGGACCTGGGGAGCATCGAAATCGTGCCGGCGGAGAGCATATTCGAAGGGGGAAGTTAGCCCGCCGGCCCGGATGAAGAAGTGTCCGAGGCCTGAAGTCCCAACTGGAGATCCGTCGGAATGCCCAGTCGACCCCGCGGGGTCGCGTCGCGTCCGCCGGTGCTGACCGGCAGCAGGGGTTGTTATCGCTTCAGGATCTTCATTTCACCGCGCGCTGTGCCCGGTTGGGCCTGCGCCATCGCTACGCCCGGTCCTTCACGCCCCCTGCCAACGGCAAAGCGGACCGTTTCATCCGGACCGCCTGCTCGAAAACCCTCGGATAGGTGTCCTCTGCCTGGTGCATTCGATCCGCTCGCCCTCTCCGGGCGTGGAGCTGCACACGGCGGTTTGCTGGGCCGACAAGTCTCCTGTGCCGAGAGTCAGCAGGGCGGCCAGGAACATGGAGCCTGTCCAAACCCACGCACATGGCTCTCGCACCCGGAAGGTTGAGCTCTCCGTGAAAAGCCCTCTCATGTCTTGCAACGTGGTCATGGGTCAACTGGCTTCATCCGCCCCTGGTTGTCGCCAACGCTTGTCATGGCCTCCGGCGCGACTGCTTGGCCAAGATGCGCGGAACCTCACCAAGCCGCCTTGTCGCGGCAACGCGCATGCCGCCGACGATGGAGAACTCTAGCTGATAGCCCCCCCAGCCGCCGGATTGTGGCAGGCATCTGCAGGGAGGAGATTCAGGATGAAAAGAGGGGTCGATCGGCCGGATGACCCCTCTTTACTGAGTAAGAAGTTATGAGATATGAGGACCTGGTCTGTATACCGCAGTTGCGCCTTCCCGATCCCCTCCAATTTGGGAGTTTTGGGAGAAAAAGACAGCGCGGCTCAGCAGGACCGCCCGCTGGGAATGCTGCCAGGACTGCGGTTACGCGAACTGGGTGATCGACAACACCAGCCGCACCAGGTCCGCTTGCCGGGAGATGTGCTGTTTCCGGTAGATCTGCTTCAGGTGCCAATAGATGGAGCCTTTGCTGCGCCCCGTCGCTTTGGCGATTTCGTTCACGCTCTTGCCTTCCGCCAACCAGACCGCCACCTGACTCTCGGCCGGCGTCAGCCCCAGAGTCTGGGTCACCAACTCGGGAGAGATACGATGCTGGCTCCTCGGATCGACAACCAGGACCAGCGCGGCTACGTGCCGCGCTCCGTAGTCATGTTGCCCGATGCCCACGGGTTTGACGTGAACCACCAGCGGGGACAGGGCGGCCGAACGGCCGAGCGGCATCGACCCGCTGACAGCGCCGGAGGCCGGGAGCGCGGCGGCCAGTAGCCGCTCGAGAAGGGTGTTGTCTTCTGGCGCGCTGGCGCGCAGCACTCCATCGCGGTCCGACAAACCATCGCCGTGTTGCAGGATGCTACAGGCGCGGTCATTGACCGCCAGGATCCGTCCACGCCGGTCGAGGTGGAGGACGCCGATCCGAGGATTGTCCAGCAGGGCGGTTACGGTCGTATCGCTGGCCCCGGCGCGCATCAGCGCCTGCCGAACTCGGACAAATTGTCGGATGTGGGGCGCTAGCCGCCTGATCATCGCGATCTCGGAAGACCCCCAGCCATCCGAGGCGGCAGGATCGCCGAGAGTCCAGGTCATGCGGCAGCCTCCCGGCCCGTCCAGGAGCGCGCTCAAGCCATTCTGGTACTTGACCCGGAGGAGTCCCTCGTTGTACGCACGCGAGGTCTTCAACTCCTCGGGCGTGTACAGGTCTTTGATTTGCACCAGATGGCCTTCGGGCAGTTGCAGTTGGCGCGGTACGGCTTCGTTGATGGGATGGTAGACCTCGAGGTACTCACGCTCCAGGTCGGTGCGGCGCTGCCCCCGGTAGTAGGATCCGCAGGCGAGCACCCGTCTATCGCCCATCGGGCCTTCGCCGACCCAGAGAGTATTGCCCGTCAGGTCGCAGGCCTCGTCAATCAGGGCCGAGGTGGCCGGTCAGCGGGTATCGTCCAGCATGGCATCGTACAACGACGCCAGGATGCGCTCGAATGCGTCTTGGTCGCTCATGACGATTCTCGCTTAATATTTGCACAACGTTGGCGCCCCCGGTCCGGCAATGCACGTCTTTCAGAGACATGTCCTGGGAGAGCAGGTCGGTCACCGCCAGGACGCGGAAGCTGTGGGAAAGGAGTTGACGTGGAGGGTCCTATCGGAAGTGGGAGGATCTGTCAGAGAGTATTGACCAAAGGATCATTGCTGGAGAAGGGTGTTTTGACTGGTGATCCCAATTGCATCAGCAACGGGGTTAGGTGGACGTTGGGAAGCTTGCGTGGTTTTCCAAAGGTGTTGTCAAGTTGAGCAGCGGTTGACGACGATTCCTGCATGGAATCACCCTATCGGGGTCACCTAACCGCAGCACCGCCCTCATTGCCGCTGGGCAGGCCGCCTGCCGGCCGCATTTTTACTTCCTGCCTGCCGATTCTGCCCCTGCCAGGCCGCTAATTTTTTACCAACCTGCCAGGTGGGTAGGGACTGGGCGGGAGCGCAAATGCTGTATTGAACATTCTGACCTGGCCGTCGGTTGAACGGCCGGGGCAGGCACGAACGAAATGCCACGTCAGCGGACGAATCCGCCGTCCGCCGAGGCACAACGTGGGGGAGGAAGCGATGGAGGTGAGGTACACGGGATTGGCGATCGAGGTGGCTGCCGCCAGCCGCATCTTCACCACTCTGCCGGCGGTGGCGGTCGAAGAAAGGATGCCTCGGGAATAGGCGGAGACCTTCGAATCCGCTGCTGAGGCTGCGCGGGCTTGCGCCGTGCGGGGGCTAGGTCGTGGTACACTATATTCGCTTTTTGTTCGCCATGGGGAGCGATGCGGAAACCGGCCCGGCCCGAGCATCTGTACGTCGATTTCGACGGCTTTTTCGCGTCCTGCGAGGAGCAGGCGAACCCCCGGCTGTACGGCTGTCCGATCGGGGTCGTGCCGTTTGAGGAGGCGCGCAACAGTTGTGTGATCGCTTCCAACCCGAAGGCCAAGAAGTTCGGCGTCCGGACCGGAGTGGCCATCGACGAGGCCCGCCGGCTGTGTCCCCAGCTCGTTCTCGTGCCGCAGCGGCCCGATCTGTACGTGCGGACCCAGCAACGGGTCGTGGCGGCGGTGCTCTCCGTGCTGCCGATCGATGTCGTTTGCTCGATCGACGAGCTGGCCGCTGTTCTGGAGAAGGGGGACTGTCCTGAAGACGTGGCGGGGCGGATCAAGCGGCGGGTGCGCGAAGCCGTCGGGAAGCGCATCACCTGCTCGATCGGTTGCGCGCCCAACCGCTGGCTCGCCAAGATCGCCGCGGACATCGACAAGCCGGACGGGCTGACCGTGCTGAGGCCCGGTGACCTGCCGGGCCGGCTGCTCGAGATCGGGCTGGAGGACTTGCCCGGCGTCGGCCGGCGCATGCGCGCGCGCCTGGAGCGGGCCGGGCTCTCGACGGTCGGAGACTTGTGGAACGGCAACCCCGGCCGGCTGCGCTCGATCTGGGGCAATGTGGCCGGCGCGCGGTTCTGGTACGCCCTCCATGGGTACGCCGTGGAACCGCCGCCGACCCGGCGGAGCTCCATCGGCCACGGCCGGGTGCTGCCCCCGGAGCAGCGCGGCGTTCCCGCCGCCCGGGAGCCGGCGAGGCAACTGGTCGTGAAGGCGGCGCGGCGCTTGCGGCGGGAGGGGTTTCTCAGCCGGCGTCTGTCTCTGTCGGCCGACGGTTTCGACGGGCCGATCTGGAGGGGATCGATCACGATCGCCAGGGCGGCGAACGATGACCGCACGTGCCTGGGCGCTCTGGGCGTTCTCTGGGCCGAGCTTGCTGCGGCAAAGCCGCGCGCCGTCCTGTTCCGAATCATGGTGTCATTCGACCGCTTCGCACCGACGGGCGCAGCGCAGCTCGAGCTGCCGTTCGGAGAACCGGACACCTGGCGCGGCAAGGCGAAGAGCCTGAGCGCCGCCGTGGATGCCATCAACAACCGCTATGGCCGCACCGTTGTCGGCTACGGGCAGTGCGGCGCCCCGGGCGGCTACTCCGGGGCCAAGATCGCCTTTGGGCGCATTCCCGACTGGGAGGATTTCTGGTAATGCCGCTGCGGTTGGGCGATTACGCCGACGGAGGCTGGTTCTTCATCGCAAGATGCGGGGCCTGCGGCCACGAGGCGGTCCTGGAGCCGGCCGGCATCCTGGCCCGGTCGGAGGCGGGAAAAGTGCATCGCGGCATGCTGCTGGGCGATCTCGAGGCGCTGCTGCGCTGCCGGGACTGCCGCGCGAAAAAGGCGTCTCTCGAAGCGACCGCCCGCATCCGCAAGCAGGCCTTCGTCGCGGGGATGGTCTGAAGCGTCCCGATAGCCGTGATTCGTGTCTCGTGAAAACCGTCGGAAGCGGCCTGGTGTCGCTCAAGGAAGAAACACCTGACGGCCGCTGAATCTGCCTTTCATTCATGGAGCGCATCAGAAAACGCGAATCACCCGTCGAGCCGTAGGCCATTTGCAAGAAGCCGCCCGCGCCAAGTATCACGAACCACGGCCTTTCCTAACGCCTGAAGGCCGCTCAACCTCCCCGAAAACCACGTTTCGTGCCTCGGGATTTCGCATTTCCGGTTTTCGCCTTTGCGTCACGAAACACGAATCACGGCCTTTCGTCACGAGACACGGCTTTGTCGAATCGATACCTGTCGGTACTGAAGGGCTTCAGTCTTTTTTTTGGCCGGGGGACCGGTTTAGGTTGGAAGTGATGACGCCGTTGTCGGGAACGAAAAACCCGTCCGCGCCCGTCGGGGAC
>JAPOOG010000147.1 GCA_026713545.1 Bryobacterales bacterium
CGATTTCGCTTCCGCTTTGTCCAAGAATCAATCGCCGTCGCCGGATCCGCCCGCGGACTCGCGCCGTCCCGTTTCGCCCAAGTCGAAACGCAAGCACGTCGGTGGCTACTTCGAGCCCGAGGTCGCGCGGCGTTTGCGGATGCTGGCCTCGGAAGAAGATACCACCGTCCAGGAGCTGCTCACCGAAGCCCTGCGGCTGATGTTCGCAAAACGGGGAATCTCCGTACTGTGACCGAATCGCGGCTGTCGGCCGCTTCTTCCCCTTCCCTTCGTTCCCGCTGCCTGCGCCTTCCCCGGTTTTCTCTTTGCCGTCTTGCCTCGGCGCTGGGGCAAACCCTTCGGCGGCTCTTCGGCGGATCGCCGACCGCCGCACTTCCGGTGGCTGCCGCATCCGGTTCAGGGCATTCTCTGCTGCCGCGGAGCCGCCATTCTTTGCTTCCATCTGCTCACGGCCGTTTCCGTTCTGGTCTTGCCGCTGTCGGCTTTCTCGCCGATCCTTCCTGGTTCCAGGGCAGTCATGATCCGCTCTTCGCCGCTGGTTTCGTCGATTCTCTCCCTCATCGTGTCCTGCCGGCCTTTTCCGTTTTCCTTGACGATTCGTTCGAGCTTCTCCCTCCCGGCTTGCAGCGGTGTTTTCGTCGCCAGGATGCTCTTCTTGAATGGTTGCTTTTCGTGGATCTCGACGTTCTCTCTCTGTGCCGCGATGCTCTCTTGCCGGGCTGTCTCGATCACTCCGATCGCGCTGCGCAGTACTTCGCGCATCGATTCGTCCTTGCGGTTCTGCTCGCTCTGGCGGCTCGGTATCGCTGCCGTCAGCAACAGCGTTGTCAGGATCGTCTTCACTCTCTTCAGTTCGCTCGTCTTCCGTTTCATCACGCCGCTGCTTTCGCCCTGGAGAACGATGTTGCAGTGGTCCGAGACACGATCGCCCATTCACCCTCGTCCTGCGAGTCCCTGCGCCATGGCGGGCAGGGCGGGGAAGTCTCGTCAGCTCGCGTCGGCGTATGCATCGCTCATCACCGCAGGGTCCGGTTGCGGTTTCCGTGCGCTCGAGATGCTTCGCTTGAGCGCACATTGCGTCGAGAGCGAACCGATCCGGAGCCGGATGCCTTTGCCCGGCCCGGCCAGGCCGGGGAATCGGCGCCGTCCGCGCCTCATCATTGCGGTCCTCGAGAACGCCTGCGGCGTTTTCGACTCCCGCGTGCAGCCGCCACCCGCCCCTCCACCGGGATGAACCATTCGCCGTTGCCTTGCCGGCCTTCGGCCGCCGTTGCCTACCACCGGCATGGATGGCTTCGGCCGTTCCCTTGAGCAAATACGCGAAGAGCGCCAACGTCAGCTCGCTGCGATGCGCAACGCCGCCGCCGGAAGTTCTCCCTGTACGTCTCGCTCGCTTCCTGGACCGCCTGCATCTGCATCCTGCCCTTCACGACCTCACACGATCAGATCTTGCTGATGTTCGGCCTCTTCACGCTCATCTGCGTGCGGTTGTCCATCCACTTCTTTCGTCAATGAAGGATGCCTGACGGCGGCCAGGCTTCGAGCTTGGCCGCCGTCACCCACACGGCGGGCGAGAGATGCCCCACCCGCTGCGGTCCGCGGTCGAGGCTGCGCCGGCGAGAGCCGCCGGATGCCGCGCGCCGATCGAGCAGATCCAGATTTCCTTAGGGCACGCCTAGATCCAGACCACCGAGCGCTTCTTGGGGCTCAAGCAGACCCTCCACGATGCGCATTGTGACCGGTTGGGGATCAGGGGGTGGGAGGGGTAGGAGGGGGCGGCTTTACTGAGACAAGTGTTTTTAGTTCTTCTATTACAGACCACTTGCCGGATCGTCGGAGATAGTTCGGATGGTAAGAACGAAATGTCTGTTCTGGCAATTCATCATGGATCAAGCGATCTATGGAATCGTTGACTCGTTCGTACTCCACACCTGCGAAGGTCGCTCTGAGCCGCTCGTCGTAGCATGGTCCCGTAAAGAAAACAACAACATTTGGCTGCGTGATCGAGAGTTCGTTCTGGAGAAGATTGGTGGATGAGATCAATTCCTCGATCGCACGGGGCGGCCGTTCTTGAGCAACTTCGACTTTGATCAGGTTTGACCAAAGGAATCCCCGTGGCGGTCCAGCAGGATTCAGGCTTTCATAGACCTCATGCGCCGCCTGCCAGAAGGGCGATCTCACAGATGTTTTTCCCAGATCGAAACCCCGATATTGGGCGAAGAGACCCTCAATGCCGTCTTCCGGATGCCCCCATCCGTTTGTCTGCTGACCAACTATCATCAGCTTCACCGTCGCCTCGAGGTAAGCGTTGGGAACATCAATAAGCAGCGGCCCTCTGAGATCGCCAACAGCAGCAAGATCAGGCCAGATATCGTGAAGGACCCTCGAATACATCTCTGAAAGCTTTCGATTCATGGCTCTTCCTACAGGTCTTGACCAAACGCCGCTGTCCGGCCATAGTTTACCTCCTGGACCCCACAAGCGGACGGCTGGTCATCGCAGGCCGTAGCGCCGGCGAAGGAGCCGCCCAACCGGGCTGATTGCCGTCTGTCGCGACGAGTCTCTACTCCACAAGGCCCTTGGCCTGCATCCACTCCAGAGCCCGCTCGGCGTATTGTTGTTCGTCGGTCCGCACTATGGAGTTTCGCGCGTCGGTGAGCACGGCGGCCATGTCCGACCACGTTAGCAGCGTCACGCCCCGCAGGTTCGCGAGATGGTCGGGCCGATGGTCCTGGAGAAGCGCCTGGGTTTCCGCGAAGTCGCTGTACCGATCGATCTTTGCAGCTCCCACCGGCGATGTCACCGGGCTACTCACCAGGAGGCTGAAGAAAAAATCGCGCTTCCCGGCGTAGTAGGAGCCGACATCGATGTTACGGAGCACTTGGTCTCGTTCAGGGCGTGTCTTCGTGCCTGTCTCGATGTCACTCCTGTACTTCGTCTCGATGAACCAGACCCAGAATGGGCTTTCGATTGCGATGTCGATCTCGGAGTTGCCCTCGTCGCCACCGGCCAGAAGTGCAGGCGGCGGCGACACAGACAGCCACAGGGACAAGACAGTGCCATCTGCGGGCGGCGGCTCCTTCCTCTGGAGTCCGCGTCGCGCCAGCTCCGGCAGCCAGACGGCCGGATCGATCTGCCGCAGCGACCGGAAAACGTTCCACGTCACCGCGTCCTCGCTATTTTCGCTACGTAGGTGCCGCAGCTTCAATCCACGCATCGTCGCGAAAACCGGATCGTAGCGATCAATAATCAGGTTGTCGCGAAAGTCGTCCAAGACGCGGACACCGCTCTTTGTGGTCTTGGCCACCACTCCTCCTGTTTGGCCGCCTTTTATCGTTTTCAACCCCAACCCAACTTTAAAGCGAAGCTCTTCAACGCCGCCAGACCTTGCTTGCAATCCTCCGCGGTCTCGCCGAAAACTCCGGATCTGACGAACGGCGATTCGCTTCCTTCCGCTGAGAATGATTCCTCCATCTCCCGAAGAATCGAATTGCGGTTTGCAGATCGGTATCCGAAAGCGCCAGGTGGCGCCCAGTACCACTCTGAGGACCGATCGGCTTTATGGTGGGCGTGGCTGAGCGCCATCAGTATTTCGAGCTTGTCGAAGACCAAGGTGTAGCGATCGTTGTCGGGGATGATGCGCTCGGCATGTGGCCGCAATGCATCATGTATCCAGTCGTTCAGCGGAGCGTAATGATTATCCATGCCTTCCAGAATCTGCATCACTTGTCCACCGCGTTCAAACAAGGAAAAAGGTGAAAGTATCTGTATGGCGGGTAAATCCTGTTGACGATGTTTTTCGCGAAGCGTGGTGGAAAACATACGTTTGAGAAACGGAAGCCGACCAGCCGCGACTGCGCCGAGTCCCAACGCATAAAGCAGAAGCGTTGCGGGATATCGCTGCAACTCAGGCCACAGGACCGTGCCACTGCTCGCTGTTCTTGAACCAAGACGCTGCAGCGCTCGTTGCCACACCGGATAGTGCTCCTCCTCTGCCCAAAAGCCTCCAATCGGAGCCATTGCCAGCAATGTCGAACAGGCGACCTCGTAGCGGCGCACACGCGCAGTAACCGACTCACTGGTCGGAGTCGGGTCGCCTTGCACAGCGAAAGCCTCACCGGATGTCACCTCGGCAACTCGCTCAACTGTCTTATCGATAAGATCCGACAGTTGAATCCGGTATCGGGGCTCGGGGAGGTAGCGCTTCAGACTTGTTACGGCGGCTTCGGTGGAGAGCGGGTGCGGTCTTGAAAACTGCTCAATGGACACGACGTGTTGCTGGACGGTCAGAAAAAATGAGTCCGCATTCTCGATGCGAATCACCTGGGCTCCGCGATGGCTAATCAGTCGTTGGGCCTCATCTCCCGGCGCGCCTCGTGCCGCCCAGTACGTCGAGAATCGCCGTGATGGCGCACGGTAGATCGCCTTGCGCAACGCGCCGTCCCACTCTGCGGACCAGCCGCATACGATCAGGCCGAACTCATCGAAGATGCGATCCAAGAGCTGATC
>JAPOOG010000124.1 GCA_026713545.1 Bryobacterales bacterium
GAGGCTCCCGCCTCGACTTGCCGTACCGCCCGCAACTTGAACTCCGCAGAAAACTTCCGTCTTGACAACGCCATAGCACCTCTCTCCGATCACTGTAAAAAGATGCTTAGCTACTTGTCTCATTTTTGGGGTCCACTCCGGGCTTTACTCTCCAGGAAGCCAAGACAGAGTTGTTCCAAGCTGGTACTGATGCTTTGGACAGCCTTGTGTTCATGAAAGGGTCGCAGGCGCCTTGGAAGATGAAGCGTATTCCGAAGTGTGCCGAGATCGGATCCAGGAATCGATTGTGCTGCAGAAGGCATGGATCCTGGTCCCGTCCTGGAAAGTCGCGATTGCCTGATAGTTTTTTATGTTCGCAACTTGTGAGACGGGGTCGCCCGGTTGCGGTGAACCAGAAGGCTATCCGCGTAGTACTTCAACGGCGGAGCGCAGCGCGGCGCTATATACGCCGTGGTCCGCAGAGTAGGAGATCATGTTGCACCCGATGTCCATCCAGGCGCGGGCCTGCTCCAGGTTTGAAGGCTGGATGCCGGTGGCTTGGCCATATTGCTTGGAGACTTCGGCAACGCGTTTGAGGGCATTGAGGAATTCATTGTGCTGAAACTCGCCCACGATGCCGAGCGACTGAGTCAAATCGAAGTGTCCCACCCATAGGACATCGACACCCGGTGTTGAGGCAATCGCGTCAAGGTTGTCGAGTGCCTCTTTGCTTTCGATTTGGCAGATCACCATGTTGTTGCGGTTGGCCGCGTGCATATACTCCTTAGGGTTCGGACGGACAAAGTCATTGAGCGAGCCCCCGAGACCGAGTCCGCGCTCGCCTTCGGGAGCGTAGCGCATGGCATTGACGATCGCCTTGGCCTGTTCTGCGGATTTGACATTGGGGACCATTACGCCAAGTGCGCCGGCGTCCATCACGCGGGCGATGAAATGGTACTCGCTTGACGGCACGCGTACGAACGGTGCGATCGGGGTCGCTTTGAACCATGCCAACAAATCGTCAATCTGGCCCAAATCGAAACCGGAATGTTCACCGTCGATCAGAACGAAGTCAACGCCGGCGGCTTCTACAATCTTTGCGATTCCTCGCGTGCTGAATTCCATGATCATGTGGCCGATGGGCATCTTGCCTTCAGCCAGCAGTTGCCGCACTCGATTCGGTTTCATCAGGACCTCCGCGCAGCCAGTTTTACCTGGAAGCCCGGCCGATCAACCACTTGTGGATTGGCTAGGTGAGCAGGTACTTCGCCTTTGTAAACCGACATTACGTTGCGTACAGAATGGAGACTGTTGTCGCGGATGCACTCTTCGGTCCACGCGATCGAGTGAGGCGCGACGACGACGTTATCCATCTGTAACAGGGGATTGTCGAGAGGAGTGGGTTCCTGCTCGAACACGTCGAGGCCGGCACCCGCGATCTCTCCGGCCTGAAGAGCCGCGATCAGTGCTTTCTCGTCGACGATTGGGCCGCGGGCCGTATTGATCAGATAGGCCGTCTTCTTCATCAGCGAAAACTGCCGCGTGCCGACCAAGCCTCGTGTTTCGTCGTTCAAGAATGTGTTCACCGATACGAAATCGCTTTCTCGCATGACGGTGTCAAGGTCAACCAACTCGACACCGAGCGCTTCGGCGCGCTCCCTCGGAGCGTAGGGATCGTACCCTAACAGCCGGCCGAAGCCCATGCCCTTCGCTATGCGGAACATCTCGCCCGCGATGCTGCCAATACCCACCGAACCAAGTGTGCGGCCTTCGATACAGAGGCTTTTCGAGACGAGTCCTTCCCTCCACCGGCCGTCTCGAGTGCGTGCTTCCAGCTCTCTGAGATTTTTCGCTACCGCCAGGATCAAAGTGATGATCCCCTCGGCGACGGGTCGGCGTACCGCCAGAGGGGTCAGGGCGACCAGCACGTCAGCGGCGGTGCTCGCCGCCGTGTCGATCTTGTCGTAGCCGACACCCCACCGACACAGACATGCCAATCGCTTCAGTCCTCTGAAACTCGATGCCGGGAAGCCGTAAGAAAGGACGATGATAGCGTCATATTGGTCGATCACTTCCGGGATGCCGATCTCTTCCGGATGGGCCGGAAGGAGTTCATGCTCGATATCGGGGTGAGGACCAAAAACCTCCCTGAGTGCGGTGCCGATCATTTCATCGGTGCGAGAACCCCATTCAGGAGTGATGGCAACGCGAAACTTCTCATTCGAAGGCATAGGTTTAGAGCACTTCAGATCACTGCGATTGCAAGCAAGGTGATCTCAGGGGGATCGTCATTGTACAGGTCCACGCGAGTGACATGCAGCGGCGTTAGGCAACAATCCCCGGAATGAGATCTCCGTGCACATCGGTCAAACGCATATGCCGCCCGTTGAAGAAATACGTAAGCCTTTTGTGGTCTATCCCCAGCAGATGGAGAATCGTCGCGTGAATGTCGTGGTAGCTGTAGACAGGATCGATTGCTTTATATCCAAACTCATCGGTATTGCCGATTACCTGTCCGCCTTGAATCCCTGCGCCTGCCATCCAGATGGTCAGCGCTCCCGGATTGTGATCTCGTCCGACACCGCGCTGCGATATCGGCATGCGTCCGAACTCGGAATGCCAAATGACCAGCGTCTCGTCAAGCATACCGCGGCGCTTAAGGTCTTTGATGAGCCCGGCTATCGGCTTATCGACTTCGTGGGCGTGGAGGGTGTGGTTCTCAACCAGATTGGAGTGGGCATCCTAGGTGTCGATGTCCTGCTGCAGCAACGCACCGTTATAAAGCTGAATGAACCGTACACCGCGTTCGATGAGCCTGCGGGCTAGCAGGCACTGCTTTCCGAAAGGCTCTGTGACAGGATCATTCAGACCGTAGAGTGCCTTGGTCTCTTCGCTTTCTCCGCTGATATCGACAGCATCTGGCGCGCACCCTTGCATTCGGTAGGCCAGTTCGTAAGAAGCGATACGGGCCGCCAACTCGGTGCTTCCAGGATTTTTTTTGGCATGCTCATCGTTCAACATCGCAAGGTGGTCCAGCCGGGCACGCTGCTGCTCGGGCGTAACGTCAGCCGGCGGATTAAGATCCAGGACCGGATCTCCGCTTGAGCGAAAGACCGTTCCTTGGTAGGCGGCGGGGAGGAAACCGCTGCTCCAGTTGGTCGGGCCGCTGAAGGGGCCTCCGCGTGGGTCGTAAATAACAACAAATGCGGGCAGGCTCTGATTCTCGGTACCGAGACCATACGTTACCCAGGAGCCCACGCTGGGAAAGCCCATCCGCAGCGAGCCGGTGTTCCACTCGTAGTGCGCCAAGACGTGATCGTTCGACCGGCCCTGGCAGGATCGCACAAAGGCGATCTCATCGACGATGCCGGCGACATGCGGGAAGAGGTTCGAGACGTAGATGCCGTTCTCGCCGAACTGCCGGAACCCAAACGGGCTGCGCATGAGTGGTCCGGGATAGCCCTGCCGCACTCGAATGCGGCCTTTGCCTTCGAGCGGCTGTCCGTGAAACTTTTCGAGCATCGGCTTAGGGTCGAACGTGTCGACATGGCTGACGCCACCGCTCATGAAGAGCGAGATCACTGACTTGGCGCGTGAGGGGAAGTGGGTAGGGCGCGGAGAAACGGGTGTTTGTGCGTCCGTTGTAGCGGAACAAGCCGTCTCCTTGTCTGCCGCAAGTAGTGTTTCGCAGTTCAGCAAATAGGCCAGAGCCAAGCCGCTGATCCCCTCGCCGGCTTTGAAGAGAAGGTCCCGCCGAGAGAGGTGGCGGCGTCCTAGGATCTGTTGTGTGTCGCTATCGGCCATAAGAAACCTAGCAACTAGTTGAGATAGACGAATTCATTCAAGTTCAAGATTACGTTGCACAGGTCGACGATCGCCGCAAGCCTCGCATCGACAGCCCCACGGGATACATGATCCTGCCGTCGCTGAGTAAGAAAGTGCAGGTTGGCTGCCAGTTCGCGATCAGTCGGCGGGCGGCTCAGGGCGATTTCATACGCGCCGGTGATCCGGTCCGCATCGTCGTCCCTGCTGATTTTGACGACTCTTTGTGCGAACAAACTGGCTTGACCAAGCAGGAATGGATTGTTGAGGAGCGTGAGGGCCCGCGTCGGCACGGTTGAGACGTTCCTGCGCTCGCAGGTGACGTTCGGGTTAGGTTGATCAAATACCTCGAACATGGGGTAGCGCAGTCCACGTTTCCAGTACGAATAGACACTGCGTCGCCAGACAGCAGGCCCCTCTTCGGTAAGAATCCATTTTCCTTTACCGAATGAGCGCCATACGGTCTCCGGTACGGGCGGAAAGAAGGGTTCGCCGCCCATCTCCGGGTTGAGCGACCCGGCAGCGTCGAGTACGATGTCGCGAATCGTCTCCGCTTCAAGGCGGCGTTGGGGAAAGCGCCAGAGGTAGCGGTTCTGAGGATCAGTGGCGTTCATCACCGGGTCTCCGGCGGAGGACATCCGGTATGTGGCCGAAGACATGATCAGGCGCTGCAACGCCTTGATGCTCCAGCCATCCTCCTGGAATCGGATTGCGAGCCGGTCCAGCAGTTTTGGGTGAGAAGGCTTTTGGCCGAGCCGGCCGAAGTTACCGGCGGTGCTAACAAGCCCGCGGCCGAAATGAAAAGTCCAGATGCGATTCACGATGACGCGGGCTGTTAAGGGATGACTGTCCGAGGTGATCCACTCTGCAAGCGCACGACGGTAACCAGTGGAATCGGTACGATTGACGGGAGGGCTGGCACGGAAACTGCCGCCTCGGTTCAACACTGTCAAGAAGCCCGGTCGCACTTCCGGGCCCTTTGTGCGATAGTCGCCGGTCGGTAGTAGGTGGGCCTTCGGATACGCAAAAGGCTTGCCCTCCACGGGCAAGAAACTTCCCTCGAAGTCATAGGTTTCTCGCTCACCCTTGCCGGGCTTGATCTCGTCGCCGCGTCCGTCAGGCGCGAAGCGATAGTCGCCGTCTCGAATACCCATTGCCATGGGGAGCGGATCGGGTAAGGTCTTTTCAATCTTCTTGATTTCTTGCCGCAGTTGCTCGAGCTCTGCTTTGTCCTCGGGTGTCAGCAAATGACTCACTTTGCCCACGCCGATCGAGAGTACCTGCGCCGCAAGCAGCTTCTGTCCCGGTGTCCGTTTTTCTTCCGGAGTGTGGACGGCGATCTGAATATCCTCGGGGAAGGTCTTCAGTTTCTCTTTGAAAGCGATGTCCTTGTAAGGAGCCTGAATCTTCGCAATTCGGTCCTTGAGCGGTTTCAGGAGTTCCTCGACAACAGTTTTCTGCTCTTCATACACCCTGCCCTGATCTACCGGCGCCAGCGGATGGTCGAACCGCACGTACGGGAAGAAGATTGCCATCATCCGGTAGTAGTCAAGCTGCGAGATGGGATCGAACTTGTGATCGTGGCAGCGAGCGCAATCGACCGAGAGGGCCATGAAGGCGCGGCTCGTGGTGCCGATGATGTCGTCGAGGTAGGTGTAACGATACTGCGGATTATCTTTTTCACGAAAGCCGACTCGCGGCCCGACTCGATAGAAGCCGGTAGCGATCAGACTGTCATGTGTCGGAACGTCCAGCTCATCACCTGCGAGTTGCTCGCGCACAAACTGGTTGTAAGGTTTATCGTCGTTGAGCGCGCGTATCACGTAGTCGCGATAGCGCCAGGCATTGGGAAAGTCATAATCGTGCTCGTAACCATGGCTGTCGGCATAGCGGACGACATCGAGCCAATGGCGTCCCCAGCGCTCGCCGTAGTGGGGCGAGGCAAGTAGCCGTTCAATGACCTTTTCGAATGCCTTCGGAGAGGAGTCGGCGACGAAGGCTTCCACCTCATGAGGCTTGGGGAGGAGGCCGATCAGGTCGAGATAGGCTCGCCGGATCAAGGTTCGGCGGTCGGCTGGGGGCGCAGGCGTCAGGGGCTTTTCAGCGAGCTTGCTAAAAACGAAAGAGTCAACGGGGTGATCGCGATCCGGAACTTCGGGAATCTCGTGCCGCACGGGCGGCTGGAAAGCCCACCAGGTCTCGCCCCCTGCTTCCGTGGAGCTTTCTTCGCGCTGGTCAAACTCCGCTCCCTGTTCGATCCAGTCACGGATTCTCATGATCTGGTCGTCTTCCAGCGAACCACCGAGGGGCATCGGCGGTCCCGCGCTACCCGATACATGCAGATACATCAGGCTCTCGGATGGTCTTTCGGCAACAACGGCCGGGCCGCGTTCGCCACCTTCGAGGATGCTTTCAGGAGTGCGCAGGTCGAGATTCGATTCTTTGGCTCCGTCTCCATGACAGACATAGCAGTTCTCTTTGAGAACCGGCTGGATGTCCTTCGTGTAGGAAACCGGATCAGCGGCAGCGAGAAATGCGGGGAAAGCAAAGACGAAAACAGGCAGGAGGAGGCCGCAAGACAGAGCTACGGAGTCTTGGGGGCATCCCCTCGCCGTGGCGCTGCCTGTGGTCAGCGATAACACGCTCTGAAGGCAAGTGTACGTGGCTTGTAAACCGCTGTCAACGAATCGGAACCGGGTGTCAACGCAGTGTAGGAAGTGCTCCTGTTTGTGCAATATGGTCGTCCTATAGCCGCACACGCGAATCGTGTGCAGCTCATTTTGACAGGACAAATGCGCCTTGAGCGCGGCGAAAACAAGGCTGAACGGCTTCAGTACCTCGAGCCGAAGGGAAACCGGTCTGCTTGGTTCATCAGGGGAACTTCTCACATTTCGCCGACAGGAATCGAAACCGAGGTCAGTTTGTGTCGCAACAGGCCGACAAGACCATACTTGTTGGCCCGACGAGATTGTAAGGCGAAGCCGGCGTGAGATTTATTCTTCTTGACTCCAGGGAAGCTGACTGGTTATTGGGCAAACCTTTTGTACGTTGACATCGATTTCCTTGCCTAACTCCGCGAGCTGGCTTTTGTCGAGCTTCGCCTGGATCTCCTGGAAGAGTTGGCGTTCTTCGATGCGGATGTGGCGGTGAAGCAGCTTGCTGAATTCCTGGAGAAGGGGGATACGGTCGCTGTCGGTCGCGACTGCTAGAAGTCCGACGAACTTCTCAAGTTTGCGGTGCTGTGCGATGAGGTCATCGACCACTTGATCCGAGTCGAGCCTTGATCGGATCGACGGAAAGAGTACTTTTTCCTCGACTTGAAAATGGCCTAGCAGTTCAATTTCGGCCATCCGGGCAACTTTGCGTGAGAGTTCGAGGGCCTTCTTTTTTGTCGGGTCCGCCTTGAGGCCACGATCGATCAGGACGGTGAGCGCCAAGCCATGTTGATGCTGGTGGGACAGTGGAATCAGGCTGGAATCGCGAAGCATCGTCTCATTCTACGAACTCATCCTCGCCTCTTCCATGGCTGCTACAATTCACGCCATGCCGATTCTGGATGTGACGCTCATGACTGGGCGCTCCTATGAAAAGAAGAAGACACTCATCAAAGAGTTGACGGACGCGACCGTACGCGCCCTAGAGGTGTCGCCCGAGCGGGTGCGCGTGATCGTTCGCGAGATTCATCCTTCTCACTTTGCAGTAGCCGGCGAACCAAAGGGAGAACCCGAGTAAGACCGTGTGTTGATCACCACTACTCTATTCTCGCCATGGGCCGAAGGAGTAACGCCAACTCGCTTGAGGAGCAGTGCGGTGCGTGTCCCTTGGGGCAACTGACATGGTTGGCCTTCGTATTTGTCGTTCGCAGGAGTAGGGCGAGCTGGATCGCGTCCTGCTCATTCCACGCCGCGCAACCAGGAAGCCAGCCGTGCTTTGCACGGGACTTCCCCAACGGCCGCTAGGTGACCTGCGTAAAGAACACCTTGTTGGAGAGCAAATCCTTGAGCGCCGGACCCGGCCCTCCTGCCGTATAGAGAATTCCTACATCCGACCCGATCTGATGGTGGCCGGTTGGTCGTTCGATGTTCGGAAGCCAATGTGATTCAAGTTGGTCCTCCGAACTGACCATCGAGAACTCGAACGAGGCGCCTCTGTCCACGGACCGCAATTGCACGACTTCATTCGACGGATGGCCCCAACCGGATTCGTCACCCTCGAGCTTTTGCAGAGTTGCGACGACGACCGTTTCACCCCGTGAGTCGAAAGTGATTCCGCCGGCCGTAATGAGACTCCAGGATGACCATTTGCCGGGCAAAAACCTAGACAAGTCGGTACTGTTCCAGCGTCCATCGTTTTCCAGGTGCGTGATGAAAAGCCTTCCTCGTCCCTGTTCCTCGATGCTGTATAGGAGATGAGGCCGACCCTTGCGATCAACCGCCAATGCGCCTGCTCGCACGACCCGTTGTTGGTCGACACCGCCCCTTACGAGAACTTCGGCTGTGTCGACCGTAACAGGAAGGGTCAGGGTTCGTCCATCGCTTTGGGTCCAGCTCTCGCCGAAATCGCGACTGACCATATAAGAGACCGTCTGCAGGCGGCCATACGCATTTTTGTCGGATTTCTCGTGGAAGCGGCAGCAGAGATGGAGTGTGCGGTGGTCCGGTCCCCATGCGAGCGATTCCTGAAAGTGAGCATAGCCAGGATGGCGCGACGCGAGCAGCGAACCCTTCCGTCGCCATGCTTCACCGGCCGGGCGTTTCCATAACTCTACCTCCCACGGCTTGTCCCGAAATCTGCGCCGGCCGCTGAGATACAACGTGTCGTCCTTTCCGCAAACAAACGTGGGGTACGTCAACCCCTCGCCGATAAGGACTTCCTCTCCCCACTCGGACGCGTCGTTAGGACGTTTCGACTTGCGATAACGCATGGCGTGATGATGCGGGTAGTAGACAATGTGCAGGAAGCCTGAACTGTCGATCGTCAGCGCCGGTCCTCCATGGTTGTCGTATGCCTCACCGACCGTTGCTGTCGGAGACCAATCTCCCGTCCAACGGTTGAGTGTCCTCACACGCACGCGGAATCCCTCGGGGGGCGAATCAAGCCAAGCTACGTGGGTCCGATCGCCGCTCGTGACAATCTTATTCGCCTCTGAATATGCGCTCGCGCGGCCACATCCGCGCTCGGAAAGCAGAAACGGTTGATTGCTTCCTGTTTCTTTCGACAGGGCATAGGGGGGAAGGCAGCCCGCCACTGCCACGCCTGCAGTTCTCAACCAGTGTCGTCGTGAATGAGGGATAACGCTTGGATTGTCCATGTCCTTTCGTTATGCTGCGCCTCCTATCTCTAACCGGCATGTCTCACCGCGAGGCGAGGTGAAGTGCGTGAGAGGGCCGTCAGGGCGAGGCGCGCGCAGGCGTACTTGACCGTACGTCGAGCATGGCGAGCAAGCGCAACGAAGTCATGGCGGTCGTATCGCGTGCTTCGGCCGTCGAGTGGTGAGAAATACCGGCTAACGGCCGTCCAGGCTATCGCACTCCTTTTTCATCGTCGCGAACAAGCTGCGCAGTGCACCGAGGTCGTGTCCGGGATTCACCAGTCGAAAGCCCTGATCGACACGGTATTTCGCTTGCTCCAAGGACCCGGTGACATACCCTGCCGCGACGCCTGTCTCCTTGGACGCATCGGCGACCTCGGCTACCAAGTCTTGAACCAGGTCATCTTCGATCGAGGCAGCTCCTACCGACCGCGACAGATCATACGGACCGATGAGAACGCAATCCACGTCGGGGACGGCCATCATTTCGCGGACATTGCCGACGCCGGTCGGCGTCTCTACCATCACGATAACGAGTATCTCGTCGTTCGCATTCTCGACGTAGTGAAAGTAGTCGTTTCCGCCCTGCAAGGCATTGCGGAATCCTGTTGCCGAGCGTCCGCCACGTGGAGGAAACTTTGCCGCCTGCACCGCCCGCTCACACTGTTCCGCAGTTTCGACCATGGGGACCACGATCCCCAGGGCGCCCAAGTCAAGCAATCGTCCGATACATAGTGGATCGAGCCCTGGAATGCGCACGATCGGTGTGGTTCGCGTCCCGATGAAGCAGCTCAGAGCAGTACTCAGCGTCGGCTCCGACCAGCCTCCGTGCTGCCATTCGAGCCATAGGAAGTCGAAGTCGTATTGAAGTGCTTGCTGGACGATTTCCGGGGAAGGGAAGGAGATCGACGGGCCTGAGATGACTCCTCCGTTGAGGAGCTTGCGCCGTGCGAAGTTCGGTTGCATGATCAAGGACTCTCTATTGGAAGTCCTCTATCTTAGCTTGTGGCTTCTGATGGCGGGTCAATACGCGAGCGTCTTTTTGATTTCGCGTTCGAGATCGGATGTCTGGGGCAGAATACGGTTCTCGACGCACGGATTGTAGGCAACCCAGGTGTCCTTCGCTCCGACTCGACTGACCGGCGCGTCAAGGCGATCGAACAGCTCTTTGCCGATGCGGGCGGCGATTTCAGCTCCGTAACCGAAGGAAAGGCAATCCTCATGCGCCACGATGGCCCGGCTGGTCTTGCTGACCGATTCGGCAATCATGACCCAATCGTAGGGACTGAGGCTGCGAAGGTCGAGGATCTCGACCGTGGCGTCATGTTGCTTCTCAATACGCTGCGCGGCGAGCAAGGCTTTGTGTACAACCGCTCCGTAGGTGATCAACGTCAGGTCCGAACCTTCTTTAACGCACCGGGCCCGACCGAAGGGCACCATGTGTTCGGGTCCGGGGTCGGCAGCGCGATTGTACGTCTCACGGTAGAGCTTTTTGTGTTCAAAGAACAGAACGGGGTCGTCGCAACGGATGGCTGTTCGCAGCAAGCCATTGGCGTCGAGCGCATTCGAAGGCATGACGACGCGCAGACCGGGGATGTGCGTAAAAAGTACTTCGCCCGACTGGCTGTGGTACACAGCGCCGCCGCCCAGGTAGCCGCCGATCGGGACTCGGACGACCAGCGGGCAGGAGAAGCCGTTGTTCGAGCGCCAGCGGAGGGTAGCGAGTTCACTGCGGATTTGCATCATCGCCGGCCAAATATAGTCGAAGAACTGAATCTCAACAACGGGTTTCAAGCCTCGTGTTGCCATGCCAATCGCACGGCCGACGATGGCCGCTTCCGCGATGGGTGCATTGAAGACGCGATCGCTTCCGAACCTGCGCTGCAGGCCGTGCGTCACCTTGAAAACGCCGCCTTTGCCCTTGACTTCATCGAGGTACTCTACTCGTGTGCAGTCTGCGACGTCCTGGCCGAAGATGAAGATACGATCATCGCGCTGCATCTCCTCACGGAGACAGGTGTTGATCAGATCGACCATCGTCTTCGGCTCGCCGGAGGGGCGGGGAGGGTTGTAGAACTCGTCCGCAGTCGGGTTTACGGCCGGCGAATAGAGTAGTTTCGTCGCCGATCCCGATGGCGGAGCTTCCGCTTTCAAGGCAACTGTGACCGCCTCTTCGATCTCGAGATCGACTTCTTGATGAATCGTCAGCAGAGCGTGTTCGTCGGCAATCCCCTCGTGTTCCAGATGCGCTGCCAGTCTGCGGATTGGGTCCTGGGAGGCCTCATCCTTGCGTTCAGCCACAGGCTTGTAGCGGCTTTCGTCGTCGGACAGCGAGTGTGAATACGGGCGAATCGTATGCGCGTGGACGAGAGCCGGTCCATGACCCTCTCTGCAGTGATCCACTGCTTCAGCGAGGACACGGCAGCTTTCGAGTAAGTCAAGGCCGTCTACCTCATGAACGTCCAAGTCGGGGAACGAGCGTGCGAGGCGCGAGATGCTCCCGCCGGCGGTCTGAGCTTCAACGGGTACGGAGATTGCGTAGCCGTTGTCCTCGATCAGGAAAAGAAGCGGCAGACGCTCCAGGCAAGCGGCGTTGAGGGCTTCCCAGAATTCCCCCTCGCTCGTCGCTCCTTCACCTGAGCAGACCAGAACGAGATTCCTTCTAGGATGCCGAGGCCATTTCGAAAATCCTCTGTCACTTCTGATGAGTCGGCCGGCGTGGGCGCAGCCGACGGCCTGAAGAAACTGCGTTCCCGTTGGACTTGATCCCGAAACGATGTTCAGCTTCGGGTTTGACCAGTGTGACGGCATTTGCCTTCCGCCCGAAGCGCAGTCGGACGCGGCGCCCACGGCCTGAAGCAGCATGTCGAGCGGTGTAACGCCCATTGCCAGACAGAGCGCACGATCTCGGTAATAGGGATAGACCCAGTCGAAGCCCGGATCGAGGAGAATTCCCGCCGCGGTTTGCACTGCCTCATGGCCCGCACCGCTAACCTGGAAGAAAATCTCGTTCCGCCGCTTGAGGATGATCTCGCGGTCGTCGAGACGCCGCGAGAGATACATGTTGCGGTAGGCGTCGAGAAGCAGGGAAGGACGAATGGCGTCGAGCGCCGGAGCTTCTTTGACTAGGCCGCGTTGATCGGCCATGCCTTTAGTGTAAGACGGCGGCGATGAACAAATTCCTCAGTCGGTGTGTCTAATCCTCACCCCGCGCCGCCATAATCTCTTTCATCCGCTTCTCCTTGAAGGCGTCGAACTCTTTCTGCAACTCAGGAGTCAGCTTGCTGCCGTAGAGTTGACTCGCACGATATTTGCCTGTCATGAGCTTGCCTTTTGTCCACTCGTCCTTGATGTGGATGTAATCAGCTCGCTCGAGCACCTCTGCGACCAAGTGCGGTGGGATGAAGATCACGCCCTCGCGATCACCCAACACGACATCTCCCGGCATGGCGACCGCACCGCTGATCTCAACGGGAATGTTCAGAGCGACCATCAGAACTCCACTGACAGCCGAGGGATGAGCTTTCTTGTAATAGAGGTTCAGCGGCAAGTCGAATGTGCCCTGTAGATCGCGGATCGTGCCATCGACGACAGCACCTCTGCGGGTTTGGCCCCATATTGCCGAGTGCAGGTTGTCGCCACCAAAGTTGTGTCCTGGCGTGGCTCCCATCAAGTCGACCACGGCGACATCATCGCGGACGAGCGCATCTATGACCTTCTGCGTGTTACCCCGCGCCAAGCCCTTCTTCTTCGCATCGGCATCCACGACTTCTTGCAGGTCGGGCCGATGCGGCAGGTACTTCGCGGTGACGGCGCGTCCCACAAGACGTTGACCCGGCTTGAGGATTTCGAACCCATCAGCGTATTGCCGCAGATACCCTTTGGCGCGCAGAATGCCCCAGGCCTCCTCGACGCTCAATTCCGCCACACGCTCTAGCAGATTAAGAGGCACTTTCGGCCGTCCGTCCGGAAATCTTTCGTAGGGATTCTGCTTGGTAAACTCGATCATCTGCTCCTTGGTCAGACTGAATAGTTGGGCCGATGCTGGAACCACAAGAGACAGACAGACGATTAGAGTAACGAGAGTTTTCATGAGTTTATCCTCTGGGCTGAGAATCCCAACGGGAAGGGATCATCATACGGAATTGCTCAGGACCTTTCAACAACAGAACAATAGGAGACGCCTTCGTGATGGATCGAACCGTGAATCGCAGAAATTTCCTGGGAACCGCTGCGGCGGTTTTTCCTCATCTCGCACGAAGTCAAACGGCCAAGACCAGGAAGCCGAATCTCATTTTCATCTTGGCGGACGACCTCGGTTACGGCGACCTCGGCTGCTACGGCCAAAACCATATTGACACCTCAAACATCGATCGGCTCGCGGAAGAGGGCATGCTGTTCACGGATGCTTATGCAGGATCGACCGTCTGCGCGCCGTCGCGATCATGTCTGATGACGGGACAGCACACGGGCCACACGCGTATCCGGAACAACTCGAGTCCCACAATGGGGCGTGTTCCTCTCCGGCCTGCGGACCTCACGGTCGCCGAGGTACTGCAAGAGGCTGGATACCGCACCGCCATGATCGGCAAGTGGGGGTTGGGTGAGGCTGGCAGCACGGGCGTTCCGACCAAGAAGGGGTTCAATGACTGGTTCGGATACCTCAACCAGGGCCACGCACATAACTTCTACCCGGAACACCTCTGGGACAATGACAGCGAGTTCTTCCTCCCCGGCAATCGTGGCGGCGCACGCCAGCAATACAGTCACGATCTGTTTTTGGAACGCGCGCTTGAGTTCCTCGATGACCACTCCGGAGAAGCGTTTTTCCTCTACCTGCCGTTTACGATACCGCATGCGAACAACGAGTTGGGACGTTTCACGGGAGACGGTATGGAAGTTCCCGGCTACGGACCCTACGCCGAAGAGAGTTGGCCGAACACCGAAAAGGGATACGCCGCAATGGTTACTCGCATGGACCGCGACATCGGACGAATCATGACCAGGCTCAAGGAACTGGGGATCGACGAAGACACCATCGTCGTGTTTACCAGCGATAACGGGCCACATCGGGAAGGCGGACATGACCCGGAGTTCTTTGGGAGCCGTGGTGGGCTGCGGGGTATCAAGCGGGACCTGTATGAAGGGGGTATTCGGGTGCCGACGATCGCTCATTGGCCGGGCCAGATCCAGGCCGGCAAAGTCAGTGGGCATCCCTGGGCATTCTGGGACTTTCTCCCGACAGCCGCGGAGCTTGCCGGAGCGACAACGCCGGGCAACATTGACGGCACTTCCATCGTCCCGACGCTGCTCGGTAAAGAGCAGCCCGAACCCGGATATCTGTACTGGGAGTTTGCCCGTGGCTGCAATTTCCATCAGGCCGTCAGAAAAGGTGAGTGGAAAGCGGTTCGGCACGGACTCAGCGAACCGATCGAACTCTACAACCTCGAAGAAGATCGATCCGAGAGCAACGACGTTGCCATTCAGCAGCCGGTGATCAGAGAAGAGATGGCGGACATCCTTTCGCGAGCGCGTGTGGAATCCGAGGAGTATCCACTGCCGAGGAAGCAGGGCCGGTCTAACGTTTTTCGAGAAAGAAAGCCAACTCATCACGTCTGAAGACCGGAAGAATTTCAACCCTGCCATCTCGAACGCGGACGACATCTTCGGCGACAGATACGACCGCTCCAATCTGCCGAGCCGAGACGCCTGTGCTGTTATTGCGTCTTGGCCGCAGAACTGACCTTTCACGTTCTGTTCGAGCACTACATCATGTGCCGTTCAAACGCGTTTACGAATAACGAAGCACTTGACGATCGGGATGCCGGCTTTCGCGGCCGCGACAATGACGCCACGATCATTGACAGCTCACACGAATGCACTGACTCACTCGAATGACTCGAGTATGAGAACTGAACCACCATCTGTCCAAGATTTACCTGGCGGCTGTTAGCATGAAGGACCCCACCAAAGCAGTACAGATCCTGTAGGAAACTCCCGCGCTCGCACCACGAGGAGACTGTCTGATCATGCCGGATTCTGGCAATGACAAAACCATAAATAAACAAGGACTTTGCTTTGCCTCTTCGACCTTCAACCGGCCAGAAATTGCAGAGAACCCAGGCCAGAATGAACAAAGTCAACAACTACTGTCCGACTTGCGGGGCTTATGGACCGGAGTGAAGATCATGACCAAGTCGTTCCTCTTCTTTACCTTCATCGCGGCCCTCCCGGCCGTGCAGACGGCGAATGCGGCCGGCCATCCGCTCGACCCGCTGAGCTACCAAGAAATCTGGCGAGTTCTCGAACTCGTCCGGGGCGCCGGGCACATGGACAGGGATACCCGATTCTCCCAGTTGACGCTGTACGAACCCCCCAAACGCGATGTGTTGGCTTGGCGTCCCGGAGACGAAATGCCGCGCAAGGCCTATGCCGTTGTGCGTCAGGGTGAGGATGCGTTCGAGGCTATCGTCGATCTGACTGCAGACAAAGTTGCATCCTGGTCCCCGCTGAGTGGCGTTCAGCCGAACTGGTCGAAAGAGGATTTTAAAGCTGTGGTCGACAAAGTACTGGAACATCCAGACTTCATCTCCGGCCTAGAAGCTCGCGGAATCACCGACATCACCTTTCTGGACTGCAGCACGGGACCGCCGGGCTACTTCGGAACTGAGCAAGAACGAGGGCGGCGTCTCGGCAACGTCCGCTGCTCCGAGCCTCGTGGAGTCCGGAATGACTGGACCCGGCAAGTCGAGGGCCTGTCGGCAGTGGTCGATCTCAACTCAGAGGAGGTCCTGCGGGTCGTGGACGATGGTCCCGTACCGATCACCAGCACCAACGGTGACTTCGACCGCACGACACTTGAACGCCCCCGCGAGGTTCCGGGCCCGCTTGACACTCGTCAGCCGCTCGGCCCCGGATTCGTAATCGACGGATACCGGGTACGTTGGCAGAACTGGCGGTTCCACCTGCGGCCCGATCAGCGAGTCGGTGCGGTCCTCTCATTGGTGAGCTATCAGGAGAAGCCGGGCGTTCCAGCCCGGTCCGTGATGTACCAAGGTCACTTGTCCGAGATATTCGTTCCCTACATGGACCCGTCGTTCGGATGGTACCGCCGTAACTTCATCGACATCGGTGAATTCGTGGCCAGGGGGTTGGCGAAGGCACTGCTTCGCGGCCGGGACTGTCCCGACTACGCCTCATATATCGACACCGTGATCAGCAATGAAAAGGGACGCCCGCGCACTGTGCCGGAAACGATCTGTGTTTTCGAGAGAGAGACGGGTGATCCCGCTTGGCGCCATTGGACTTCCGAACTGCCAGACAGTCGGCGCAGTCGTGACCTTGTCGTGCGCGTCGGCGCCGTAGTCGGCAATTACGATTATCTGCTCGACTGGATCTTTCGACAGGACGGTTCGATCGAGGTGCGGGTGGGTACCACCGGTATTCTTGAAGTGAAAGCAACCGCGGCAAAGGACGCATTACATGCAGAACCGGGAACCGACGCCTATGGCCGATTTGTAGATCGCAATATCGTGGCGGTGAATCACGATCACTACTTCAGCTACCGCCTCGACCTGGACATCGACGGTATCAATAACCGGTTTATCACCGACCGCCTGGTGACCCGGCGGCTGCCCGCAGGGCACCCCCGCCGAAGCCTATGGGTCCGCGAGCAGCATGTTCCGGATAGCGAGCAAGAGGCGCAACTCGACATCGACCTCGAACGTCCCGCTCTGTGGCGCGTTCTCAGCAACGATAAACAAAACTCCTCCGGCTATCCAACAAGCTTTCAGGTGCTCCCCGGCAGGAACGCCAACACGCTCCTGTCGGAAGACGACTTTCCACGGCGGCGCGCCGGCTTCATCGATCATCACCTCTGGGTAACCCCGCAGCGAGACGGGGAACGTCATGCCGCCGGTGATCACCCAACCTTGAGTGAGCCCGGAATGGGGTTACCCGCCTGGACGGCCGCCGATCGATCAATCCGTGACAAGGACATTGTCGTCTGGCACACCATTGGCATGCATCATTTACCCCGCTCCGAGGACTGGCCGGTTATGTCGACGATGTGGTACAGCTTCGAGCTTCGACCATTCGACTTCTTTGACCGCAACCCTGCGCTCAACCTGCCCTGACTCCTCAAAATCCGGCTAGGCCAGGGCCAGGGTGCAGCTTGCACCGTCAGTTCTTTCCCGACGCGACCCGAATCTGCCGGCGCGGCAGGGATCGGCTACCGGGTTTCAAGAAAGCGAGCCAGCTCATCGCGGCTGAAGACCGGAAGAGGCTTAGCCCGTCCATCACGAACGAGCGCTACACCATCTGCGGCAGAGACTACCTCTCCAATCTCCCGAGTCGAGATGCCCACGTCGTCGAGCGCTCCGATCGCCTCCGGCGCCGCGGTCGCGGGAACCGTTGCAAGCAAGGCGCCCGAAGCGAGCAAACCCAACGGGTCAAGGTCCAGTGCCGTAGTGATGATGCTTGTTTGCGGCAGGACTTCGATCTTTTCGAGTGTGATGCGCAATCCGACGTTGGCCGCCTCGGCAACCTCGTGCAGAGCTGTGAGTACGCCGCCTTCTGTCGGGTCATGCATCGAATGGACCGGCACGGCATCCCTCAGAGCACGGCACGCGGGCAGGACTGAAATGCCCGGCTCGATCATCCATTGGGAAGATTCCTCGATCACTGTTTCTGAAACACCCCGTTCCCGGAGCAGCCCGGCGTGTTCCGAAGCGAGAATGGCCGTGCCTTCGATGGCCACGCCCGCCGTCAGGAGGATGGCGTCTCCGACACGAGCCCCCGCGGTCCTCACAACGGCATCCCGTTGGATGGTTCCCAGCAGGCATCCGCTGAGGATAGGACGGTCGAGTCCAACCGTGACCTCGGTGTGACCACCCACCAGAGACACCCCGTATTCCCGACAAGCATGAGTTACGCCGGCAAAGAGCTCGCGTACGTCATTCGTATCGATCTCTTCCGGCAAAAGCGCGGTGACCAGTAGCCACCGCGGTTCCGCTCCCATCGTTGCGAGGTCGTTTCCGTTGACCGCGAGAAGATAGCGCCCCATGTCCACCGCGGCAAACGTGATTGGGTCCGTCTTGGCAACGATCAGATCTTCGCCGCCGGAGTCGATCACGGCAGCGTCCTCTCCGAGAGCACTGCCGACAACCACTGAAGGGTCGACGGACGGGATGGTATCGAGAAGTTCCTTAAGGAGACCAGGCGGAAGTTTGCCAGCGGCAAGCTTCATTGCGAAGCGGTGTTCCTGGTTCTGGCTCGCCTGCAACCCTGCGACATGCCGACGGCGAGCACTGTGACTCCGGCCGGAACATCGGCTTTGCCCCCGCGGTTGACCCCGCGGGGGCGGATATCACAGCCGTACAACTCAAGGATCAAGGTCGTTCCCAGATCACCGCGCGCTCTGGATATAAAACGGGTTCCGCCAGTGTCGGACATGTTCGTAATGTTCCCTGGCGATGAACCGGGCTGAGAGTTTATCAGATCGGGAGAACCAGCGGCTCGGGGCTGCCGAGAAATGAGCGAGGGAAACGATAAGTCGCTGAGCAATCATGCGAGTGGAATGACAGCAAACCACGTGTTTCAAACCCGGACAATCGGAACAGTTATTGATTCGGAGCCACTTTCATCTCGGATTTCAACAGCACTTCCGGGTGCTATCGTCTTGGGGATTTGTCACCAGACGGAGCACGAGCAAGCCTGGAGCTGGGGTTCGACCATCCGGTGCTGATATGCAAGAGGTCTCCCGGCGGGTCGGCAGTTCGCATGTGCAATTACTGTTTGCGGGTGCTGCCCCTCTGCGAAGCCGAGTCGGCAGTGCTTTCCGCACCGAAGGATGTGTCTTCTGAAACGAGATCACACTGCATCCTTCAAACGGACTGTCTTTGATTAGGATCGGTAGTTGCTAGGCGCTACACTCTTCGTCTCGGGAATGAAGCGATGAAGATCATGATGGTGGCTTCGGAGGCCGAACCATACGCAAAGACAGGCGGACTCGGCGACGTTGTCGGAGCCCTTTCGCGACATCTTGCCGGCCTCGGTGAACATGTGGCCGTTGTTCTGCCTCTCTATGAGGTAACCGTACCCGTTCTCGCCGGCCGCCCCCAGACGATCGTCTCCGAAGAGCTGCCGGTCGCGCTGGGCGCTGAACAGCGCCATGTTCGTGTCGTTCGTGTCGATGAAGCCGGCGTGTCGTGGTATTTCATCGACGATCCCAACTACTATCACCGTACGGGCCTATACGGGACATCCGACGACGGCTATGTTGACAACGCGAAGCGCTTCATGACCCTGGTTCGGGGCGCCCTGGCTATCGCCGCAGTCGAGTTCGCCCCCGACATCCTGCACTGTCATGATTGGCAAACCGCCCTGGCTCCGGTCTTGATAAAAACTGGTCATAATCCGAGCCACCAGCCGGGCTCGCTACCGACTCTTTTCACCATTCACAATCTGGGCTACGACGGACTGTTCGAGAAAGACATCTTGACGAAGATCGGGTTGCCCGAGGAACTATTTCATGTCGATGCGCTGGAGTTCTACGGGAAGGTGAGTCTGCTCAAGGGCGGGATTCTCCATGCCGACCGAATCAGCACAGTCAGCGAAGCATACAGCCGTGAGATCCTCACGTCGGAACACGGACTCGGCAAGGAAGGAATCACCAGACTTCGAAAAGGAGACCTAGTCGGAATTCTGAACGGCGTGGACTATACCCGATGGGACCCTGCGACCGACCCGGTGATCGCGGCGAGCTATTCGGCGGATGATCTCACCGGGAAACGCGATTGCAAGCTGGACCTGCTACGAGAATTCGGTTTCCCTGCTTCTGCAGCCGGCCGGCCGCTTTTTGGAGTCGTGTCGAGACTCGCCTGGCAGAAGGGGCTTGATCTGGTAGCTGCCGTGACTTCTGACCTGATTGATTCGGGAGGACTTCTGATCGTTCTGGGAACGGGAGAAAGCGGCTTGGAACAGGAACTGCGCACCCTTGCGAGACGCTATACCGAGAGCGTCGGTGTCCGCATCGCATATAACGACCCACTCGCTCACAAAATCGAAGCCGGCGCGGATGTCTTTCTGATGCCCAGCCGCTACGAGCCCTGCGGGCTGAACCAAATGTACAGCCTCAGATACGGTACAGTGCCCGTAGTGCGAGCTACGGGCGGCTTGCTCGACACCGTTCAACCCTGGGATGACAAAACCTGGACGGGGAACGGTTTCCGATTCTCCGGCGACTCGACGGAAGCTTTCCTGGGAGCTATCCGGGAGGCGCTACGGTTATACCGGAACCGTGACGCTTGGACAGTCATCATGCGCAACGGCATGACGGCTGATCATTCCTGGGAACGTTCGGCGCGGCGATATGTTGAACTCTATCGGGAGATGATCCAAGAGAATCACGTGGCTGCTTCATAGCTACTGTGACGGTGATCCAGGCGACGAGCGATCTGATAATCTGGAACTAGAGATCGGGGGCGACTCTCCTTACCGGGCGCCGGCGAGGCAGCATGAGCCCTCCACGTCGAGGATATTTACCGGAGGAATGAATGGCTGGAGCGAATACTGTAACTCTCACCGACGAGGGATTTGACAGCGATGTTTTACAGTCGGATGTGCCTGTTCTCGTGGATTTTTGGGCTATTTGGTGTGGTCCATGCCGCATGATGGCTCCTGTGATCGACGAGATCGCTGATAATTATGCCGGCAAGGCAAAAGTGGGTAAGCTCGACGTCGATAGCAATCCGCAGTCAGCCAGCCGCTATCAAGTTCGCGGTATCCCCACGTTATTGCTGTTCAAAGGAGGAGAGGTCGTCGAGCAGTTGGTCGGCGCAGTTCCCAAGGAAAGGGTTGTTGAAGCCCTGAACGGACACATCTGAAGTCGTGTGTCAGTTTTTCCTCCGCCGGCGTGCGGATCATACAAGCAGGAAACATCCGGAACGGTGTCAACGCCACTCGATCAAGGGATGTTTCAGGGTCAGTAGGGGTGATGTCCTTTCACCCCCAGCTCGATCCGATACAGACTCAGATCGATCGTGACGTAGAGGACGTTTGCCTCTTCGCCGATGCCGAACTCGACGTTGCTCGGCAGCCCGATCGGGTTTTGGGGATCGGTTTGGTTCTCGGGTCCGGTAGGGATGAATCCCACTTCTTCACCGTCGGGGGTGATGATCATCACTCCTGGCCGCTTCAGGCTGCGTGACGTCAGGTAGACGTGTCCCTCCACATCGACCGTCATGCCGTCGCAGCCGGCTTCTTTCCCGAAGTCGACCAACGTTCTTCGTGGACCGCTGATCAATCCGTCGTCTCCCAACGGAAAGGAGTAAATCTTCATCGCGCCATGCTCGGCCGGCGGGGCATCGGGATCAGAGATTCGCTCGCTGCCGTTGTTGTGATCGGCGAGATAGAACGTCTTCTCGTCGGGACTGAGTGCGACGCCGTTGGGTTTTTCGACAGCATGAGTCAGTTCGATGACCGTGCCGTCCGTATCGATGCGATAGACGGCCATGTGCTCAAGCTCACGGTACTCGGCGCCGAGATAGCGAGGATCGGAAAAGTAGATTCTGCCCTTGGTGTCGAGCGCGAGGTCATTCGGGGCGTTGAAGCGCTTGCCCATGTAGCTATCGGCGACGGTGGTCTTCTCACCGGTCTCGACATTCCAGCGCGAGATCTGCCGGCCACCCTCATCGGCCCCTTCGGCGGCAATCAGATACCCCTCGGCGTCGAAGGTCAAGCCGTTTGATTTACCGCTATCTTCGGCAAAAACCGTTGTCTCACCCGTCCCGGGGTCGAACCGCATGATCTTGCCTTTGTCGGAACCAAATGGAATGTCCGAGAAGTAGATACTGCCGTCTGGGGCCACGGCAGGTCCTTCTGTGAGACCTCCCTGGATGGGCAGCGATCGCGTGAAGAGTTTCTCGAGTGTCGCCCCCTCAGGGACAATCGCATTCGCCTCGGCCGGTTCCGATTCAGCCGGCGGCTCGATGGCGCAACCCAATGAGAGCAGAAGAGCGATGCAGACCAACAGAGGCTTGTTCATCACAGGTTCCTTTTCTGGCAGGTCGTGAATCGATTGATCCACTCATACTACTGTGACCTTCAAGGCATGTGAAAGGCAACCTTGCGAGGTTTTCCGGCTACTTTCCTAACGAGAGTCGCCGCCCGAAATCAGTCGGGGATTCCGCCGTGCGACACTATCTCACAGACAGCAGCTCATGATCTACAGCGGCCGGTCCCCGGAAACAGACGAACTCCTTCACGTCCACGAAGACAACGGCGGCATCGTGAAGGTCGAGAAGACGGGCCGCTCCCATGGCGGGACCTACATTGCTCCGGGCATGATCGACCTTCAGGTCAACGGATTCGCCGGTGTCGACTACAATTCGCCGGACACACCTCAGGACGAGATCGCCCGCTCGATAGAAGTGATTCGCCGTACCGGCGTCACGCGCTTCTTCCCCACAGTCATCACCGGCTCGCACGAAAATATCACCGGCTCTCTCGGCAACCTCGCGCGAGCGAAGCGAGAGTTGTCGAACGGGAACTCGCTGGTTCGGTTCCATGTCGAAGGCCCCTGGATCTCACCGGTCGACGGTCCTCGCGGAGCGCATCCGAAGGAGCACGTGCGTGCTGCAACCGTTGACGAATGGAAGCGGTTCGAAGAAGCGGCCGAGGGCCACATCGGCATTCTTACGCTCGCGCCGGAACAGGAAGGAGCGCTGAGCCTGATCGAGCACGTCGCGGAGCAGGGAAGAGCGGTCGTCGCTCTCGGGCACACCAACGCCGACACTTCCCGGATCAAGGATGCCATCCGGGCCGGCGCGACGATGAGCACGCACCTCGGCAACGGCTCGCATCAGGTAATCGCACGGTTCCCGAACTACATCCTCGACCAGATGGCGTCGGACGAACTCAGCGCCGGGCTCATTGTCGACGGGATTCATCTCGACCCCAGCTTCGTCAAGATCGCCGTCCGAGCCAAGGGACTCGATCAGTGCATTCTCGTTACCGACGCGGTCGCACCCGCGGGCTGCCCTCCGGGTATCTATCGCATCGGCCACCTGGAGGTCGAGTTGACGCCTGAGAACCGCGTCGAACTGACGTCCTCGCGGCGCCTTGCCGGTTCCTCCCTCACGATGGACAGCGGCCTTGAAAAGCTGATCCAATTCGCGGAGATTTCTCTTTGTGAAGCCTTGAAGATGGCTACCACAAATGCGGCCAGGCACGCTCGCATCGAAGGACGCCAAGGTTTCCTCGACATCGGAGATCTCGCCGACCTCATTCTCTTCGACTATGACTCCGAGAGCGGCAAGATCGAAGTCCGACAAACGATCTGCTCTACGGCCGGCTAGCATCCGTGCACGGGAAACCTGGCTTCACCAAGCCGGAGCAGCCATCATTGACCAGCGTAGGAGCGACGACCTGACAAGACAGCTTGAACACTTCGTCAGGGTCTGTTTCAGACAGGTAATGAAACTCGGCTGGTGAGCAAACCAGACCCTGAGGCGGTCTAAACGGAGACTTGCTAGAACAAGCGCCCTGGAACTGCTTGTCCGTCGACCGTCGCATCGAAAACGACTTGTCTCGCGCGGCCTTCCGTCTTTGCTCGATACATGGCAGCGTCAGCAAACGCGACGAGATCAAGAGGTTCCTCGTAGTCGATGGTGCTCAAAGCGATGCCGATGCTTGCCGAGGTGAAGACCGTGTGCGCGGTCAACTCGAATGGAAGATGCAGGTGTTCGAGAAGCCGCCGGGTGATCGCCTCCGAGTTCGTGTGACCGCGGACGCCGTCGAGCAGGACCGTGAACTCGTCGCCGCCCATCCTCGCCATCAGATCATTCGGCCTAAGACAGTTTTCCAGCCGCTCTGCAACGGCCTTAAGAAGCTCATCTCCTGTGGCATGGCCGAGCGTATCGTTCAATACCTTGAAGTGATCAAGATCAAGGAACAGTACGGCAAAGGCATAGGGCGGGTCCCCCTCGGCAAGGGCGGCCGCACGGTTCAACCGGCGTGTGAATGACACTCGGTTCGGCAGGCCCGTCAGGGCGTCGCGAAGCGCTTCGCGACGGTCAGTCACGTCGAAAGAGAAAACTCGTAGTGCCCCGTTTGACGGCACATATGTAACATGCTGTTCGAACAAGCTGGGTCCGACCACGATTTCACGGATCAAACTTCTTTCGCGAACCGTTTGCAAACGCTCCGCCACGACAGACAAGTCTTGCAGGAGCGGATGCGCCGAGCCCTTCGAACGCAGTTCTGGAAACCGCTGTTCGGCCGCCGTATTGGTGAAAAAAACACGGCCCTCCGAATCCACTTCCACAATCGGGTGGGGACTCTCCTCGGCGATGAACGCGAGCCGCGCGAGTTTGCGCCTCGATTCCATCAACTCCGTTCGGTCCCACAGCAGGAGCCATACTTTGCTGCCGTCTGAGAAAGGGGGAGCTATGCTCACGACATCGAGTGACAGCGATCGTTCCGACTTGGTTGTTCCGCTTGCCTCCACCTTTTTCCCGAAGTCCGGTAGTGATAAGTCGTGGTTGACGCTGTCCTTTATGTTTTCCGGAAACTGAACGAGCTGCCCGAGGGTCATCTCCGAGAGTTCAGCGGCCGAATAGCCAAAAAGCGCCGCGGTTTCTTTATTGGCGGTTATCAGCCGTCCTTGCAAATCGACCGACAGGATGCCGTCTGCAGCCTGTTCGAGCGTTCGAGCGCAAAGACGCCCCTGGGCGGCGCGGTATTGATGGGTTGTCCGCCGGCTCTGTTGAAGCTTGGCTATGGCCGTGCTGAGTGTGAGACCTGCGGCAAAGGCGAGGACCACGATGACTGGCGCCGCCCAGGACGGATTGAACCCGGAAACTTCGATTGCCGCAACGGTTAGAACCAGCAGTACGAGCGCTCCCGGCCCGACCCGCAACCAGAGTTCCGCAAGCGGGCGGTCGGAGGTCGATGCCCACGGCGGTTCCACGGTGGCTGTTTCGCAATGCCGATGCCGGCCGTCGGTTGTCACTCGCTCCTGCCCGCACGACGCGAATCGTCATTCCTCATTTCGATGTGAATGATACCCATGAACGAACTTCGAAAGAAGATCTATCCGTGAAATGCCCGTGAACTCACGAAGAGCTAGCGTCCGATCCAACATGGAGGCCGCTTTTCCAGAAAGGCACTCATTCCCTCCTGAGCGTCGGAAGCAAGCGCGTTCATACTCATCACCTCTTTGGCGTAGGTATAGGCCTTGGACTGGTCGAGGTCGATTTGGGCATAGAACGCCGTTTTGCCGAGGCCAACGACCATTTCGCTTGCCTGCGCAATCTCACAGGCCAGATCGCGCGTTGTCTTCTCAAGCACATCTTTCGAAACGACCCGATTCACGAGACCCCATTCGCAGGCTGTTGCCGCATCGATAGACTTCCCCGTCAAGAGCATTTCGAGCGCTCGCTTGCGTCCGATCGCTCGGGTTAAGGCCACCATCGGAGTGCTGCAGAACAGGCCGATCCGCACGCCTGGCGTGGCAAAGCGGGCGTTCTCCGATGCAACGACCAAATCGCAAGCTGCGACGAGCTGGCACCCCGCCGCTGTAGCCACGCCGTGGACCTGGGCGATTACGGGTTGCGGAATCCGCTGGATCGACGTCATCAAATCCGTGCAGAGATTGAAGATCTGCCGGTACTCATTGATGTCGCGGTCGACCATCTCCTTGAGGTCATGCCCCGCACAGAAAGCAGAACCTTCGGCCGCCAGAACGACAGCCGCTACTTTACGGTTTGTCCCGATGCCTTCGAGCACAGAGATCAAATCGCGCATCAGATCCATGGACAGCGCATTACGCTGCCGCGGCCGGTTCAGACGGATCGTGGCAACAGGGCCGGCGGTTCCCACACGCAGTAACGGCTCCGACATCGTGAGATCAGAATATCACTTCAGTGAGCGATCTCACTCCGAAGACAGCAAGGGCAGGGAACTATGGACAGCACGACCAGGAAGAGGCCCCGTGGTCCGGATCACTATGCGGCAGAAGAGTTTGGCGGGCCTGCCTTGAAGACATCGCCCACTGTGACCACCGCCTGATCATCGCCATGCAAAGACCTCACTATCCGCTTTGGAGCCCGCCTGGGTCGCCGGTCGAAGCTCGATCGTGAGGACTTGTGAAAGAGCGTTGACAGGTATTGCGTACGACCCGATGTGTCCGACAGGGGTAGAGTCAGGCCGGTACGGCCTTAGGCGCGTCGACAAACGTCAACCAGCCGTGATGGTCAGGCGCCGGACGGGCCAGGAGCAACTCGAACTCGCGCTGGAGGCGTTCGGTGACGGGGCCTCGCATTCCGCTGCCGATGGGAATCTTGTCGACCGATCGAATCGGCGTGATCTCGGCGGCCGTCCCTGTGAAGAAAACTTCGTCAGCAATATAGAGCATCTCCCTCGGGATCATCTGCTCGACGAACTCCAACCCGATGCCACAGCCAAGCTGCATTACGGTGTCCCGCGTGACACCAGGAAGCACGGAGTTGCCCAGCGGCGGTGTGTAGATCTTACCGTCACGGACGACAAAGATATTCTCCCCACTGCCTTCTGACACATAGCCCGAGGCATCGAGCGCGATGCCTTCGCTATAGCCGTTCAGCACTGCCTCCATCTTGATCAGTTGCGAATTCATGTAGTTCGCGGCTACCTTGGCGATGGCGGGCAGGGTATTGGGTGCCAAGCGTGTCCATGAGGATACGCAGACATCGACGCCCTTCTCAAGTGCTTCGGGGCCAAGATACTTGCCCCACTCCCAGCAGGCGATGTAGATCTCGATGGGGTTCTTCAGCGAGAGAACTCCGACCTCGCCGTAGCCGCGAAACGCGATTGGGCGAAGATAGCAGGAGTCCAGCCCGTTAATCTTGACCAGCTCCCGCAACGCGGAGATCAATTCCTCTTGCGTGAAGGCGAAATCGTCCATGCGATACACCTTGCAAGAGTCAAAGAGCCGCCGAACGTGTTCCTTCGCACGAAAAATCGCCGGGCCCTCAGGGGTGGAGTAGCAACGGATGCCCTCGAAAACGCTCGTTCCGTAGTGGAGGGCATGGGTAAGCACGTGGACGCGCGCCTCGTCCCAGGGAATCATCTTCCCGTTGTGCCAGATTTTCTCCGTTGCCTGAATCATGCCCTTTTCCTTTTACTCCTTGAACCTCCATTATGGCACTGAACGTCCAATCCGAGAATCTCTACCGCCGTCAGGCCGTGTCGATCCGTGCTCTTATGACAGTCAGTCCGTTTTCTCCCCGAGCGTGTCAAGATCCCAGGAACCTCAAGCAGGCCGCGGCATGTGATCAAAGAGAAGCTTCAACCCTTTCCTGCCACTCGGAAGCCAGCAAAGAACGTACATTCTCAAAGCGCGAGCCTTGCACGTACACTGGGGTTCTTCCATTCACCGTGGAGTTCCGATAGCGGATGAATTTGCATAATGGGCACGAGCAGCACAAGTCATCACATCCGAGCGGTGTTCTTCGACTTTGACGGGACACTGGTGGACAGCGAGCGGCTCCACTACGAGTGCTGGATGGATGCCGTCGAACCCTTCGGCGGGCACATTACCTGGCCGGAATACTATCAACTTCTAACCGGCCGCAGCGACCGCGATGCAGGCCTGTTACTGCTCACACGAGCAGGACATGAGCCGACGGAGGATCATCTCACCAGCGCCTGTCAGGCAAAGACGAGGGCCTATCTGGCGCGATTTCTGGATGAACTCAGGATCGAGAAGTCCGTTACATCCTGGATTCGTAACACTTCTGATTACTTACATATCGGTGTCGTAACTTCAAGTGGGGAGCACGAGGTCGCACCCGTCCTGGTCAAGTGCGGGATTTACAACTCATTAAGCCTTGCGGTTTACGGCAATGATGTAAAAAGCCTGAAGCCGGACCCCGAACCCTATCTGCTGGCGATGCAACGCGCCACGAAGGCTGCGCAGACACACGGGGAACGGGCCATCACGAAAGAGCAATGTTTGGCGTTTGAAGATTCCGAAGCCGGCATCAGCTCTGCTGTCGCCGCCGGGCTGCGCGTGGTCAAGGTCGGCTCACCGAAGGAGGTACGGGAAATCCTGAAAAAGGAGGGACTGGCTAACTAGAAGGGCAGGCTGATGCGGCCAGCCATAACGTCGCATAAGATATATTATGTTAAATAATTTATGGAATGGGGTGTGGTCCTGCCTTCTTGATCGGACGTAAGGTCCCTTCGTGGTCAGTTCCCCACTGATGAGTGTTCGGATCTCTCAACCCGTCATCTGTCGATTATTTGAGCTTTCTGATTAACACGAGCCATTCCGGTTCGTGGCTCGGACTGGAGGATCGGGTCGAACTCAATTCGACGGGAAACCGAACATGATAGCCCGGAGTGAAGACCAGCTCGTTGAGATGCGAGCATGTGGTCGGTTCAGAAAGTCAACCAAGAACTTCCGAACCTGACGATGAATTATGCTCCTGGCTCCGAGCACGATTCACGGCTCTCGTTACAGGTCCGGGTTGACGCTTCAGAAAAGCAGATTGCGATTCATGCCATCGCAAGCCGGTGGAGCCGGATCTTGCCTTGCCCTTCCTCGACGCACCAATGGGCGGCAAGAAACTCGCCGTCTCCAAGCGGCAACAATGACGGCTGGCCGAAACGCAGCGATTTGAACATCTCCGCCGAGGTCTGTCCTTGTCTGGTCTGTGCGTCCGCGTCTTTTCCGTAGATCACGCGTTCCGCCAAGACACGCCAGTTGTTCCGGGCGAAGGCCACGATGCGAACGCAGATTCCGATCTCTACGCCGCGATGGGCATGAATCGTGAGCAAGCAGTCCTCACCGAGCCAAGTCAAGTTGGAGGCCTGGCCCATGACGCCGGTATCGATCGGCTCTGACCACGTGCTACCGTCATCTTCGGACACCACAACGTGATTCGCGTAGTGACGATCCGTCGCTTGATCGTAGGCCCAGACCAGCGCGACAAGACGCCCGTCCTGCATCTCGGCGAGGCGGGGCTCGAAGGGCGTCAGGTTCCCTGCATCGGTCCGAAAGAATACCGTGCTGTCATTCCAGGTCTTGCCCCGATCGACACTTCGCAAGAGGACGCCGATTTGCCCCGACGGATTCGATCCGTCAGGCATCTTGTACAGCGCCCCGACGGCGACCAGATCACCTGAGCGAAGCTGCACGGCCGGACCCGACATCTCATACAACTCCGGACGATTCCTGGGAATCTCCTCCGGGGCCGACCATGTCCTCCCTTCGTCGCTCGAGAACGAAACGATATCTTGACCGGGAAGAATACCGCCCGTTTCCGAGATGCTGATCGACTGCTCGGGATCGTTACGTTGGAAGCGATAACCCATCGCCAGCAGCGAGCCATCGGCCAACAAGGTGAGCTTCAGGCAGTCGCTCATCGGTTTCGGAAGTGCGGCGGCGTCATACAGCCTGCCCTCGATCGACCAGGTTCGACCGGCATCCTTCGAACGCGACAGGTACGTTGTCCCGTCGGCCGCCTCGAACGCCTCTGCGATCATCAGCGTAGCGAGCAGATCACCGGAGGGCAGTTTCACCAATCCCGGGAAGTAAGCCTGGCGACTGCGCACGTGCGGTTTGGGATTGGAGTAAAGAACGTGTCCCTCGACGTATCGAATCTCCGGCATCAATCATTCCCACCGCTCGAGTAGGTAAGGCCGCGCACTTTGTCCTCGCGCGGCGGCTGTGTCATGGTGCTGACCGCCCAGGACACTACCAGACCGAGCACAAAAGACGCCGGCACGACCCACAGGAACGACACACTCTGCTCCAGCCCGAACCACTCGCGGCCGAAGCAAACGTACAGGCTGACGGCAGTACCAACAGTGAAGCCTGCCAGCGCGGCTGTCTTCCCTGCCCTGCGGAACAGAATTCCCGCGAAGAACAACACGCCGATCGGCCCGACAAAGATGTGGTTTATCCGGCCCGTCAACTCCACCAAATTCCAGTCTGAGGTTTGCATCGCAAGCGTGATCAAGCATGCCATCCCGACACCGGCCAACCCTGCCACGACCCCGCTGCATCGATCGAACCACAGAGACTCCCCCGCCCCTGCCGAGCTGTTCAGGAAGTCGCTCCTGACAACGCTCGAGATCGAATTAATACCCGAGCTCAGGCTTGACATCGCCGCTGCCAGCAACGCAGCTACGAGCAAGCCCGAAACACCCGACGGCAAGACTTGCACGATGAATCGCGGCATGAGCTTGTCCGCTTCCGGCGCAACCTGCTCTTGGAACGCCTGCATCGGCAGGCCCGACTCATCGGCGTAATAGGCGAACAGCGCGAGCCCGCAGACAGCCAGGAAGAACAAGAGCGTCACCGTCGCACCCGCGTACATCCAAAGCGACCGCCGCGCTTCCTTGAGTGACGGCGTGCTCAACAGGCGCTGCACCGCCACCTGGTCGGAGCCTTGCGTACAAATGTTCCAGAAAAACTGTCCCATCACCGCTCCGAACAAAGTAATGCGCACCATGGGGTCCCAACTGAAGGCTTGAATCTCCGCCCGTCCCGCTTGCGAGAAAGAGCTCCACCAATCGATCGGTCCCTGCCCGAGAGTCACGCCGATGAAGACCGGGATCGTCACGGCACCGCCGAAAAGAATCAGCAATTGCAGGTTGTCCGTCCAGATGACCGTCTGCAGGCCGCCGGCACTCGTGTAGAAGGTCGTGATCAACCCGATGATCAAGATCGTTGCGTAGATGTCCCAACCGGTGACCTCGACCATCGCGAAGCTCGCCGTGTAGATGATCAAGCCCATCCAGAGCAGCGTGCGAACCAGGAAGATCGACCCGGTCAGCGTGCGTATCTGAGCATCGAATCGCCGCTCCAGGTACTCGTACACACTGGTGATCGGCAGGCGCTTGATCGCCGGCAGCAGCGTGCGGTTCATCAGCGGCACAATGAGCGGAACTCCCAGCACGCCCGCGAAGAACCCGAAGCCGTAGCGAATCATCTCTCCAGGGAGACTGAGATAGCTGATGCTCGAAAGCAGCGTGGCCAGAATGCTCCCGCCGGCGAGGAACCAGTGGGTTCGACGGCCACCGAGGAAGTACTCATCTCGGGACGTCTGGCGTTTGGAGAAGTACAAGCCGATGGCTGCCATTCCCAGCAAGTAAGCAACGATGACGAGGAAGTCGAGAGTAGTGAGACTCATGGTTCGGGTCTGAAGATTTTAGCCTACTTTTCTCCCTGTCTGACGGCTCAGAAGTGTTCGATGAACAAACCATCGCCGCCCGATGTGCAAGAGGAAGAATCAGACTTCCACCTGCAACTGGCGGCACAAGGTCAGATTCAGTGACCCCACCTACCTCACACTTCCCTGCCCTGATTTCCACCGGAACACGTGATTGATGCCCATGAATCATGCCGCAGGTGACTTACCCGCGCGGTCCGCTTAGGGCTATCATAGGCATCGAAGTTCTCGTGTTCGAAACCGCCTGAAGGGGATGCCCATGCAGCGCCGACAGTTTCTCCTCAACTCTCTAGCCACCACCACAGCCCTTTCCGCCGACGCCTCGAACACCCGTCTGGCAACTCCTGACGAGGCCCGCCAACGCAAAAAACTCCGGGTCGCGATCATCGGCTGCGGCCGCATGGGCCAATATTTCACTGAGGTCTATCGCGCCCTCCCCGACACCGAACTTGTCGCCATCGCCGAGTGGAATGACACACGACGCGAAATCGTCGGCAAGCGCTTTGGTGTCAAGGCTCTCTTCAAAGACGTCAACACGATGCTCCGCGAAGTCGTCCCGGACCTCGCCGCCGTCATCACACCCACGAAGTTCATGAAAGAAGCCGTCATCGCCTGCGCCGAGGCCGGCGTCAAAGGAGTATCAACCGACAAGCCCATCGCCGCGCGCCTCTCCGATGCGGACGCCATGGTCGACGCCTGTGAGAAACGGAACGTCGTCTTTGCCGGCGGCAATCTGCAACGCGCCATGTGGGAAGTCCAGCACGCGGGCAGGCGCCTCAGAAACGGGGACTACGGACCCGTCAAAGGCGCGGTCGTACACCGTTTTGGCGGCGAGATCTCCGGCGGCGGCTGTCAACACCTCTCCGTTCTTCGCCTCTTCACCGGAGCGGAAGTCAAGGAAGTCATGGCCTGGGGACAACCCCCCGAAGCCCTCGATCAAGAAACCGACGAAGGCCTTGAAATTAACGGATTCTTTCGCATGACCAGCGGCATCGATTGTCAGGTCTTCGGACAAGCAACTCCCTATCGCGGTGTTGACGCCTGGACGGATAGGACGCTCGTCCGCTGGGACTGGGCTCCACCCGACATTCACGAGAATTCCGGCTCGGGAGCCCGAAAAAAGATCGCCGCGAACTACCCGCCCTTCCCCTGGCGCTACATCCTCGACCGTCCCTCGCTGCGTCTGACAGACAACTACCTTGTCGGCTCCATCCGATCATTTGTCGATGCCGTGGCGACCGGGAGTGATCTCTTCATCTCCGGACACGACCTGCGCCAAGCACTGGAGATCGCCATCGCGTCGAAGCTCTCAGCCCAGCTTGGCAATCAACCCGTCAAGCTGCCTCTCGAAGATCGCTCCCTGGCGCTCTACCCACGTCCCTACCGCTGGCTCGGCGGGGACGTCACCGGCAGGCCGCAATCCGAAGACGAAGCCGCGGGAAAGAAGCCTCAGGCATGACCCAATTTAGAATTCGCTCCGCCACATCACAACTTGTCATCCTCGCCCTCTGCTCTCTGACCGCGGCATGGGTCCAACCATCCCAGGCGCGCGCCGATCAGCAATCGCAGGTGGTCAAGATCGAACGCCTCACCCACAACGTCAAGCGCATTCGGTTCAAAGCAGCAAATGACGACTTCACTTTCCAGGCAGGCCAATTCATCCTGCTCAAGCTGCCCGATTCCTATTTGAGGGCATTCAACAAGAGTCACGGCACCGAACACACCAACGTTTCCCGCCCTTATTCATTCGCATCCGCGCCGAGCGAAGCGCCGTATTTCGACCTCATCGTCAAGCACTACCCTGCGCCACCGGGCAAAGATGTCCCACCGGGTCTAGCATCCTCCTTCATCCACCAGCACTTGCGTCCAAGCGATACCGTTACCTTCAGCGATCCTATCGGCAGCCTCTACATGCCGAACGACTCCACCGACCCGATCATTCTCGTCGCGGGCGGCGTCGGCGCGAGCCCCTTCATCGGACTACTCAAGCACTGGTTCGATCAAGGGCTCGACCGGCAGCGAGAAATCCATTTCTTCTTCGGAGTGCGCTCCAAGGGCGACTTTTTCTTGCTGGGCGACCTCGCCGACTGGTCCCGCCGCAGGAATAACTTCAAGTACATTCTGGCGCTCTCCCACCCCGATCCCGCCGACGAATGGCAGGGCGAAAGCGGTTATATCAACACCGTTCTCGACCACCACTTCCCATCGCCCCTGAGGGCCGACGTTTACCTGGCCGGGGCGCCGATCATGATTCGTGAAACCGTGAAGGTACTCCACGCCAAGCAGGTACCGGATACCCGCATTCACCACGATCCCATCAAGGTCCAGTAATTCGCACAGCAAGAGGCAGGGTCACGCCAGCGGCAGCGCCGTGCCCTCAGCCGGATCGCCCGTTTACGTGCAGTAAACAGACGAGTACACTGGCATTGTCAAGGCGCGTCCGCGCCATGGGGTGTCTTATGATCCGACGCAACTTCCTGAAAGCCGGACTCAGCGCGGGAACCGCTGCCGCAAGCTCGTCAACAGCCGCCTCGGCCGCAACGGAAAAGGAGACAAAAAAACCGAACCTGCTCTTCTATCACGACGGCCGACATCCCCTGATCTACATGTATGAGCCGCCGATGCAGAAGGAACAATACGAAGCCGCCGTCGATGAACTTGCGGGAACCCCCATTGAAGCCCTCATGTTCTGCCTGGGCGACGGGCGCACCGTCCTGCACGACACGAAGGTCGGCGAACTCTGGGGACACAATGTCGACCAATGGCCGCACCTCATTTTCCGGCGCGCCCACCAAAACGCCAAACACCTCATCGATACCGGCAACGATCCTCTGCGCGTCGTCTGCGACCGGGCGCACGAGAAAGGGTTGCTCTTCTACCCTACCCTCCTTGTCCAACAGGGAACCCGCGACCGGTCCGTGGATGTACGCGGCTCCAACTTCCGTTTCAACAACCGACATCTCGAAATCGGCGCTCACGGCGACATCGATCCCGACCACCCCTGCTCCTCATGCCTCGACTTCAAGCATGCCGAGGTCCGCGACGAACGTCTGTCTCTCATTCAAGAGACGGTCAATCGTTATCCCATTGACGGCTTCGAGCTCCAACTCAACTATCAAGCCTCTTACTTCCATCCCTCCGAGATTGCCGACGGCCGCTCCATCATGACCGATTGGATTCGCCGCGTCCGCGACCTCCTCGATGAGAGCGGGCCCGATCGTGAACTCGTCATCCGCATCCCTGCTGATATCGATGCCTGCCATTCCGTAGGCCTGGACGTTCGCCGCTGGATCGCGGATGGCCTGGTGGACGTGGTTGTCGGTGAGACCTTCGGAGGCCCTGAACTCCTCAATCACACGAGCGACCTGCGACCCCTCGTCGAAGCCGCCGAAGGCGCAGCAACCCGAGTCCACGCCGCGCTCCACGCTCTCGTCGATTCCGACCGCCTGCACCATGCAACCAACGAGATGCTCCGCGCGGCCGCCTCGAACTATTGGGCCCAGGGCGTCGACGGCTTCTATCTTGCATATTGGTTCGGATATTGGCCCTACCAAGCGCCGTTCTACGAGATCCTCCGCGAGATTCCTCATCCCGACATCATGGAGCCCAAGGACAAGACCTACTACATCCCCACCATGACCGGACGCTATCCCGAGCCGCGACTCGAGCTCGGACTGACGATGCAGCTACCAGCCGATCTCCACGTCAACCAGCCGGTACGCCTCGAACTGCCCATCAGCGACGATCTGCCGCGCTGGGACCAGACGGGCCGTGTCCACCAAGTCCTGCTGCGTTTCCGCGTCATGAACACGACCGAACTGGACCGCCTCGAATTCAAGCTCAACGGCAAGCCGCTCCCCGGCCATCTCCGCCGCACCCTCAACGAGATGTACCGCATGAGCGCCCCCCGCTACCGCACCGGCTCCGGTTACTGGTTCATCTTCAAGCTCGGCCGCGATCACTGGCCTCTGCAAGGAAAAAACGCGCTCGAAGTCTCCCTCACCCAACGCGACCCCGAGGTCACACCTCAGGTGTTCCTCCGTGACGTCGAGATGGAAATCCAATACCTGCTCGGAAAGAACTTTCACCGAGGTCAAGACAGAGACCTGGGCCCGTACGAGCACTTCGGATTCTGATGGTCGCGACAGGACTCTTGCACAGAAAGCAATTTCTAAATAACTGTTCTCAAATGCATGTATTTGCAGCATTTGCAAAGTTTAGCCAGTACGTCTCCAGGCCGGCCACAAGCTAACGCTGGAGTGTAACGGGGGGTATGAACTAGCGTGCATTTCTCATCAGGTTGCGAGACGAAGCACGCAATAAGACCGCCACGACTTCGGGCAACGGCCTGATGCTCAAGTACCATTCGAAAGTCCATACCGATTTGGATCGAAAGTTCGAGAGCTACCTTCGATCACAGGGTAAATTCCGCGCTGCGCTTCGCCCGGCTTGACGTCCACTGGTGAGCGCCCAGGCGATGTGGAGACCGTGGCTCCACAGGATCAAACCGCCCATGCCATTCGACCCCGCGGCGTAGAGGCCGGGGACCACCTTCCCTTCGTCATCGAGCGCTTGCATCGACTGGTTGATGCGAACCCCTCCTTCTGTCGTTACGATCCAGCTTTTTGCAGGTCCGAGTGCGTAGTAGGGAGGTTTGTCGACACGCGCATCCGAGCTTCGGCCGAACCGGTCCACAACATCTTGCGCGACGGCCTGGTTGTAATGGGCGAGCGTGACATCGAGAGCTTTCGAGTCGACACCGATCTGTGCGGCCAAGCCCGCAACGGTCGGCGCCTCGTGATAGAGGTCCGGGCGAAGAAGACGGAAATCGTGGATGTAGGCATAGCCGATTTCCGGGGCCGTAGAGATGAAGTTGGGCCATCCTGCGAACAGCCGAGCCACCCTCTGGTCAAAAATCAAATAGGCGATCTTACCCGGTTGTTTGTGGATCGCCATCGCCGGATTCCGCGTCTCGTCAACGAAGCGCTTGCCGTCACGGTTGACGAGAAGCGCTCCGCTCTCGTACAGAGTGTCTTCAGGATGCTGCCAAGTGAACAGCAACTGCCTGGCATGCGCGTGGAGCGCCTCCGGCCCCAGATCGTCCAGTTTCCGGCATGCCGATCCGGCACCTGATGCGGATGCCGGCAGCAACTGGCGAAACGGGTCGCCAGGAGGCGGCACGAAGCGGATCTCGGGACCGTAGATCACGTCCATGTTCACCAGCGACGCCCCAGCGTCCCGAGCCAAGCGATGGCCGTCGCCCGCCGAATGGGGGTTGATACCCTCGATCGCGGCAGTCTCCAAGTTCAGGAACTCGTTCTTGACAGCGACGCCGCTGGAGTAGTCACCGGCCGCCAGGACGACGCAGCGGCGGGCATAGATGGCAGTCGTCCCGCCTGCCGAGTCTCGGGACGCCACACCGGCGACGCGGCCGGCCTCATCCAGGATCAGGCGGGTTGCCGCATGGCCCGCAAGAATCTCAACACCCTGACTCATGGCTTGCCGCTGCAGCCTGAAGATGTAGATCTTCGCGTTAGGAACTACGTTGTGCATGCGCGGCAAGCGATTCGGCGGTTCGGGATGAGGGCGCGTGAACTCGGGGTCCGAGTAGCAATGGAACGAAAACCTGGTGTTTTCGCGTCGTTCCGGAGGGCAATTAGAGTTCCTGCAGTGCATTTCGCGGATCTCTAAGGGCTCGGAGCTCACCGCGTTGCAGCGCCTCGGCCAGGCCGAAGTA
>JAPOOG010000008.1 GCA_026713545.1 Bryobacterales bacterium
GAGGCTCCCGCCTCGACTTGCCGTACCGCCCGCAACTTGAACTCCGCAGAAAACTTCCGTCTTGACAACGCCATAGCACCTCTCTCCGATCACTGTAAAAAGATGCTTAGCTACTTGTCTCATTTTTGGGGTCCACTCCGGAGACCATTTACAGCAAGCCTCAAAATCAACTCGAAGAGAAGATCGAGATTGCTGGCGGCGAGTCCCGCACTATGATCATCCCGTATACAGCCTTCACCGATCGGGACTGGTCACGCATCATCACGCATGGGAGAGATGCTGGGCTTAGTGATGCTACCGACCTGGATGCTTACGTGGTCGGTGTCCTGAAGTACAAAGACAGGAACGGTTTGGTGCGGAAGACTTCGATCTGTCGCAAGTTCGACAGGAAGAAGCTCAGGTTCCTCACAGTATCTGACCCTGACTACGAGTACGCAGATTAGGCAAACAGCTCGACAGCGCCATCTACAACTCAAATCTGCACGCCACTCGCGATCTACAACAGTTGTCCAACTGCGTCCTTATCCCAAACTACCCAGTCACCGCTCGTCGCATCTGACGAAAAAAACCCTCGTCAAAGCGAACATGTACGCTGGCGATCTCAAGGCGCTGCCCTTCGCTGGGTCTGCCCCTCCAGCCAGGCGTCGATGATCGCGTCGAGATCGACGCCGCGCCTAGCGCCTTCGAGCAGGGCTCCCAGGGGCAGCCTGTTCGATATACAACTCGCACAGCCTAGCCACTGCCTCGTAGATGCCATACCGGACACCCTCAGGCTTGCCCTGAGCAGCGGTAACAACAGCGTCCTCGACCTTGCCCATCTCGTTCCGGTAGGAATACCGCACCACCCCCGCACTTATCCCAAGGAACGGAGAAACGGCTTCGGCGCATGGGTCGATGACATGCTTGCGTATCTCGTCATGAAGTCCGGCTTCTTCGCCTTCCCGCTTCCACTCGCCGGGTGGCGGATTTCCTGAACAGGCGCAGGCCTCGCCGCCCTCGGTGAAGCACCAACGCTTCCGGTTACGTGCTTCGCAGACCCAGGCGCTCTGATCAAACACGGACATCCACGATTCAAGGGTTATACGTTCGTATTTGATCCAAGGGGTTCGGCAGACTTGTGGTGTGGTGGCGAAGCACGCAGATCCGTCACGCATCGTCAGGGGCAGAACATAGCCATCTAGCTTTTCCTGTACTTGCGCGGGCGCAGGTAATGCAAGTATCAAGATCACCGCCAAATGCATCATCGGATGGTAACCTCATCCTTCCCGCTCCAGGTGGTCTGGCTCTTGGCAATCTCCACGTCCCGCCACTCTACCGTCACGGTTACGGCCCTGGAATCGCTGTTGCTTTTCCAGCCCCGTATCCAGTTTCGGACCAACTGCTCGGCTGAAAGACGGTCTGCTCGCAACCCTTCCGCCATGAGACGGCTCACCTTGATCCACAGCAATGGGCCCATCGCGTACGCTCCGACAACTGCACCTTTTGGGATACCCTGCGAGCAGAATGTCTGCAGGTTCCGCAGATCCTTGGCTGTCTTGCCAACGACCGGGCCGCATGTTTCAGATCGCCCCTGGAAAGAATCTTTGGCAGGCTTCTCCCTGTCCTTCCCTTGGGCCAGCACTTCGGTGCTCGCCACCAAGGTAATGCACAGAAACATCAATTTCGCAATGCTCACCTGATACCCCCTTGCCTTTGGTGGCCCGGCGCAGTAGCCTCACAGGCCCGTGAGCAAGCCGCCCCCCTTCAAGAAGTCCGTCGGTAAAAAGTCAACATAAGTATATAATCCCCAAAACAGCTCCGAGCTTCTTGGCAGATAACTCCATGAACCTGCCAACGTATCAGAGCCAGCTCTCTAGTCAGCATCAGTCTTTTGCACCCGTCAGAAGTCCTGCTCCACCCGCACACCACTATCCCACCACCGCCCGTCGCACCCTCAACAGCAACGCCTCCCCGAAGCGAACCAGCACGGCCCTGACCTCAAGACCCATCTCATCACAAGATCTGCCCCTCCAGCCATACATCGATGATCACGTCAACCTCCCCCTCGTCCCCCGCCGACAGCCCCAGCTACGGTCACGCCTTGACCTCGGGCCTGCTGCGGTCCTAAGGTAGCCACGATGTGCGGCCGTTTCACCCAGCAGTTGCCCTCAGAACAGATCTGCGACCTCTACAGCGTGCGGGGTACGCCGCTGCCGCCGAATCGGCGAGCTCGCTATAACGGTGCGCCCGGACAGAACTTCACCGCGTGCCGGCTTGATGAGGACTCCACCCGCAAGTTCGCCCTGCTCCGCTGGGGGTTGGTTCCATCCTGGGCGCGTGACGCCAAGATAGCCAGCCGCCTCATCAATGCCCGCTCGGAGACCGTCCACAGCAAGCCCTCCTTCCGCGCCGCCTTCCGTTCGCGCCGCTGCCTGATTCCGGCCGATGGCTGGTTCGAGTGACAACAAACCGGACGCGGCAAGCAGCCCTACTTCCTGAGCCTGGCGGACGGCTCACCGCTGTCGTTCGCCGCGCTGTGGGAGCGCTGGGACCAGGACGGCGCCCCGCTCGAAACCTTCACCATCATTACGACCGCGGCTTCCCCCGAGCTCGAAGACATTCACCATCGACAGCCGGCAATCATCGATCCGGGATGGTTCAGCGAATGGCTCGACCCGTTGTCGTCCCCTCCGGCGCTACTCGAAATCGTCCGTGAACCCTGCTGCGGCCACTTCGATAGGCGCCCCGTCAGCACCAGGGGCATCAGCGTCCGCAACGACGATCCCGATATCCTCGTTCCTATCAATGCGTCTGCCCCTCCAGCCAGTCCTCGATGATCGCGTCAAGATCGGCCGTCAAACCTTAGTGCTACGCCATGCTCGGCTGTCGCAAGTGGGGCGCAGCGCGGAGACCTGCTACGTTGCGCTGCCAGCGGAGGGGGGTGGATACGGGTGTTGAGTCGACGTGTGCTAGGGTGCTTGTAGATCAATGTCTTACTGCGTCCGTTGCCACGAAGACCCCTGTTCATGTCCTATCGGTCAGACACGAGACATCACCGTTCAGCTTGGCGAAGAGACTATCGCAGCCATTAAGCAAGAAGCCGGCAAGGACAGTTCGGTTGAAGATCGAGCCGCTAGAATCCTTACGCGCCACATCCGGCTCAAGTCTGCCCCTGCTGGCCTTCACGGTTGCATGAGCCGCTAGCATTCGCTGCGGGGCGCCACCGGGTCGGCCATCCAAACCATATTTCGATGACCAAAATAAGAACTTGGGTTACGCCATACGTTTGATGTGAAATTGGAAGTCGCTATTTCAAGTTAACCGTCACTCAACGGACTACTGTCAGATGCTCGTATATGCGAACAGGCTGTGTTTTCAGGGGGCTGATGCCGAGCAGGCCGTATTCAAGGGCATCGGTGTTTGGCTCAAGCAGCAGCTCGGGTACGGCCTTCATCCGGACCAATTGAAACAGGATGGCGACTATGCCGGCCATCGAGGCGAGAAGCGATCGCGTCTGCGGATACACGGATGTTACGACGGTGTGCCAGCCCTCTGTGCATGGGTGCTGAAGCACGCCGACGACGACGTCAGGGGACGGCGCTGGATCGTCGAGGTCGGGGTCAAAAAGACCGCGGGGACATTGGAGGTCACCTGCGTCGTGAAGACGGATGAACACAGTACTCTCGTCTCGAACCCTGTCAGCGCATCGCAGCCTCGGGTGATCTGGTACATCGTCAGGAACATTCGTACTGCCAAGCAAGCGTTCTTCGCAGGCGACGTGCCCGGCGAGAACTTGAAGAACGTCGGACAGGATCGGTATTCGTACCAGGCTTTTCTCGAAGAGATTGAGAGGCACGATCGGGCCAGTGCCATCGTCCTGGTTAGCGCAACGCGTGATGGAGAATACCTCGTCAATCCGTCTAGACTTCAAAAGACGCTGGTTGGCCTCGCAAATGTCGTGCAAGTGGTGGAAGGATCAAACAGCTACGAAATGGCGGAGATCCTCGGCAAGCCGCAGTCTGCATGGGACGGATCCGTGAACGTGCTGTCCATCCCATTAGCATCGGGCTTCGTGCGGTCTCGGTACTTCCTCCCAGACGAGATTCAGGCTTGGGGCCGAGAGCCGCAGAGGGTTTCGCAGATCTTGGCCTGGGTCACCGCGAACACCAACATTCCGCGCTTGCGGATGCATGTGCGGCCCGAGGGCGTCAGGCTGCTTTCCATGCGGCGGCGCATGGCAAAGGTGCGCATGGCCAGCGCCCAGATGGACATTGCACAGCTTCGTCAGGAGTTGGATGAAGCCTATGAGCGGATAGACAATCAGGAGAGCTATTTCAACGAGATTGTTGAAGAAAACGCAACACTTCAAAACGATCTCTTGAGCTATAAGAATCATCTTGCCGATGTCGAGGACAAGCTGCGGCAGAAGAACTTTGCGCTCAATTTCCGGAGGGAAGTGTTGTCCCCCGGTGACAACACCAACAGCGTCGCCTTCGATTTCGAACCACTGTTGAAACTTGCAAAGCGCAAGGAGGAACCGAGCCCGTTGGAATGCATCGAAATCATCGAACAACTCTACGCTGACAGGTGTATATTGCTGGACAGTGCCCGGAGCAGCGCGAAAAAAATGTCGCGATTCATACACGGGCGCGACCTGCTCGACCTACTAGTTAAGCTTGTCACGACGTACCGGGACGGACTCATGGATGGAGGAGACAGCAAGGCGCGTGGAGTGTTTGGGAAGGGCGAGTACGCAGCCAGGGAATCGGAAACGGTCACGGCGAGTAAGGCCATGCGCCGGCAGCGAACTTTCGACTACGACGGGGAAAAAGTTGAGATGTACCGCCATCTCAAGATAGGTGTAGATGACGACCCGACGCGTACGATACGCGTTCATTTTTATTGGGACGGCGACCGCCAGAAGATCGTGATCGGGTATTGTGGCGAGCACCTTCCAGTGCCTAGTCACTGAGGACCGTCACGCCAGCTTGCCGGCATCTGGATTTCGAGTTGTTGGTGAAGAGTGCGCGGGCGACCTTACGGCGGGTCTGTCCCGCGAACCCGGCCTTCCCGCGGCAGCGTGAACACAGCTTAAAGCTCAACGGAGAGTACCCGGAAGACGATCCATGACCGTTCAGACACACGAAGAACTGAAAGCCAAAATCTGGGAAATCGCGAACCGGCTTAGGGGGCCGTACCGACCCCCTCAATATCGCCTGGTCATGCTTCCCATGGTCGTTTTGCGTCGGCTTGACTGCGTCTTGGAGCCAACCAAGGATGACGTTCTCAAGAAGCGTGATGAGCTTGAGGCGAAGCAGACACCCGAAGCGGCAGTGGACCGTCTGCTCGGCAAGGCCGCCGATCCGAACCGCAAGCACCCTCTCTACAATACGAGTCCCTACACCTTTGCCCGATTGCTCGGCGATGCCGAGAACATCGCACCGAACCTCGTCTCGTACATCAACGGCTTCTCGGAGACGGCGCGGAACATCTTCGAGCGTTTCAAGTTCACCGATCAGATCGAGAAGCTCGACGCCAGCAACCGCCTCTTCACCATCGTCAAGGCGATGTCCGATGTCGATCTTCATCCGGACAGGATCGACAACCTTCAGATGGGTTATCTGTTCGAGCATCTGGTGATGCGCTTCAACGAACAGGCCAACGAAGAGGCAGGCGATCACTTCACGCCGCGCGAAGTCATCCGCCTTATGGCGAACCTCATCTACACGAACGAGCCGGATGTTTACAAGCCCGGCATCTACCGCACGATCTACGATCCAGCGTGCGGGACAGGCGGCATGCTTTCCGAATCCGAGAAGCTGATCCTCTCGCAGAACAAGCGGGCGCAGCTTGCGCTCTTCGGCCAGGAGTACAACGACGAGGCTTGGGCGATCTGTTGCTCGGATATGCTCATCAAGGACGAAGACACCTCCAACATCGTTCTCGGCGACACCCTCGGCGACGGCAAGACCGGCGACGGCTTCGAGGGAAAACGCTTCCACTATCTGATGGCCAACCCGCCCTTCGGCGTCGAATGGAAGGACCAGAAGGATGTTGTCCAGCGGGAGCACAGGATCATGGGCTTTTCTGGCCGTTTCGGCGCAGGACTCCCCGCTATCGATGACGGCTCGCTCCTCTTCTTGCAGCACATGATTTCCAAGATGAATCCCTACAAGCAGGGGGACGAAGACCAGCCTGGCTCGAAAATCGCCATCGTCTTCAACGGCTCGCCGCTCTTTTCCGGCGACGCCGGATCGGGGCCATCGAACATACGGCGCTGGATCATCGAAAACGACTGGCTCGACGCCATCGTGGCGATGCCAGACGAGCTTTTCTACAACACCGGCATCTTCACCTACGTCTGGCTCGTGACGAACCGCAAGCCGCCGGAGCGGCGCGGCAAGGTGCAGCTCATCAAAGGCGACCATTTCTTCGAGAAGATGAAGAAGAGCCTCAACAACAAGCGCAAAGAGATTCCCGAGGAGCAAATCCGACGCCTCACCCGCGTCTACGGCAACCACCGGGACGGCGAGACGGCCGAGGTCCGGATCGACGGCGAGACCGAGACCCGGGTTATCTCCCGCATTTTCGAGAATCGGGAGTTCGGCTTTCTCAAGGTGACGGTCGAGCGCCCCCTGCGCATGAACTTCGAGGCGACGCCGGAGCGGATTGCGAAGCTCGACGAGCAGACCGCCTTCATCAATCTGGCGAAATCGAAGAAGCGCAAGGACGCGGTAGCAGCAGAGCGCGAGATCGAGGAGGGCCGGAAGAAGCAGCACACCATCCGTGCCGTGCTCACGACGCTCGAAGGCAACGGGCGCTACATGGACCGCGCGGTATTCTTAGCCGATGTGTTGAAGGCCGCGAAGCACGCCGACCTGAAGATTCCCGCCCCGATCAAGAAGGCGATCTTCGCGGCTCTCGGGAAGCGCGATCCGGACGCCGAGATTTGCCGGGACAGCAAGGGACGACCGGAGCCCGACAGTGAGCTCCGCGACACCGAGAACATCCCCTTGCCGCCCGGTACGTCTCTTCCCCTGCCGATGGACTTCGGACCGAACAAGCCCAACGACCGGCTCGTCGAGACCTTTCGGGACGACATCGCCGCCTACATCGCGCGCGAGGTGCTGCCCCATGTGCCCGATGCCTGGGTGGACTACAGCAAAACCAAGGTCGGCTACGAAATCCCGATCAACCGGCATTTCTATGCCTACAAGCCGCCGCGCCCGCTCGACCAGATCGAGGCGGACATCACCGATCTCGAAGGGAAGATCGCCGGGCTACTGAAAGGGTTGGTGGCATGAGCTACTTCGCGTGCAGCGATGAAATGCCTGAATGGGCGGCACAGGTTCCGAAAAGCTGGGGTAGGAACTGGCTGAAGTGGTCGGTTGATCTATCGACGAAGCGCCCGACAGAAGTGGAGCAAAAGTTCCTGCCATACATTGCCAACGAGGATATCGCGTCGTGGACTGGAAAACTTCTGATCGAGGAGCTGAAACCGTCCGAGGTGGACAGCCGGACGTTTCAGGAGAATGATGTGCTTTTCAACAAGCTCCGCCCGTACCTTGCCAAGGTCTACCACGCGACATTTGACGGAGTGAGCTCAGGAGAGTTGCTTTGCTTGCGGCCATCCCAGGCCATTCAGCCGCGCTTTCTCTTCTACGTACTTGTTTCCAAGGGCTTCATCGACACGATCGATGCGGAGACTTTCGGGGCAAAGATGCCTCGCGCGGATTGGGAGATTCTAGGCCATCAACCGCTACCCCTACCGCCGCTCGACACGCAGCGGCGGATCGCGCGGTTTCTGGACGAGAAGACGGCGCGGATCGACGGGCTGATCGAGATGAAGCGCGAACTTCTGGTCCGGCTGGCCGAGAAACACCAAGCCCTCATCACCCGCGCCGTCACCAAGGGACTCGACCCCAGCGCCCCGATGAAACCCACCGGCATCGACTGGCTCGGCGACATCCCCGCGCATTGGGAGGTGCTGCCGTTGAAGCGCGTCTTGGCCGGATCTACCTATGGGATTTCAGCTTCGTTGGAGCCGTCTGGAGAGATTGCAGTCCTCCGTATGGGAAACCTTGTCGATGGAGAAATCGACTTCGGCGATTTGCGATTCCTTGATGAAATAGATCAAGATTTACTGCTCGACGTTAATGATGTCGTCTTCAATCGCACGAATAGCCTCGACTTAGTTGGCAAGTCTTCAATATTCCGTGGGAGCCCAAGCTTTCCGGTTTCATTGGCCTCTTATCTTGTCCGCTTCCGGTTCAGCCAGCGCTATAACCCGGAATACGCCAACTACGTCATGGGCACAAAAGTGCTCATGGCGTTTGGACGCACTCTCGCTTTGCCGAGCATTGGACAAGCCAACCTTAATCCTTCGCGGTATGCTCTGATCGAATTCCCGATACCTCCATTAGAAGAACAGTCGGAGATTGTCGCGCATCTCGTGGATAAAGCGAATGAAATTAATCAAGTTGCGGTGCAGGTAAGGCAATCCATCGAGTCCTTGGCCGAGTACCGCTCGGCATTGATTACAGCAGCCGTCACGGGGCAACTCGCGGAACTACGATGAGCCTCGATGCAAGGACATATTTTGGGCATCTCAGGGCCTATCAGGCCGTGTCTAAACAGCCGTTTTTCGCGAGTCTCAGGACGAGTTCGTGCGACGGGATTGAGCAAGGCGCGGTGGGTCGGATCAGCTGAGTCAGGCATTACGCGCTTCGGGCAGCTCC
>JAPOOG010000007.1 GCA_026713545.1 Bryobacterales bacterium
AGAAATTCAAATGGAAATTGCAGAACTCAGCTACGCGCTGGATACATTTTATTTCCTCGTCATGGGCGCGCTGGTCATGTGGATGGCCGCGGGTTTCACCATGCTCGAGGCAGGGTTGGTGCGAGCGAAGAACACGGCCGAAATTCTCACGAAGAATGTCGGTTTGTATTCCATCGCCTGCATCATGTACATGCTGTGCGGCTACGGGATCATGTACGGCGACGGCAATGGAGTGATCCCCGGAATCGGTATGCTCGGGCCGGCGGATAACGCCGCGGCGGACGTGATCGCCGGCGGCGACGATGCGCCATATTACTCTAACCTCTCCGACTTCTTCTTCCAGGTGGTGTTCGTGGCTACGGCCATGTCCATCGTCTCGGGCGCCGTGGCGGAACGAATGAAGCTGTTTTCGTTCTTCGCTTTCGCCGTGATTCTCACGGGGTTCATTTATCCCATCCAGGGCTACTGGAAGTGGGGCGGTGGCTGGCTCGATGCGGCCGGGTTCTATGACTTTGCAGGCTCGGGCGTCGTGCACATGTGCGGTGGCGCCGCAGCGCTGGCCGGTGTTCTCCTGCTGGGCGCGCGCAAGGGCAAGTACGGTCCGCTGGGCGAAGTCCGGGCGATTCCGGGCGCCAACCTGCCGCTGTCGGCCCTGGGAACCCTCATTCTTTGGCTCGGTTGGTTCGGATTCAACGGCGGTTCGGAACTCATGATTTCCAACGTCGACGAAGCCAACGCGGTTTCGCTGGTCATCGTCAATACCAACATGGCCGCCGCGGGCGGACTGGTGGCGGCCCTGATGACGGCCCGTCTCTGGTTCGGCAAGGCGGATCTGACCATGGCGCTCAACGGCGCCCTGGCGGGCCTGGTCGCGATCACGGCAGACCCACTGTCACCCGCGCCGCTGGCTGCCACGATTATCGGCGCCATCGGTGGAGTGATCGTGGTGTTTTCGATCGTCATGCTGGATCGCAAGCTCAGAATCGACGATCCCGTCGGCGCCATATCCGTTCACGGTGTCGTAGGTATCTGGGGCCTTATCGCGGTGGTGTTCAACAATGCAGACACAACGATCGGCGCACAGTTGCTCGGCATCGTCACAATCTTCGCCTGGGTATTCGTGACCAGTCTTGCGGTCTGGTTCGTGTTGTCCAAGGTTATGGGAATCCGCGTCTCCGAGGAGGAGGAATACGAGGGCGTTGATATCGGCGAATGCGGCGTAGAAGCCTACCCCGAGTTCGTTGAAGCTCCCGAATAATCGTTATCGGAACTTGTCTATTGATTGCCGCAGCCTTTCGGGGCTGCGGCTTTTTTTGTGTCGAAAACTCTTGAGTGAGCGAAGTCAGAAGGTTAGCGATAAAGGCGCCCAAAGCGATGCTGCCCGAACTCAGCCGCGCGCTGGCTGCGTTTTGGTGCAGCGGGTGGCGGGATTGGACGAGAGGACCGAAGAGTTGGAAGCGTAGTTGTGCTCCAGCGTGCGCGAGAACGACGAAGCGGTTAGATCAATGAGTATCCCGGGTGTTAGGACGATCACCGCGATGGAGCTGCAGACCCTTGCGCCGCCGATGGAGAGTGTCCAGTGCGGTCGAACTTCGCGGCTTGGCTTGGCCTGGTACCGCGGCAATACGCGACGGGAAACAAGCCAAGGTTGGGAAGTACATCGAAGTTGGGCCAGCGAGATCTGAGGCGGCTATTGATCACCGGTGCCGTGACCGTCGTGAGGCGCGCGCCCCGACATGGCCCCACCGCGGACCCGTGATTGGCCGACATGCTGATGCGCAAGGCGAGGATGCGGGTCGCGGCCGCGCCTTGGCCAGCAGGATTGCGCGCATTGTCTGGGCGCTGATGACGAAGAAGGAGAACTACCGGGCTCCGTTGGCTGCCTGAGAGGCGGCGCGGGCGAAGTCGTTGGGGTTTTGAGCAGGACGGAGGACGGGTAAGGGCAAACGGTCAACGAGACGGGGTCGGGAAAACCAGTACGCGCACAGAGAGCTGTGAGCACGCGTAAGCGATATGG
>JAPOOG010000006.1 GCA_026713545.1 Bryobacterales bacterium
CAGTTCGACGACTACGATCCCTACGAACCGGATGAATGGTTTGTTTGGCCGCTCCCCCACGTCGAAGAACGAATCGGCTTCGCCACCTTGCAAGCGTGCCTCGATTACATCATTGCCGGTTGGTGGCGCAGCGAGGAGGCTTCGTAAACAAGGAGCTGCGATCCCATGCTCACAGGAGGACAACCCACTCGTGGCAAACCAAGACCCCGACCCGCAGCCACCAACCCAGCAGCTCGACGCACAGCGTCAGTGGGGAAACACCAAGTTCATCAACGGCATGAGATGCCGCCAATGCCTGATCTGCGGAGATTGGTTCGTAGTCGGCTGGTTCTCCTACCACGGCTGCAGCGACAACCCCCAACTTCGGCTTTTCGATCCGCCCGAATCAAGCTCACCGCCTGCATCCTCCACGCCATCCGATTGATGCTCTTCGAAGTCTCGAATACGCTAGTGCTCATGAACACCGCTTCCCCGCCGATCGTGTTGATGCTCTCCTTACTGCTCTCGCTCGTGTGCTGGGCGTTCAGCATCCTGATCTGCCGCGACGACGATCACCCCCGTGTCGCCGGCAAACGGCATACGTTGATCAGACCCGCTAACCTGCTGCTCTGCCTTTCGTTCGTGCTGACCGTCACCGGCCTTTCCCTGATGGTTTACCGGTTGCCCGGCTTCCTCGCCTTCCCCTGAAACCGCACCGGCTTCTCTAGTCTTAACTCCATGACCTATTCACCTCCCCCCCCCGCTTTGTCTACATCCACCTACAGCAAAGCGCTCCGTTTCCTCAAACAAGACAACGCACTAGCTGTTGCTCTATTCAGCTTGCTCGCCATCTTTATCGCTTTACCCCTCATCTCTAAGCTGTTCGCTCCCCCTTCGCTCTCTGCCTTTCATGCGGAGAACTTCACCTACCCGTCTCAATGGACGCAATCGCGCTCGCTCACCCTTCATAACGGTGTCTTCACTGGCGATCCCGACTCACCCGGTCTTGAATCGCGCCTTCATGTAGAACTCTACGGATTCGCGCAAGGCAACATTGACGCCACAGGCGGTGGCGACGTTGCCGCGATCCTCGTCTCCACCCTCGCCAGCGGCAGCTCGTACTACGAGATGCACGTGCTGCTCGAACACGAAGGCAAAACCGTCCACGCAGGCTACGTCTTCATCGGTGACCGCATCAGCCCTGATTGCCTCATCATCAACGAACCAGGCATCCAACTACGAAAGCTCACTCGTCAATCGAGCCCCGGCCTCAGCGTCCAACATTACACTCCAGTAACCGAGTATTTCGAGATTCGCAACGGCCAACTCATCCAGGTTAATTCTCTGTAGCCCCCATCGCACATTCTGCGCACTCTCTCAGAATCAGCGGACCGTTGCACTAACGATGCTTTCTGCAATGCTCAGATGCCAGTACGACAAGTACTGGCTGGTCGACCTACTGGCGGATAAGAACGGCGGACTCTGCTTGCTACAATGACCACCGAGTCAACAATTCCATGTCCTCTTCGACCACCCCCGCCAGTGAGCTTCAGGAGCAAACCGCGGGCGACCTCTACGACAGCGACGTCTACGCCTGGTCCGTCCAGCAGGCAGCCACCCTTCGTCGGCGCGACTTCGCTGCGGTCGATTGGGACAATGTGATCGAGGAAATCGAGAGCGTGGGAAGAAGCGAAGAACACAAGTGGACTTCTCATTGCGCCAGGACGATCGAGCATCTTCTCAGCATCGAGCACTATCAACAAGCCACCAAGAAAACGCTGCAGGGCTGGGCGCGGGAAGTGCGTCATTTCCGGGGCAAGATGTCCGACGCCATCATCGAGACTCCCAGCCTCAAGAACAAGTATCAGACGATGTTCGCCAACGCCTGGCGGACCGGCCGCAGAGAGGCTCTCGAACGGCTTGCTGAATACGACCAGCAGCACAACTCCTCGTTGGACGAGGACTCGGCCGTGCGGCGGCGCGATTACTCGATGCCCCACGAATGCCCTTACCGCCTCGAAGACGTAACGGCCTTCCGGCACAAGCACGACGCTGAACCCCGCCGCGACGTATGGCCCCCACAAGTCGCACAGGTTCTCAACCAGCGGCTCTTCACCAACTACCCTACACAAGATCAAGAATGGAGCCGCTAGGCCCCGAATCCGGGGGTGCTGGGAGTCCAGCTCCTCGCTGAAAACGCCGCCTGCGTCCTCTAAGCGCACGTTTTTCAGGCCATGCGGCCCTGATCGGTCCATCAGCCGTTCTCCCGCCAGTCGTACTGTTAGTCGATCCTAAGCTGTCTGGCGCGACACGTTGGTAGAATCGCAACTCGCGGAGCTCGAAAACGGCAGTTTTCGTTAGTCGGGCCTAACTGATCAGGGGGCGGCTCCTTTTTTCGGCCGCACTGACCACTTCGTTACGCCGGCGGCCCTGCGTTGCACAAGGGTTTTTTTCAAGGCCGGCGAGGGCTATTGACAAATGTGAACGCTATTCTGTTGCCGCAGTACGGCCTCGCTCATGAGCTCGACACTTCGACTGACATGGGCTCCTTCACACGATCCCATTCGCGCTTCAGGATACTTCGCGCAAGGTTAATCACCTCAGTATGAATCTCGGGAAACACGTCGGGCTTCCTATTCTCGATTGAAGACACCATTTTTTTTATCAGCACTTCCAAGCGCTGATGGTCGTTCTCGTTTGGGTTGAGCATGAACTGAATCTTGTCCACTAGAAGTGTTACACGCTGATAGTCTTCGTCGGACCGGTCCTCGTAACCTGACACATAGTAGTGCAAGGAACTGCTTGTGAGTTCTGCCAGCAAATCGCGCAGATTGTTGATCCATGCCTGCCGCATCGGTGCAGTAATCTGCTTACTCGACGCTTCCGATGAGGCGCGCATTTGATCGCGCGCGAGTGCAGACGATGTTGTTATTTGGCGCGTAGCGATGCGCCAGGATACCATCGGTCCGATAAACACCGCCAGGGTCGTTGCAATGAGAGACAAAGTAGCAATATCCATTTCGACCTCCAATCACACCTGTACATTCTTCCACGCCTTCCTCCACACCGGCCAGATCTCTCGTCAACTTTCCCGTATATCCACCCAGCACCAGCAGTACCGGGACTTGACCCTACAGCGCTGCAAGCTTGTTATACGCGTTCTGGAGCTTTTGAGATCAGGTTTTTTCCACCTGATCAGCGCTTGACTTCGCACTCTGCGACCTGCGCGTGCCAGTATAGGGAGCATGAAAAAGGTCAGGGCAGAGTGAGGAAGTTTCATGACTGCACTTGAGTCGTTGCTGGATTCCTATCGTGCGAAGGCTCTCACTGAGCGGGACAAGGGCACGGCGTTCGAAAAACTAGTGGCTGCCTGGCTGCTGGCGGACCCGGTCCAAAGTAGGCGTTTTGAGGACGTGCAACTCTGGCGAGACTGGGCGCGCAGTCAAGGGCGCGACCGTACGGATACCGGCATCGATCTGGTTGGAACGCTGCACGGCGGCGGCTTCGTCGCTGTCCAGTGCAAGTTTTTTGATCCTGAGCAGAAGATCGAGAAACGGGACATCGACAGCTTTATCTCGGCTTCGGCGAAGCCGGAATTTGCGGAACGCCTGATCGTCGAAACGACACGGGTTCCATGGAGCCCTCTTGCAGAGAGCATGCTGTGGGGCCAGGCAATTCCGACCACACGCATCGGCTTGCAGGAGCTGATGGCAAGTGAGGTGGACTGGTCATCCTTCGCCGGCACCGGAGAAGTCCTGCGCCGGGAGCCAAGAACCTTGCGCCCCGATCAGATGGAGGCTCTCGAAGCCGTGCGCACGGGCTTGGCCACGGCAGACCGCGGCAAGCTCATCATGGCCTGTGGCACGGGTAAAACGCTGACCTCGCTGCGCATAGCCGAGGATTTGGCCGGTGTCGGTCAACAGGTGCTGCTCCTGATGCCCTCACTGGCGTTGATGGCGCAGTCGGTTCGCGAATGGTGTGCCGACGCGATATTGCCATCGGCCACATTTGCGGTCTGTTCGGATACGCAGGTAGGTAAGCGCCGCCGGAGCATGGACGATGTTGCGGAGCTGGAAGTGACCGATCTGTCGCTCCCGGCCACGACCGATGCGAAGAGTGTAGCGTCGGCGGTCTCACGGGCCGACACGAAGACGTTGCGAGTGGTCTTTGCCACCTATCAGTCGATTCAGGTGATCGAAAAGGCGCAAACCGAGTACGGCTTGCCGGAATTCGACCTGATTGTCTGCGATGAAGCGCATCGCACGACTGGCGTGACCTTTGCAGGCGAGGACCAGTCGAACTTCGTCAAGGTGCATGACAACGCGGTAATCCGGGGTCGAAAGCGACTCTACATGACGGCGACGCCGCGCATTTATGGTGAGGGTGCCAAGTCGAAGGCACGTGAGCTTGACGTGGTGCTGGCCTCGATGGACGACGAGGCGATGTACGGCCAAGTGCTTTTCCATGCCGGTTTCTCACGGGCGGTCGAAAACGGAATTTTGACCGACTACCGGGTGATCGTTCTGGTCATGGACGAGGGGCTTGTGAGTGCCTCGGTGCAGAAGCGTCTCTCTGATGAAAACAGCGAGCTTGTTCTCGACGACGCAACCAAGATTATCGGTTGCTGGAAAGCGTTATCCAAAGCCGGGCTGGTGCTGGGACCCTCAGACGATCCCGAACCGATGCGGCGCGCTCTGGCGTTCTGCCGTGACATCAAGAGTTCCAAGCTGATCCGAGATGAGTTCGAGAAGGTCGTCAATGAGTTTCAGACACAGGCGGTTAGCGAGAACGGTGAGGGTGAGAGCACAGAAGGGCTGCATTGTGCCGTCCGGCATGTGGACGGCACCTACAAAGCCCGTGAACGGGGATTGCGGCTCGACTGGCTGAAAGAAGATGCCGACGCGAATTCCTGCCGCATCCTGAGCAATGCGCGCTGCCTTGCCGAAGGCGTAGATGTTCCGGCGCTGGATTCGATCCTGTTTCTCCATCCGCGCAACAGCCAGATCGATGTGGTGCAGTCGGTGGGCCGGGTAATGCGCCGCGCTGCGGGCAAGCGGATGGGCTACGTGATTCTGCCGGTCGGAGTGCCAGCCGGCGTGCCGGCCGACCAAGCACTGAACGACAACAAGAAATATCGCGTCGTGTGGCAGATCCTCAACGCCCTGCGAGCGCACGACGAACGTCTGGACAAGGTCATCAACCAAGGTAGCCTTGGCCAGGATGTGAGCGACAGGATAGCGATCATCGACGGCACGGCGGCGACGGGGAGCCCCGAGCTCCGTGCGGTCACGGCGGAAGTCGACGACCTCCCTGCACGCTCGCAGCCCCCACGCCCCGATATCGGCAAGGGCGGCGATAAACCCACACAGGGTTCTGGAAAGAATCAGCAGCAGGTTCTCGTCATCGACGAATTCTCCCGGGCGATCATGGCGAAGATCGTCGAGAAATGCGGCACACGGGACTATTGGGAAGACTGGGCCGGCGACGTGGCCGATATCGCCGAACGGCATATCACCCGCATCAGCGCACTCGTGGATCACCCCGGCAGCGACGCTCATGCTTTCTTCGAGGATTTCCTGAAAGAGGTCCGCGACGACCTCAACGAATTGATATCCGAACGTGACGCCATCGAGATGCTGGCCCAGCACATCATCACCCGGCCGGTGTTCGACGCGCTGTTCGAAGGCCACGCCTTTGTTGACAGTAACCCCGTGTCGAAAGCCATGCAGGAGGTTATCGGCGTAATCGACGAGGCTCACGTCGAACGGGAAGCGGAGAAACTGGAGGGCTTCTACGCCTCAGTGCGCCGCCGCGCCGCCGGGATTAGCGAGCCTCAAGCACGGCAGAAGCTGATCGTCGAGCTCTATGACAAGTTCTTCCGGGGTGCTTTCCCGCGTACCACGAAGATGCTGGGCATCGTCTACACACCGTCAGAAGTTGTGGATTTCATCATCCGGTCGGTCGACGATGTTCTGCGGTCGGAGTTCGCGCAAACGCTCGGTTCCAAGGGAGTTCATATCATCGATCCCTTCACCGGGACGGGCACCTTCATCACTCGGTTGCTGCAGTCGGGCCTGATCGCCCCGCAAGACCTGGAGCGGAAATACCGCGACGAGATACACGCCAACGAGATCGTGCTGCTCGCTTACTACATCGCGGCCATCAACATCGAGACCGTGTTCCATGAGCTGACAGCGCGTGAGGACTACCTGCCGTTCGAGGGAATCTGCCTGACCGACACCTTCAACATGTACGAGAGCGAAGACCAGCTTTCCTTCTACATGAAGAACAACTCGGACCGTCGAACGCGGCAGAAGAATACCGATATCCGGGTGATCATCGGCAATCCACCCTATTCGGCGGGACAGAAAAGCGAGAACGAAAACGCCCAGAACGTCACCTATCCGGACTTGGACCAAAAAATCCGTTCTACCTACGCGCAGAAGTCCACTGCGACTTTGCAGTCTAATCTCTATGACCCTTATGTTCGCGCGATCCGTTGGGGGGGCGACCGGATTGGAGAAACCGGGGTCATGGCCTACGTGACCAATGCCGGATGGATCGAAAACAACGCCATGGACGGAATGCGCAAGTGCATCGCAGAGGAGTTTGCCAGCGTGCATGTGTTCCACCTTCGCGGGGACCAAAGGACATCGGGCGAGCTCTCACGCCGAGAGGGGGGCAAGATATTCGGTTCCGGCAGCCGGGCGCCAATAGCCATCACCATATTTGTCAAGAACCCGTCCGCGAAGGAGCAGGGTCGCATTCTCATCCACGACATCGGCGACTATCTGGACCGGGAGCAAAAGTTCGAAATCATCCGGCGGTTCAGCAGCATCGGAGGCATCACTCAAGCTGATGGCTGGACTCGGATCACGACCGACAGGCATGGTGACTGGCTGGACCAGCGCGACGAAAGTTTCGAGGCATTCCTGAAACTTGGGGACAAGAAAGAGAAACATGGGGAAACCTGCTTCGAGGACTATTCCCTGGGAGTTGTCACAAACCGTGACGCTTGGTGCATCAACCCCTCGCTTCCAGACTTGAAGAGCAATATTTCGGCAACCATGCACTTTTACAACGAAGAACGAAAGCGCTGGGAGGGCGAGAGGGATTCAGCAACGGCGCCGGCGAAGATCGCGGATTTCCTCAATCCGGATCCGAAGCGGATCAGTTGGACATTCAACTTGAAGCAAGATCTAACTAGACGGAAGCGTTTGGATCTCTCCGAAGGACAATTCGTGCAGTGCATGTATAGACCCTTCACGAAACAATGGCAGTTCTACAGTCGCCGCCTTAACGAACGTGTCTACCGAATGCCTCGCATCTTCCCGAACAACGAGCTTCCGAACCGGGTGATCGCGGTGACCGGAAAAGGAGGAAGCGCTTCTTTCTCCACACTCATGCTGGATACATTGCCGAATTTACACACGATTGATTCCGGCCAATGCTTCCCGTTCTGGCTCTACGAGGAAACCCAACCGGACGAGAACAAATCCCTGCTAGCGGGTATCGAGACCGGTTCCCACCGCCGCCGTGAGGCGATTAGCGAGACGGGGCTGAAGCACTTTCGCGAGGCCTATCCCGGCCAGGTCATCAGCCGCGAGGACATCTTCCACTATATCTACGGCCTGCTGCACTCCGAGGACTACCGGAACCGCTTCCGGGCGAATCTCGCCAAGGACATCCCGCGTATTCCCTGCGTAAAGGATGCTGAGGAATTTCGGGCCTTCCACGATGCGGGCCAGCGGCTCGGCGAACTCCATGTTGGCTATGAGCAGGTTGAGCCTTATCCCGCGGTCATCGACGCCGGCGGTCGCGACCTCCAATCTGTTGACGATCCCGCCTCCTTCTTCCGAGTCGTGAAGATGAAGCATCCTGGCAGCGGAAGGAACAAGGATCGGTCAACCATCATCTACAACCACAACATCACCGTTAGCGAGATACCCGACGCCGCATGGGACTATGTCGTCAACGGCAAACCGGCCCTCGCCTGGGTCATGGAGCGACAGACCGTCAAGACCGACAAGGCAAGCGGCATCGTCAGCGACGCCAATTGCTATGCCGTCGAGACCGTCGGAAACCCGCGCTACCCTCTCGACCTGTTGCTCCGCGTCATCACCGTCAGTCTCGAAACCAGGAGAATCGTGCAAGCGCTTCCCGAGCTGCAGATTGACGAGCTGTAGAAGACCCTTTAGGCCCTTTCGCTTGACGAGCCAGCGGCTCGGACTATGAACCGAGGAAGTCGTCATGCGCACACTTGATTCCGTCCTGCCGCAGCTTAAGGTCGAAGGCTACTAGCGCTGCTCTGCCATCCATCACACAAACGATGCTTCCTGCAATACTCACATGCCAGTACGACAAGTACTGGCTGGTCGACCTGTTAGCGAGTAAGAACGCCGGACCCTAGCATGGCTGATTCCAAAATCGAGTGGACCGAGCGGACCTGGAATCCTATTCGGACTGTCGGAAGATCAGTCCGGAATGCAAGCACTGCTACGCCGCCGTGTTTGCGGAGCGCTTCCGAGGAGTTGCGGGACATCCTTACGAGCAAGGGTTCGACCTGCACCTGCGGCAGCAACAACTTACACGAATCTAGCAGGTGTGGACCCGAGCTTTGGGCGAAGACGCAAAACGAAGTGGATCCGACGTTTCAGCTCTCTGCCGTCCGCTCCGATAGGACGCCAAGTTCCTTACATCTAGGGTCAAGCCTCTTGAAGAACTGCGGGGGGTGGAACCCAGCGAGCCTTCTCCGCAACTCTTTGAGCTTGATGGAACGTTTCAGAGTGCAAACTTCCCGGAGAACGATGGCGTGTGCATCCGCAGTCCCGGCGAAATAGTGGTCAAACTCACAGCGCGAAACGGCAACCTTGTCACCAAACGCGTTCCATAACTCATCGTGTGATCCTGAAAACACTCCTTCCACAATCGCACAGGCCTCTACGCGGGCCCTCGGGTGAGTACTGTAGATCCACACACGTGTGCCGGGCTGCACAGCCATCTTACGGCGACGGAGTTCCACTGTCTTCCGGCCACTGACCAAGTTCTCACAGTGCCGTGGATGGAGGGAAATCAGGATATCGCTACACATAGGGCTGACCTTCGTCGATCAAAGAGATGAGCTGTTGGTGTGAGATCCGCTTGGAGGTTACGAAACTGGAACCGTCGTCACATCCAAGTTCACGCAGTCGATCCAGTGTAACCGGATTCTTGAACTTCATGACCATATCGAATCGCGTAATGCAGCACCTATCCTTCCCTGCGATGACGTCGGATTCATTGCCGCCAAGAACGCCACCACGCCTGACCGAATCGGCCTCCATCTCGGGTACTCCTATCCAGTTCTCGACGGATCGAGCACACGCGATAAGCAATCCCCTTCCGCCGCCCTTCTTTGATTCATAGAAGCAGAGAATCGTGCCTTGCCTGAGAACTGGCAGTGTGGCGATCTGACTGTAGTACGTTCGAGTCGATAGGAGGCGTGCTTCGTAACAGAACAATGCACGCTGGTCAGACGTGCCCAACAACCGCTCTGCGTACTCCGCACGAATGGGAATGATCGCGCCGGGCCGGTTATTCAAGAGTAACAGTGCTGGACCCACAAGTTCCTCAAATTCGTGGAGCGGGATCGATAGGGCCGTGCCGCGTGGACTGATCACCGTCACGACAGTATTCGCCCCATGAAAATCCGGCAGAATTCTAGGCAGTTCAAGCTGCACCCTCTGGGCAAGCGACGAAGAGATTTCGTTCCAGTTCTCCTCACGCAGCACTCGCCCAAGGCACACCTTATGAAAGGAACCCTGGTTCTTGGATCCTTGTGCAACAGCACGCCTGAACCCAAGCCGAGTCACCACTGCATCCACAGAATTCGACACATGAGAAAGAATCCTCAACTCGACCGTCCCGAATGAGCACGAATCGTTTATCAGCGCTGAGAAGAGACAGTCCAGCGAAGGTTCTGCATCCGATACCGATTCATCGACGTAAACAAACACGTCAACCTTCGGAGTAACCTTCTGTGGGGCTGACCAGGACGCGTATGCGATGGTTCGAGCATCGACGCGTACGGCAAGACGACGACGAGGCGAACCGCTGTGCCCCTCCGCCAAGGCATTCTGCTGTTCTTCCATTGGGACATGTATGGATGTTAAAAACGCTTCATTCTGGCCACGGTCCTCCTCACGCACTTCAACTGCTTCGATGCTGCTTTCTCCTAAGTAATTGTGAGCCAGGTGTTCACGATCAATCCATTCGGGCGGGACCAGCCACTCTGCGAACTCCGACACACCGACAACGTTGACACTGAACTTGTGCAAGAGCACGGCCTGTCTCTTGAGGATCGCCTTATCGCTCGTTATGAAGCCTGCCGCGTGGTTGTAAGCGGCTGTCGCCAAATGCCTAAGGTCCGAATGGTCCCGAGTCTTGAGACGTTTTTGACGAGCCCGGACGGGGAAGACAAGTTTCCCCAGTTCTAAGGTGAGCCGTTTCAACTCAGGATCCGGCAGGTTTGGAAACTGTGGCAACGTCTCAGCGAATTCCAGTATTGGATCGTCTTCTTGCTCTCTTCCTGCTGTTGTGAGTTCTGCGATGAACTCCGGCGCAACGAATAGGCGGATAGAGTTCGCTAAGCTTGCTGAGATAATCTTCTGTACGTCCTTTGCTCCGGGTCGCTTCTTGATCAGATCCATTAGCACGTTTATGTCAAACGCATAGACAGGTGATTTCTCGTACAAACGTTCGGCGAGTCGCAGGTCATGATCGGTCGGTGACTGCGCCGAATCGAGCATGTCAAACAAAGTAGGGGTATTTAGCTGTCTCTGTCTGACGAGGATGTTCCGATTGCTGGTCGTTCCTCCCGGCCGAGTGTCAACGATCTCGAAGCGATGGTGATCCCAGAACGCATTGGCGGTCAGGTCATCCGCAACCCGCGCCGAAATGCTCAAGCAATTCCAAGACTCGGCTTCTTTTACGAGGCGGCTCAAGAGAATAGAGCCAATCCCGTGGCGACGCCAAGCTTCTTTTACGGCTATCTGAAATATTCGCAGCCTGGGAAACCCGCCACCAAAATACAGGTGGCCTGCGTACTCCTCGCCTCGATCAGTCTTAACGACGGCAACCCACAACTTCCCCTGGTGAGCTGCATCTTCGTAGGCACTCGGAGGGAAAAAGCCGAGCGCTTGCCGCTCCGAGTCTGCAGAGGTCTGAACCGCTTCGACGTACGCTTCGACCTCAGCAGGTTTTTGCCGAATGGAAATTGCCGTCAATGGGTCGCTTTTCGAAGTCTGAGGTCGCTTCATACCTCAAACCCTCCCTTCAAGCCTGCTCAAGACGTCAAACACGTCATGATAGTAACGTTTACGCTGGCCACGGGCCATAGGTGACACCGCTTCAACTTAGCGCCAAGCCGCGCACCGGCAGCGGATCGAGTCTAGTGGACTCGTGTTTCACAACTCCTGAGTTATGGCACTGCCACGCCCCCGTTGATTTAATGGGACTTATGCCGTGCCGTGAGTTTGTGTTTTTGTCCGGATGTCAAAAACAAAGTTGTGACACACGAGGCTGCGTCAACCAGTTTGCTGGGCCGCCAGCGCGGGCCAGTCGGCGCCAAGTAGTCCCTACCGGCAGTAGGGACCACCCTCGAAGGGAACCGAATTGGTGACCGAGGCCGCGTTGCTGGAGGTGCTATAGGGGTCCACCCTCGATCTGAAAACGCCGCCAGCGGCCTCCTGGCTCGACTTTTTTTCGCCGGCGAGTTCGCGATCGGGGTTTGAGGCCTCGCCTGTCGGTTCGACCGCTCTCGAGGCCTGCGAGCTGCTGCGGCCTCGACCTGGTTGCATTCTCCAGCACCGCCAGGAGACCTCCGTGTTGGCGACACACCTGCTCAACGGAGACTCCAGGAAATCAGAGCGGGAAGAGGAGTCCATCCGGCCACCACCTCTGTGCGAGAATCGAGGACAGGATGCGCGAAGCCACGCTGCTCAAGGTCCTCGAACGTTCTGAATGCCGCATCCTGGTCCACCATTCCGGCAAGCCCTCGTAGGAGAACCGCCCATGACCCTGGATCAACTCGACAATGGGAGAGATCTCCGACCCATCAGTTCGTCCCCGCGCCTGCAGGGAACAGGGCCGTGACCAGTATTCCTGAATGGCTGAAGACGGAACATCCCTGGGAGGTGATAGAGACGGGCCTGGCACATGTGGTCGGGAACCGGGTCGAGGCGATCTTCGCCAGTGGATTTCCGCCCTGGCGGGCGAGCTTGCGGTTGGCGAGGGCCTTCTCCCGGGCCTCGGCTAGGGGGACCAGGTCGAGGCAGCTGAGTCCGAGATCACGGCGGCGGCCACTGGCGAGTCGATCGCTCTGCTGCCGACACGTGCCATCGCCTCCAAGTGAACGGACAAACGATGATGAGTGAAGAGGTGCGACCGGCAACGGCAGGCCCCTCCGTATCCTTTACAGATCGGAGGACCATTGAGGCCCAGGAAGTGCTGGTCTTCGACAGCTCCACGTTCATCAGGGAAATCGGCCTGATGTCGACGAAAGGCTCCGCGCTGAAGCATTACCTGTATTGCCGCGGAACGCAACTCGTTGTGCCGCAAGCGGGCGCGGAGGAGTACGAACGGAACTTGGCCAAAGTAGCGATAGGGAAAATTCATCAGATCCAGAAGGAATTGCGCTGGCTGGCACAATTTTGCGACGGAATCGCCGGTTGGTCGGCACCCGGCGACGATGTCATCAAGAGTCGAGCGAAGACGCTCGCTAGGGGAGATAGCCATGGGGCGATTTTTCTCCCGGAAACCGACAATATCCGGGCACGGGCACGGAACAGAAACTCGGCGGAACGGCCACCGGGCCACCTGAAGGGCGGAATAGGGGACTGCAGAATCTGGGAACAGTGCCTGGAGTTGTTGTCCGGCCATAACGTCGTTTTCGTTGCCGAGGACAAGGATTTTCGAAGCCGCCAAGAAGGCAAGTCGCTGCACCCGCAGCTACGCGCAGAAGCGGAAGAAGCTGGAGCCGGGCGAAGCCTGACATTCCACTCCGACATGGAATCGCTGCTGCGCGAGCTGAAGAGCGAGATACCTCCGATACCGGATGATGCAATCTTCGAGTTTATCTACGACGTGAACAGTGGAACGATCCAGGAATTGCAGTCGAACAGCGGGTGCCGACCGACGTCGACCGGCACGATAAAGCAAACACGGCTGGCCACGGAGGCTTGCGAAATCATCGAAGTCCGCCTGGAAGTGGAGGACAGATGGAAGAGCCCGGAGCGAGCGACACCGCTATGCTTCAAACTGTCCGGCTCGTGCCGCTACCATCTCGGGGAAAAGCGACTTGCCGACCTGAGGACCGATGGGGTGCATCTGACGATGACGGAGCCGGATGGCTCGGTTCATGCTGTGAAAGGCAGCCGCGTGAACCTGCAGGGACATTGCTACATCGGACCTGAACCAATTCACCCCGAGCTCGGAACCGTGGAGTAGGGAGCAACGGACGTGAAGCCCGTAATGGCCACGGATCATCACATGATTGAATTGTCAGCAGAATCCTCCAAGGCGTGGGCGTGCGGCTGGGGTCAGGTGGACAGCCTCGCTCTGAAAACGCCACCAGTGGCCTCCTGGCGCAACTTTTTTTCGCCGGCGAGCTCGTGAAGGGAGTTTGAGGCCTCGCCGGGCGGTTCGACCGCTCTCCAGGCCTGCGAGCTACTACGGCCTCGACCTGGTTGCCTTCTCCAGCGTCGGCGGCGCCTCGGTGGGGGCTCCACACCTGCTCGACGGCGACTCCAGCAAATCTAAGCGGGGATAGGGGTCCATCCGGCCGCCGGCGTTGCGGTCAAACCAGCCCGCTGTCTGATAGGGGTGTCAGGATGTCCGGATCGTCGTTGCGGACGCTGTTCACGCGGGTACTGACGGCGCACCTCTCGAAGGGGCCGTCATAAGGTTCCCGCGCCAGCTCGAGCAACGCCGGCAGCGGCGTCCGCGGGTCGAGCCAGTTCGTGAACCAACGGGGATCGATGATCGCCGGCTGGCGATGGTGGAGGTCTTCGAGGCCTGGGGAGGCCTTCGTGGTGATGATGGTGAAGGTCTCCAGTGGCCCGTCGCCGGGATCCCAGCGCTCCCATAGAGCGGCGAGCCGTCCTTCAAGGTCAGGTAATAAGGCCACTTGCCGCGGCCTGTTTGTTGCCACTCGAACCAGCCGTCGACCGGCAGCAGGCAGCGGCGTAACTGGAAGGCGGCACGGAACAACGGCTTGTAGTGGACGGACTCGGCGCGGGGATTGATCAGGCGGGAACCCGTCCTGGCGTCTCGCGCCCAGGGGGGCGCCAAACCCCAGCGCAGCCGGACGATTGCGCGGGTGCCGTGCTGCTCGACCCGGCAGGCGGTGAAGTCCTGCCCGGGCGCGCCGTTGTAGCGAGGTGGTCGATCAGGCGGCAGCGGTGTTGCCCTAACACCGTACAGGTTTCCAATCTGATCCGGAGACAGTTGCTGTGTGATCCTGCCGCACATCGTCGTTTCCTCAAGCCAGTGGTCGCTCCCAACTGAAACCGCCATGTCGGTGCTGAGTTTGCGGTTCGGCTTTCCTGCCGGTCCTGTGGGGATTCTTTCCTGCACTGCCCGTCATGCCTGAATTGTAAGCCCTCAGACTTGTTCGTTCTCCAGCGCCGTGGGGAGTAGTTCCGTGTGGCCTCGGCAGAAGCGCAAACCCTTGGAATATCAACCGAAGAAGTCGTCATGCTGACCCTCGACGCGGGCCTCCCGCAGCTCGAACCCTAAAGCGACTATCGCTGCTCATCCAGCCATCGCAGAAAGGATGCTTTCCACGACTTCCACACGAGCGGTTCCTGGCGGGCTTCAGAGAAACCCTACTTAGAGGCCTCAGCATATCCCGCCAGAGCCGTTGCGGCCGTCCAGTCCCGCCAGTCCTGCCGGCAGCGCCCCAATATCTAGTAGCTGCAAAGGCCTGCGCACACCTACATCTTGGGACTTGTTATTTCGTCTTTTCTTCGCCATACTGCGCAGTGGCGCGCCATGCGGCTCGGCGACTACATCGATGCGGGCTGGTCTTTTCATGCGGTGTGCCGTGCCTGCGGCCACAAGGCCCGGATCTGGCCGATCGATGTACTCAAGCTCTGCCCGGCAGCACACCGCAGCATGCGCCTGCTCGACATTGAGCGGCGGCTACTCTGCCGCGATTGCCACCGGCGCCGCGGTCGCCTCGAAGCCGAACCGAAGGTCATGAAGCAATCCTTTATCGCAGGGCTGATCTGACGGTCTCGGCTTTGTGCGAGCGGGGATTCGGTATACCCTAGGCTCCATGGACCCAGCGAACCCCCTGCTCCTTTTCGCCCTGGCGGTGTTTACCCTCTTCTGTATCCGGCTGCTCATGTCGTAAGACTCACGTGGCCGCGCTCCTCGTTACCCTCGCTCGGCGGAGGCCACGACCCTCCGTACAAGCTCTCGTCACCGTTCATCTTTGGCTCGCAAGCATCGCTTTCGCCGTTGATCTGGTCGCTAATATCGCGATTCAGGCCCCCGAAGCGCTTACCGTGGTCTACAAGTTCTCCACTCTCGCAGCCATCATCACAGCAACCGCCACAGTCTTGATCTGGACCTTCAGCGCCAGATCGGCCGCTTTCTTGCCGCCCGACGGTGATCTGAGGCTTGCGGCGGAAGCAAAACGCCTTGGGGTGTCTACCGAAGAAGCCGCCATGCGAGCGCTTGATGCCGGACTGCCGCAGCTCAAACTCCGTCCACACACGGGGGGGTAGCTAGGCAGCGATCACCGCTTGGAGGGCCAGCGAGTCCTCCTTAGGGTGAACTCTTCTGGATCAAGCGAGATGTCGTCGGATTGGCTGTCTTCGTACTCGGTCCGCAACTCAATCTGGTCCGGGATCTTGAGCAGGGAAAGCGCAGCATTGTACGAATGCAGCCTCACTGAATGTTCGAGAATTGTAGCACCTTCCCGGAGATTTGTCTCATACAGCCAGGCAGTAGCTGGTACTTGTTCAAAGCGATCAGGAACCTGCTCACCCCGAAATACGTCGTGGGCATAGGTCCGTTCGTCAAGCGCGCCCCGCAACACAGCTCGACGAAACTCCGTTGAAGAGCTGTACCACATCACTTTCCCATCTCGACTCCACACGATCGCAACTCGGTGAGATGTGACTTCCGCGAGTCGAAATGCGGCGGCTGTCAGCGATACAGCGCATGCATCAGCGATCGATCTTATAGCCTGAAAACTGGGCGATGCCGCTAAGTGTTCAGCGATGTGCGAAAACGGCATGAGGATCTCGGCCGCGAATCGATTAGCCTCGGTTTCTGCCACTTGCGATTCGCTATTCCTCCATCTTTCGATGTAGTCAGCAACGCACGGTGAAGCAAGGTCGATCTGATTGGGCAAGATGTAGTGGGCAAGTTCGTGACACAAAGTAAAGCGCCGCCTTGCCGCGCTACGGATGCGAGAATTGATCACGATTATGCCGATGTGGGCTCCCGGGAGTCTTAAGAGCGCACCATCGTACGAATCCGCTTCGACTTCTTCGATCTCCAAGCCGAGTTCGGAGGCGATCTCGGGCAATCGATGCCTGCAGTCTTCGCCAAATTTCTCCAGGAATGCCTGTGCACAGGCTTCCACTAGCCTAAGATTCGGGTTCATCCGATCTCTTAGCTCGCTCCTTGAGCTTGCTCTCAAGCTCATCCAACTTTGCCCGGTCCGATTCAGACACTGCGCCACTTTTCCTATAGGCCCGCGCGACCTTGAGGTCACTCGACGGCCAGACAGGCTTCCCAAGAGAACCTATCCAGCCCTTCATCTTGTCGATCGCCTTTCTTTGGTCAGAGGGCAACTTCTCCAAAGGAGCCGTTGCTTCTCTGACCTGCTTCAGGTATTCGGGGGCGGGCTTGCCGGAGCGTCGGCAAGCCCGCGTCAGCTCCGAAGCTGCTTCGTGGAGCCGTATCCGCAGCTTTGCTGTGTCGAACCCCGCCGCTTCAAGATTGCCGCGGACGTCGTCGATGTCCAGATCGTCATCAGGATGCAGCCGCCCCACGAGATCCCGAGTCTGCTTGAATATTTTTCTCACGTGATCCTCGGGCATGGATCAATCCTCCTGTCTCGTACCGTGGATCCGGTGAAGCCGGCGCGATAGTCTCTTCTTTCGATTCTCGACTTCTGCGACCGAAATCCCAAACAGGCTAGCAAGATCTTGATTCGTAAACGCGTGGTAGCCTTCCGGGTCAAGCTGAACCATTAACATTTCCTGAATATCAGGATCGTCTTCCATACCAGCCAAAAGCTGTTCGCGTTGCTGTTGGCGTATTGCAAACCCCTCTGGGGTGTCGATCGCGGCGCAAAAATCGTCCAGGCTCATCTCGATGACTTCTTGCTCGTCCGGGCGGCTGGTGACGGTGGCGATCACAGTCGTTTTGTAGCGCTTTGACCTCTTCAAATCCAGGAAGTCATGGTGAAGCACGGTCTTCAAGAAACCCAGCAAGCTAGCTTGGCCGAGTTTCTTCTGCCCTGACTTCCACCTTACTGTCATGTCGTCCGGGTCAAGAAATCGAGAAATAACGGTCATCGCTAGATCCTCTGGCCCGCTGCCGTCACCCGACAGAACCATTTGGTCGTCGCCCGTTGGGAACCATTGGAAGAGCGCGTTCGCGTGCATGGTCAGCCGCAACAACAGCTCTTCCATGTCGATTCCTGCTAGCGAGAGTTCAGCCATGACCACGTTGTCTCAGGATCTACTAAGAAGTATATGCGCGTCAGCGGCACCTGATTTTCCGGGACTCAAAAAAGTTTTTTCGCCGAAATGGCAAAATACTGCGTTCTAAATCGCTTTAGTGATACCCCCGAGATTCGTTCTGGGGGGATCTAAGAGCAAGCGGTTCCGAACTATGCCAAAGAAGAACGACAGATACGTCGTAAGAAACCCTGATGGTGGCTGGGCTGTCAAGGGACCAAGGAGTGGCCGCGCTAGCGATGTTTTCGACAGCCCGCGGTCGGAGGACAAAGCCGTTCACGCGCCGATCATCAGGTCGGGCTCGCGCGAATTGAACAAGGCTGCCGCGAGCCTTACGCCAGACACATACGCTGTTCCCACAGTCGATACCGAAACCGAACAAGGGAATGATTGTCGATGAACAATCACGCGATGCTGCAGAACAAGAACCAGAACGCGACAAAGGGCATTCAGCGCATACGCTGCCTGCCGGACCCGGGCCTGGGCGCCTTGTGGGAATCGATCATTCTCGATGTGGCCCTGAAGGAACAGCTTCTATCTCAGGCAGTTCTGAACTTCACCTTACGCACCAAGGTCGATCGCACTGTCCTTCCTCTGCATGGCGCGATCCTGCTCGTCGGTCCGCCCGGAACCGGCAAGACCTCTCTCGCACGCGGGCTCGCGCATCGAACGGCCGAATCGTTTCCGAATGGGAGCTTCCGCCTACTCGAGGTCGAACCGCATGCACTGACGAGTTCGGCCATGGGCAAGACCCAGCGCGCGGTGACAGATCTGTTCTCGCAGTCGATCGCGGAAGCTGCCGCTTGCGGCCCGACCATCGTGTTGCTGGACGAGGTCGAGACTTTGGCGGCCGACCGTTCGAAGATGAGTCTCGAGGCCAATCCAGTCGATGTCCATCGCGCGACCGATGCGGTCTTGGTGCAACTCGACGCGTTGGCCGACGACCATCCGAACCTCCTGTTTCTTGCGACTAGCAACTTTCCCCAGGCCGTCGACTGCGCCTTCACCTCTCGATGTGACCTGGTAGTGAATGTGCCCCTTCCGGACAGTGAAGCCTGCGCCCGGATTCTTGAGGACTGCCTAGCTGGTCTCGGCAAGACGTTTCCGGAGATCTCTAAGCTCTCTTCCTCTCCTAAGTTCACAAGGTGTGCTGCCGAATGCATGGGGCTCGACGGGCGCGCGATCCGCAAGATGGTCGCGAGCGCGCTCGCCAGCAGCCCTCAGACCGCCATGAACCCAGAAACGGTTACGATCGACGACCTGCTCGCTGCGGCGCATGCTGCAAAGGTTGGACGCAGTATGAAAGGTGAAGCATCATGATCACGGTTGCGAGACGGACTTTCCGAAGCACACCCGTACGCGATGCCCTGGCGACTTGGACAGAGATCGTGGATCTGCTAACCAGGATGACCGATGGGGCAGCACGCACGGAATTGCTAGCCGTGGCCGGTATTGCCGCGAGCGTCATCGCGGATCACGCACCATGTGACTCACCGATTGTTGTGACCTGCAACGGGCCTCGGACACGCATCTACTGCCTCTATGACGATGATGCGATCAACGGCTCCGACGCCAACGAGGACCGGCTGGGTTTCGATCCTCTCAAAGGGGATTGGCGAGTATCGCTTCCCGCGCCGTCCGACGATCTGCCATGGGTCCAGACTGCGCTTAAGCGTCACAGCGACCGTATTACTGCACGCGATCTGGATACACCGGTCACGAAGGACCAATCTTCGAGCGCCGCAGGCGCGCAAACCCTCGTCCTGGACCCAAGGGGGTTTCTCGGAACATGACCACCGTCACTGTCAATACCTACACGCACTCGGTCACCTATGTGGCGGACAACATCCTGAAGAGTATTAAGGACCTCATTCGCCTCAGCGGCCTTGATCCGACTCACCTAGTCGAGAGCTGGGAGAGTAAGATGCGGGCGATTCGGACTTGGCTCCACTCTGGACACCTCGAAACCGTGGTCCTTGAGATCTTTGATCCAAGGACGGACGCACTCGTCGGCCGCTGGGATATAGATGTGATCTATACCACGGGCCTGGGAGACGGCGGCTTCTGGACCGATACCGAACAAATCAAGTACCACATCCGCAAGGCGGGTCTTGCCCCCGCCGAAGCCAGATATCGGCTCGTACTCCAGAACAGGTCCGGGCGCCCCGACGTTGACGGATGGGAACCAACGCGATTTCGGTCAACCGAAGGTTTTATCCGCCATAGCCTCGGCTCAACGATTGAGCATTATGGTTTAGGAGCGAGTGCAGCCTACTGGAGACAAGTCTGATGCTGACCGTCAACAAGGCCTTCCGCAAGTTCAGGAGCCGACTGGAGCTGAATGAAAGGGAGCAGAAAAATGCGTCCGCACGCCATACCGAAGTCCGTGACTTTCTCAATACCAAGTTCGAGATTGCCCGCAGTTTCCTGACTGGGTCCTATGCCCGCTACACGAAGACCAAGCCGCTCAAGGACATCGACATCTTCTTCGATCTGAAAGAGGCCGAAAGGCGATACCGATCGAAAGCTCCGTCGATCGTAATCGGCGACTTCCATGACTCTCTGGTCGAGAAATACGGCAACAACGCAGTCCGCAAGCAGAGCCGTTCGGTCGGTGTTGATTTCGGTGTTGTCGTCGATGCCGACGACAACACCGACTATCGCGTAGTCAGCATCGACGTCGTGCCGTCCTTCGCAGTCGGCGACGATTATGAGATCCCAGACGATGACAGTGGGCGGTGGATCAAGACCAATCCCAAGATCCACGCCAGCAAGGCCACGGCGGCGCACCAAGCATTCTCGAATGAGTGGAAAGGCTTGGTGCGGATGGCAAAATACTGGAACAACAACGCCCGCCATGGGGAAAAGCCGGTCAAGCCTTCGTTCCTAATCGAGGTTATGGCCCTTCAGTGCCTCTACGGCGGATGGCAGGGACGCTTCGACTATGAAATCCAGGGGTTCTTTTCGACCTTGGCCGATCGCATGTTCGACGAATGGCCCGACCCCGCGGGCCTCGGACCTGCGATCAGCAACGGTATGGATGCGTCCCGCAAGCGGCGTGCGTGCGAACTCCTGGCAGTTGCCAGCAGCGAGGCAACCATTGCAATCGACCATGCGCGTCGCGGCCGCAATGGCGAGTCGCTCAGAGCGTGGCGGGCGTTGTTCGGACCAAAATTCCCGCTTTCTTAACCTTTCGGGGCAACCCAGCTACAGCGTGGGAAATGGATTATGGCTGATGCGGTCGTGGCTCGCTGGCATGGCGATAACTATCAGGCACGGGTGTTTTGGGAGAACGCCCTAAATCTTCTGTTACCGAACTCCTGCGTCGTCGAAGTAACGTTCGAGGCAGACGGCCCCAAGGCGTTCGACGATGTGATCGTCAAGTACGCCCCCCCAGTTGCGCGTTCCGGGCAGGACCGGGTCTCGGCCGAATATCATCAGATCAAATGGCACGTCGAGACGGGCGGACGGTTTGGTTATGAGAACTTCACCGAGCCGAGCTTCATCGGCGCCCAATCCTTCTCCTTGCTCGAACGCCTCCAGCAGGCGCGTCGGGCAGCTCCAGCATCGGCGCAGTTCACGTTTCTCACCACCTATCGGGCAAAAGATGGCGACCCTCTGTCCTTGCTGATATCTGGCAATGACAACACACTCCTCGTTGAACGCCTGTTCGACGGCACGACCGACCGCAGTCGCATGGGAAAGGTACGGAAGTGTTGGCGGGAGCACCTTAATCTCGAAGATGACGAGCAGCTTCGATCGATCGTGCGTAGCCTCCGCGTCGTCGACGGCCATCGGTCGCTGCAGGAATTGCGCGAGCAGATAAACATCAAGGCGGAGGCTGTAGGCGTTCTTACATGTAGTGCTGCTGACTCAGACTTCCGATATGACGAATTGGCGCGGCAACTGAAGGTGCGCAAGCTGAACGCTCTCAACCGTCAAGCGCTCTTGCAATTCTGCGAGGAAGAAGGGCTTCTCGTGGACCGGCCCACAGAATACGACTGCTTCCTTCCAATCGCTGTTCGCAGTTTTCTTGGGCCAGCAGCCGATATCGTTGGTGCGGCACCAGAAGACACGCTACTGCTCACCGACGACTTTCGACAGCGTTACCTACAGGAAGGACGTGAATGGCAGCGTAACATCCGCCCAAAGGTTGAGAGTTTTCTCCGAGCGATGATAAAGAAATCAGCAAAGTTGCGGCTGATACTAGATGCGCATGCATCGATCGCATTCCTCGCGGGGACAGTGATCCACCTAAAGTCCGGTATAGAGACGCAACTGGTCCAAAAGGGTCGTGTCGGCACGAGAACCTGGCACGTCGACGATGGCTCGGGCGTGAAGGGCGGCTATTTCGAAATTGAGGAGGACCAGCCGGGAGAAGGGCGTGGAATTGCGATTGCAATCAATGCATCACAGGCGACCACTGCGCAGGCTCGCGCATATGTGGCAGCTCAGGTACCGAGTGTGGGCAAGTTCGTCTCATGCGCGATGCCAACGGGACCTGGGCAGCAAAGTGTCAAGGGCGGGCAGCACGCCGCCGCGCTCGCCGAACAGATTTCCAATTATGTGCGAGCGATGAAGGAAGATGATCCCGATGCAGTCATCCACATTTTTGCGGCAGCTCCGAATGGCCTACTCTTCTATCTCGGACAGCATCATCAGGCGATGGCACCGTGCATCGTGTATGAGTTTGATTTTGATCGGCGCGGGAACAAGACATATCAACCCTCGTTCACTGTCGATTAACCGTGATTGTGGTGCTGTGCACCGCCATACAGCACCGACGGATGCAAACGATTTAATAACGAAGGCACGGAGAGTCGCTCCGTTTCACATGAAGAGGCAGCACGCCTCGGTCACCGCTCAGATTGTGCTGGAGGGCAATCGTTGGGCAGTGAGACCGGCTCTAAGCTAGGGTCCACCATTCTTGTCCGCCAATCGGTCGACCAGCCAGTCCTTGTCGTACAGGCATGTGAGCATTACAGAAAGGATCCTTTGTGCATCGTTGCCCCCCCCACCCCACGATCCGCTCCTTGAGCGATCCCTTTCTGGAACGCTAACTATATCGGTGATACAATCGTCAATCTGAATGTTTCAGGAGGTATGTGCAACATGCGGATCGGCTACGCCCGCGTCTCCACCGTTGACCAGAATCCCGAGCTGCAGATCGACGCTCTCAAGGACGCCGGCTGCGAGCGCATCTACACCGAGCACGTAGGCGGAAACGCCCGCAAGCGCCCCGAGTTCGACCGCCTCTTCGAGTCGCTCCGCGCCGGCGACACCCTCGTCGTCTGGCGCTTCGACCGGCTCGGCCGCAGCGTTTCCCACGTCGTCAACCTCGTCGAGCGCCTTCGAGCCCTCGAAGTCGAGCTTCTCAGCCTCACCGAAGGCATCGACACCCGAAGCCCCATCGGCGAAGCCGTGTTCACCATCATCGCCGCCTTCGCTCAAATGGAGCGCCAGCTCATGTCCGAGCGCAGCCGCGCCGGCATCGCCTCGCACCGCAAAAACGGCAACCGCTGGGGCGCCTCGTCGAAGTTTCACGACCCGGAGAACGTCGAGCTCGCCCGCTCGCTGCTCCGCGAAGGCACTCTGTCAAAATCCAAGATCGCACGGCGCATCGGCGTCCATCCCGTCACCCTCTATCGATGGTTCCCCGGTGGGGAGGCCGACAACTTCCTTCCCACCCCCACCTTCCATCGCCGACAGAAGCAGCGAGCGAACCGATGAAGCTGACCGAGGCGACCGATACCTACATCAAAGAGCTTCAGCGGCGCAACTTTGTGAACAGCACCATCGCGAACTACCGCTCACTGTTTCGGTTATGGATTGCCTTCGGACGTAGCCACTGTCTCACCAATCTTTCCGACTACAACCAGGTCATCATCCGCAATTTTCTCGATAGCTGGCACGTTCAACCTAGCACCGCTAAGACCCGCTACAAAATGCTCCGCGCTTTCTTCGTCTTCGCCACCGACATGGACTGGATCAATCAATCACCCATGGCGAAGCTCAAACCGCCGAAGGTCACTCAAATACCCACCCCGCCGCTTACCCGCGAAGAGTTTCAATCGCTCGCTCTCGCGGCCGAGAACCTGCCCGGTGAGCGTGCCCTGATCTTTCTCATGCGCTACTCCGGACTCTCTATCGGCGACGCCGTAGGCTGCCGCATGGACGCCATCAACGGCGACACCCTGACCCTTCATCGCACCAAAACAGGCGAGCTCGTCGTTGTTCCGCTGCCCGACCTGGTGCTCGACTCGCTCCGCGAGATCGAAGGCGTCTTCGGAACCGACCACTACTTCTGGTCAGGCACCATTCTTCGGGTTTCCGCCACGAAACAGTGGCGCATGAAGCTGCAGCACGTAGGCCGCATAGCCGGTTTGCAGAACTTCCGGCCGCACCAGCTCAGAGACACCTTCGCTGTCGAGTTCCTGATCGCCAGCAGATCCATAGAGGATTTAAGCGCACTTCTGGGCCACAGCAGCGTCATCACCACCGAACTCTACTACGCGCCGTGGGTCATGGCGCGTAGGGATCGACTTATACGCATCGTAAAGGAGGTTAACGATTCTGACTCCATGCTCCGGTTTCTGACCGAACGCATGCGGAAAAAGAAAGCGGGAGCCGGTGACAACGGCTCCCGCTTTCATGTCTGACACTGACCTAGCTGGTCAGTAGATCAGAAGTGCTCATCTATCAGCACTTCCAGTCTACCACAAAGTTAATTCCCTGAGTACGAACGCACCGTCACGGCGCGTTTTTCCCGGTAGGCCTTCGATCTCGGCTGGTCCGGCCTGCCTGGAGAATCTCGTGCACTCGGGCTATATCCGGTTTAGGATGCGGTTGCAGTCGCGGCTTCGGCCTCCGCGACCAGCTCCTTTACATACGCCAGAGAAGCTTCGACCAATTCCCATGAACCTGGCCAGAAGCACATGTCGATGGCCCAGTATTCAACGTTGGGCACCGTCAAGAGTTTCGGCGCAACCGATTTGAAGTCGACGTTGCCGGTCCCGAACGGGTTGTGTGTGCTGGTGTGGTTGTCATGCAAGCTGCCGTCGGAATCGATCAAGTGGATCGCGCCGATCTTGCCCTCGAGATTGGCGAGCAGTTCTTCGATGCCGCCGTCGAGAGTTTCCTTCTCGCCGTGTTGCCGGGAGCCCGCGACGGCTGACATGTAGGCGTGGCTTGTGTCGTACATGACGTCGAAGTTCGGATGGCCCACCTTGCCATGGAGTTCGATGATTTCAGAAGGCTTGTTGAAGATGAACCCCGGCTCGAACTCCCAGTGCATCCGGATGCCGGCGTTTTGCGCTTTTTGCGCTGCTTCGTGAAATGTCTCCGCCACCCGGCCCTTCGCCGCCTCGTATTCGGCATCGTCGGAGTACTTGCCGGGATCGGCGACCGTATCCACCCGGATGTCTCGGATGCCCAGGTCATTGCACATATCGAGGTTCTTTGAGAACTGCTCGAGATATTTTTCCTTGTTCTCAGCCTCGGTAGGGTCGAATGCATACTGGTCGCACGCATAGCCTGACCGCTCCAATCCGAGATCATCGAGTATCTTCTTGACTTCCTGACGAGACTCCGTCGTCGGGTAGGCATCGAGAGTGACGTGTTCTTGGATGCCGCAGACCTCGATGGCGTCATATCCGGCTTCGGCAAGCCTCCTGGCTGTCTTGTCGAATGGGACCGGATTGTCAGAGTAAGGCCCGAACGCGAAAGCCCAACTGCCGAGCGAGATTTTTTTCATGGTTCTCTTCCCCCTATGATGGGTTGCGTCGACGACTCGCCGACTACTCCAGCGTGCGGATGCGGATGTTGCGAAACGAGACTTGCATCGCCGGTCCGGCGTGCAATTGCAGGGCAAGGACTCCTTCCGACGACATGTCATCAGCCAGATCGGCCGTGACGAGACCGTTCAGCGTGAGGGTAATCTGATTGCCCTTGCAAATGATCTCGTAGCTGTTCCAATCGCCGAGCTTGACGACCTTCTCACCCTTGCCGTCATAACCGGCGACGATGACGCCCCGCCCGGTCTTTTCTCCGTACAAACTGCCCCACCAGGCTCCTTCGGCGGCATCGGCCTGATAGCCCCGCACAACCCAGTTGGGTAGCTCTTCGCTGCGGAATTGCACACCGCTATTGTGATTGCGGACTTTGACGTCGAGCCGCAGAATGAAGTCCGAGAACTTCTCTTCGCTGATCAGGAAGCTGTTGTGGGGAATTTTGTTGCCTTCTGTGGAACCGACGATCGCTCCGTCGACGACCGACCACAGCTTCGCATCGCCCTTCCACCCGTCGAGCGTCTTACCGTCGAAGATCCTCCGGTATCCTTCCTTCTGCTCTTGCTCGGTGAGCATATTGGGAGACTCGGCGGAAACTCCTCCGCAGATCAAGATTCCAAGCAAGATTCCAAGCAAGATGTATCGCAGCATGGTGACCTCTGACCGTTGTACTCCAGACTGCGCCGAACTTGCAACCCGGATCGCGGAAGCGGATGACTTTGTCGGCGCAATAGGAGAACTGCTCCTGGTGATCCAAGCAGAACGTTCCCCATCGGCTTGAGGTACTGAGGCCCTTTAGTCTTGTTTTGGCTGCTCCGGCCGGCATAGCATTAAGACAGGGAGACGGAAATCCTGACATGCATTTCTCCCCATGCGGCAAGGCGAAGTGCGTGAGAGGACCGGCAGGACGAGACCCGAGCCGCCCGCGCCAGCAACAACGCCGGTAAGGTTTTTCACGAATCACGAATCAAGGTCTTTATGGTTCACTGGCCGTCAGACATTTCTTTCTGGAGCGAGCTAGGCCCCGCCAATGGCTTTCACGAAACACGAGACACGAATCACGAAACAGGGCTTTTTTCGAAACACGAGACACGGCCTTTACGGCCGCTCGGGCCGCCGAACCCTCTTCTGAATCAATGCTTTCCTGCTCTCTACTTGCTGTTTTTGACTTCATGCTGTTGCGCACAAGTGCACAAGGGGGAGTGGGGGGGTGCACAGGTCCTCGCTTAGTCAATCGTTCTGGGTGGGCCTCACTACTAGCGAGGAAGTCCTCAGACCGACAAGCAGGACAACTGATCGCCGCGTCAACTTGACTCGAATGTGAACCTTGGCAGCGAAGAAAAAACCTAGTGCCGTTCGCTGGGGAATCCCGCAAAAGTGCACAGAATCCCGTTGCTCCCAGGAAAATGCGCCAAGCGCAGAGTTCGCCGCAGCTCCCGCCTCCCTCCGGGCTCGTTCTGTTGCGGCGAGCGCAAAAAGGAACCCAGGCTGAGAAAGAGGAACGTTATCGATGGCGCAAACAGGGGAACTTTCTATATCGCGTTGACACGATGTCGGTGCTCTTTGACGTAAACGGATATTTTCGATATCGTGATGCTGGGAGGTTCTTATGAATCGTAGATCGTTCCTGAAAGGTTCAGTTGCCGGCGCTGCGACGGCCGCCCCCTTGGGCGCCGCGGCAAGCAGCGCGCGTTTGCCGAGTGACCAGCTTCGTGTCGCTGTCGTAGGAGTGCGGGGGCGAGGAAGGAGTCACGTCAAGGGGTTCGCGGATTCCCCCGACACGGTGGTCACGACGCTTTGCGACGTCGATCTCAACGTCGTGGGCCGAGCCCAGAAGATCCTCGAAGAAGCAGGCGCGCCGAAACCGAAGGTCGTTCAGGACATCCGCCGGGTTCTCGACGACAACGACATCGACATCGTCTCGATCGCCACGCCCGACCATTGGCATGCTCTGGGAGCGATTTGGGCTTGTCAGGCGGGTAAAGACATCTACGTTGAAAAGCCAGTCTCTCACAACATCAGAGAGGGCCGGCGGATCGTCGAAGCCGCCCGCAAATATGACCGCGTGGTCCAGACAGGGACCCAGGGACGTTCCTCACCCGCTATGCAGGAGGCGATCAAGTTCATTCACGACGGCGGCATCGGCAAAGTCTATATGGCGAAAGGCCTGTGTTACAAGCGCCGCAAGTCGATCGGTCACACCCCGGATGCGCCCGTGCCCGAAGGCGTCGACTACGATCTGTGGCTCGGCCCGGCCCCCGAGCGCCCCTTCAGCCGAAATCGCTTCCACTACAACTGGCACTGGATGTGGGACTACGGCACAACTGACATGGGCAATCAGGGCGTCCACCAGATGGATATTGCCCGCTGGGGCATCAACAAGCACGAGCTCCCCGCCAGGATCAACGGCGCGGGGAATAAGTTTGTCTACGACGACGATCAGGAAACCCCGAATACGCAGCTCACGACCTTCGAATACGATGACACGCTGCTCGTCTTCGAAGTGCGCGGTCTGTTGACCAACGATGAAAAGGAAGTCACCGTCGGCAACATTTTCTATGGCTCCGACGGCTATCTCACGATTGGAAGGGGCGGCTGGCAAGCCTATCTTGGCGAAAAGGGCGAGCCGGGACCGGGGAGTTCCAAAGACGGGCCGCGCGTCAGCCACTTCCAGAACTTCATCGACGCCGTCAGGAACCGCGATCGCAGTCTGCTCAACGCCGATATCCTGGAGGGACATTTGTCTTCGGCTCTGTGTCATCTCGGAAACATCTCCTACCGAACCGGCAGGAAGCTGACATTCGATCCCGCCTGGGAGAACTTCCCCGGTGACGACGAGGCCAATTCGTACCTCACGCGGAGATACCGCAAGCCGTTCGTTGTGCCGGAGAGAGTGTAGTCGTCGATTCCCTGGCCCGTAGGCTTGCGAGTATTCCTGTCGATGGAAGAGGTCGAATAGCGCTCTTCGAACTTCGAGAATAAGGCTCCGAAGGAAACCGGAACGGAAGATGACTCGGCCGGCCGGCGGGAGCCGCCGGACTTTCGGCGAACCTGATAAAGCCGGTTTTTACGGCGCGGCGCCGATGGGAGGAACCTGCATGGCCGAGTACGACTTGATCGTCATTGGCAGCGGCCCGGCTGGGCGCAAAGCCGCCATCTCGGCCTCGAAGCTCGAGAAGAGCGTGGCCGTCATCGAGCGCACTACCAGTGTGGGTGGAGTCTGCCTGCACAAAGGCACGATCCCCAGCAAGGCGCTTCGCGAGGCGGCTTCCTATCTGTCGGGAGTACGGCAGCGAGAGGTCTATGGATCGGCTTACCGTGTCAAGGACAGGGTCACGATTCAGGACCTGATGTTCCGCACTCATCGCGTGACCGAAACGGAAGTCAACGTGGTTCGCGATCAACTCGTTCGCAACTACATCGACATCGTCGATGGGACGGCGGCCTTTGTCGACCCGCATGCCGTTGAAGTAACAAGCGACGATGGCACCCTCCGCAGGCTCACCGCGGAAAAAATCATCATTGCGGTCGGAACGAAGCCGGCTCGTCCGCCTGATATCGAGTTTGACGACCGCAGGATCATCGATAGCGACGGCCTGCTGTGCCTCGCTGATATCCCCCGTACGATGACCTTCGTCGGGGCCGGGATTGTCGGTACGGAGTATGCGACCATCTTCCGAACTCTTGGTGTCCGCGTCACCTTGATTGACGGTCGCCAAAGGCCCCTCGACTTCGTCGACGATGAGATCGAAGACGCCTTGTACTATCACATGCGCGACCAGGAGATCACGTTGCGTTTCGGGGAGTCGGTTTCCTCCGTCCGGCTCACGGACAACGGCAAGGTGGAAGTCAGGATGGAGAGCGGAAAGAAACTGCACTCTGAGTCGCTGATGTTCGCCGCAGGCCGTGTCGGCGCGTCAGAGGCCCTGCACTTGGACAAGGTCGGCATAGCGGTTGATCAACGCGGACGTATCCAGGTCGACGAGCACTACCGCACTCAGCTCGATCACGTCTACGCGGTCGGGGACATCATCGGTTTCCCAAGCCTCGCTTCCACGAGCATGGAGCAGGGCCGTTTGGCGGCTCTGCATGCCTTCGGTCAGGAAACCGAAAAAACATATACGCGCCTGCCGTTCGGTATTTACACAATTCCCGAGATCGCGATGATCGGTCCGACCGAACAAGAGTTGACGAAAGAGTCGGTCCCCTACGAAACGGGCATCGCTCGCTTCCGCGAGTTGTCCCGAACCCACATCAGCGGGGGGAGGACCGGTATGCTCAAACTGCTTTTCAATCGTCAGGATTTGAAGCTGTTGGCCGTCCACATTCTGGGGGAGCACGCAACGGAACTGGTCCACATCGGACAGGCTGTTATCGAACACGACGGCAGCATCGAATATCTGCGTGACGCGGTTTTTAATTATCCGACCTTGGCTGAGGCCTACAAGATCGCAGCTCTGAATGGGCTCAACAAGCTTGAAGGTCGACAGTAGCTTCCCGTCGCCGGCTCGCTGTATATGATATGCAACGGCGCTTCGCGCGGCCACTCTACAAAGCGATAATTAGGGGGTGATCCGCTTACTTGTCACCTCTGGGAGAACCGCGATGTCGGACCGGCGTGGTTTATTCATCCTGTTGATGCTTGGAGTCCTTGTTTGCTGTGTCTCGTCGGCGCAGGAGAAGACCAGGAAACGGCAGCTTCCGGACCCCGTCCGCTGGACACTGAGCTGGGACCCGGCAACCGCCGTTCCGGGGAGCAAGGTCGTCGGCAAGCTGACGGCGACGATTGAATCCGGCTGGCGTCTCTACGCTCCCACAACCCCGGCTGGCGGCCCGACTCCCACCAGGCTCGAGTTGACGGACTCCCCTCTTGTCGATGCGGCGACGGTCTATCAACCTCAGCCGGAAGTGAAGTACGACCCCAACTTCGACATGGATAGCGAGATCTACCACGATCAGGTCGTCTTCCTGATCGAGGTGCAACTCAGCGAAAGTTCCCCGCTTGGTGAAGCTGTGCTCGAAGCCTCCGCGTTCTACTCGGTGTGCGACGACCGCGTTTGCCTGCGGCCCGTGACCAGAAAGGTAGCCGCCCCGCTGATGATCGCTCGTCAGGCTAGTGGCACGCCCGCTATCATCGCGGCGGATTACTCGGAAGCCAAACCGGCTCCGCAACAGTCCGGCAGCCGCGCTGCTGCCCCGCAGGGTGGCTCGGCAGATACGCCCCGACGGACAGCCGGATCGCAGGGCTTGGTTGAATTCGGCGCTGTTGCTTTTGGCTTCGGCCTGCTTGCCGTCTTCACGCCTTGCGTCTTCCCGATGATCCCCATCACGATGTCATATTTCGTGAGCAGGGATACGGGCTCGCGCAGAGACTCCGTTTTTCAGGCGATCGTGTTCTGCGCCGGCGTTGTCGTGTTGTTCACGGGTCTTGGCGCTCTTGTCTCGGTCGTGCTGGGGCCTTTCGGTACGGTGCAGCTCGGTTCGAGCGTGTGGGTGAATCTTTTTATTGCTCTGGTGTTCGCCGGATTTGCGGTCAGCCTTTTCGGCGCTTTTGAAATCACCGTGCCGAGCGGCGCTCTGACCTCGCTCAACAAGATGTCGGCTCGGGGAGACGTATTGGGAACGCTGATAATGGGTCTCGTTTTTGCTCTGGCGTCGTTTGCCTGTACGGGACCGTTCGTAGGGACCCTGCTCGCCGGATCGCTTCAGGGCGGCTTGGCATGGCCCGTCTTCGGCATGGCCTTGTTCTCGTCGGGAATGGCCCTGCCGTTCTTCTTCCTGGCGCTGTTTCCCTCGTATCTGTCAAGGCTTCCCAAGAGCGGCTCCTGGCTGGGCCGCGTGAAGAAAACAATGGCCTTCTTGATTCTGGCGGCGGCCTTCAAGTACCTCAGCAACGTCGACATGATGTATCAGCTCGAGATCCTCACCAGGGAGCGGTTCCTTTCGATTTGGATCGTCTTGCTCGCGCTGGCCGCGTTCTACCTGCTCGGGTTCTACCGCTTCCCGGATGAAGGGGATGAAGCCCCCGCACCTGTCGGACTGAGGCGTCTCGCTGTGGGAGGCGTCTTTCTGGTTCTCTCTCTCAGCCTCGTCCCCGGCATGTTCAACGGCCGGCTGGGCGAGCTGGAGGCCTACGTCCCGCCCACCGATTATTCCGGATTCCCATCCGTTGCCGGCGGACCCGACTCGCAACAGAACGTCTGGCTCAAGGACGATTACGATGGAGCCCTGGCAAAAGCCCGGCAAACCGGCAGCCCGCTTCTGATTACCTTCACCGGCTATTCCTGCTCAAATTGCAAGTGGATGAAGTACAACATGTTCCCCGAACCTGAAATCGCGGATCTGACGAAGAACATGATTCTCCTGGAACTCTATACCGACGGGCGTGATGAAGCGTCTCGGACGAATCAGGAGTTGCAGCTTGTACGTTTCGGGAGTGTGGCTATTCCCTACTACGCCTTGCTTCGACCGGACGAGAGCATCGTCGCGGAATTTGCCGGCCGCACCCGTGATGTGGATGAGTTCCGGCGTTTCCTTTCGGCGGCCGCGCCTCAGGTAGCGGAGGCTCCACCGGGCATCTAGCCTGCATGTCACACCACGCGGCGAGGTGAAGTGCGTGAGAGGGCCGTCAGACATTTCTCTTGGAGCGAACCAGGCCCCCCACCAAGGTGTTCACGAGACACAAGACACGAAACACGAATCAATGCAGGCTGGATCCGCCGCTCTTGTCATAAGTTCTTCCGGTGAACGGGGTGACCGGCCGCACACCGGGGTCGGGCGGACGCGTGTGAGTTTCATCACATCCGCGTTCTTCAAGTTACGGAGTTGCGACCTTATTGGCACACCAATTGCCCAATAGCTACTGTAGATGCGTGCAGTGGCCAATGTTGAGGGTCGATTCAGTCGTATTAAACGCTGGATCCAGGAGCACTTGGGCAAGGTGCTGCGCGAGAACGCAAGCCCCCTTCGGACGTCGGCGGGCTTGGCGTTGGGTGCGTTCGTGGGCATCGTCCCCAGTTTCTTCGTGGGTTCTCCGTTGGCGTTTCTTTTGGCGGGCCGCCTGGGCTTGAATCGGGCGGCGGCCGTTGTGGGAACCTTGTTTACGAACCCGGTTACGACCCCGTTCTTCTATTCGATCAGCACGCGCCTTGGTCTGGAAATCCTCGGTTACAACGATCAGGTCACCGCCGGCGAGGCGCTTTCGTCGATGATCCGTCATTACGGTGCGGCGTTCCTGATTGGCAACGCCGCCTTCGCGTGCGCATTCGCTATCACTTGCGGTCTGCTCTCCTACGCCTTCCTTTTCTTTCGCAATGTGCCCCATTCCGCCGATCGCTAAAGCGGTTGCCGGCGAGCCAAGGGGAGAAGTTCTTACACGCCCAAGTAGGATCTACTGAAGATCGTTTCTTTGTGCGAGCGTCCCGGATGCTCATTTCACGGTCAGCAAGGCGTTCCGGACCTCATGTGTCTTTCTGTCGGACCGTTGGCCCCACGGTTGCGTAACACGGATTCAGGAAAAGATTGCGGATGCAACAGCAACGGATGGTTCACGCTATTCCTTTCCGTGGCGGCGTGGCCGGTGCTGGCGTTCAGCGGCATGGAAGCAGGCAAGCCGATCCGTGTTTGCACAACGAGCAGGTCGTCGACAGCGGCTTGGTCAAACGGCAGGCTAGCGACGGGGCGGCTCTTTGTAGTTCTTCCCGCTGCCCTCGTAGCCGGGCCGGTCGGGGGCTTCGTCAAGAACCAACTCGCGCTGGACATCGAACGCCATTACTTTGTTCTGCCGATACGACTTGACGCCCAGATCGATCGCCGTCATCACCTTGTAGCCCATGTCGGCATCGAACACCGGGTCTTTGCGGGACCGAACGCAGTCGAGGAAATTGCTGGTGTGATCGTCGTCCATATCCCGACGCTCGACGGGGATGAGCACCTCGGGCGCTCCCGTCGCGGCCTCGAACTTCTTGCGGAACTGATGCTCCGGAAACACCGCGAGGCCCCCTGGTACAAACTGGATCGTCCCTTCGTGACCGTAGATGACGGGCGGCATCCACTGGTTGGCCGACGCCGAGGCCATCGATGCTGACAGCAGTGCGTAGTGGTCTTCGTATTCGATGTTGGTGGAATAGGTGTCAGGGACTTCACGGTCTTTGTGAACATAGATGCCGCCATTTGCGCTCACCCGCGTCGGGAAGCCCATTCCGATCGCGAATTCGAGTGGGGCCAACCGGTGATAGAAGAGATCGGTTGCAATACCGCCCGAGTAGTCCCAATACTTCCTCCAACGGAAATATCGGTCAGCGTTGAACTCACGTGCGGGCGCCGGCCCCTGGAAGCGTTTCCAGTCGATGTTCTCCGGCGTGCCTTCGTCGTCGATGCGATAGTTCCACTCTCCGTATAAGGAATTGCGCGAGTAGGTGTTTTGCGTCCACAACGGCTGTCCGATCCAGCCCTTCTCGATGACCTCGCGGGCACGGTGATACCGCTGCTCCGAGAGATGCTGGCTGCCAACCTGCAAGACTCGCTTGTGCAGCCGGACGCGCTCGGCGACCTCCCGCGCTTCGTGGAGCGTATAGGTCATCGGTTTTTCGAGGTAGACGTCCTTGCCTGAATCGAGCGCATCGAAAGTCATCGGCGCATGCCAGTGGTCGGGCGACGAGATGTAGACGGCGTCGACATCCTCGCGGATCAGCATGTCGCGATATTCGTGGTGCACGTCTTTGGGGGCCAGCTTCGCCATCAGGCGGGCGCGTTCTTTCCGCTTCGAGTAGATGTCGCAGACCGCGACGATCTGAACGTCGGCCTGCTCCTGGCTGCGTGCATGAATCCGGCGGAGATGCCCGCGTCCGCGCCCCCCCACGCCGATGAACCCGATGTTGATGCGGTCATTCGCGCCAATCACTCGGTTGGCCGAAGCCGCCGTAGCGGGCCGAGGGATGGCAAGACCCGCCGCGGCTGTGCCTAGAAAGCGGCGGCGTGAGGGTTTCAGTTCTGGCATGGGTTACTCTCCTCGTCTGAAAAAACTAGGTCCATCGTTCACATTATGGCGTAAGGCTAGGTTGCAGCGATTTGCTTGGATGGACGAACGGATCTCCTGGGCCGTTTGTCCCGCTGTTACTACTGCGCGGATCGGGCTGGCGGATCGGCTATGGTAGACAGAAATCACACGCGGCGGTCTGCTTGAATAGTTCCTCTTTCAGTGGAGATGTCGCCGGTCTTGCAATGGGCAGTGCTTGAATCCATTCGAGTAAACGGGATCGAGCCGGGCCGATTCAGACGGGCGGAAAGATGAACGCGTGCGTACCCGCAACGAGAGTGTGAGTTACCGCCGCCGCGACGACGCTTCGATCGGCGTTGTACGCCCTGCCGTAGAACCACCCGGCGAAAGCCGCCGCGAGGGCATAGCGCCAGTTGGGAAACCCGCGTGACGAGATGTGGGCCATTCCGAATAACACGCTCGCCGTGAACTGCCCCCATCGAGGCCCTACCCAAGTTGCCGAGAGCAGATTCTGAAGGATTCCCCGAAAATACAGCTCCTCGGCTAGGGAGACAACCGCGTACAACCCCACAATTCGGGCAAGTACGGCAAGTGGATCACTCCAGGAATCGGACTCGTACGGCGCCCATTGAGCAAATCCGATTCCAAGCGTCAGCGGAATGCCGATCGGAAGAAACAACAGGTAGTTCTTTACTCCCACCTCGAAATCTCTCGCCGATATCCGGAGCTGGAAGTTCGCGCCCTCAAGGCGGCGTAGGGAGAGATAGATGATCGCCCCGAGTGGAATCAGCATCACCTTGCCGAGTGCATACACGTCCTCCGGGACGTTCCCCCCCGGCGACCGGTAGATTTTCTGGAACATGTCACTTGCCCCGCCAACCATCGGATACGCGAGCAGCAGAAGAACGACAACGTCCTGCCATTGAAAGCGATGTCCCTTCGGTGGAAACCAGACAAACAGGTAGACTGCCGCAATGCAGAAAGCGAGCAGCTTCACCAATGACTCCACCGAAAAGACGCCGGTCGGGAGAGAGTAGACCAAGTAGGGAACGACCGACACGGCGACAAGACAGCCGGCCAGCTCCTTCGTAGACAAGAGGGTTTCCAAACGGGCGCGCGCCTCGGGGAAGACCGCGACCAAGTACACCGAGAACTGAAGAAGAAATGCCGTCACGATCGGAACGGCAATGCCGGCGGACACCTCCAGGCGATCGGCGCCGACCGAGCCACCAATGACAAGCCCTACGTTCAGCAGGAAGAAAGTTATCCAGAACGCTCGGAGAGACTTGGTCTCGAGTGGTTGCGGGGTTTCGGGCAAGCACACATCTTAGCGAAGCAGGTTCAAACGGCCTGTTCAAGCCGCTTTGATCGTCCTCCCCGAGGCGCGTGTCCATCGCATGCGAATACAGTAAACGTCCTGCTGGTTTGCTCCGCACATTAGCTGTTCGAACTGTCCGTTAAGATAGTGGGCTCACCTGACTCGGCTGCTCCATGACTCCTCCTGTAGTCGAAACCGAGGTTCATCCCGAATTTTTCTCGCCGGCGTCTCGGCGAGACTTCCTCGATGTTTTCCGCAATGTAAGGAGAAACTCGAACGCCATCTGCTCGCCGCTGAAAACTGAAGACTACGTGATCCAGACAATGGATGACGTCAGTCCACCCAAGTGGCATCTGGCTCATACGACCTGGTTTTTCGAGACGTTTCTTCTGGAACCCCATTTAACCGGCTACGAGAGTTTCCATCCGCAGTACGGCTTTCTCTTTAATTCTTACTACGAAGCCGTCGGGGAACGGCATCCGCGGCCCCGGCGCGGTTTACTGTCACGTCCCACGGTGAGAGAGGTCTACGACTACCGGACGCATGTCGACCACCACATGGGACAGCTCATCGAGCAGGCCGACGATGCGCTTTGGCATCGAATCGGCCCCTTGGTTGACCTCGGCATCAATCACGAAGAGCAGCACCAGGAGCTTCTGATTACCGACATCAAGCACATCCTCGCGCAGAACCCTTTGCTCCCGGCGTACTCGCCCGGCGTACCCCTCCTTCATTCCCGAGAGCCGCAGCGCGATTGGATTACATCCGCGGGCGGGATCACCGGGATCGGGTTCGGGGGCTCAGGTTTCCACTTCGACAACGAAGGCCCTCGTCACCTCGTCTACATTCAACCTCACCGCCTCGCCTCGCATTTGGTCACCAATGGGGAGTACCTCGAGTTCATGAAGGCCGGAGGTTACCGGGACGCAAGGTACTGGCTCTCCGAAGGCTGGGCCGCCGTCCAGGAGCGTGGCTGGTGCGCCCCGCTGTATTGGCAGAAGGCAGACAATCGATGGTCTGTGATGACGCTCTCGGGGATGCGCGAGGTCCGCGAGGATGAACCGGTCTGCCACGTCAGCTATTTCGAAGCCGACGCCTTCGCACGCTGGCGCGGCAAGCGTCTCCCGACCGAGGCGGAATGGGAATGCGCGGCATCCTCGGAAGCTTTGGACGGAAACTTCCATGAGTCGGGCCGCTTGCACCCTGCGCCGCCGGAAGAGGAGTCCCGGCAGTTCTACGGCGACGTCTGGGAATGGACGCGGAGCCCCTATGCGGCGTACCCGGGATTTCAGCCCGCCGAGGGAGCGGTCGGCGAATACAACGGCAAGTTCATGTGCAACCAATACGTGCTGCGAGGCGGCTCATGCGCCACGTCGCGGCGTCATGTTCGGCCCACGTATCGCAACTTCTTTCCGGCCGATGCCCGCTGGCAGTTTTCCGGCATCCGGCTCGCCTCCGACTGACGCCCCGCCGCCCCGCACATCCCTGAAGCCCATGGAACGCTTCGATGGCATCGAGTTCCACGATCACCACCCGGAGGCGAATGATTTCCTCGAAGTAGTGCTCCGAGGCCTCACCGACGAGCCGAAGTGGATCCCCCCCAAGTTTTTCTACGACAAGCGCGGCTCGGAGCTGTTTGAGCGGATTACCCGGCTGAGCGAGTACTATGCCACGCGAACGGAGATCGTGATTCTGAGGGACTGTGCCGGAGAGATCGCCGATCTCGTCGGTAGGGACTCGCTGCTTATCGAGTACGGCAGTGGCAGCAGCAATAAAGTGGGCATCCTGCTAGACGCCTTGCAGGGAGACGTGACCTATGTCGCAATCGATATTTCCAGACAACATCTTGTCGAGTCCTGCGAACGACTGGCCGAGTCCTACCCCCGGCTCGAAGTCATCGCAGTGTGCGCCGACTACTCGACTCCGTTCCCCCTGCCTACGCCCAAGCGGGGAACGCCGCAAAATAAGATTGTCTTCTTCCCTGGCTCCACGATCGGCAACTTCAGCCCCGACCAGGCTGTCTCGTTCCTGGCCAACACGGCGCGCCAGATCGGGACCGGCGGTTCTCTGCTCATTGGCGTCGACCTCAAGAAGGATGAGAAACTGCTCCATGCCGCCTACAACGATTCCGAGCAAGTCACGGCGGCTTTCAATCTGAACCTGCTCGAGCGCATCAACCAGGAGCTCGACGCCGACTTCGATCTCTCGGCGTTCCGTCACCGCGCTTTCTACAACACCGAGCGCGGGCGAATCGAGATGCACGTCGTCAGTTTGAAACCCCAGGTCGTCTCTCTGAACGGCTCCTCGATTCGCTTCGTCGAGGGCGAGACGATTCACACCGAAAACTCCTATAAGTTCAGCATTGGCGAGTTCCAGCACCTCGCGAAGCAAAGCGGCTTTGAACCCGTCAAGGTCTGGACCGACCCGCAGGACCTCTTCAGTCTCCACTATCTGACGGCGCGCTGAAAAGGCGCCGCGATCCGGACCCCCCCGCTGGATCGGAGTTCTGATGCCCCGAGTGTAATCTCGCCCAGACGTCAAAGTATCTGAGGCTAGCGAGAGGCGAGGCGTCTCCCGGTCCGCTTGTCGAAGTCGTTTTCCTGACCGTAGCGCAGGCAGTTGCAATCGACTGCCTGCTTCTCTCGCCACTTCGCGTCTTTTGGCTAAGCCGGATTGGTATCCACCCTTTCGCAGCTCCCTACCCCTCGGCCTGTTCTTGGAGAAACTCGGGCTGGACGTACCCCGAGGACGGCTAAAGATACCTCTAAGCTTCGTCTGGGCGCACTGCTTCAATCGCAGTGCGGGCCAAGCGGAGCCTCTCCTCACCGAACGATCGGGCGCATGTTCGGAGAGGAACGAGAGGCAGGTCTCGAATGTGGATCAAGCCGGGGAAGGCTGCTCGCCTTCCGATAAGCCGGGCACTCGGTTGGGGGTCTCGGGCCGGATCACTTGTTGCTTGTCGGCATCGATATCTTCCGGAGTTTCAGTGACGACGAAAGTGGGCAACTCTTCGCCGTCGATCAGCGTCTGGATTTCCTTCGCATCCAGCACTTCCCGCTCGAGCAGGGCTTCCGCGATGCGAACCAGCACGTCCGCATTCTCGGTGATGTGCTTCTTCGCCTGATCGTAGCCTTCTTTGACAAGGTTGCTCACTTCGGCGTCGATCCGGATGGCCGTCGCTTCGCTATAGTCGCGGTGTTGCGAGATCTCGCGGCCCAGGAAGATCTGCTCCTCCTTTTTGCCGAAAGTGAGCGGACCCATCGAACTCATGCCCCACTCACAGACCATCTGGCGCGCCATGGCCGTGGCCTGCTCGATATCGTTCCCGGCGCCGGTGGTCATGAAATCGAGAAACATCTCCTCGGCGATTCTGCCGCCCATGAGGATGGCGAGCCGCGCCTTGAGAAAGTCTTTCTTGTAGGTGTGCTTGTCATCGAGCGGCAACTGCATCGTGACGCCGAGAGTAGATCCCCGCGGGATGATCGTCACTTTGTGCAACGGGTCCGCCTCCGGGGTCAGCGCGGCTACCAGAGCATGGCCGGCCTCGTGGTAGGCGGTCGTCCGTTTCTCTTCGTCCGTCAGGATCATCGAACGCCGCTCGGCGCCCATCAAGACCTTGTCCTTGGCCAACTCGAAATCGTTCATCGTGACGACCTTGCGGTTTTGGCGAGCCGCAAACAAGGCGCCCTCGTTGACCAGGTTGGCAAGGTCCGCGCCGGAGAAGCCCGGCGTCCCGCGCGCAAGGACCAGCAGATCGACGTTCTTCGCCAGCGGAACCTTGTGGGTGTGGACTTGCAGAATGCCTTCGCGGCCGCGCACGTCGGGACGGTTCACGACAACGCGCCGGTCGAAACGTCCGGGGCGGAGTAGCGCCGGGTCGAGCACGTCGGGCCGGTTCGTGGCGGCAATCAGAATCACGCCCTCGTTGGAATCGAAGCCGTCCATCTCGACGAGTAACTGGTTGAGCGTCTGCTCGCGTTCGTCATGCCCGCCGCCCAAGCCGGCGCCGCGGTGACGGCCAACGGCGTCAATCTCGTCAACGAAGATGATGCAGGGAGCATTTTTCTTCCCTTGTTCGAAGAGGTCTCGAACTCGGCTTGCGCCGACCCCGACGAACATCTCGACGAAGTCCGAACCGGAAATCGAGAAGAACGGGGAGTTGGCTTCTCCCGCGACGGCGCGAGCCAGCAACGTCTTGCCGGTTCCTGGTGGTCCGACGAGCAGAACGCCCTTGGGAATCCGTCCGCCGAGTTTCTGAAATTTTTGGGGCTCGCGCAGAAACTCGATGATTTCCTGAAGCTCTTCCTTGGCTTCCTCGACGCCCGCTACGTCCTTGAACGTGATTTTCTTCTGCTGACTCGTGAGCAGGCGCGCCCGGCTCTTGCCGAAACTCAGCGCCTTGTTCCCACCGGCCTGCATTTGCCGCATCATAAATATCCAGAAGCCGAACAGCAGGATGAAAGGAGAAGCGTTAATCAGGAATTGCAGCCACGCTGGTGTGCTCGATTGTTCAAGCTCGATGTTCGCGCCGCTGGCCTCGAGATCTTCAATAATGCCTGGATAGTCCGAGGGCAGTGTCGTCTTCACCTGTGATCCGTCGCCCTTGAGTTTGCCCGAGGCCTGATTCCCGTTGGTGATCTTGACGCTCTCGACGTTTTTGGACAGCACTTCTTTGCGGAACTCCGAGTAGCTGATCTCTTTCTCTCGGACGCTGCTGCCGGTCTGAACAACTCTCCAAAGAAGGATCGCCGTACAAAGCATCACGACCCAGAAGATGGCTGTCTTGACTGTGGAATTCACGTTGCTGCTGCCCTCTCGACCCCCGCCTGCACTGGACTCCTATTTCATTTAACGCTCGCGTGGCCCGTTCGGTTCTTCGAAACGGCCGAACCGTCTTGATCGACCTCACTGATCTGCAACCAACAGCGGCTATCGGCGCGGGGCTTGCAGTCTTCCGCCACACCGAAACGGCGAGTCCAGACAATGCGGTCCGAATGTTCGCCGTCCGCCGTCGCTATTGCAGGCACAATAAGGACCGGCCATCCGACACGCTCCCATACGGGCGTGCGGCTTTCCTGGAAAAGGGCCTTCAGCTTCTTGGAACTCAGCCGCCCCTGAGGACGATAACAATCCCCAGGGCGCCAACTGCGCAACCGCAAGGGCCTCGGAACTCTCTCCCAATCAAGAGTTTCAGATCTCAGATCATTATACCCCCGGTCTACATCGCACCGGTCAGCGACCCTGAGAACCAGCTTGGTTTTTCCGTCCGGCAGAGGTACGGTTGCCGGCGGTTGGATGACGAAGTCAAACTCTCGAATACGGTTCTCGGAGGGAGCGGGCTCAAGGCGGATCGTCTCGAACGAGCGAACGGCGATCAGGCCAGGGATGTGGATCTCTCCACTCCTGTTCTTCCCGGCTAGGGCACGCAGTTGCTCGATATGATCCCAGCCGATCCCTTGCAGCGTGCCGCGAGCCGCCTCGATCGCGTGACGAAGAACGCGCCGAGCCATTGCCACCGGAAGAACGCTCCATCGCTCGAGCGACAATTCCAGGCTCCCGGACCGCTGCTCCATGACCTGCGAGGCTGTCACGGAAAGTACTTGTTCCCAGTACGCCTCTTCATCGACAGCCCACTCCGCCGTCCGGGCCAGAACAGCTGGTAGATTGGGGTTCCATTCTCGTTGCAGCAGGGGCATCAACTCGTGGCGCAGGCGGTTGCGATCATGTCTCGGGTCGAGGTTGCTCGAGTCTTCACGCCACTGGAGGGAGCGGGCTTCCAGAAAACGCCGGGCCTGCTCCCTGGTCACGCCCAGCAAGGGACGAACAATGCCGTCAGCACGAACGGGCAGCACTCCTGAGAGTCCCGCTGAACCGGAACCGCGAAAGAGCCGGAGCAGGACCGTTTCTGCTTGATCCGAGAGCGTGTGACCTACGGCCACCTTGTTGGTTTCGGTGTCTTGGATCAATTGGGTAAACCACTGGTATCGGTAGTTCCTCGCCGCTTGCTCCAGGTTTTCGCCGTGACGGTCAGAGGAACCCTTCACGTCGAAAGACTTGCCGTAATACTGCAGGCGCAGACGAGCGCTGAGCGCCCCGACGAACTCCTCGTCTTCGTCAGATTCGACGCCGCGCAGTTGGTGATTGAAGTGGGCGACGGCCGGCCGGATGCCCAATTCCGGAGCGAGGGCAACCAGCGCGTGCAATAACGCGACGGAATCCGAACCGCCGGAAACCGCGACAGCGACACGATCGCCCGGCGAGAGCATGCCGTGCCTTCTGATCCAGCGTGTGATTTCTTCAAGCACGCCTCCATTGTAGGAGGGCCTCAGGTTGCGCATACGCCTGAAGAAGGAGTCAACCTAAAGCCGAACATCGATTTCGACCGGTTCATCGTAGTCAACGCCTTCTACTTGAAAGCCGAATAAGCCGCTGAACTCCTTGCGGAACCTGGCAAAGTCGGAGATGTCGCTGAGGTTTCGGCTGTCCACTTGTTCCCAGAGATCCGTGACGGCATCCTGCACGTCATCTCGCAGCTCCAGGTTGTCGAGTCGTATCAAACGCTGCTCATCCACCTGCGGTGATTTGTCGGCTGCCAAGTGATCCAGAGCCAGCCGCCGCATCTGTTCCAGGCAGCCTTCGTGGAGATCCTTTTCCTTCATCACCTTGAACAGCAGGCTGAGGTACAGAGGTACTACGGGAATCGCTGCCGAGGCCTGCGTGACAACCGCCTTGTTCACCGATACCCAAGACCCGCCTCCGTATTGAGCGGCCAGCATGTCGTTCAACTGATGTCCTGTTTGGACAAGATCCTTCTTGGCCATGCCGATGGTTCCATCGCGATAGATCGGCCATGTCACTTCCGGGCCGACATAGGAATAGGCCAAGGTGCGGGCACCCTCGGTGAGCAATCGCTCTTCGCTCAGCAGATCGATCCACGCGTGCCAATCTTCGCCTCCCATGACGTCGATGGTCGCGACGATTTCGTCTTCCTCGGCCGGTTCAAGAGTCACTTCGGTGACCGTGCCCTCGGTAAGGTTGATCGTTTTGCTGGTGAATTCATAGCCGATCGGCTTGAGTACCGATTGCGCGGTCTCCCCCGTTTCCGGGTTGGTCCGTCGAGGAGCAGCCAGGCTATAGACCACCAGGTCGATCTTGCCGAGTTCTTTGCGGACAAGCTGTACCGTCTCTTTCTTGACATCGTCCGAGAAGGCGTCGCCGTTGACCGCTCCTGCGTAAAGGCCGTCCGCCGCGGCGAGCTTGTGAAAAGCCGCTGAATTGTAGTATCCGGCCGAAGCCGTTCGGCGGCCCTCCGGAGGTCTCTCGCGGAACACGCCAACAGTCTTGGCGCCGAAGCCCCATGCGGCAGCGACCCGCGTCGCGAGGCCGTAGCCGCTGGAAGCGCCGATCACGAGAACCCTTCCAGGACCATCCAGCGGCGAGGGCGCAGCCTTCCGCATGGCCGCTACCTGCTCGACAACGCGCCGCTGACAGCCCTCAGGGTGTGCCGTGACGCAGATGAAGCCTCGTGTGCGTTCCTTGACTACTTGGATGGCCATGTCGTGAGGGGTGATCTTTACCGCATGACGGATGGTCGCCCGCTGCCTTCTCAGGCGTGGGTCAGGAAATCGGTTCTTCCTCCATCCGCCGTCAGGAACTGGCCGGTCATAAAGCCGGATTCGTCAGAAGCAAGAAACGCGACCACGGATGCGATATCGCCCGGCTCGCCGACCCGCCCGAGAAGAGAGTTCCGAGATACGACTTCGATTCTCCGCTGCATCTCTTCCTCCGTGTGCCCTTCCGAAACCATGTCCGTCAGAATAAGACCTGGCAAGACGGCATTCACGGTAATGCCGTGGGGTCCTAGTTCCAAAGCGAATCGCTTGGTGAGAATCTGGACGGCACCCTTGGTCGCCGCGTACAGCGTCGTCCCTGGAACAGCCGTGCCAAGGGCCGCGATCGACGAGAGATTGACGATGCGGCCATATTTCCTCTCGATCATGAACGGCGCGACGGACGCCGTTGCATGAAGCACGCCGCTCACGTTGACCCGCCACATTCGCTCAAACTCATCGGGTTCGTAGTGAAGCAAATTACCCGTAGCCAGCAAACCCGCGTTGTTCACCAGTATGTCGATCGGACCCAATGTGGAACACGTTTGATCGACCATCGCGTCTACCTCTGACCGCGAGGCGACATCAGCTTTGACCGCGACGGCTTTGCGGCCTTGATTCCGTATTGCCTCTACGACTGTGGCGGCTTCTTCGGCGCGTGCCCGGTAATTCACAGCGACCGACGCACCCTCCTGGGATAGGAGCTCGGCCACGGCTCGACCGATTCCACGAGAGCCTCCTGTGACAAGCGCCACTCTTCCCTTGAATCTGACGGAATTCATTGCGGGCGATCTCGTGTCACCCATTCTACCCTGATGACGGAGATTTCGAGTTGCAGCTCCGACGGACAAACGGCTGGAAGCGGTTCCTGTCTTTGTGACCAGGAGCGCCACAGAGCCTGGGAAGAACTCGACAAGGAATGCCGGACTTTGCAACACGACTTGGCGCAGGCGCGGCTATCCGGAAAGAGCTAAGCCGCCTGGATCTGAATCCCTGCTCGCAAGGAGTGCTCCGACGATCCCCTTGGTTGGGCCGGGCCGGTCTCTCAGGTTCTGGACAAGGTCCGGGCAGGCGGGCTAAGATCGCTTGTTCGTTCAGGTCCGTTGTGAGTCAGTGTGCTGATGGAGTCTTCCTTCGTGAAGCCCCTTGAGTGGGTCAGGACGCCGCTGGTGACTCACTTCGGAACCGAACTCTCAGAGGCTGACTAAGGCTGGACGGTTCTTCTGAGGCTGCGAAGAAAATGGGGATGACGCTTTCCGAGACCGTGCCCGTCGGTAAGGAGCCTACGAAAAATCCGTCTTTGCCTCTTCGTGCTCCGCGGGTCGCCTATTTCTCGATGGAGATCGGTCTTTCTGCTGACATCCCAACCTACAGCGGCGGGCTCGGCATTCTGGCGGGCGATACTCTGCGCTCCGCAGCCGACCTCGGGGTGCCGATGGTGGGAATCACCCTACTGCACCGACAGGGTTACTTTCGCCAGATTCTTGACAACCAAGGTAATCAGACGGAAATCCCTGTCGACTGGAACCCCGAACAGCTCTTCCAGGATATGGCCGTGGAAGTGACCGTCACTCTGGAGTCACGGCCCGTTGCGTTGCGTTCCTGGCGATATTTGATTTCAGGGGTCAACGGTGATGTCGTCCCCGTTTATTTTATCGACTCCGGTGTCGAGTCAAACACCGAGTGGGATCGCTCGCTTACCAATCGGCTCTACGGAGGGGACAGGCACTATCGCTTCTGCCAGGAATTCCTTCTCGGTGTGGGCGGCGTCGAGATGTTGGAGCGCCTGGGACACACCGACATCGAGACCTATCACATGAACGAGGGCCATTCATCGCTGCTTGTTCTACCGCTCATCGAAAGGCAGATCCGTCATTCCGGCCGGCGTTTCCCGATCGAAAAAGACCTTGAAGTCATTCGCCGCAAGTGTGTCTTCACGACGCACACGCCGCTCCCGGCCGGTCACGATGAGTTTCCCGGTGACATGGTGCGCCGGGTGCTGGGTGAAGTCCGCTCCGTCCGACTTTTCTCCAGCGGGTTTACCGGACACGACCATTTGAACATGACTCACCTCGCGCTCCATCACTCGAGCTATGTGAATGGAGTGGCCATGAAGCACGGTCAGGTGTCACGCACGATGTTCCCCAACTACCGCATCAAGGCCTTGACCAACGGTGTCCACGCGGCGACCTGGGTGTCACCGCCGATGCGGGAGTTGTTCGACCGCGAGATCCCGGAATGGCGCCGCGACAACATCTACCTGCGCTACGGCATCAACATCGCACTGAGCGAGATTCAATCCGCTCACGATCGAGCCCAGAGCGACTTGTTCCGCGCCATTCGGGAGACCCAAGGCGTCGACCTTGACGGGGATATCTTCACGATCGGCTTTGCTCGACGAGCCACGGGTTATAAACGCGCGGACCTGCTATTCCATGACACCGAACGCTTGAAGAAGCTTGTGGATGAGGTCGGGCCCTTGCAGATCGTGTATGGCGGCAAGGCTCATCCGCGGGATGAGACAGGTAAACAGTTGATCCGAAGGGTCTTCGAAGCCGCCGGGAAGCTCAAGGATGCCGTCAAGGTCATCTACGTCGAAAACTACAACTACTACTGGGGCGGACTGATCACCAGCGGTGTCGATCTTTGGCTGAACACGCCGGAGAAGACGCGCGAAGCCTCGGGGACGAGCGGTATGAAGGCCGCTCTCAACGGCGTGCCGAGCTTGAGCATCCTCGACGGCTGGTGGATCGAAGGACACCTCGAAGGCGTCACCGGATGGTCGATCGATGAGGGCGCCGGCGCTGAGAAAGCCGCCGCTGATTCGATCTATGAGAAGCTCGAAAAAGTCATACTTCCGCTCTATTACGAACGCCCCGAAGACTATGCTCTCGTGATGCGCTCGGCGATCGCTCTCAACGGCTCCTTTTTCAACACCCAGCGCATGCTCCTTCAATACGTCTACAACGCCTATTCCGGCAACGGCTCAGGCTAGGCCTTCGCGATGGCGGCCAGCAATCCCTTGATCGAAAACTCGCTCGCTTTGGCTTTGCTGCCGTCGATCGTGAAGTGGGTTTCAAGTGAGAGGGTTTCCTGATAGCCGTCCTTGAGCAGGGCCCGCAGTTGCCCGACGTGGTCGAAGTCGCCCTGTCCCACACCGCACCACTCGTACTTGCCGGAGGATGTCCGGCAGTAGTCGCGCAGATGGACATGGAAGATGCGTTTGGGGTCGATGAGGCGGTAACCTTCGGGAAATGACGTGCCGCCCGAACGGGCTGAGTTGTTCGGCTCCCAGATGGCTCCGAAGGCATCGTCCTGGACCGCTTCGAGCATCCGGGAGAGATGGGCGGCAGTGCAAACGTGGCTGCCGCCGACGTTCTCGAGGGCAAGACGGAAACCCGCTTTCTTCGCGCGTCGAGTGGCCTCGGTCAGCAATGTGGCGATGCGGGGGTAGAGAGACTCGTCGGGTTTGCCGCCCCTGGGAAATCGGAATGCAAAAGCGCGGATCTTGTCCGTGCCAAAGATGCCGGCGCGTTCAATCGCGCGGTCGAGCAGCGCCCATTGCTCGTCGAGCTCCCTGTTGCCCGCGGCGGTTTCCGGCGGCAGCGGGACCTTGAAGAAAGCGGTATCGAGGATGCAGACGTCGATGCTGTTTTCGTCGAGAAGTTTCTTGGCGTGGCGGATCTTTTTGACGGGCTGCGAGGTGTTGTACTTCCCCCAGAGGCCGCGGATCTCGGCGTACTTGAGGTCGAAACGCTTGAGAAATTGGATGGCGGCGCGGAGGTCCTCGTCGATTTCATCAGTGGTGACGCCGAGCTTGAAGTCGGAGAGCTCGGCTGCGGCAAGACGTGACGCCAGCCCGGTTAGAGCAGCCGTGCCCAATAGCGACCTGCGCGTAATCGAGTTCATAGAGCTTCACTCCCCGAAGGCTGCGTCGAAGGCCAAACTCGAGGGCGCGAAATCGACGCTCTTCGTGAACTCGCAGGCTTCCTGCGCGCCGTGCTCGCGTTCCATGCCGCTGTCTTCCCACTCAATCGACAACGGGCCGGTATAGCCGATGTGATTCAACATGCGGATGATCTCTTCGAAATCAACGCCGCCGTGACCGAGCGAACGGAAATCCCAGCCGCGCTCGGGATGGCCGAAGTCGAGGTGCGATCCGAGAATGCCGGCCCGTCCGTCGAGCTGCAGCGCCGCATCCTTCATGTGCACGTGGTAGATGCGGTCGGAAAACTCGGTCAGGAACCGAACGGGGTCGACCTGCTGCCAGTGGAGATGGCTCGGGTCGAAATTGAAGCCGAACGCTTCACGGCCGTTGACCGCTTCGATGGCGCGCTTGGCGGTGACGATATCGAAGGCGATCTCCGTCGGATGCACTTCAAGTCCAAAACGCACCCCGCACTCGTCGAACACGTCGAGGATCGGGTTCCACATCTCGGCGAAGTACTGGAAGCCCTCTTCGATCGTCTCTTCCGACACCGGCGGAAAACTGTAAAGCAGATGCCAGATCGATGAACCGGTGAATCCATTGGCGACTCTCAGCCCCAGATTCTTGGCGGCGCGCGCCGAGTCCTTCATCGACTCCACCGCCCACGCGCGTTTCTTCTCGGCGTCACCGGCGCAGTCGGTAGGTGCGAAGGCGTCGGAACGGTTGTCATGGTTCGGGTCGCAAACCAACTGCCCGGCCAGGTGATTGGAAATGGCAAACAGCTTCAGATCGTGTTTGGCGAGAATCGCCTTCTGATGCTCGCAGTAGTTAAGATCCTTCGCGGCGCGAGCGACGTCCAAGTGGTCGCCCCAACAGGCAAGTTCGAGACCGTCGTATCCCCAGCTTGCCGCCTTCTCGGCCAGTACTTCCAACGTCAAATCCGCCCATTGCCCGGTGAACAGAGTTACTGGTCGGCCCATAGGGTCCTCCTTGGCGCAGATCGGGAGCTTGTCGGCGCACAGGCACTGCAACACGCACGTACTCCGTGCGGCCCGCGGCAATCAGGGAGTGTACCAGAATGTCAGGCTCCGCCCCGCATGGCCTTCAAATCGATGAACGGCGTGCCGCCGCTGGTGACTTGCGGCAGATGCCCGTCCCATTTCTCGATGGCGCGAAGCTGCAGGATCTCTTCGGAAATGGTCTCTCGCTGCAGCCGCTGGCCTTCCGCTTCTGCGCGCGCGGCCGTGATTTGCTGTTCGGCTTCGATCTTGATGCGATCCAAGTCCCGCTGCGCCTTGAGAGCCGACTGCTCGGCGGTCTGTTTGGCTTCAATCGCTTCGTTGAAGACGGCTGAGAAACTGAAGTCGACGATGTTGAATTCGTCAACCACGATATTGTGAGCGAGCAGGCGTTCGCTGAGCATCCCCTTGATCTGAACCGAGACCTCACCGCGCCGCGTGATCAGTTCCTCGGCGGTGAACTGCGCCGTGGCCGCCTTCATCGATTCCTGCACGGCCGGGTCGATGATTCTTTCCTTGTACGAGAGCCCGACGTCCTGATAAACCTTGTTCGCCGCGTTGGGGCTGACGTGATAGTTGACGGCAATCGTCGAGGAAACCATCTGCAGGTCTTTCGACGACGCTGATGCCGCTGTCTCCGACTTCTGGATCTTGACGTCGATGGGAATGATGTCCTGCACGAAGGGAATCTTGAACCGCCAGCCTTCGTCGAGCACCGTGTCCTGAACTCCGCCGAACTTGCTGAAAACGACGCCGCGCTCACCGGCGCCGATCGTTGCGACCGAGTTCACCAGCACCAGCAATACGACAATCACGATCGCGATACGGACGATGTTCCTGGAAGCTCCGCCCGCAATGCGCTCAAACCTGTCTTCAAAATCACTTGACCTACCGTAGCCTCTCGCCATGATGTTCCTCCTTGAGTTCTTGTTGTTCAACCCGACTTCTCCGTCGGGGCCACTCATCTTAGCCTGCATGTCTCACCACGTGGCGAGGCGAAGTGCGTGAGAGGGTCGTAAGGACGAGGCGCGAGCTGCTGGGCGAAAGCAACATGGCCTTTAAGGTTTTTCACGAAACACGAGACACGAAACACGAATCACGGCCTTTTTCGCGTGCTGCGGCCGTCGGGGGGTGAGAAATGCAGGTTGGCAACGGTTCGTTGCTGTTCCTGAAGCAGGGAGGGGGTGTGAGGATTGCGACACGGTGACTGTCTTGCGGCGATGATCAGGAGCACTTGCTGGGCAATCCATTCGGATTCGCACCTCTCGGAATCATTGCCGTCGGCCGCTTGGAGACAGATGCGGCCAAGACTTTCAGCCGCCTCCCGCAGTGGGGTTACGCCATCCCTCAATACGTTACGACCGGTTCTGAGGGGGAAGACCAGGCGGTCGATGGGCTACACTAGTCGCCTATGGCGAACTTTCCCATAGCTGTTATCACAGATGAGTTCACCCAGGACTTCGAGAGAATCTGTCGGACCGCTGTCGAAATGGGCATTCCCGCCCTCGAGTTGCGCACCATTTGGAACAAGAACATCGTCGACATGAACGACGAGGAGATTCGTCAAGTCGAGCAACTGGCCCAGGAGTTCGGCCTCGAGGTCGTCTCGATCGCTTCACCGGTCTTCAAGTGCACGTTGCCGGACGGAGGCGACATCGATCATCGTTTCGAGCAGGACGCCTTTCACTCTGCGCACACTTATGACGATCAGCCCCGCATTCTGAAGCGCTCCCTGGAGTTGGCGAATATTTTCGAAGCGCCGATTGTGCGGGTGTTCAGCTTTTGGCGAACGGTGGAGCCTGAGAAGATCACTTCGCGCATCATCGAGGCCCTGCAAGGCGCCGTCGAGAAAGCCGCCGCGGCCGGGGTGAAGATCGGTTTGGAGAACGAACACGCCTGCAACATCGCCACGGCCTCGGAATCAGCCCCGATTCTCGACGCCATCCAACACCCGAGCTTCGGACTCGTTTGGGACCCCGCGAACTGCTACATTGCCGGTGAAGTCCCTTACCCGGACGGCTACGGCAGCCTCGCGGCAAATCGTATTCTGCATGTGCATGCCAAGGACGGTGTGCTTCCCCCACGCAGCGATCGGATGATTTGGGGAGACGTCGGAGCCGGGGAAGTCGATTGGACCGGGCAACTGTCAGCGATGGGTCGCGACGGTTATGCGGGTATGGTCAGCCTCGAAACGCACTGGGGCGGCCCAGGCGGCGACAAGTTCAAGGGAAGTACGATCTGCGCCAGGAGCCTCCAACGCCTGGTGGCCGAAGCAGCCTGACTCGACGCATTTACTGTCGCAGCTTGTCGAGTACGGCGGCGGTTACTTGGCTGGTCGACGCCTCTCCGCCGAGATCACGTGGTAGCGCCTTGCCTTCGCTGAGCACTGCGGACACGGCGTTTTCGACAACTCGTGCGGCATCCGCCATGTTCAGGAAATCGAGCATCATCGCAGCGCTCAGGATCATGGCGATGGGATTCACGAGCCCCTGACCGGCAATGTCCGGCGCAGAGCCGTGAACGGGTTCGAACATCGAGGGCGCTTCTCGGGACGGGTTGACGTTCGAACTCGGCGCCAACCCCATGCTGCCGGTGATCATTGCTGAAATGTCGCTCAGAATGTCGCCGAACAGATTCGACCCGACTACGACATCGAAAGTGTGCGGTCGGCGGATAAAGTTCATCGCCGCCGCATCGACCAGCAGCGATTCCGTCTCGACATCGCCGTAGTCGGTGGATACTTCGGCGAAAACGCGGTCCCACAGCACCATGCTGTAACCCTGCGCGTTTGACTTGGTGATCGACGTCACATGCTTCCCGCGATTCCGCTTGCGAGCCAACCCGAAAGCGTGACGGATGATCCGTTCCACCCCGTGACGTGTGAAGATCGACGTTTGTACGGCCACTTCGTCAGCTAGATGCTTGTAGACGAAGCCGCCGGCTTGCGAGTACTCGCCCTCGGTGTTCTCCCGCACGATCACCATGTCGATCTCACCCGGGTTGGCGAGCGGCGATGGGACCCCCGGGTAAAGCTTGGCCGGCCGCTCGCAAACGTACTGGTCGAAGCTGCGTCGGATCGGCAAGAGCAGACCGTTGAGCGTGACGTGGTCGGGCACGTCGGGATGGCCCACCGCGCCCAGCAAGATGGCGTCGAAGGGCCGCAGTAGGTCGATGCCGTCTTCCGGCATCATGTAGCCATGTTGGAAGTAGTAGTCCGTTCCCCAATCGAATTCGGTGTGCTCGAACTCGACGTCGTATCGCGCCGACACCAGATCGAGGACTTTCCTGGCCTCGGGCATGACTTCCAGACCCACGCCATCGCCGGGAATCACCGCTATCGAGAACGTTGACATAGGCGATTATTCTGCCACAGAGTCTTTCTTCCGCATCGCTTTCAGATCCCTGACGAGCCCTCCGAGTGATCGTGCCGACTGAAAGAGTCCGATGCCCGCTAGGCCGGCCGCGCCGGCTTCGATGCACAATCGGGCATTCGCGGACGTCACGCCTCCCAGCGCGAGCACCGGCATCCGGACGGCCGTGCAGGCCCGTTCGAGTTCAGAGAGGCCGACAGGCGGGCCGAAGCCTCGTTTCGAAGGGGTGTCGAAGACCGGTCCGAAAACGGCGAAGTCGGCGCCCTCGCTTGCCGCCCGCTCGACCTCGTCAACCTTGTGACAGGATACGCCGACCAGGAAGCCCGGCGGAGTGACCTTGCGAACGGAAGAGACAGAGAGGCTGTCTGATGGCAGATGAACTCCCTGCGCCTGGGCGGCGACAGCGATGTCCGGACGCCCATTGACGAGAACCCGGACTTGGGTCGTCCGCGTTCGGGCGATGGCGTCTCTCACTACCTCGTACAGTGCCGAATCGGGCAGATCCTTTTCGCGAATCTGAACACGGTCGACGCCCGCCCGCCCGGCGTTCTCGACGAAGTCAGCGAGACTGCTCCTGAGCTTCCGGCGTTCGGTGATGGCATAGAGCAGCAAGGAGCGCCTGCATCCAACGGTCCGGTGACAACAATCCCGGACGCGGCGGGTCTACGTGAGATGGCCGAAGCGACAGCCGATGGCAGCGCTTTGAACCGGCCCAGTGCCACGAATTATAGCCTCGTCAACCTGCCGTGCTTGCTGAAAGTTGCGATCAGTGTATGGAAACGGTTTCTGGGACGAATCAGATGGAGTCTTCGGACGAAGCACGATAATACTTCTTGATCTATTGATGGAAAAATGCTTGTCACTGATGATCCAGAGCAGGGAACGGATCTGGCTGTCGGCGTAATGGGAGAAGTTCCCGTGGTAGGCCAACGAGAAACGTTGCCTTAAGGTACTGAAGCCCTTCAGTCTTTTTTTCTGCCGCGACCGGCATAGCATGACGAAAGGGAGGCGGGAAGCATGGAGATCGACTGCCCGTTTCCGCGGCGCTCGCTGTGGCGGATGCCCCCGCGCGCCGCGGGCATCCTGGCCCCGCCGAGAAACAACGAGGAGGTGAGATCACGCCCATGCGTGTCCGACGAAGGCTGCATTTCTCCCCACCTGGGAGTCGAAGTGCGTGAGAGGGCTGGCAGGACGAGGCGCGAGCCGCCCGCGCCGGCAGTGCGGCTTTCAAGGTTTTTCGCGAGGCACGAATCACGAAACACGGACGGTACGGCCGTTCGGTTCGCCGTGGGTGAGCAAAGGCAGCACGACCAAAAAGCGCCGCCCGGACCGCCGCAGCCGCCGACAAGTCACGGCTTGCCTGTTCACCATTGTTCGCTAGTTTTTTTGTGGAGGGGGCCTGAACAAGTGTCCGCGCCCCGTCCCCCGTTCTCGATCGGCCTCACGACAAGCGCCGTTCGCCGCCGCTCCGGTCGCCCTGCGGGTTGCTGCCGCCGCGGCGAAGGCAAAAGGAACCCATGCTGAGAAGGAGCAACGTTCTTTGTTTCGTTGATAGGGAACTGATCTGACTTGACAATTGCACACTAAAGTTAAATAATGATCATATGCTAAGGAACCACTCGTATTCAGTACAGCAGTGTGGTTAAGACTTCGGAAACAAGTCCGAAGCCGATAAGGAGAATCATCATGGGCAAGATCATTGGCATCGACCTGGGAACGACCAACTCGGTAGTCGCCGTCATGCAGGCGGGACAACCCAGCGTCGTCCCCAACCAGGAGGGGGCCCGGACCACGCCGTCTGTGGTTGCTTTCACAAAAACCGGCGAACGCCTGGTGGGACAAGCCGCGAAGCGTCAGGCAGTCACGAACCCCGAAAACACGATTTTCTCGATCAAGAGATTTATGGGCCGCCGGCCTGGCGAGGTCCGTGAAGAGTCCAAGCTCGTCCCGTACGATCTCTCTGGGGGCTCCGATGTCGTGAAGATCGTCGCCGCGGGCAAGGAGCACACGCCGCAGGAGATCTCGGCCATGACGCTTACCAAGCTCAAGGAGGCCGCCGAATCTTTCTTGGGCGAGAAGGTGACAGAAGCCGTAATCACCGTGCCGGCTTACTTCAATGACTCCCAGCGTCAAGCCACTAAGGACGCTGGGAAGGTCGCGGGTCTCGATGTTCAGCGCATCATCAACGAGCCCACTGCGGCCGCGCTGGCCTATGGGCTTGACAAGAAGACGAACGAGACGATTGCTGTCTACGACTTTGGCGGCGGCACGTTTGACATTTCGATCTTGGAAGTCGGCGAAGGTGTCGTCGAGGTCAAGGCCACTAACGGCGATACGCACCTTGGCGGCGACAACATCGATCAGGTTCTGATTGAGTGGATTATCGACGAGTTCAAGAAGGAGCACGGCATCGACCTGTCTGGTGACAAGATGGCGTTGCAGCGCCTGAAGGAAGCCTCCGAGAAGGCCAAGATGGATCTTTCAACGCTGCTCGAATCCGAGATCAACTTGCCATTCATCACGGCCGATGCGAGTGGGCCCAAACACCTGCAGCTCAAGCTGACGCGGGCTCACCTCGAGCAGATGATGGCGCCGCTGTTGCGCCGCACGCTGGTGCCCTGCAAGAAGGCGATGGCGGATGCCGGCGTCACTCCGAATCAAATCGACGAAGTGGTGCTGGTCGGCGGATCGACTCGCATTCCGCGCGTTCAGGAAATGGTCAAAGAGTTGTTTGGTAAGGAATCTCACAAGGGCGTGAACCCGGATGAAGTCGTGGCGATCGGCGCGGCCGTCCAGGGTGGTGTCTTGGGAGGCGACGTCAAAGATGTGCTGCTGCTCGACGTGACTCCGCTCTCGCTCGGTATTGAAACGTTGGGCGGAGTCTTCACCAAATTGATCGACCGTAATACGACCATCCCGACACGCAAGAGCGAGATCTTTTCAACCGCCTCGGACAGTCAGACTTCGGTGGAGATCAAGGTCTATCAGGGCGAACGAGCCATGGCCTCGGACAACCGTTTGCTGGGCGTCTTCCAGCTTGTGGGCATCCCGCCCGCTCCTCGCGGCGTCCCGCAGATCGAAGTGACGTTTGACATCGATGCCAACGGCATTCTTAATGTCTCGGCGAAGGACAAGGCGACCAGCAAGGAACAGAAAATTACGATTACCAGTTCGTCGGGTCTGTCGAAGGATGAAGTCGAAAAGATGGCTGCCGACGCCGAAAGCCATGCCGCTGACGACCAGAACAAGCGCGATGAAGCCGAGGCGCGCAACCGAGCGGACGCTATGATCTACAGCACGGAAAACACGCTCAAAGAGCATCGCTCAAAGATCAGCGAGGAAGAGGCCAAGCAGATCGAAACCGCCATCGAGGAAACCAAGAAAGCGGTGCAGCAGGGCGATGCGGCCGAGATCAATCGTGCCATCGAGAACCTCACACAGGCCAGCCACAAGCTCGCTGAGGCGATGTACAAGTCAGCCGGCGCGCCGTCCGACGGGACCGCGGCGGACGATGGCGCAAACGGAACCGGTGGCGAAGAGAAGAAGGAGGATGTGGTCGACGCAGAGTTCGTTGATGTGGATGACAAACCGAAGAGTTCTTGAACGGCCACCGGCCCATCGGCCGCGCATGTGAGGAATAGCCTGATGGCTGCGTTCCCGCGTGTTGATCCGAAGGGTTGCTGCCCAAGCAGCCTCTTCGTGTTCGTGTCCGGGAGACAACGTGCCGGGAACTGATCAGAAAGATCACTACAAGACGCTGGGAGTCCCAAAGAATGCTTCCGCGGATCAGATCCGCAAAGCGTACCGCCGTCTTGCCCGGAAGTACCACCCCGACGTCAACCCAGGTGACAGCTCTGCCGAGGAGAAATTCAAGTCCATTCAGGAGGCGTACGGAATTCTGGGAGATCAGAAGAAGCGCGAGTTGTACGACCAGTACGGCTTCTATTCCGAACCCGGAGCGTATCCGGGAAGCAGAGGTCATGGTCCAGGTGGTTTTGATTTTTCCGGTTTCGACTTCTCCGATTTTGCCCGAGCGGCGGGCGGAAAAGCAGCAGGATCGAATAGGGGCCGCCCGTGGGGCGGCGGCTTTTCCGATCTTTTTTCGCAATTCTTCCGTCAGGACCAGGAGCAGACGGCGGCCCAGGCCCAACCAGGAGAAGACCTCGAGTACAGCGTCGATATCGACTTTTGGGACGCGATCAAAGGAGCCAAGCTCCGGCTCAACGTAGCCCGTCACGAACCTTGTCCGCAGTGCCGCGGCATGGGGAACATTGGCCAGGGCACGATTGCTTGCAAGCAATGTCAGGGCTCCGGTCAGGTCTCTCAGACCGTCGGAGCGATGCGTTTTAATCTCGCCTGCCCGCGCTGTCAGGGCTCGGGGCAACTGCGGGACGTTTGTCCCAGGTGCAGCGGGGAGGGGCGGCTGCACCGCACTGAGACAGTGGAAGTGCGCATCCCGCCCGGCGTGCAGAACGGTTCGCGCCTGCGCGTGCCCGGTAAAGGCAACGCCGGCCAACGGGGTGGCGCGGCCGGCGATCTGTACATTATCACGCGTGTCGGTTCCCACTCGGTCTTCGAGCGAAAGGGCGACGACATCCACGTGCGGGTTCCGATCACGATTCCTGAGGCCATCCTGGGGGGTAGCATCGAGGTCCCGACCATCGCCGGCAAGGCGCGTCTGAAGATCCCGCCCGCGACCAGTTCCGGCAAGCGTTTTCGTCTGCGAGAGAAAGGCGTGCTCAACCCGAGGACGAATCGTAAAGGCGACCAGTTTGTCGAGGTCAAGATTGTCGTTCCCGAAGTGCCGGACGAAGGCTCGAAGGCAATGATGAAAGAGTTTGCTAACCTGAACCCCGAAGACCCGCGCAACGGTCTCTTTGAATAATGTGCGCCATGGCACGCAAAAAGAAAACCTTGGGAGCCTACACGATTTCTGTGGTCGCCGACCGCTTTGATCTGCATCCCCAAACCTTGCGGCTGTACGAGCGAGAAGGCCTGCTCAAGCCGTCGCGGACCGATGGCAACACGCGTCTCTATACAGATGCAGACATGGAACGGCTCGAAGTCATTCTCTCGTTCACCCGCGACCTCGGAGTCAACCTCGCCGGCGTCGAAATCATCCTCAACATGCGGGAAAAGATGGAAGAGATACAGCGCCAGATGCAGGAGTTCGTCGTCTATGTCAACGAACACCTCGGCAGCCTGCCTAAGGAACCGCCTACAAGTTTCTCCCATTCCCTGATACCGACAACCCGTCCTTTGTCTGGCCAGAATGATCCTGCGGCCAAGCCTGGTAAGGCCCGCGGCAAGCCCTGACCTGCCTTTCTTGCCAGGAGTGGGCTCCGTTCGTGCAATTGTCTTCCGATCGGTCCTATGAAACACGGTGTTCGGCCTGTTGCCATGTAGCCGCGCCACGCGGCGCCGGCTCGCCGGTTCACCTCGTCGGTTGTATTTGCTGGGGAGGACTGCAAGAGTGTCAGAAGTAGAACAGACTCAATCGCGGCAAGCCGAAAGTTTCCAGACACTTTCGATCGAGGTATTGCTTTTCGAACAGCGCCAGTTGCCCTGCTGTCATCTTGCCGCGATAGGGCGCAAGGCGCCCTTCCATGTCTTGCCGCGCCTCAACAAGCTCTTCCTCGCTAAGCTGCTGCCGCACGGTCACAATCAGGCGCTCTTCAAGCACCGTCAGCCGCTGTTCGACGGCTTCGAGGTCCCCCAGATTGTCCTGTTCCCCCGCTTCGGCCAGCGAGCGTAGCGACTTCGCGGTTTCCTCATAGATTTCGCGGTATCTTTCGGGAACTCGCTTTGCTTCGATCTCGTCCGCGTTCCGACGAAAATATGACGCCAACTCCGCGGGATCGAACTCCGGTTGCGGTCGACCGGTCGACGCGTTCCTTGGCTCCTCGATCTCCCGCGCCGCCGTGAGCACCTCCTGGGCGCAGTACGCGAGTGAATTGATCATGCGTGTCTTCCGTTTGCGGACGCGCCACTTCTCGAAGGAGCGTTCGATTCCTTTGTGGACCGCATCAAGTGGCACTCCCGATTCCTTCCAGGTCTCGATCATCGTCCAATCCAGCGGCGACAGCAGGAACAAACCCGAGCCCCGCGCTCGCTGGAAATGTTCCTCGATTTCAGTGAAGTAGTTGAAGTAGTTCACGGCTAAAACAAAAGTTGCTCTGAGCAACAACTTTGAATTCTTACGGCGCCGTGTAATATAGGCCGTTGAAGAGCATCTTGAAAGTAACGTTCGGCTGGGCTCGGTACTGCGGGCGGATCCCAAACAGCACCAGATGCCCGTTGCCCACCGGAACATCGAGCACCGCTGCCTGCTCGGCCAGATAGCCTTCACCCAATAGCCAACCCGATGCCAGCAGATCCTTCTGCGGATACCGCATGACCGCAACGGCATCATCTGTAGGGACGCCTGTGATTTCGAAAGCGGGTCCCGATTCAAACCACGCTGCTTCGTGGGTACGTAGTCCGAACGCCAACGGATGAGACGTATCGACCGTCACATTGAGCAACGCTCCCGGCGCATGGAATCGAGAAGAATCCAACCCCGACAGCACGTTCCGCACAGGTGCTCCCAGACGGTCAATGGCGAATTGCGAGGCTCGGTTGAACGCCAGGAGGGTGCCGCCGCGAACAATGAATTCCCGCAGCGCCGTCGCTCCGGCTGTGTCGATCCCGCCCGTGAACTCCGGTGGCGCCGGCGCTCCACGGTACAACGCCCCTGGCAGATAACCCCCGTGCAGAGTGCGCGGCCGGGCATCCGGCACAATGATCACATCGAAATCGCTGTTGAGATCGCCCGCCTGTAGCCTTGCGTTCCCGACGGATACGTAGGGAAATTCGTAATGTTCCAGCACCCATCGGGTCCAGCCTTCATCCATCAAAGGTACAAAGCCCTGATAGAGACCTACGCGGGTCTGCTCCATGCGTCTCCGGCGCGTCGAGGTCGGGCTCGCTGGACGGAAGTTCAATCCGAACTCGTTGGCAACGTCTTCAAGCATCCCACGCAGCGACTCGTGCCTTGGTATGTAGAACGTGCCATCCGTCGTGTCGCGATAAACGTCCATTCCTGCCTTGAGAATACGGTTGACCGCGGTCCAGGAGCGTGTGTTGTCTGGTGACAAAGCCACCACCGAACTTCTCCCCACGCTTCCTCTTGGCGCTTGCAGTGGCCAAGCCGGTTTCAAGTCCGCCTCCAAAGGTTCCGTCGATTCAAACACTTGAACGCCCATTAGCAGCGGAAGGCTGTGTGCCGTCACATCGTAAGGGCGAACAGGCGGACCGCCCGGGTATTCCCGCAGTTCCGGATAATTTTGGCTTTCGAGCAGCGTTCGCGCGAAGGCCCCGTAGGGTTGATCGAGCAGAATCACGTAGTCATCAGCATCAAACGAACGGTCCAGAGCCTCAAACGGCCGTCGTGCCTGGTGGATCTCCACCAAGCCGAACTCCAGAGTCGCCAGCAGCCGATGCAGCGCGCTCGGGTCATGTTGGTCGCGCGGCAAAAGGAACGACCGGCCGCGATTTCTGCGGATCACACGCTGGGAAATGCGCCGGAAGTTCCGCAACAGGGCCCGTCGACGTGTCGCCGCTTGATAGAGGCAGGATTCAAAGGCGATCAGTTGGTAGTCGATGATGTCACGCAGCGTCCACTGGCCTCCCGGCCAGGGTTCAACGAAGTTCCAGCTCCGAACCTGAGCGTTGTAACCTCTGTCGCTCGTCGTCAGTGAGGAGTACGGAACATCGATAGGCGTCGCGTAGCGGACACTCGCAGATTCGCTCAAAAGCCGCAACCCGCCGTGATAGCTCTGGTAGTGTCTCGCCGGCGTGAAGTAGTCATAGATAGCGTTGACCACCACACCCATCTTCCCGGCGGCTGTCAAATCCGCGGCCATGCCCATGCCCATCTGATTCACTTGCTGCACGATCAGCGGGTCAATGTTCGGATCGATCGGGTCACTCCATGGTGGCACAAACATTCGTGCTCCATTGCTGCCCATTTGATGAACGTCATAGACCACTTGCGGCCTCCAGACGTTATGCACGCGTTCGATCATCAAGCGCGTCTCATCCTGACTGAAGATGTACCAGTCGCGATTGTTGTCGTGTCCGACGTACTTGTGGTACAGCTCCGTCATCGGAGCACCTTCATAGGGTGTTTCGAGATAGCGCTTGTACCAGCGGGCGACCTTGTCCACACCGTCGGGATTCAGCGACGGAACCAACAAGAAGATGGTGTTTTCGAGAATCGCCTGGTGTCGCGGTGTATTCTCGGTCAGCAGCTTGTGGGCGAATTCCATGGCGGTGTGCGTTGATGCCACCTCTGTGGAATGGATCGAGCAGGTAATCAGGACAACGGTCTTGCCCTGCTCGACCAGACTTTCGGCTTCTTTGTCGTTGACGTTGCGCGGGTCGGCGAACTGAGCCTGCATCCGCTGATAACGCGGCAGGTCCGCCAGGGTTTCGGAATCCGCGATCGTCACCAGGATGAAGGGCCGGTCCTCGGTCGAACGTCCCAGTTCCGTCACTCTGACGTGATCGCTCGCCTCTGCGAGCAATTGGAAATAGTGAACCACCTCACTCCACTCGACGAGTTTCTTTGCCTCCCCCATCCGATGGCCGAAATGCGATTCAGGAGAGGGGAGTTGCGAGAGTCCCAGGACAGGGTTCAAAAAGACGGCCAGGATAGCTACCCTGCTAAAAATCACCCATCGTCTCGACATAATCGGTCTCAAATGCCCGCACTTACGTGAGCATGCTTGTTTCGATTTTTACGCCCCCGCAAACACACCGGGAAAGCGGATCATTTCGGCAGGTCGGTCTTCATGAAATGAAGCAGCGCGACCTTGCCCCAATGATCCGCCAAGCCGCACTGTTCGAGGCTCGACGAGGAAAAGGAGAACCCCTGCCCGAGGTGGATGGGAAGCTCGTTGACAATCCATCCCGTCGTGACGAATGAGAGAACCTGGAGTCCGGGGGCAATCTCCTCGACATGGTCGTCACCTTACCACAGCAGGTTTCCGGCCTCTGTGAAGCTATCGGGATGCGGTCTGTACCTGCTGGAGCAGCTACGCTTGCTGATTGCTTTACATGTGCTATAGAAGGTTGAGCGCGTTGACATTGTTGCCTTCGAGGAAGAAAACACTCGGCAAGGCCGGGATGACCGCTGAATCACTCGATGATCCAAACTGCGAATCGGCCGGCCCTCCCGCCTGAGGATTGCGGCTAAGGCGCGGCATTGCCATACGCCAGGTGTTGGGTGATAATTGAGGTGGGTTGCGCTGGGACAGCTTTGTTGTCCTTGCGAAGGAGACACTGGTGAAGCCAAACGGGTCGAAAGAAACCCTGCGTTGCTCTTTTTGCCACAAGACGCAAGAAGTGGTCGGCAAGTTGATTTCGACTCCGGGTGACTATCCCAAAGCCTACATCTGCGACGAGTGTGTGGCGGTTTGCAACTCGATTCTTGAGGATGACCGTCAAGAGCAGCCCGGCCCCAATATCTTCACGCTTCTCAAACCCCAGGAAATCAAAGAGCGCCTCGACCAATACGTTGTCGGGCAGGAAAAGGCGAAAAAGAAGCTTGCTGTAGCCGTTTACAATCACTACAAGCGCGTCTTCATGACAAAGCAGCGCAGCAACAGCGATGTGGAGTTGCAGAAATCCAACATTCTGTTGATCGGGCCGACCGGAACCGGCAAGACGCTGCTGGCACAGACATTGGCGAGGATCCTCGAGGTTCCATTCGCCATCGCCGATGCAACGACGCTCACCGAAGCAGGGTACGTGGGAGAGGATGTAGAGAACATCATCCTCAAGCTGCTGCAAGCCGCCGATGGCGACGTGCAACGTGCCCAGCAGGGCATTATCTATATCGATGAAATCGACAAGCTCAGTCGAAAGGACGAGAACCCCTCCATCACCCGCGACGTTTCCGGTGAAGGTGTACAGCAGGCGCTCCTCAAAATCCTCGAAGGAACCATGGCCAACGTACCGCCGCAGGGTGGCCGCAAGCATCCGCACCAGGAATTCACCCCCGTCGACACGACGAATATCCTGTTCATCTGCGGCGGGACTTTCGTCGGGCTTGAGAAAGTCATCGCGCGGCGTCTGAACCACTGCGTGGTCGGGTTTCGTTCCGCGTCGGAGCCGAAAGAAATTTCTACAACCCCGTCGAAACTCGACCAGGGCGAGCGCGACGCCAAATTGCTGGCGCAGGTGCAGCCGCAGGATCTCATCCGCCATGGCTTCATTCCCGAGTTCGTGGGCCGCTTGCCGGTGAACACGGTCCTCAGCGATTTGAGCCAAGACGCGCTCGTCGAGATCTTGACACGTCCGAAGAACTCGCTCGTCAAGCAATATCAGAAGCTTTTTGAATTCGAGAATATCCAGCTCAATTTTGAGCCGGATGCGTTAGAAGCGATCGCCAGCTTGGCCCTGCAGCGCAAAGTAGGCGCCCGCGGATTACGAATGATTCTCGAAGAGATGATGCTCGATCTGATGTACTACCTGCCCTCCAAGAAACAGGTCAAGGGGTTCCTACTGACCAAGGCGATGGTCGAGAACCACAATCTCAGTCTCACCGTCCTCGACAAGGCGGGCTGATCGAGCCCGCGTTCAGGTTCTCAGAGACCGTATCCGTTCGCGTCGGAACTGCCGCATACGCAGCCCGGGTATCTACTCCCCTTCTTCCTGATGCCCGGTCTTGCCCGGTAGGCCAGCCGGGTTCTCATGGACGCGCTCCTGGCGACCGTGGCCCATTGCGGAGGCAAGCCCTACGCTGCTTTCCCCGAAGCGATCTCGCAGGGCATCAACTGCCTCCAGGGCCCGGCTCCACTTGCGCTTGCGGCCATCATCGAATAGGTCGAGCTGCCTCTCGGTTTCTTCCAATCCGGAAACATAAACACCGAGCAGCCGGATCGGCTGACGATGCTTCCAGTTGCGGTGGAAGAGCGTTTTTGTCGTTTCGAGAATCACTGTATCGAGCTGGGTTGCTTCGTCAAGAGAATAGGCGCGCGTGTAAGTGGAAAAGTCTTTATACCGAAGCTTGATCTGGATCGTGCGGCCGTAGAGGCTGTGCTCGCGCAGCCGGCGGCCCACCATTTGCGAGAGTTTCGCCAGCGTTGATTCGAGGAGTTTGACGTCGGCGGTATCCTGGGAAAACGTCGTCTCGTGGCTGATGGATTTCGGGTAGTCCGAGCCTCCGATCTCAGTCTGAAACCAGGCGCCGGCGTCGCGACCTTGTGCTTTGCCGGCCAACGCCAAGCCGGTCTGCCCCCAGGTTTTCTCTAGATAGTCTTCACCGAGATCACTGAGTTGGCCGATCTTGTGAACGCCTCTTTCTCGAAAGCCTCTCTCGGTGACTTTGCCGACGCCGGGAATCTTGCGGATGTTGAGCGGCGCGAGGAAAGCCGCTTCCGCCCCCGGCATGACACGAAGCATGCCGTTTGGCTTAGCCATTGCTGAGCAGATCTTTGCGACCAGCCGTGACGTGCCAATACCGATCGAACATGGCAACTTGATCGCATCGGCGATAGCTTGATGCAATCGATCGCCGGCTTTGAGGGGTGGGCCCAACAGGCGTTCGGCACCCGTCATTTCGAGGTAGGCTTCGTCGATCGAAGTCATCTCGATACGCGGTGAGAACTTCTTCAGAACTTGATGGACCTTTCCTGAATACTCGCGATAGCGGCGGGGATGTCCCGGCAGGAAAACGGCCTGGGGACACAACTGATAGGCGCGCCGGAGCGGCATCGCCGAGCGAACTCCGTACTCCCTTGCTGCATACGAAGCGGCTGAAACTACGCCACGCTCGTTGGCGAGCCCGCCCACGACGACCGGCTTTCCCTTTAGATTGGGATCAAAAAGTTCCTCGACCGATACAAAAAATGCGTCCATGTCGACGTGGAAGATGGTCCTGGCCTGCATGGTCTCTTGTCCGTAGCGGCAGTTTCGTCGGTCCGCGGGTCGGCTAGGATTTAGTCACGAACTCATTGTCCTTGATGTAGAAACGACAGGGAAGATCACGGCTGGCTGAGATACCGATACGGGTCGTCGTAACTATCTTGATGGGCTTGGGCCGGTGCATCGCTCGTACAGTCAATGCGCCGCGAGTAACGTCAGCCTCATTCCGCAGGCGGGTGACGCCGAGTGCCAGGGTCAGTTTTCCGGGACCGGATGCCAAATCTCGTAGTCGTTGCGCATTGGGTCGACGGCGCTGGATTTCCTCGATTCCCACAAGGGGCTCGACCGCGCGGATCAGGACGCATCCCGCCTGCCCGTCGGGCTTAGTGATCAGGTTGAGGCATTCGTACATGCCATAGCAGAGATAGACGTAAGCATGGCCCGGTGGGCCGAAGATCACTCGGGTTGACTTGGTCTTGCCCCGTGTACTGTGGGCCGCAAGATCGCCTTTCCCCAAATAGGCCTCGGTCTCGACGATGCGGGCCGCCAGGGGTTGGCCGGCCAGTTTGTGGACAATGACCTTGCCGAGCAGATCAGGGGCGACATCGATCGTTGGCCGTTCGTAGAAACTGCGATCGAGGAGACGTGTTGCCGCAAGAAGCCGCCTATAGGTGATAGGTTGTGTGCTCAAAACGTCTCGGCGTAGCCAATACCAAACCGGTCTATATAATGTGACATCTGGTCAGCCCCGATGAAGCTGCTCTGCACTCTATCGCCCTTTTGGGTGCCGCTGCTACTGGCGCTCGGATGTGGAAGCGTACAAAGCCCACCGCATTCGCCGGAAGAAGCTCTGTCGACGTTTGCGTTGCCTGAAAGCTTCCGCATCGAGTTGGTCGCAGCGGAGCCTGATGTGATCGATCCGGTGGCGATGGCTTTCGATGCGCAGGGCCGTCTTTACGTGGTTGAGATGCGAGACTATCCCTACCACCCCGAACCGCAGGGACAAGTCAAGAGATTGGAAGACCGCGACGGTGATGGACGCTACGAACAGGTCTCGATCTTTGCTGAAGGCCTGTCGCTGCCGAACGGCGTGATGCCCTGGATAGACGGTGTTCTTGTAACGGCGGCGCCGGACATCCTCTTTCTCAGTGACACCGATGCGGACGGAGTGGCGGATGAACGCAGCGTCGTCCTCACTGGTTTCGCGGCGACCAATCCACAGCTACGAGTGAACGGTCCGCTTTACGGGATCGACAATTGGATCTACGTCGCCTACACTCGCGTTCCTAACCCGGTCCGTTTCGCCAAAGAGTTCGGCGACCGTGGTGGCCCCATCCGTTTTCCGGAGAGAACCGGTGCAAAATCAGTCGAAGCGCGTTCGCAGGACATCCGTTTTCGAACTGATGACAGTCTCGTAGAGCGAGTGGCGGGGAATTCGCAATTCGGAAACGCGTTCGATGCCTGGGGAAACCGCTTTACGGTTTGGAACAACGACCATTTGAGGCACGTCGTGGTCCAGGAGAAGTACCTGGTGCGTAACCCCTACCTTATGAACCCGGAGGCGATGAAGTCGGTCTCCGACCATGAAAAGGCTGCGACGCTGTTTCAGATCACAACAGAACCCGAGTACATACATGACTCGCAGCACGGCCGCTTCACATCCGCCTCGGGCATTTCGATCTACTCTGGAGGTCTCTTCCCGGCAGGCTATGAGCATACCTCGTTCACATGCGATCCGGTTCACAACGTCGTGCACCGCGACGTTCTCGTGGCGGACGGCCCGACCTTTACCGCGAAGCGCGCACACGAGGGACACGAGTTTCTGGCCTCTACGGATAGTTGGTTCCGGCCGGTATTCACGACAACCGGTCCCGATGGAGCGTTGTACGTCATCGACTATCACCGGCCTGTCGTCGAGCATCCCGAGTATGCGCCAAAAGAGATCGTCGACTACATCGAGTTCGATCCTCCTGCTCAGGCGGGGCGGATCTATCGGATCGTATACGAGGGCTCCGAACCGTACGAGCCGGCGAAGCTGGGGGAAGCGTCATCCGAGGAACTCGTAGATGCTCTGAGCCACCCGAACGGCTGGTGGCGAACGACCGCACAGCGGCTTCTGGTTGAGCGAAGTGATCGCTCGGTAGAGTCGGCGCTGCAGGAACTGGCACGGGAGAACAAAGCCGTTGCCAAGCTGCACGCCCTGTGGACGCTTGATGGGCTTGGGTCACTTTCTTCTGACCTCGTACGGGATGCGCTGCACGACCCCGAGCCCAACGTCCGCGAGCATGCCCTCCAGCTTGCGGAAGGTTTGCTGACGGAGGAAGAGTTGAGGCGGGAAGCTCTGCGTCTGGCGCAAGACGAAAGCGCGAAGGTTCAGCTTCAGGCGGCGTGCATCCTGGGCAGTTTCCCGGACCGACGCGCCCGTCGTGCGCTTGAGCAATTGTTGGCTGACAACATCGAGAGCCCCTGGTTCCGGACGGCAGCGCTGAGCTCGGCAGCGGACAATTCGGATGCTTGGTTAGCCAGGCTCTTACGGCGACCCGGCTTGCTGGGCGAGGAGTCGGAAGGCAAGAGGGCCATGCTACACGGCTTGGCTTCCATAGCGGGGACTCGGCAGCAAGACATGCAAGCCGCGAAACTAGTCGAGGCGGTACGCCAGTCTTCCGCGGTCCGTGGCGACTGGTGGCGGCAAGCCGTCTTGGAGGGCCTCAGAGAAGGTATCGGTCAGGGTGAGAAAGAGCGCCCTCGACTCGCGGTTACCCAGAGGGGATTGCTGGCGCTCCTCTCGAGCCCTGGCGAGACTGTCCGCGTCGGCGCACTGGACGCGCTCCTCCGCATCGACGTGGAGGCAACACCTCAAGTAGACTCGATCCTCGCAAGGGCCGCCTCGATCGCGGCGGACTCGCTTGCCCCAGTGGAAGGGCGGATCTTTGCGGTCCGGACTTTAGGGCTCGATCGATCCGGACAGTACACAACCGACATCGCAGCTCTACTCGGGCCCTCCCACTCGGAAGGATTGCAGGTGGCGGCGGTTGAAACGCTGTCGGCTGTCCAAGGTCCCGATGCTACCGAATCGCTACTTGCGGATTGGCGCTCCTACACTGGCCCGGTGCGCACTGCGATCATCGGAGAGCTCGTCGGTCACACTCAGGGCATCTCGGCACTGCTTAACGCGGTTGAGAACGAAACGGTCCAGTCCTGGTCACTCAGTCGGGGCCGACAACGTCAGCTTTTGCGGCACGCGGACGAAGAGATTCGAGCGCGCGCCGAAGCGCTGTTCGGCGAATCCGCGCGGAACGAGAGGCAAGCCGTCTACGAGAAATACCGGCCGGCTCTCGCGTATGAAGGAAACGTAGAAAGTGGCAATGAGGTCTTCCGGGATGTCTGCTCAGAGTGCCACAGGGTTGGTGACATGGGGTCGGAGGTCGGTCCCGACCTGCTCAGCGTCGTCATCCGAAACAGGGAAAGACTAATGACAGACATCCTGATTCCGAACGAGAGCATCGAGGCGGGGTATGAAGAGTATCTGCTTGAAACCAACGACGGGCGCTCCATCACGGGCGTCATGGCGGCGGAAACACCAGAGACGGTCACGCTTCGTCGAGCCAAGGGTGAGGAAGACACGATCCGGCGGTCCAACATCGCGTCGCTGAGGTCGCTAAGCGTGTCTCCTATGCCTGAGGACATCGAGCAGGGCATCAGCGTACAGGGCATGGCGGATTTACTCGCCTATCTCAAGAGCCTGTAGAGGCACTTTTTGCTGCGAGTGTCCACAGACCCCTATTTCCGACATTCCTCCGTTTCGAGTCCGTGCACAGCGCGGCCATCATCCTGGAGTCTTGCCAACAATCAGCCGTCGCGGTCGAGCGGCCTCTCATGAACCAGGGAACTCGATTTTCGGGCTAAGAACTTGTCAGTGGGGAACAACTTTGAGCGGTGACCAGCGGGTGACGCTCGGGGGTTTCAAGTCAGACGTATTCGTGTCGCATCACGCCGACGGCGAGATGTCGAAATGGTCGAACAGGCAGTGTCGGGAAAGGGCCCGTCCGAAGAGACGGAGCGGGACTCGCCTTGTGTCGTAAAGTCGTTGCTCCAACTGGCCGCTCGGTGACTTGACTCGTAATCGCTTGGGACCGGCAGCTTCACTGGTGTCCGTGGTTGTGTCAATCGATGTTTCGGGTCTTTTTCTCAAGAAGGCGGCATCGAAGCCCGCAGTTCGGCATACACATTCCGCCGCACGGTAGCCGCTGCGGACGGCGCCCTCCATCGTTGGAGGCCAACCCGTGTTGGTCCAGTCGCCGGCGAGGAACAGGTTGCGATGCTTAGTCTCTGTGCCCGGGCGATCAGCCTGTAGCCCGGGACGCGACGAGTAGGTCGCTCGTACTTCTTTGATGACATGAGACCGCATGAGCTTGGCCGTTTTCGCCGCCGGAAAGAACTCACGGATCTCCTTGCATGCCAGCTCGATGATCCGGCCGCGTGCAAGCCCCGTCAACGAACGAGAGGCGCTGACCACAGCCTGCACATACGTGTCGGACTTTCTGAAGATCCACTGTAAGGTCCGGTCCAGAAGAACTGCGTGAGGTAACTCGGTGATCGGACGATCGTACCAGAGGTGGATACCTGTAATCGGTGAATGCTCGAACCTGTCGAGCCGCAAGTCAAGATCGGGGAGGACGCTCGCAGCGCGTTCAAACGGCAAAGCGCAAATATAGAAGTCTGCTTCGTTACTCTCTGGATCGATCCGCTCAATCGTGGAACGAGTGTGGGTCCGCACGTTCGGCGCCAGACCTTTCCCGCTGGAATAAAGCTCAGCGAGAGGTACCGAGGGTACACCCATCTCATAGCTGGTGCTGTCCGCCATCATGCCATCGAGAAAAACTTGGAAAGCCCAGCTTGCCGCGGCCCGATCGGGTTCTTCGTTGAGGGCGCTGACGAGAATCGGATGCCAGAAACGCTGATAGGAGGTGTCCGTCGCTCGCTCTGACCGCAGCCAATTGCCCATCGTGATCGCTTCGAGGTCGGTACGGTCGGCGTCACGCTTTAGCGCTAGCAAACCGCGGATGATGCTCCACTTGTCGCTCAAGTCGAGCGCTCCGAAACGCAGCAACGATCCGGCAAGGTGCAGTGGTGCCGGCAGCCAGCCGCGCTTGAGTACATCGACGGCTCCGCCGGGGCGGACGTAATAGAATCGATCGTAGAACGTGATCTTGTCTGCGACACCGATCCGCTCATAGAAATCCAATAGATTCGTAAAACACCGCAGCAGCACATGCTGGCAGTTGTCGATCCGCTCCGAGTCGGGATCGGAAGGGTCAAGCGGAAAAGACGTCGCGCGTCCCCCGAGAAAAGGGCGTGACTCATGAAGGTCGACCTGAAAACCGGCCGAGCCCAGTGCGACAGCGGCAGACAGGCCGGCCAGACCGCCGCCGACGACTTTTACGCGGGGAATGGCGGCGCTCCTCCGAAGTAACGCAGCTTGCACGCTCGCAGAACGATCCACAACTTCTCGCCATCGCTCAATTGCGCTCGCCGGTCGAAGACGTTGAAGTCGGTCGCCCGGATCCTTTGCAACAGGCGGTGGTAGATGGAAACCATCGTCCAGAGAGCGGCGCGACAGGGGGGGCGCACCATTCGCAGAATCGGTGCGGCTTGACGGTAATAGTCATTGGCGCGATTGAACTGGAACTCCATGAACTCACGAAATCGTTCACCACGACGGTTCGCCAGCAGATCGTCGGACTTGAGGTCATATTGCGCGAGTTCTTCTTCCGGAAGGTAGACGCGGCCGATTTCGGCGTCTTCGCGGATGTCCCGAAGAATGTTCGTGAGTTGAAACGCGATGCCGCACTTTTCCGCGAGATCGAGCGCCTCATCGGATTCGTAGCCAAAGATATGGATCGTCGTCATGCCTACGACCGATGCTACCCGATAGCAATAACGGTAAAGGTCATCGAACGTTCGGTAGCGCTTGGTGTCAAGGTCACTTGTAACGCCTTTGATCAGCTCAAAGAAATACTGCGGTGGGATCTCGTAGCGTTTTACGGTGTGATGAAAAGCGGGCAGTATCGGGTCGTCGCCATATTGCCCTTCGAGAGCTTGCTGCAGAGCGCTCTTCCAGCGTTGAAGGCCTGCGAGACGATCCTCCGGTCTGAGTGAGGTTTCGTCGCTGATGTCGTCGGCGTGGCGCATGAAGGCATAGATCGCGCACATCGCCTCTTTTTCATCCGGAGGCAGCAGCAGGAACGAATAGAAGAAATTGCGGGCGTGGGCGCGGGCCATGCGCTTGCAATGGACAAAGGAATCTCTAACGGAAAGCATGCTGCGCCTGGCGGTGAGGTCGCGTCCGGCGAAAGAGCCATCTCAAGGTCGATCGCACCATCAGCCCGGCGCGATCGAGCTTTCCGAGCTTCGGACGCTGCCGAATCGTGTCGTAGTCCTGTGCGCGAATCTTCGCCAGGACGGCTAATCCGCCCTCCGTGAAGAGGTTGAGATCGACTGAAAGCCGCCGCTCAACCTGTCCCAACAATTGTGCGCCTTCGTTGAACAACTCCCGTGTTCTATGGACCAGATCGCGCAGTACCGCCCTGCCGGCGGTTCGGGCCTGTCCGTCGCGTAAATCTTCGGCGAGCAAGTCTACGGAATAACCGTGCTGCCACATCACATCGAGTGGCAGGTATACCCGCCCGATGCGGAAATCACGAGCAACGTCCTGCCAGAAGTTGGTGAGTTGTAAGGCCGTGCAAGTAGCGTCGGAGAGGCGGTCTCGCTCCGTGTCGGAGTAGCCCCATAGCCGCAGCACCAGTCGCCCCACGGGGTTGGCCGAGTAGCGGCAATAGCCAAGCAACTCGTCGAACGTCTCGTAGCGATGTACGCGCTGGTCCTGCTCGAAAGCGTGGATCAGATCGAGAAAGAGCTGCTTCGGAAGGCGGTATTCCGAAACGCTTTCCGTCAACGCGACGAAGACCGGGTGGCAGGGCTCGCCGGCATACATTTTTTCGACTCCTCGCCGCCACCAATCCAGCAGCTCGAGGCTCTGCGCCGTTTCGCCGAGCTCGTCCCCGAGGTCGTCTGCCCAACGGCAAAATGAGTAGACATTGAAGAAGTGTTGTTGAAGCTTCTTGGGCAGCAGGAAGCTTGCTACGTGGAAATTCTCGTAGTGATTCGTTGCGAGCCAACGTGTGTAGCTGAGCGATGTATCGAGCGGCCACACCGGACTGTCAGTCCCGAACTGCTTGACGAATGCGACGGGTGGAAGGAAGCAATTCACGACATTCCTCAATCGCCTACGGATCGGAGCCGGTCGGGCTCGTCTTGCCACAGGTTCCTGGACATTCTCTGCGTTCGACTGGGCCAGGGAAGGATTGCGGTCTTAAGGTGCCCGTTATGACTCATCATGTGACGGAACACCGAAAGCAAGTCCGTGAGAGGAGCTTCATTGATCACAAAGTCCTCCGCGTTGATCTCTCCTCCCGCGACGATCTCAAGCGTCCGGCGAATGTATTTCGGTGTGTGAGGAAAGCTCGACTTGAGTGTGATCTCCGAGTAGTGCACACGGGATGTATCGAGGGGCACGTGACTGCCGCTGGGGCACCCTCCGAAGAAGTTGACCGTGCCACCGCTCCGAACCATATCGACCGCTCCCTTCCAGGTCTGCGGTGAACCGAGCGCCTCGATCACAACGTCGCAGCCGCGCTTTGCGTCCGTCAGGTTGCGAACTTCCTCGACGGGCATCTCTGAGCCGCCGGTCAGGATCAGTTCTTGAGCACCCATGCTGGCGGCGCAATCCAACTGCGTTTGCCGACGGCCGACGACGATCACGCGAGCTCCGGTCAAGCTCGCCAATCGGATGAACATCAACCCGATCGCCCCCAAGCCGATGATCGAGATGGTATCGCCGGCGCGTAGATTGGTATCCTCCAAGCCCTTCAGGACACAGGCAAGGGATTCAACCATCGCGGCTTCGCGGTAGCCGATGTGGTCCGGGATTTCGTAAGTGTTCCGAGCGACGATACGGCCCGGAATCCGTACGTACTCGGCGTACGCCCCGTTGTTGAAGAGCAAATCCTCGCACAGGTTCTCTCTGTCATGCTGGCAGTGGAAGCAGTCGCCGCAAGGAGCGGAATTGGCGGCGACGACCCGCTGTCCCGGCTGGAACGTCGTCACCTCCGACCCGACGCTGACGATATCTCCTGCCAACTCGTGGCCCAACACAGCGGGCGGACGGATCATGCGAGCGTGGTAGCCGCGGCGGAAGACCTTGAGGTCCGTTCCGCAGGTCAGGGCCACTTGCACTTTGACAAGGATTTCGTCCGGGCCCACCTGTGGCACGGCCACCGGCTCGAGGCGGAGACGCTCCTTGCCGTAGAGCATCGCGGCCAGCATCGTATCCTTCACGGTTCGATTCACCACTGCGGACATACCATCAGCTTGAGCGAACCGGCCGTGGGGTTGCGGGCAAGCTTGATTCCTTCATACAGATCATCGAGGGGAAGGCGATGCGAGATGAGTTCCTCGACGGGGAAATCCTCAGACCAGACGATTTCGGCCGATTTCTCCTGTAGGTCGAGCGACGCGCTGTAAGATCCCAACAGAGTCCGGTCCGCAGCGCACAGATCCGCACCTCTCAACTCGAACACCTCGTCCGGTGCCGTCTGGGCAAACAGCATGATCCGAGCGCCAGGGCGCGATGCCGTGATCGCTTCGGTGATGATTCCCGGCGCGGAGGCAGCTACGATCACTATATCAGCCCCGCGGCCGGCTGTCAGGTGCCGCATTTGGTCCATCCAGTCGGATTGCGCTCCATTCCAAACGTGATCGGCTCCCAGCCTTTCGGCCATTTCCATGCGCGACTCGAGGAAGTCGGTCGTACAAACCGATCTGACGCCGAGTCTGCGGGCAAGCGCCGTAAACAGCAGGCCGATGGGTCCCTGACCTAGGATCAGGATCGTTTCATCGCCCCGGACGCTCAGTTTGTCAAGCGCTTTCAAACAAGTGTTGACCGGCTCGACAAAACTAGCGCGCTCGAACGACACCGGATCGGGGACCCGAACCACGCCGCGCTGAACGATCCAATCCATGACGCGCACGTATTGTGCAAACCCACCACCGGCCGGGTCGAAACCGGCAGTGACGCCCACTTTCTTGTACTTGGGGCATTGGGCGTAGTCTTGGTGCTCGCAATAGAAGCAATCGAGACATGGAATGTGGTGGAACAGGCAGACGCGATCACCTTCGGCAAACCGGGTGACTTCATCACCGATTCGAACGACAGTGCCGGCCGTCTCATGTCCGTAGACTCGAGGCGGCGGCAAGAGATCATGCTCGATTTTCTTGAGGTCCGTATGGCAGATGCCGCAGGTTTCAACGCGTACGAGGATTTCGCCGGGACCGATCTCCGGAATGGGAATCTCCTCGAGGATGACTCGTTGTTGTCCCGCGTATACTGCTGCCCGCATCATCGCTGTTGCGGTTATGTTGCGGCTGTTGGTTGACGGTGTTGCTAAGCCCCTGGCACCCACAGAAATCTCCCACTGCGGCGTCAGTTGCTGCCTCGTCTCGACGCAAGGAAATCGAATGTGTCCATCGCCGCTGGCTCAGGCCCGCCTGTCCCGCAGACAACCGGCCGGAAAAGGCGCCATCCCTTGCCCTGCGCTAAGAATGCCGATTTCGAACTTCGTAACCACCGTGTCGCCAACCCCGTGAATACTGCGGAATGAGCAGTCAGACCCCGTCTGTCAGCTTTCACGGTCGCCTCCGAGACCTCCATATCCACGGTTTGGTGCCTGTCTCTTGCACCGCGGCCTTATCTGAGGGCTTCTGCGCCACACGACCCGCCCGCGAGAAGCTACTCGGCTGCCAACTCAGCAAGCCCGCCAGGGAAAGCGACGCTGACAGCTTTCAGGATACTTTATCCGGCTTGCGGGTTCTATGACAGATCCTGATACGTGTTGAGCCCAAGGGAACCCACCGGCCGCAATAACGTGGGCTCTGCGGCAGGCAATCTAGGAGGACAACTCAGGCGTTCGCGATGGTCGTGAGGAGGGATTCGTGTGCGGCCAACTCGGCGGGCAGCGGGAAGACTACGTCTTCCTCCACCGCCTCGACTTCTTCGACGCGGGTGAAGCCGCGCCGCCAAAGATAGGCCACAACCTGCTGCACGAGCATCTCAGGGGCCGACGCGCCGGCCGTCACTGCTACGCTCCGTGCGCCAATGAGCCATTCGTCCTGGATATCTCGCTCGTTGTCGATAAGGTAGCCCGGCATACCTGCATTTTTGCCGACTTCGACAAGCCTTTGCGAATTCGAGCTGTTCTGCGACCCAACGACCAGCATGAGGTCACACCACGGTGCGACATGCTTGACCGCTTGTTGCCGGTTCTCGGTGGCGTAACAGATGTCCTGCGCGGGCGGACCCTGAATCTTGGGAAAGCGTCTCTTGAGGACCGAAACTACCTGCTCCGTTTCGTCCAGGCTGAGCGTTGTCTGCGTCAGATAGAAAACATTGTCCGGATCGGGAACCGAAACGGACTCGGCCTCCTCGCGAGACGAAATCACGATGGTATGACGGGGCGCCTGGCCCATCGTGCCGATGACTTCATCGCTGCCGCGATGACCGATCAGCAAGATGGTTCCGTTGGTGGAAGCGAACTGGATCGCCTCTCGGTGAACCTTGGTCACCAAGGGACAGGTGGCGTCGACTACTTGCAAGTTCCGCCGCTCGGCATCCTCCTGGACCGTCGGCGCTACTCCGTGGGCGCTATAGACCACTCGGGAGTTGACCGGCACCTCGTCGAGTTCTTCGACGAAAACCGCCCCGCGCCCGGACAAGTCCTCAACGACGTGCCTGTTGTGAACGATCTCGCGCCGCACGTAAATCGGAGGTCCATAAACCTCGAGGGCCAGTTCGACAATGTCGATTGCCCGAACGACGCCCGCGCAGAAGCCCCGCGGAGTAAGCAGATAGACGACTTTTTCTTCTGAAGGAGTCTCACTCATGGAAGAGATATGCTTGAGGCTTGGTCCCGGGCTGGGTGCTAAATCTCCCGAGACATGCAGTATATCAATGACCTCTTTTCTGCTCCTCAGGATTTCTGGTCAAGCGGCTAATCGTTACTGCCGAACATATTGGTGAGAGCACCGAATCCCTGGGCTTCACCTCCGCCGGACCGCGAGCCTATGCCTCCGCCCAACTCCCGCCGCAGCTTCGATAGTGTCATCGTCTGGATCCAGGCTTTACCCGGTCCTGTCAGAGTCGCCAGGAACAAACCTTCTCCACCGAAGATGCTCGTGGCAATGCCGCCCGCCATCTGAACGTCGTAGGAAATCGACTCGTCGAAAGCGACGATACAGCCGGTATCGACCTGCAGAATTTCGCCCGGATCGAGGCTGAACTCGACAAAGTCGCCGCCGCCGTGGATGAAGGCCACGCCCGGTCCCGTGAGCTTTTGCAGAATGAAGCCCTCTCCGCCAAAAAATCCGGCGGCGATCCTCTTCGTGAAAGCGATATCCAGCTTCACTGTGCGCTCGGCAACAATAAAGCCATCGCGTTGAACGAGCACAGCCTGTCCGGGCGCCAGTTCGAAGGCCTGGATGCGCCCGGGAAAATCGCCGGCGAAGCCGACCTCACCCTTGTCGTGCGAAGTCTTGAAGTGAGTCATGAAGAGCGACTCGCCGGTCAGCTTTCGCTTCAGCGCTCCGAAGAGTTTCCCCCCGATGCCGCTGCCTGTCATCTGGGTTTGCCAATCCACGTTGGCGGTCTTGTAGACCATCTTGCCGGCTTCCGCGTAGACCTCTTGACCCGGCATGAGGGTGACCCGCACGACCTCCAGGTTGTCTCCTTCGATCCGGTATTGAACGGGACTCATCGGCTCCGCAACGGCAGCCGACACGACAGGCGAGGGTGCTCCGCCTCCCAGACTGGCGCCGCATCCGGGGCAAAAGGCGGCATCGTCTCCCAATTGGGTTCCACAACGTGTACAGAATGGCATGGAAAGCTAGAATATCATGCCACTGACGGCGCGGCTTGGCGTGCCGGCATCCGCCGGATCATCGGCAAAGGGACCTTCGAGCATTGGCTACCGGGAGATGACTTTCATCGCCGGGCAGAGGACCGGCATGCAGCTCCGGCTCTTTTACCGGCTGGTCACTCCCTCCACACCTGCTCGAACAGCCGCAGTACATTGAGCCCGAGGATCTTCTGCACGTCTAGGTGGGAGTAGCCGCGTTCCAACAGGCCTGCGGTGAGGTTCGGCAGCTCGTCGGCACGCTCGATACCTTGCGGCAACCGCAGAGGAAGCTGTAGCGGAAAGACAGGCGAATCGAGGCGCTTGCCGGTCATGAGCCATTGGAACCATTCTTCCGACTGATTTTCTGTGAAGTCGAGGCCGATGGACATATGCTCGATGCCGGCCAGTTCGACCCAGTATTCGATCGTGTCGAGCACGTCGTCGAGTGTAGAGTCATAGCCACGCTTGAGAAACGCAGGGAAGATATTCGTTCCGACCACCCCGCCCCTCGCCACCAGGGCCTTGACCTCGTCGTCGGTCTTGTTGCGCGGATGCTCGCACAAGGCCTTCGGGTTCGCGTGGCTGAACCAAACTGGATGCTCGGAAAGTTCGATGGCGTCCATGGTAGACCGGTGGCCGACATGCGAGAGATCCACCACCATTCCCAGACGATTCATTTCTTTCACAAGATCCACGCCGAACGTGCTCAGGCCCACGTCCAGGCGTTCATAGCAACCGGCCCCGGCGTAGTTGAGGTCGTTGTAGGCCAGTTGAATCACCCGAACACCGAGCCGGTGGAAGACCTCGACAAGGCGCAGGTCGTCTTCGATGGGAGAGGAGTTCTGGAAACCGAAGACGATACCGACTCGGTTCTCCCGTTTCGCGGCATGTAGGTCCGCGAGAGAAGCGACCGGACGGATCCACTCCGAATAGGTCTCGAAGTCGCGGTAGAACCGTCCGATGTTCTGGAGCGTCTGCTTCGATCCTTCCCAAACGGCGACGGTGGCGTTAATGGCCGTGAATCCTCCTTCGTGCAGGTGGCGGTAGACTTCCGCGTCACCCCAGCGGCTCACGTTGAGCCCGTCGATGATAATCGAGCGTCGATGGAGATCTTTCGCTTCGGTATGCAACGGCACGCCTCCCTCCTGTGGTCGGGCTGCAGATCATGACGCAACGACCGCCTGCAGCGCGTGTGAACAGGCTATCGCATCGAGATGTCAAGCAACTTCTTTGCCCGGCAAGCCCAACCGGTCACGCGGACCACCGATCCACTTGGAGCATAGTATGCTGGACTGCCTCCCGCTTCGGCGAATGACCGCCAGACGCACAAAGGATTGTGGTACCTCAACAGGACATCCCCTGGCAGACCGATTTTGACTGATGGGCGGCTTGGCCTTGTGAGCGTTATGTGGCCGATGCCAATGATAGCGGTGGAGCCAGTGTTCGGTGTTCGACAGGGTTCGGGGCGTTCTCAAGGCCATATCGCTATGGTGTACTGAGGAGAACGAACGATGCCCCGGTACATGGAAGTGCTCTTGAAGAAGCGGACAGTCCGCTGCGTCGCTCGTCTGCTTGACGAGGAGGCTCCCAAAACCTGTGAGGCCGTCTGGAGGGCCTTGCCGCTGGCGGGGCCGGTCTACCACGCCAAATATGCGAGCAATGAAATCTACACCCTGGTTCCTGCCTTCGCTGAGGTGGAACCTGGCCGCGAAAACCGAACTTTGGTTCCGACGGCGGGTGACATCTTGTACTTCTATCTTCCTTCCGGAACCAAAGTGCCTCCGGAATCGCGGAAGCTCGATGCCGGGGGACGAGGGATTATTGACCTGGCGGTCTTCTACGACCGGAACAATTTGCTGTTCTCGCCGAGCGAAGGCCCGACACCAGGCAACCATTTCGCGATCATCATCAAGAACCGGGAAGAGATGAGACAAGCCGGTCATGATGTTTGGCGCGAAGGGTTCGTTGGAGAGAGTCTCATCTACCGGCGGCTGGAGGGGGAAGCGCTGATGGAATGGGGACTGGGCGACGAGTACCGGTCACATCCAAAGGCCCCATCGTGATACACGTTCATCCGCAATGGCCTACGCGGTAGACGGCCCAGGAATGCTCTGAAAAGCGCCCTTGAAGGACAACTCACAACGAACGCATGTTGTCGTGCGCACTCCGCTACAGTAGGGGCGTGTACAGCGAACAGCTACTGGATCATTTTCAGAACCCTCGCAACGTAGGCGAGTTGGAAGAAGCGGATCTGAGAGTGGAAGTCTCCAATCCAATATGCGGCGATATTTTGCGTCTGACAGCGACTCTGGCCGGAGGGCGGATCAGTGAGGTCGCCTATCGAACGCGCGGCTGCACAGCTTCCATCGCGGTCGCTTCGGCGCTGACGGAACTGCTTGTGGGCACGAGCGCGCCGGAGGCCCTGGCTATCGATCGTGATGTGATCGAAGCGGCTGTCGGCGGGCTGTCGAATGAATCCAAACACGCGGCCGTCCTCGCCGTGGACGGCGTCAGGGCGCTGGTGGTTGAATGGCGGGCGCGCGGGGCCGCCTGATGGCGCGAAGGGCCGCACAGCAGCCGTATCCGTCCACGCCCATGGCGGTCGCTCCTGCTGTCCTCCGGCACGCGTTTGCGGCCGGGTCTCAACAGGGCGTTTCTTCAGGATTCCTGATTGCAAGATCGGCATGATCGACCAAACTCACGTTTCCCGAACCCAGGAACGGCCTTCCAAGCCGCGGAACCTCATCGAGTGCGACTGCAAGCCGGTGTCCGTGAACCAATTGGATCCGCTCTGGAACAGCGGTTGAGCAGCGGCGGGACGATGTTGCGCTTTTGGGAAGGGTCTCCTCTCACGGCGGGCAGAGCCGGCCTGCTTCCCGGCGTGTTCAATCCACCCACACTGGCTCACGTGGCGATGGCGCAGGAAGGACGTGCACAGCATGATCTCGACCAGGTTGTTTTCGTTTTACCGGAAGCGTTTCCGCACAAGGACTACCAGGGAGCCACGTTCGAGGACCGGCTCGCAATGCTGCGAGCTGGTGTGGGTCGTAACAAAGGCTACGCCGTAGCGTCATCGGACAAGGGGCTTTTTATTGACATTGCCCGCCAGGCGAAAAACGCATACGGTCCCGGCGTTGAGATCTGCTTGATCTGCGGCCGCGACGCAGCCGAAAGGATCGTGGGGTGGGACTACGGCAAAGGGCCCGCGTTTGCAGAGCAACTGAAAGAGTTCCAGCTTCTGGTGGCTTCACGGCGGGGTGCGTACTCCGTGCCGGCTGAGTATGCCAACCGCATTCACATGATCGACCTGCGGGGTTCTTTCGATGCCGTGTCGTCAACGCGAATCCGGGAGACCGTTTCCGAAGGCGGTGCTTTCGAAGAGTGGGTCGACAGACGTGTGGCGGAAGTGATCCAGCGCCGGGGACTGTATCGCCGTCAGGCCGAGACTGCAAAATGAGCTATCTCAGGCGGCGGGGCAGGGGAGTACCGTCGGGCCCATAGATCACGCCGGGCTGGGTTTCTGAGCCAGGGTTGGACGGTTGCTGCAAGCCGGGAGCCGTCCCTGCAGGTAGCACACCTGGGAAGGGCCCCGGTTGCCGCGTTGTCCCGCCCGGCCGGGATGGCCCGAAACCAGGTATTCCCGGTTGTTGCCTGAATGGAGGATGGCCGGGTTGTGGACCGAAACCGTGCTGAGGAGTCCGCTGAATACCGCCCGGGCCGGTTTGAAGGCGTTCGTAAGGGTTGGTGCTCGTGTCTTGGCGCCCGCGGCCGGCGGCGCTCGGTTGTGCAAGTCCGGTGGTCGGATAGCCCGGAGGAAACGCCCCCGTTCCGGGGACTTCCGGCATCGCTCCGGGCGTACCGGATGGGATCGAGCCGGGTTGGCCGGCGGGTACCGATGGTGTGGCTGCGCCGCCTGCTGCGGGCCCGGCCTGGGCTCCTCCAAACTTGCCGTCTTTTCGATAATCGTAAGCGAATTCCCACTCGTGATAGGATTCCCGGCCGCCGTAACGCTTGACACCCATCTCTTGCGCCTTCGTGGCCACGCCTGCGATACCGCCTTCGAACGTTCCTCGCGAGCTTTGTGCGCTCCGGTTATTGCGCATGCCAGCCAAGCCGCCGGGTCGAGGAGAGGAGAGAATGCCTCGGATAACCTCAGCGGCCTGACCGCCTACTGCTTGCGGTCTGGCCCTTGGGTTGGGCGCGGACCCGAAGGGGACTCCCGGAGTCGTGATCCCTCCGAACCCTGTGGCAGCCCCGCCGATCCAGTTGGGGCCGCGGTTATTGGAGTTTTGTGGGTTACCTGGTTGCGATCTCGGAAATCCGGCTTGCGGCTGATTGGGAATCTGGCCGGGACGGATTCGAGAATAGCCTGGATACTGCGCCTGTTGTGGTCGATGGGGGTCTTCTTCCTGTGCGTTTTGCGGCGGGACCGGATTGCCGTTCTCGTCGAATCGAGATGGAACGTTGGGGTTCGTCGGTTCGGTTCGTCCGGGGATCCAGCCCGTTTGCCGATTTGTGCCGAGGACATCGGGGGCGGAGGAATCACGAACCTCACGCGCTCGATCGGCTCCCCGGAAACGCCCGTCAATGGGGGCGTAAGGCGCCGGACCCGCTGCGGTGTACAATCGGAAAGGCTGCCGATTCGAGCCCGAACCGCTGCGGATTTGGCCGTTTCTACTCCTGCCGAATCCGATATTGATCTCTTGCTCCTGATGCTCCGGGTCTTCGAGATCGTGAATCAGCGAGTCTTGGAAACGCCCATCGCTTCCCATACGGATCAGACGCCACTCCTCGTCCTCGTTCATGGGATCTTTATAGCGTTGGCGGAGGAAGCGGATGCCATTCGTTTCCTCGAGGTCATCGATTTCAGAGGGGTACTTCTTGTGGACGCGGAAATAGAGCTCGATCGCTCGTTGGTATTGCTCACCGCGATAAATGAGCCGTTCTTCGCGAATCCGCTGCGCCTGCATGGCGGCCCGAGGAAGACTCAACGCCAAGCCGATCAAGATCGCAGCCCCCAAGAAGAGGACGGTGAGCAGCGCAAACCCCTGCTCGCCCGCCCTGTGGCGGCAAGCGGTTCGCGTTGCGGGGATGCGCGCCGTGTTCATGGTTCGCTGTGCGTCAGGCCGGACCTTCGATCAACTTCAGTGTCTGTCGGTCGTTGAAGTTGAGGTCTTCGACCACAATCGAATTGAAACCGATGCGAATAATCTTATAACGCTTCTTGAAGACGTCCCCTTCGCCGCCGATGAGAATGTCCTCGCCATCAAGAAGGAAAGCTCGTTTTTGGGATTTGCCGGGCTCGTTCGCAAATCCGTAGTACCTGAAGCTGATGGGAGGCGCCTTACGCCCGGCCTTCCGGGCCGGTTTTTCGGCGGCGGCCTTTGCCAGCTTTGCCCTCTGTGATTCCTGCAGCCTCTTCTGCGCCTCGGCCACCTTGTCCGGATCAGGCGGGGTGATGACTTTTTTTCTGCGCTCTCCGAAGCGGAAGAGGTCTCTCTCGACACCCTCGAACTCGACCGCTTTCACGGCAGCCCACAGGTCGATGCGGATCGTCGGGTCGACTACCATCGCGTCGAGAGGCTCGTCATCGGCGCCCCGTCCGAATCGCGGCCGAAAGTTCCCGCCGCGGCTGACAGGCCGACTGCTCGTCGACCGCGTCTGTTGCGGGCGATTCGTCGCTATCGCTGGGGCTGCTGTCGGGCTCGGGCGAGGAGCCCTCGGTCGCGGCAGGTCGCTGAATAGCTGCGAATAGACCGTGTAGGCCGCAATGACGGACACCACCGCCAGAAGAATGAGCTTGTTCCTTTCCGCGCCGATCTTCATAAGTCCCGCACGAACGTGTCGATCCTCATCGTGATCTGCAGATCATTGCTGTCTGATCGAGGTGTTGCTCCGAGTGCGCCGATGATGAGGAACTCTTCGGAATGATCCAAGCGATGCAACAGGTTCACGAGCTGCTCGTAGCGCCCGCGAAAACTCGCCGTGACCGTGATCGCGCCGTATTCCTTGGCGCCTTCAATGGGATCGGGGTCGTAGGCTCGCTCGCGGGACTCGATCCCGGCTTCGTCGGCGGCCGCATCCAATTCTGCCACCAGTCGCGAGTACGTGCTGTTGCGCGCCAGCGTGAGTTGGTTGATGAGTTCGTCTCCCTCGACACGCGCCTTTTCCACTTTGGCGACGACGACCCGCAGGCGTTCGAGCTCTTCGGTTTTTTTTTGTTGTTGCTGGAGCAGCGTGCGCAGCAGAATTCGCTGTTCCTCCTCGCGCGCGCCGAGGGGACGCACGGCAAACAGATAGAAGACGACGTCGAAAGCCAATAGCACGGCCAGAGCCGCCAGCATATGCCGCCGGGTGAGACGACGCCGGCGCAGCGCGAGCTTCCGCTTCGGCGATTCTTGCACCACGTTCGACTCAGAGTTGCTGCTCATATCGCACCAATAGGCTGTACTTGAAAACCGGCTCCTGCTCGGTGGGCGGCGACGATGCCCGAACGTTGGGAGTACCGAAGATCTCCGACTCCTCCAGCACCTTCAGCAAGTCAATAAAATCCGGCCGCGTCTCGGCCCCGACCGTCATTTCCAGTAGTACATCGTTGTCGGGTGTCACTTGCGGCCGAATCTGTTCGACACGCACTCGGGGCGGGAAAATTAGCTCCAGATCAGAGAACGTCCTGGTCCAGGAAATGCCTTTGCGATACAGCAGTTCGTTCAGGAAAAGCGACCGCTCAAGCACCTCTTCATTTGCGGGTTCGGTGAACTTGCGTTTGAGATCGGCCTCTTCGGCCTGCAGCGTGCGTAACTGCGATCGCAGCGCGGCTTCCTCTCGTACCAATCGTGGCGCAGGCTCCCGGTTCTGCGCGTAGACCGTAACGAGATCCGCAGCGATACCGAGCAGCATGATTGCCGCCGCGCCGGCGGTTACCCAGAACAGCCGGCGTCGTCCGAACGGCTGTGTCGCCAGATTGAGTTCAAGCTGCACCGCGTTGTTTCCTCAATTCACACTCAGGTAGCCCCAGATGCCGGCTTCCCGGCCGTCCACCAAGCCTTCCGGCGAACGCAACCACTCTACTTCCTGGGCGGCTGAAGTCGGAATTCTCTTGAATCCGCACAACACCAGTTTATTTATGGCCGTGCCGAAATGATCCTCTACGAACACCATGGTCGGATAGATGTCACGGGCGGCTTCGCTCCAGTCATCTCCCGATCCGGTTGGCGGCGTGAGCTCGACAGAACGCACCATCCGCACGGCGCCTGCTTCCACAGCCGCCATCGTGAGAGCCAGGCCCGTGCGTTTTGCGAGTAAGGTCATCGAGTCGTTTGGCAGCAGGTTCAACGCCGCGCATGTCGAGAGCGAGACGTGGCCCGGCCACAGTCCACGCTGCTCGAACGGGGCTTCGTATTGCCGAATGATCTCGGCTGGGACGGCCGCCACCAGCGCCGCAACTCCGTTCGCGGTAGGCCATGTGTGGTAAGCGATCCGGGCTGTTTCCACGTCGAATGGCACGGTTTTCTTCAACCGCCAGCGAATCAGCTTCAAGCGTTCCTTGGCGTCGCCGGTCAGGCTGTCGAAGTCGAGGACCGTCAAACGGGAACAGTTGTCGGGGAGGATCAGGGCCATATCCGGGCGCCGCAAGTCACCGAGCTCGCTGATGACGCCTCCCACCGCTTCATCGAAGGCGGCTTCATCCTGAACGTTGGGTCGATTCGGTGAGAGATCGAGGAGCCCCGGCGGGAGGTCCCGGCGAACCCGCGCCGTGACTTCTCCGGTCTTCAAGTCGCGCGTCACTGCGGATACACCGAGGCTGCTGATTTCGACCACAAGCGGCGGCGGCGGATCCACGAGCAGGTATTTGAGACGACGCAGCATTTCAGTCGTTTCCGCCCGGGTCGATGAACGTGACTTTGTTGATCTCACGCAACGTGGTGATGCCTGAGCGCACGCGATCGACAGCGGATTCCCTCAGGGTGCGCATACCCTCTTCGCGGGCAGCGCGGGCGATTTCCGACGACGGCTTGCGCTCAAGAATCAGCTCCCGGATGTGGTCCGTCAAGTTCAACAACTCGTGAATCGCGGTGCGCCCGCGATAACCCGTGCCGGCGCATTCGATGCAGCCGTGGCTTTCCGCAAACTGGAAATTGCCCCATTCCGCGGGGTCCAACCGAGATTCTTCGAGCACAGCCAAGGGATGCCGTACGCGCACTTTGCAGTGTTCGCAGATCACCCGCACGAGCCGCTGAGCGAGGATGCAGTTCAGTGACGATACGAAGTTGTACGGCTCGACGCCCATGTTCAGGAAGCGTCCGATCACGTCTACCACGTTGTTGGCGTGAACGGTCGTGAACACCAGATGTCCGGTCAGCGCAGATTGAATCGCAATCTGCGCCGTTTCGGTATCGCGGATCTCTCCGACCATGATCTTGTCGGGGTCGTGGCGCAGGATCGAGCGCAGACCGCGCGCGAACGTCAACCCTTTTTTCTCGTTGACGGGAATCTGCGTGATCCCTTTGATCTGGTACTCGACCGGATCCTCGATCGTGATGATCTTGTCCTCGTCGGTCTTGATTTCGCTGAGCGCGGCGTAGAGAGTGGTGGTTTTGCCGCTGCCGGTCGGTCCCGTGACGAGCACCATGCCGTAAGGTTCCCGGATGTACCGCCGGTAGACCTTCACATCACGCTCGTCGAACCCCACGACGTCAAGGGAAAGCTGATGGAACTTCTCGCTCATTGACTCCTTGTCGAGCACGCGGAGGACGGCATCCTCACCGTGAACATTGGGCATGATCGAAACGCGGAAGTCGATCTGCCGCCCTTTGTAGCGGACACGGAAACGCCCGTCCTGAGGTACGCGGCGTTCGGCGATATCGAGTTCCGACATCACCTTGATCCGCGAAATGATCGTTCGATCCCACTCCTTCGAGATGGGCGGCATGGCATAGTGCAATACACCGTCGATACGGTACTTGATGGCGACTTCATCCGTGCGGGCCTCGATATGGATATCGCTGGCGCGCCGCTCGAGCGCGTTGAAGATCGTCGTATCGACAAGCCGGATGACGGGGTTGATATCGTCGCTGCCAGTGAGCTTTTCGATCGAGATCGTTTCGTCGCTGCTGTCGTCGTCGTGGATGACGTCGAGGACGAATCCCTCGGTGACTTCCTCAAGGACCCGTTGCGACTGATCGGTTTTCTTGAGCAGGCCGCCGATCTGCGACAGCGTCGCAACGTGGATGCGAATCTTCTTTTCGAGCAGCAGAGAGATCTCGTCAAGGGTCGGCAACTGCCGCGGATCGGCGATGGCGATGGCAAGAACACCGTTGCTCTCGCTGACCGGCACGAAGTTGTATCGGAACATCAACTCGACGGGGATCGAGCGGAACAGCTCCGCGTCGATTGACACTTGATCGAGGTCGATGAAGTCGTAGTAGTAGCGGGCGGCGAGCGAGCGGGCTTCCGCCTCATCAGCGCCGAGGTTCACCTCGATGGGCTCTTCTTGCGCAGACATCTCGGCCCTGCTCATAGTGTCTCTGCCAGGGAGAAAATGGGCAAATACAGTGAAATCAGCACAAAGGCCACAAAGATGCCCATGAAGATCATGATCGCCGGCTCGATCAGCGACAGCGCGGCGCTCATCATCGTGTTGACGTCATCGTCGAAGACCTCCGCCACCGAGTGCAACATCGCTGGCAGCGAGCCGGTTGACTCTCCCACGTTGACCATCTCGACCGCGAGCGACGGGAAGATTCCCGCCGCGGCCAGACCGCGTGAAAGCGGCTGCCCCTCGCGAACCATCTCGCGGGACTGCGCGATCGATTCCCGCAGCAGACGCGACCCCAGCGATGCGCCGGTTGTCTCCAACGCTTGTAGCAGAGGGATGCCGCCTTGCAACAGGGTCCCCAACAGGCGACAGAGTTGCGACACCTGGTATTTGATCCAGATTTGCCCGAACAGAGGGACCTTGAGCTTGAAGCCATCAAGAGGATCCCGAATACGGTCCGAGCGGAACCACCAGGCGAGCGAGCTGCCGATGCCAAACACGGCAAGGGCGATCAGCCATAGATTCTCGTTCGCAGTCACTCCGAAGGCGACCAGGAGTTGCGTCATGTAGGGTAGTTGCGCGTCCATGCTCTCGTAAAGCGAAGCGAATTCCGGCACGACGTAGGTCACCAGAAACAGGATCAGGATGAACACGAGGAATACGAGCACGGCCGGGTAAATCAGCGAAACCAGAATCTTCTTGCGCGCGCCGAGCGCCACCTTCTGATAAGCCACGTAGCGCTCGATCACCTCCGGCAGGCTGCCGCTCTTCTCGCCCGCCATGATCGACGTCGTATAAATCGGCGGGAAGACACCTTCGGACTGAAAGGCCTCCGACAAGGGCATGCCGGTCTTGACCTTCTCGTGGACCGATTGCAAGTGGGTGCGCAGGCGGCGATTCTTGATGTTGCCGACGAGTAGATCAAGACCTTTGAGGATCGGCAGGCCGGCACGCGTCAGGGTCACGAATTGTTGATTGAAGATGAGGAGCTGCTCGAGAGGCAGCTTGCGCCCGGCAGGCTGCACGTTGTCGAGCTTCCACTCTCCGATCGAACGGCGAGGCTTGACCGAGTAGATCAGGAATCCGCGATCCGACAAACGCTGCCGCAGTTCCTCTTCGGATTCCGCCGATTCGACTTCCTTACGTACTCTGCCTTGGGGATCGGCGTACTTGCAGAGGTACTGGTTCATGGCTGACCTCTGCGTTCACTACGTTCAAGCACCTCGGTGTCCGCTGGGATCTGAAAAACGAACAGATTCCCGTCAAGTTTGAGATTTCTCTTTTCTTGCGCAAAGGCGAACGTCGTCACAGTATTGTCTCGTCCGAAGACACGCAGACGCTTCAGGCTGAAGGCCTTCGGGTCGTAGGTGAACTCGACGCGCTCGAAGTAGTCCTTGCCGGGCCGCCCTTCTCCCACAACGGCGGTAGAGCCCTCGATGGTTTCCAGGCGCAGATTGACGAACTGCCGCCGAAACCGCAGCCGTCCCAGCAGAAACGACAAGGGCGCTCGCAGGTCGCCGCTGTCATCGAGCTTGACGGGGCGCACTTGGTTGGTGCGGGGATTGTACATGTGCAGGGTCTCGCCGTCGCCGATCAGAAGCTTGCCGGCCGGCACAGTATAGTCCCAGCGCATCTTCTTGGGCCGTAGCAATGACAGCCTGCCACGCTCATGGATGCGGGGACGGCCCGTGTACTCGACGGTCTGCGCAAACTCCACCTGCATCGTCGCCAGGCTGTTGTAGTGGCGCTCGATCCTCGACAAGATGTCGCCTAGCCTTGCTTCCGCCGTCGCTGCAGCGGCTCCAAGAAGAGCCAGGCACACTACTACACGGAGTTTCCGCACATAAATACGACGCGCTATGCCGGGACTGCGTTTAGGGAACTTTCGAGCCGCAAATGTCAAACGCAATATAGAACCTTGGCGGTGGACCCCTGAAGTGAGACAAGCCGGTAAGCAGGTTTTCCCCATTTGCTGAAAAATGGTGGGCTGGGGAACGGCCCTCATAGTAAACTCTTCGTCGGCTGGCGAAGCGGAGGCGGGCTCTGCTGGAGAGCAAC
>JAPOOG010000026.1 GCA_026713545.1 Bryobacterales bacterium
ACGGCTTTTCTGTTTTTCACGATCCACGAATCACGAAACACGACTGTACTGTCTTGGTTCCCTGCCCACGATTTCCCGCTATTTCCCGCCATTTCCCAGGTACCCCCCCCCAAAAAAAATCAAGTGCCCCCGCGCACGGCGGCAGCCGGGTCAGCGGCTTCATGGCTGCCTCGAGTCGCCGCGCATGCGTCCCTGGCTTGCCTGTCCCGCCGGCTGGCGAGGCGAAGTACGTCCGGGTCACGAATCAAGGCCGGTACGGTTCACCGGCCGTCAGAGATGTCTCCCTGGAGCGAACCAGGCCCCCGCCCATGGTTTTCACGAGTCACGGCCTTTCCCTCGCGTGCTTCGGCCGTCGGGTGGTGAGAAAGGCAGGCCAGGAGGTACGGACTTCGTCTCCGCCATGAAACTGTTGGAAACAGAACATCTGGAAGTTTTGCCCGCTGGCGCGACGGGGACTCGAAACGCTACGATAGGAGGTATTCCCGCTACGAAGGTGAACGTGCGGCGCATGTATGTATTTCTGGCGCTCCTCGTGGTAGGGCTTGTCTCTCCACATGCTTTTGCGGATGATGTTCCCTCTGCGGTCCTGAAGCCAACCGTGGCGGCGGCCGAGGGCGCAAAGACTGCGGCGGGGACCTCCCCATCCACCACTCCCGCTCAGACGACAAGCAACACCCGATCCCAGCCCGACAGCTATGTCGTCGAGATGAGGAAGGCGATCCGTGTCTTTCGGCGGGAGACGCAGCGGCTCGGCGTTTTCGAGGCCGGGAAGAAAGGGAGCCTGCCGAAACAGGGACTGGGCGATCTATGGCATGGGCGCGTCTACGAATATATCCGCAACAACGCGTTCGACGCCGTGCCGCATGAGGTCGTTCAGAATGGCGGCGAACGCAACGTGCTGCGGCGCAACCAGTTCGGCTTCAGCGTCAGCGGACCTGTCTATGTTCCCAAGCTCTATGATGGGCGCCGTTCGACCTTTTTCACGTTCTCCTATGAGGGTACGCGGCAGAAAGTCGGCCAATCGCATCTCACGACGATCCCGACCGGCCTCCAGCAAAGCGGCGACTTTTCGGACCTGGTCAACAAGGCGGGCAGTCCTGTCACGATCTACGATCCGGACTCGACGCGCCTGAACCCCGCATTCGACCCCTTCCGGAACGTAACCCTCGCAAACCTCGAGCACGTACGCGACGCGTTCCCGAACAACAGGATCCCCGTCTCGCGGTTGGATCCGGTTGCCGCCCGGATGGTGCAGGAGCTGCCGCGGCCCAACACGAACATCGGACCGTTCCTTCGAAACAACTACTGGGTGAATCCGCCGGCGATAGACAGGTCGGATGGTTTCCTGTCGCGCGTCGATCACAACCTGTTCGAGCGCCACAAGATCACGGTCGACCTCGCTTACTCGAAGGGCTTCGAGGCCTCGCCGCGCATCTACGAGACGATTGCCAACCCCGGCTCGCCGGACCGCTTCTTTTCCGAGCGCCGGCTCACCTTCACCGAGACGTTCAGCATCTCACCGCAATCGATTTACACGGCGCAAGCGAGAGTGCGGTCGCGGCAGCGCCGAACGGCAGGTCTCGACAACGAGCGAAACATTCCCGACGAACTCGGGCTCGATGGCGTAAGCGGCTCTATTTTCCCGCGCGTGACCTTTCAAGACTTCGAGAGCATGGGTAACCCGACCGGATCGCAGTACCGCAACACCTGGAACAGCTACCAGACCGACCACTCGCTGAATCTGCGCCGCGGGCGGCATTCCTGGACGCTGTCCGCCGAATTCAACCGTTACCAGGTCAACACTTTCATGCCCGACGCCCCTTCGGGCTACTTTCAATTCAACGACGACATGACGGGCCTCCCCGGCATCATCAACACCGGCGACTCCTTCGCGAGCTTCCTGTTGGGCCGCTCGTTTCGCGCCGAAGCGACCGATCTGCGGCAACCCACCTACCTTCGGAGAACGAACATCGAAGCGCGCCTGCGTGACGAGTACGAGGTCACGCCCAACTTGACCGCGACCGTAAGCCTGAACCTTGACCTGTCCAGTCCGCGTACAGAGAAATTCGATCGGCAGTCGACGGTCGATCTCACCGAAATCAACCCCGTGAACGACCTGCCTGGAGCATTGATCTTTGCGGGGCAAGGCGGCGAAGGACGCGCCTTTCAGCCCCATCGGGCGCGCCTCGAACCGCGTTTGGGTTTGGCCTGGAGCCCAACCGACGCGCGCAACACGGTGATCCGGCTCTCCCTCATGCAGTACTACTCGAACCTCAGCATCAGTTCGGGAACTTTCGGTACGCAGGGCTTCAGCGCCAAACGGACGCAAATCTCGGCCAACCAGCAGCTCGACCCCGCCGTCGTCCTCGATCAGGGTCTCGCCCCTCTTGCTCATGCCCTGCCCGATCTACGGCCGGATGCGGCGAACGACACCGATCCGGATTTCATCCCGCAAACGGCCCGCCAACCACGCTACCGTTGGGGCTCGCTGCGCGTCGAGAGGCAACTTTCGGCAGGCCTGACCATGCGGCTTGGCGGGCAGATTTACCGCGGTAAAGACATTCTTCTGGGTGGCAGCAGTGTCGGTATCAACGCTATCCCCCTGGACTCCCTCGCGTACCGGGATGCGCTCAACGACGAAACGTTCCGGCGAACGCTGCGTCCGTTCCCGCAGTTCCAGTACTTCCAGACCAACGGCCAGTTCCCGCTCGGGCGTTACAAGTACCACAGCGCTGATTTCGGCATGGAAAAGCGCGCTTCTCATGGACTCACCATGGATTTCTCCTACTCCATGATCAAACAGTGGGACGACTACTCGGGGCCGGGCGTCCAGGACTACTTCAACCGCGACAACGAATGGTCGCTCTCTCGTGGCACGTACCCGCATCGCATCTCACTCAGCTACGCCTACGAGTTGCCGTTCGGCGAAGGCAAGGCCCTGGTCAAGTCCTCGAAGCTGAAGCACGTGGTCGGCAACTGGTCCATCAGTGGTTACACACGATGGTATAGCGGTAACCCCTTGACCCTGCAGCCCGAATTCAACAATACCGGCGGCGTCGTCAGGTATCTTCGGGTGAACACCGTGCCGGGAGCCGACCCGCACGTCGCGAACTCCGGACCGGAGCTGTTCTTCAATCCGTTGGCTTTCGCCGACCCTGCGGATTTCACCATCGGCAACGCCTCGCGAACGCACCCGACCCTGCGGAACCCCGGTTGGAACAATCACGATCTGGCTGTGACAAAGAGATTGCCGCTGTCGGGTGAGCGCAGTCTGGAGTTGCTCTTCCAGGGATTCAACTTCCTGAATCATGCAAACTGGAACAACCCCGACACCGTCATCGGACCTGAAAACGCCCGCAACGTGAATGCCGGTAAGATCATCGGTTCGCGCGGCGGGCGCGTCGTGCAGCTCGGGATGAGGTTCAACTTTTGAATTTTTGCGGCCCAGCCCGCCGAATCCTTCTTTTTGCTCTCCTGGCTCTATTCGTTGGATCGCAGTTCGTTCCCCGTGCCCACGGGGATATGAAAGCCCCGTTGTGGGTCGAAGCCGACAACGAGCAGCTCGCCACTCTCGTTCCTCCTGACAAGATCCAGGCGTGGTTGGGAAACGACCGGGCGCGGGTCCGGGCGGTTCACCCCGCTGACGGCAACTTGATTCTGCTGATCGTGATGGATGTTGTCGGCGATCTGATTCGCGTCGACGCCGCGCGGCAAGGCTTGGTGGAGGTCCTGAACCGGTTCGGCCCCAGAGAGTTCGCCGGCGTCCTGCGAGCCCAGGACGGGCTCCAAGTCCTGCTCGAACCCACGAGTGACCGTGAATCACTGAAAGACGCTCTCCTCAGCCTGCCCGTCTCAGGCTTCCCCGGCTTGCTCGAATCCGTCGAAGACGCCGCTGCGCTTGCCGATCGAATGCTGATCCAGTCCGATGTACGTGTCGCTGTTCTCTACATCACCGACGGCAGCATTTACGCCTATCGCGGCGATTACACGAATCCGGTGATCAACCCGAGCGACGGCGGCGACTTGAGCCGGCGCTTTCGTGACCGTTTGATCCAGGAACGCATCACCAGCCTGCTGGACTCCCTGATGTCCTCTTCGGCGCCGCTGTTCTTTCTCCATCTCGAGCGCGAGCGGGACAGTCTGAACTCCGTCTATCAGAACGGCATCACGCAGTTCGCGCAGGCAACCGGAGGAGAGGCGCTATTCTGCGAAAGCGTGGCCCAGATCCGGCCTTATCTCGAACAAATCGCCGAACGGGTAAGAAGCCAACAAGTCGTCACGCTTGTGCCGCCGGATGGGGTTGAAGGAAGGGTCCGCCTGCGGCTGGAGGTCGAAGGCGCCAAGATCGCTTACCGCGAACAATTCGACGTCGCCAAGCGGTCGGCCGACGACAAGTCCAAAAGGCGCTAGCAGTCCGGGGTGAAACCCCGCGTAGCACCGAGAGCGGCGAGAAAGGCAGCTCAGAGTCCAAAGGGAGGAGTGGAACACTCGAAACCACGGTGGCCCGGTCTGCTCGCCAAGGAGAGAATCGGTCGGACGGGTGCTTCTCGTTCCCGTGTAAGAACATGTTGCTATGGCTCACCGTGCTCGACAGAGGGGGTCAAGGCGCAATGAAGCAAGGTGCCCGGCGGCGTGCTGGCGAGGAAGTCCTCAGACCGGCAAGCGGGATAACTGATCGCCGCGCCAACTTGACTCGAATGTGAACCTTTGCAGCGAAGAAAAAAACTGGCGGCGGAGGCGGTGCCGCCATGACAGCAAGCCATCTTCCATGAAATACGCAATCTACGGCGCCGGAGCCATCGGATCGGTACTGGCGGCACGCCTGATGGAGGCGGGCGAGGACGTCTCGGTGGTTGCCCGCGGGCCTCATCTCGCGGCGATCCGGAGCAAGGGTCTACAGGTCAGGAGCAAACTCTTCGGCGACATGCTTGTCCGCCCCCCTGCTGCGGATGACCCCGCTGACATCGGGCCGGTCGATGCGGTCCTGGTCACGGTCAAAGTGCACTCCCTTCCCTCGATCGCGCCGAAGATCAAGGTCCTCACCGGTCCCGGTACCTTCATCGTTCCCTTTCAGAATGGCGTCCCTTGGTGGTACTTTTACGGGCTCGGTGAGCCTTGGGAAGGCCAACGGTTGGAATCCGTCGATAGCGGCGGCGTGATCAGCCGGAATGTCGACGTTCGCCGGGTCGTTGGCGGGATTGCCTACTGCTCGGCCTACGTTGCGGAGCCGGGCATCGTGGTCCATCGAGACAGCAACCGCTTCCCGCTGGGCGAGCCGAACGGCGAACGTACGGAACGGATCCAGGCGTTGGGGCGGAGCTTCCTCGAAGCGGGCCTGAAAGCGGCGCTGCGAACGGAGATTCGGCACGAGATTTGGGTCAAGCTGCTGGGTAATGTTCCTTTCAACCCGATCAGCGCCTTGACGCGAGCCACCCTCGGCGAGTTTCTCGGCTACGCGCCGACACGAGAGCTGGTTCGTGCCGTGATGGAGGAAGTGCGGGCCATAGCCGCCGCCTACGGCATCAGGATCGGGATCTCTTCGGAGCGGCGGATCGAAGGGGCGCGAAGGATCGGCGGTCACAAGACTTCGATGCTGCAGGATCTCGAAGCAGGGCGCCCACCCGAACTCGAGGCCATCGTCGGCGCGGTAATCGAGCTGGCCAAAAAAGCAGACCTCGACGTACCCAACATTCGCGCCGTCTACGCACTGACCAAACTGCTGATGGATCCTCGCGCGCGGACCGTTTCACCTGTCGCCGCCGGTTCAAATTGACTTGCTCGGGAGGGTCGGCTATAGTCGGAGCAAGTGCTGATTCGGCGCCTGAAACGCCGGGGTGACGCGGCTGCGATGCGGTTCGCGTGATCCGTTTCGGGTAAAGGGCCGCGAGCCGGCGCTCCCCACTTTGGTCAAGACGCAAGTCCCTATCGCCAAGGGCATCGAGTCCCTCTTCGGGACGCACGACGAGAACATTCGCTTCTTTGAAAGCGCGCTCGCCGTGCATACCCACCTGCTCGACGACTGTATCGAGATTGAAGGCGAGGAGCCGCACGTCCGCCAAGCCAAAAACATGCTCTCGGAATACGAAGCTCTGTTGGACGAAGGACACCGTTTCAGCAACGGCGACGTCAAGAATTTCCTCCGCATCGTCAAACAGGATCCGGAAATCAGCCTGAGGCGGCTCGTGCGGGCAAGCCGTAAGAGGACCTTCGGCCACAAGTCGCTGGCTCCTCGCAGCGTCAATCAGATGATGTACTTCGAGTCCATCGAGCGCTGCGACATGGTTTTCGGGATCGGCCCGGCCGGCACGGGCAAAACGTATCTGGCCGTGGCCATGGCCGTGTCGGATTTGATGGCGAAGAAAGTGAGCCGCATCGTGCTGGTGCGGCCTGCGGTCGAGGCGGGCGAGAGCCTGGGCTTCCTGCCAGGAACGATTCAACAAAAGGTTGACCCTTACCTGAGGCCCCTCTACGACGCGCTGTACGACATGCTCGACTCGGACCGCGTCGAAAAGCTGATCGAAAAAGGAACTATCGAAATTGCACCCCTGGCCTTTATGCGGGGACGGTCGTTGAACAACAGCTTCATCATTCTGGATGAAGGGCAGAACACCACTGCCGAGCAGATGAAGATGTTCATCACGCGCCTCGGATTTGGTTCGAAGGCCGTGATTACCGGCGATGTGACGCAGATCGACTTGCCGTCCGGCCGGCGCAGTGGATTGCTGGAGGCGATAGACGTTCTGCAGCCCGTCGAGGGCATCTCGTTCGTCTACTTCAACGAGAAGGATGTCGTCCGGCACGACCTCGTCCAACGAATCGTTCGGGCCTACGACTCTTACGAGCGCGCTGAACTGGAAGGAGCCGTCGAGTAGTCCGCTCATCCGCTGGGCCGAAGACCCTCTAGCGCGTTCTGCATGGCTTCCCGGACGGATTCCAGCTCCGCTTGGTGGAAGAACCGCCAACGCAGGATCGCGTTTGACGAAAAGGAGTTTGACCGGTTCATACAAAGCATCGGCCGGCAGGTGGCGCGAGGGCAGGAGTTCGCGATCGTCATCGGTTCGGATGAGTCGTTGCGTGACGCCAATCGGCGTTTTCGCGGAAAGCGCGGTGTGACGGACGTCTTGTCCTTCCCGGACGGCGAAAACGGCCGGCTGGGGGACATCCTCATCTCGGCTGCGCAGGCCGACAGGCAGGCGGTGAGGTTCGGTCACAACGTCGAGGACGAGTTGAAGATTCTGGCGCTGCATGGCCTGTTGCACTTGCTCGGATATGACCACGAAACCGATGACGGGCGGATGCGGCGAGTCGAGAAACGTTGGTGCCGAAAACTCGGACTGCCGCACTCTCTGACCGAGCGGGGTGCCGGCGGTCGCCGGCGCGCCGGATAGGATCATGACAAACGCGTCATCCAAATCAGGGTTCGTTGTCATTCTCGGGCGACCCAACGTCGGTAAGTCGACCCTGTTGAACCATCTGGTGCGTTCGAAGGTCGCCATCGTCACGCCGAAACCGCAGACGACCCGGGACGCCATCCAGGGAGTGCTCACACGCCCGGAAGGCCAGATCGTTTTCGTCGACAGTCCCGGTATCCACGAGCCGAGCCTCGAGCTCGGCCGTCACATGATGAGCGAAGTTCGCCGAGCTACATCGGGATGTCATCTGGTCCTTCTGCTGGTCGATTGCACCAAGCCTGACCAGACGGGTGACCGCGCGGTCATCGAGATGGTCAAGGCGCTCGAGACACCGGCGTTCCTGGTGTTGAACAAGGTCGATCTGCTCAAAGAGAAGCCGCAACTGCTCTTTCAGATCGAGAAGTACCGGGAGCGGCACTCGTTTCTGGAATACATTCCCATCTCCGCCATGAAGGGCGACAACGTGGAAGCCCTGATTACGCGAGTGTTTCTGTACCTGCCGGATTCTCCGCCCTACTACCCCGAAGATTTCATCACCGACCAGCCCGAGCGCTTCCTGGCGGCTGAGCTGATCCGAGAGCAAATCATCTTTCAGACGCAAAAGGAAGTTCCGTACGCGACCGCCGTCATGATCGATGAATGGGAAGAAAGCGAAGAGTTGCTCCGGCTGTTGGCGACGGTATATACCGAGCGCGATAGCCAGAAAGCCATTCTGATCGGGGCTCGCGGAGCCAAGATGAAGTCCATCGGCGCCAAGGCCCGCCGGCAATTGGAAGCGCGGTTTGGCAAGCAGGTCTATATCGAGTTGTTCGTCAAGGTGCAGCCCCGATGGCGTAATCGTCCCGGCTTCGTCAAGTCGCTCGATTTCCGGCGCATCGCCGGCGGCTAGGAAGAAGGCCGGAGCCGGCGGAGCGGTCGTCCTGGGCACGCCGCTGCGTTCTCAGGATCATCTTGTATTGGACAACTCTGGCGGAGAAAAAACTCGCCTCCAGGTGCGATAATCGGGAACCCCTTCCCGTGAGCAACAAAGAGATCGCCGAAACCCTCAACGAAACAGCCGCTTTGATGGAGATCGCCGGGATGGACGGTTTCCGCATCCGCAGCTACCGCAACGCTGCGGTCGTCATCGAGAGCCTCACCGAAACCATGGAAGAGGTCATTCGTGATGACGGTCGCGACGTTACGAAAATCAAGGGTATCGGCAAGGGCATTGCCTCGGCGCTCACGGAACTGGTCGCACGGGGCAGCTTCGCCCGACGGGACGAGTTGCTCGAGAAGTACCCTCCGACAGCACTGGAGCTGCTGAAGATCCCCGGCCTCGGCCCGAAGAGCATCGCGCTGCTCTACGACGCCTACCGCGTCAGCACGATCGATGCGCTGGAGCAGCTCTGCCGCGACGGCAAGCTGCGAACCCTGCCTCGAATGGGTGAGAAGCTGGAGCAGAAGATTCTGCGTGGGATTGAGAACTACAAGCGCAGCGCAGGACGCTTTCTGCTTGACTCGGTCGACCTCGTGGCGACGGAGCTGGTGGGCTTTCTCTCGGAAGTGGACGGCGTTGATCGGATCACGCCTGCCGGTAGCTTACGGAGAGGCAAGGAAACGATTGGCGATCTTGACCTGCTGGTAACGGGGCCACACGCCACGGCGGCGCTGGACCACTTTGTGAAGTTCGAAGATGTTCGGGAAGTTCTGAGTTACGGAGAAACCAAGGCCAGCGCCAGGATAGGTGCGGCCGGATTACAGGTGGACGTTCGGGCCGTGGAATCTTCGAGCTACGGCGCGGCCATGATGTATTTCACGGGGAGTAAGGAACACAACGTGGCGATCCGCGATCGGGCGGTTCGAATGGGGCTGCGCCTCAACGAATACGGGCTGTTCCGTACCGCGGATGAGGAGCTTGTCGCCTCCGCAACGGAGGAAGAAATCTACCAAAAGCTGGGGCTGCCGTGGATCCCCCCCGAGTTGCGTGAGAACACCGGAGAGATGGAAGCCGCGCTTGCGGGAAGCATGCCGTGCCTCCTGGAACCTGGTGATATTCATTGCGATGTCCATATGCACACCCACGAGACGGACGGCCATCACTCGATCGCCGAGATGGCGGAAGCCGCGGTGAAAAGGGGCTATTCGCATATAGCCATCACGGACCACTCGAAGGCGCTCGCCATGGCGAACGGCCTCGACGAGCAGCGCTTGCTCGATCAGATCGAGGAAGTCCGGCAGGTCTCCGAGCAGTTCGAGAACCTCACGATTCTCTCGGGCTGCGAAGTCGACGTCCTGCAGGACGGGCGCATGGATATCGACGATGAAGTCCTGGCGCAGCTCGACGTTGTGATCGCGAGCGTTCACAGCTACATGAACATGGAAGCCTCGGAGATGACCGACCGTCTGCTGCGGGTCGTCGAGAACCCACACGTCGGCATTTTGGGCCACCCCACGGGACGCTTGCTGCTTCGGCGCGAGCCGTACCCGTACGACTTCGAGCGCGTCGTTGCTGCGGTGGGGCGGCGAGGCATTTCGATGGAGATCAATGCGAGCCCGGCGCGTCTCGACCTCGACGCCCTGCATCTGCGGCTGGCGCAAGCGAAGGGCGTCAAGTTTGTCATCTCGACCGACGCGCATCATGTGCGCCATCTCGACAACATGAAGTACGGAGTGTCAATGGCGCGCCGCGGCTGGCTCGAAAGCAAGGACGTGTTGAATACGCTGCCGCTCGAAGAGTTCCGGGCGGCTGTCCGCCGCGGCTAGCAATCTCCTCTGACCACCCGTTCCAGCTCGTTGCCTCACCCGCCGGAACCTTCAGAGGCTCCAATCTCAACCCGGTATCTTTCCGGCATTCCGCGAACCGCCTGCTCGTTCCCGCTTCGCTCCTGTTCCAGCGCCCCGTTGTCCTTCTTCACCAGCTCCTCCTCTGTAACAGAATTGTATATTATGGCAATATACAGTTGATGGTCGATTTCGCACGGATTGTCGGCTTTCAATGGGACTAGGGCAATGCACGGAAAAGCTTCGCCGAGCACGGTGTCAATCAAGCAGAAGCAGAACAAGCGTTCTTCAACGAACCGTTTCTCGTTGTCGATGACATCAGGCAAAGCCGACCCGAGAAGCGGTTTCATGCGCTCGGCGTCACCAATTCGGGGTGCCAACTCCATGTAACGTTTACACTCCGTGAGGAGAACACCAGGATCCGCGTGATTTCGGCACGGGACATGCATCGCAAGGAGCGATCCCGACATGCAAAAGAAACGAAAACCCATTCCCGTTTTCAAAAGCGAAGCGGAAGAGCAGGCCTTCTGGCAGAGTCACGACTCCAGCGGTTATGTCGATTGGAGCCAAGCTGAACGTGTTCGATTTGCCAATCTCAAACCGTCGACCCAAGCGATTTCTCTCAGGCTGCCGGTCGATCTTCTTGAGCGGATCAAGATCGCGGCCCATAAACGAGATGTCCCCTATCAGTCGCTGATAAAAGTCTGGCTGTCCGAAAAGGTCGAAGTCTGACCTCGGGCAGCCATCGGAGGAGCCGTTGTATCAGCCGCCTATGCGGCATCCTTCCCCAAACGACCACAGAGAGTCGTGCGAGCGGCTTTGAGAGGATCCTTATGCGGTGTGGCGCTACTCGCCGGTCTCCGGAATGATTCGCTGGCGAAAGGGCAGTGGGGCCTCAAACCCGCCGTTCTCCTGAAGCGGGCCTCTTGGCCTACGGGGCGGCGTCGAACACTATGATGTGCTGAGTCGGCACAAAGTCCATCGACTCGACGAATCGAAAGCCGAGCGGCTCCAACTCGGAACGCACTTCGGTGACCGTCATCTTCCGCACGGGCGGCAGCGGGATCGCAGGGTCCTCCTTGCGGTATTCGATGACGACCACGCGGCCATTCGGTTTGAGCCCGCGCCGAACGTGTTCCATGATGGCTTCCGGCTGCGCCAGTTCGTGGTAAACGTCGACCAGGAGAACCAAATCGGCGCTACCGGGGGGGATCTTCGGGTCGCCTGGTTCGCTCAGTACGATCCGCACGTTCTGGAACCCGCGTTCCCGGATGTTGCGCTCGAGCCGGTCGAGCATGCCCTGCTGGATGTCGACCGCGATGACCCGGCCCGTCGGTCCGATCTGGCGCGCCAGGCGCCACGTGAAGTAGCCTGTGCCCGCACCGAGGTCCACGACGGTTCCGCCTTCGGGAATCTTGAGAGCTCCGACCACGCGGTTGGGCTGTTCTTCGGCTTCACGCTGGGGACGGTTCAGCCAATCGGCCATCTCGACCCCGGTGACGGGCGCGATCTGCCGCTTCTTGATGAGCTTGCCGATTTGAAGCGGCCGGCGTTTCCCCTCGGCGAAAGTCTCCGGCCGCGGCTCGTTGAGGACCGCCCGCACGTTGGAGCATCCGGCCCACAACACGATCGATGTGATCGCGAGGCCGAGCAGCCCGTGGTAGAAGTCCCGTGGAAGGCGCGGCGGGCTTCTGCTCATCCTCGGCGCGAAGTGAGGAGGATGGCGATCCGGGCGATCTCCTCCTCGCGAAGGAAAAGCGAACGACAAAGCCGACGGCCGCGAACGTCCGTCGCCCGAAGGGTTACGCGCCACTCCCGGCCGACTGTGGGAAGAGTGAGTCGCTGTGTTGCTGCCGCGGCCATGCGTTACGCTACTGGTCCCAGGGCGCGTAACGCCGCCTGCGGGACTTTTACCACGGGCTGCTGGGTAATGGCGCGTCGCCAAGTGCATCGTTGCGGTTCCTCAAACGGCAACCGGTTCGGCTAACAGGCTGGTTCTCGCCATCAGCTCTTTGAGGTCGTCCCGGTCTTCGGGGCTCATCTCGATGAGCGGTCTCCTGACACGCCCGCCCTTGAGCCCCGCCAGGGTCATCCCCGCCTTGATCATCGACGTTTTGTAGCCAGGACGCCGGTTGCGCATCTGGTACAGCGGTATGACGATCTCGTCGAGGATCTGCTTGGCGCGGTCCCAATCGCCGGCCGAGCAGCGGTCGTGCAATTCCGTCGAAACGTGGGGCATGAAGCAGGCCAGGCCGGACGTGAACGTATGGACGCCGTGATTCCAGTAGGTCGGAGCGAAGGGCTCGGCCATGCCGTTGATCCAGTGGAAGCGGTCTCCGAAATTCACTCGCACATTGAGGTAGTGCGACATGTTGCCGTTTTCGTCCTTGACCATGCAGATGTTCTCGGTGTCCTGCAGCCGCTCGAGCATCGACAGCTCGATCACGCCGCTCCACTTCGTTTGGTACAGGAAGGCGGGCAGCTCGGCGGTCTCGGCGACGGCCTTGTAGTAGTCGGCCAGACCGGGCTCGTTCATGTCGGGCGTATAGGGCGCCATGATAATGACCGCGTCCGCCCCCGCTTCGCGCGCCAGACGGGCTTGCGCTTGCGCCGTGCGGAGGGTTTGTCCGACGCCGAAGATCAGCCCTTTCCTGCCGGCAACCATCTCGCCGGCTGTCGCGGTCAGCGCGGCGTATTCGTCGAGCGTGAGCGACTGCATCTCGCCGTTGCTGCCCGTGAAGGCCAGTGCGGCCAGGCGAGTATCGAGCATGAACGAGATGTTCTCGCGAAACGCCGCGGCGTCAAACTCGTCAGCGTCGCAGAACGGAGTGACCGGGAATCCAATGACCCCGGGGAAGCGATCGAGTAGTCGGTTTTCCATGTCTTGGATCTTCGCAGTTGGCGGCTTCCACGTCAATGCCGCGCCTGCCCCCGATTTCATGAGACGGTGCCGCGCATGTACGCTGCGGGGGATCGGCGCTCTTTGTCTCACGTTTCCGCTTCCATGCTGCTGCGGCAGCACGATTCGGAAACGGAAGTCGACCCGAGCTGCGTGCCCTGTGTGGGTCGGAACGGTGTCGGGCGACCGGCCCGAGATGGAATTCCAACCGCGTCGGGTCGCACTACCAGTTGTCTTCTCCGGTTTGGTGTTACTCCGCGGACGGCGCAGGCAGTCCACCCCAAGCCCGCAAAACTTGCCCGCTCATGTCACCCTGCACGGCATCGACGTAGAACTGCGCCGTCTGCTCGGCCGTTACGCGGCCGGTTCCCTCATGGCCGGGATCAACGACAGGCGCAGGACTCACGACGTTCAGCCGAATGCCGCGCGGGAGCAGCGGCGCGACGCTGGCCGCGAACGTATCGACGGCACTGTTGAACGGGCCGATCGCGATGCTCGCCGGGTTAGGGTAGTGGCTCAAGAACCCGCTGGTCAGCGTGAACGAGCCGTTGTCGTTCACATGCTCTTGCCCTATGGACACGAGACGGATCTGACCCAAGAACTTCCGCTCGAACCCGTAACCGTAGTCATCTTCCGTCAGGGCCTCGAAACGCTGGAAGACACCGTCTCGTCCTGCGGAACAGATCAAAGCATCGAAGTTCGCGGCCTTCTGGAACATCGCTCGCACCGAACCTTCGTCTGTGTAGTCGCATTGGATGTCGCCGCTCGTGGCGCCGACGCGCACGATCTCGTGCTCGACGGAAAGCAACTTGTCAATGGCCTTGCCGATGCGACCGCCGGCCCCTACGAGAATGATCTTCATGCCGATTCCTTCCTGACGATTCCCTGTCTTTTGGCGATGGTGCGGCTGCGTCGCCTGAGTCGACTCCCGCAACGGTCCAGCCATCTCACGTTTCTGGAGACGGCCCTTGATGCGCCCTGGAGGACTGTCTTGGAGGAAATTTTATTATGGGCTGCGGCGCGGGCCTCCCATAATGCGTCTCTGACTCAACCCTCTTGATGTGAACGCTCCAGCACGATAGAGATGGGTAAACAATGAGAATGCAGCCAAATTGGCGATTGCCCTTCGGCTGTTATCCTGCGCTGAAGCGAAGGCCCTCGCCCACCTGGCCAATCCCCTCCGACCGCCATCAAGGCTAATTTGAGGAGCTTGGGATTTGTGGCTCGTCGACGGTGACATTGGGGTCGATCGCGAGCCAGCAAAGCGATCCGGCCAGATAGACCCCGGCGGCTACGTAGATGACTTGGTTCCAGTCGCCTCCGGTGCGTTCGATGTTCTCGATCATGTATCCGAGCACGGCCGGCGTCACGAGGCCGCCGAGGGTGCCCGTCATGTTCATGATGCCCATGACTTCAGCGGTCAGCTTGCCGGCCATGTCCATCGTGGTCGCCCAGGCGGCGGGACTGCCGGCACCGGAAAAAATCGCACCGCCCGTGACCGCCGCGACGAGCTGATACGGCGAACCGGTCCACGCCGCGGACAACGTAACGAAACTACAAACGGCGAGCGCCCCCATGCCGACGCTCGTGCGGCTGATCCTCTTGCTGCCGGTCTTTCGGAGCAGCCAATCGACGATGGACCCTCCGAAGATCGTTCCGATGATGACCCCCGCCGTGGGAGCCATCGACATCAAGCCGGCCTCTTCGCGCGTAATGCCGAACCCCTTTTCGAGAAAGGCCGGGAACCATGTCACCAGGATGATGTAGCCCGCAGCTCGAAAGGCCGACTGTATGCAGATGCCCCACATGCTCAATGACCCGGCCATGACAGCGAGGCGCTGCCAGGTCAATCCTCGCTTCCGGGATTCGGCCTGCGGCTTGTGTTCCGCTTCTGCCCCCTCGCCGGCAATCAGCCGCAGCTCAGCCTCGTTCACCAAGCGGTGCTCCGAGGGCCGCGTGCGGGCGAACCAGAAATAGCCCGCTGCCCAGACGATGCCCACCATGGAATAGATCTGAAAGACCGTGCGCCAGTCGAGTCGCTCGAGCAACCAGGCGGTGAGACCGAACGTGATCACGCTGCCGACCGACATCGCCGCGCCGATCGTGGCGCTTCCGAAACCCCGCCGCGAGACGGGGAACCAGTCGCAGATGACCTTTGCCGTGTTGGGAACCAGACCCGCCTGCGCGGCGCCGAACGCAATGCGTGAAGCGATCAGCGGGACGTACGAAAAGACAGCCGACGTCCAGACCGTCAATACGGACCACAGCGTGCTGAGAAAAGGCAGCGACACGCGGGTCCCGAAGCGGGTGCCCAAGGCTCCGCCGGGCACCTGAAAGAACAAATAGCCGATGTTGAATGCGCTGAACACCCAACCCATCTGAGAAGGGGTGAGCCCCAGTTCGGCCTCGATCGTCGTGTTCGCGACCGAGATGCAGTACCGAGTCAGGTAGGCGCTCGTAGAGGCCAGGGCCACCGCGGCCAACACCATGTAGCGGACGGAGGTAGGTCGCGTACCGTTGGGTGCGGTGTTCACTATGACAGAGACGCTTTCGCGGCGGATGAACCGGCCTGTGGACGAGCACGCATGTCGCTTGATCGCACTATCCCAGGAAGCGGTTGATTACGTTCCTGGTGATGGTCGAGATGTTGCTGTCCACCGGTAGGGAACAAGGGTAGCTGATCGAACCCACCGAATAAACCGCCCCCCCCGAAGCGGTTTCATGGTAGACGATCTCGGCGCCGCCGTTGTCGGGGTTCAGCCCCTTGGCCAGAAGTTTCGTTCCTGCTGGTGAGCTCGGGGACATCTTGTCGGTTTCATGTCCGGACGCTCCTCCCCAACAGCGCATGTGGAGACACTTTTCACCGAAGATGTCACCGTCGTTCAAGCCGGTGCCCTCGAAAATCCAATGGGAAGTGTCGATTGCCCGGTAGGGCGCGCCGGTCATGATGCCGGAGTCGGTGCAGACCACGCCCAGCAGGTTCGCCTCGGACTCGTAATAGGTGTGCATGCGGCTTTCCTTGCCGAACTCCTTCAGGTTTGCACTGATGCCCTTGTACTTGCCGTTGCGAACTGTCATCGTGTGCTCGTCGATGAATTCCACAGGGCAGTTGAGGCCGTTCCCGCCGAGGTAGAGCAGCTTGCCGCCTCGCTCGAACACCCACTCCTTCAGATTGAAATACATCTCTTTCGACCAGTACTCCGGGTGGGTGCTGGTGATCACGACCTGGTAGGCATCAAGATTCAAGACACCCTGGTGGAACTGGGTTTCCGCATAGAGGTCGTATTCCAGGCCCTCTCGCTCGAGCCACCCGAAGAGCCGCCACTCGGCCGGAGCCACGTGGCAGGTCGAGCGACCTTCGACCGGGTCGGTGATCTCCGTCCCCTCGGGGATATGGTTGATCAGTTCCGGGCGGTCGAACGAGAGCGGAGCGTAGTCCTCCACCGAGAACTGCATATGCTCGTCGGAAGTGTAGCGGTCCAGGTCGAGACGCGCGTTGACGGTGGGCTTGGGCGGCATCTCGATCGGGTGGATGTAGTTGGAGCGGCCTCCGAAATTGTTGTAGGCGTTCCAGTTCATGTTGGCTGCCAGAACGGCGATCTTGGCCCGAGCTTCGGCCGGCGCAACGATCCAGGGGAATGAAAAGAAAGCGCCCGACTCGGCCTTGGCATGGAAGTAGTAGAGGCCGGAGCGCTCCGGGCCGACGACGAACTGCGTGTGGTGGGGATTGTTGCGGTAGCCGCGCTTGTTGAATTCGATGCCGGTTTGCGTGTAGTCGCCATCGGGCGTGATCTGCATCGTCGCGCGCGGGCCGTGTTCGTCGAACCAGCCAACCGTCTTGATGTACTCTTTCCGCCAGCCGTAACGGTACAGGTCGAGCCGATAGGGCTCCACCGCATGGACCCGGTACTCCGAGCGCTCGCCCGAGCGCACCCACTTGGGCCAGGCATAGCCGACCAAGTTGTTCGAGAGAAGCCGGAATTGATACGGCCTGCCTTCCGTGACCCGGACGTCAACGCTCTTGGCGCCGTAGCCTTCCTTGTACAGAGTTACTCTGTACTCGCCGGATTCGACATCGGCGTAGACAGCCCCCGTCGCCGTGGAGTGGGCCTCGACCGAGCCTTTGCTGTTTTCGAATTCGAATAAAACGTCCGGGATGGCGAGATAGCGTTCACAACTGACGTAACCGACAAGCATGCAATGACTCCTTGGATAGGCAAGATTACCAAGTGTAGGGCAAATGGCCTCAGGCTTGCCGGGGCGCCGTGCCTGCGCGCCGGCGGCCGGTTGTGGCGCCGGCGGAGAGTGGCGTCATGGTCGGCATGATACCCGGGCTGCGGGTGAGACTGTTGCCAGAGCCCTCTGCGGACGCCGGACCGGGAGGGAGAGGAACGCCGAACTGGGCAAGAGTGTGAGAATCCTTGCGCAACGGGCCGCGGCTTGACTACCATACCCCTGCCAGGGCGCTCGGAAGTCCTCGGTTATAGGAGCCTCAATGTGCCGGATTCGCCTCGCCGCTTTGCTGTTGATGGGCACTACATCACTTGTTGGGCAAGGCTTGCAAGACAGAGACCGCGCGCTCGGCCGCGGCATGCTTCAGCAGATCAGGAAAGACATCCAAAAGGAGTACTACGATCCTAGCTTCGGCGAGATTGACCTCGATACTCATTTTGCGCAGGCCAACGAAAAGTTGCTGCAGGCGGCCTCGGTGGGTCAGATGCTGGGGATCATCGCGCAGGCGCTGGTCGACTTCAACGATTCCCACACCCGGTTTATTCCCCCGGGCCGCGTAGCTCGAACGGAGTACGGTTGGCAGATGCAGATGATTGGCGACGAGTGTTTGATAACCGCCGTCAAGCCCAAGTCCGAGGCTGAGGCGAGAGGGTTGAAACCGGGTGACCGGATCGCCGTGCTGGACGGCTACCAGCCGACCCGAGAAAGCTTCAAGATGATCCGCTATTTCTACTACGCGTTGCGGCCCCAACCCGGCATGCGGCTGACCACGGTCTCTCCGAGTGGCCAGTCAAGGCAAGTGGATGTACCGGCAAAGATCACGGAAGGGTTTCGCGTTCGCGACCTTACCGATGAGTTCGAGTTCTGGGAATACATCCGTGACTTGCAAAACGAAGGCCGTAAGAACAGGCATACGTATCTCAGCCTGGGAGAGGATGGGTTCATTTGGAAGATGCCGGCCTTCGATCTGGCGGACCGTCAAGTCGAATCGATGATGGGGCGCGCCAAGAATCGGGAAGGCTTTATCCTCGACCTGCGCGGCAATAGCGGGGGATACGTAAAGACGCTGGAAACGCTGGGCGGCTATTTCTTCACTGAGCAACCGGTAAAAATCGCGGATCTCACCGGACGGAAGAAAATGAAACCCCTCATGGCGAAGCCGAAGGGCGGACGGGCGTTCACGGGAAAAGTGGTCGTGTTAGTGGACAGCGAAACCGGATCTTCTGCGGAACTGTTCGCCCGTGTCATGCAGATTGAGGAACGCGGCATGGTGATCGGCGACAAGACTTCAGGGGCCGTGATGCAGAGCCGCGTCCATCGCCATTCCAGCGGAGTCGGCCGTGTCGTGATGTACGGCGCGAACATAACCAACGCGGATGTCATCATGTCCGACGGAGGCCGCTTGGAGCGCGCCGGTGTTATCCCGGACGAGCTGCTGATCCCCTCCCAGGAAGACCTTGCCGCCGGACGGGATCCTGTCTTGGCCCGAGCGGTGAACCTGATCGGCTACGAGTTGTCACCCGAGCAGGCCGGCGAATTCTTCCCCATCGAGTGGGAAGACTAGCCGCGGCTTGATTAGCGCGTGACTTGCGATGTTGCGATATTTATTTGCGAGAACGGCCAGGGATGTCCGGGAGATGCCGGGGGTATTAAAGTCTGTTCAGATGTCAGCGGCTTTGGAGGGGAACATCAACCCGCGTCACCGCTTCGCATGCGAACGTTTCGGCGAGGAGATCCCTGACACGCCGAGCGGCCATAGCGCCGCCTGCGACACCTTTGGAAAGCGGGCGTTCTGGAGGAACCTTTTCCACTGGATCGGAGTCAACCGGGACGGGTGAGCCGAGGAACCTATGACAGCAACTTGCGATCGCTTCTTTGGACTGGCGCAGCGCGGCACTGACGTGCGCACGGAGTTGACGGCCGGCGCGACGACGTTCCTGACGATGGCCTACATCGCCTTCGTCAACCCGCAGATCCTCTCCGACGCCGGCATGCCGTTCGAAGCGGTGTTCGTCGCCACCTGTCTGGCCGCCGCGTTCAGCACGCTGGTGATGGGGCTGTACGCCAACTATCCGATCGCGCTGGCGCCCGGCATGGGGCTCAACGCGTTCTTCGCTTACGGCGTCGTTCTGGGCCTTGGCCACAGGTGGGAGGTGGCGTTGGGCGCGGTTTTCGTCTCCGGTGTGCTGTTCCTCGTGCTCAGCGTGCTCCCGGTGCGGCGCTGGATCGTCGAGGCGATCCCGCAGGGGCTCAAGCTGGCCATCGCGGCCGGGATCGGCCTCTTTCTGGGAGTCATCGCGCTGAAGAACGCCGGCATCATCCAGGCCAGCGAGGCGACGCTGGTCACCACCGGCGAGCTGATGGCGCCGGGGCCGGTGCTGTCTCTGCTCGGCTTCTGCGCGATCGTGGCGCTCGCCGCGCGCCGGGTGCCGGGCGCCGCTCTCATCGGGATGTTGGGGGTCGCTGCCGCCGGTCTCCTTCTCGGCGTCTCCGAATGGAAAGGAGTCGCCTCGCTGCCGCCCGATCCGACGCCGACGCTGCTCGCACTCGACATCGCCGGCGCGCTGCAAACGGGCATGATCGCGGTCGTCCTGACTTTCCTGATCGTCGACCTGTTCGATACGGCCGGCACGCTCATCGGCGTCGCTCACCAGGCGAAGCTCCTCGACGACCGCGGGAAGCTTCCGCGCATCGAGCGCGCCCTGATCGCCGACTCCACCGGGACGGTAGGAGGCGCCCTGCTCGGCACCTCGCCGGTCACGAGCTACATCGAGAGCGCCGCCGGGGCCAGCGCGGGTGGACGCACCGGTCTTACCGCGGTCACCGTGGCCGGGCTGTTCGTCGCCTGCCTGTTCTTCGCACCGCTGGCCGCGTCCATCCCGGACTACGCGACGGCGTCCGCCATCCTCTACGTGGCGTGCCTGATGGCGCGCCCGCTGGTGGACGTGAACTGGCGCGACGTCACCGAATCGGCCGCTGCGATCATCACCGTCATCGCCATCCCGCTGACCTTCTCGATCGCCGACGGAATCGGCATCGGCTTTCTCACCTACGTGCTGATCAAGGTGATGGCGGGACGCCGGCGCGAGTGCTCCCCGATGTTGATCGCTGTGGCGCTGCTCTTCGCGGTGAAGTTCGCCTGGCTGTAACCGCAGCTGTAAACGGCGGTGTCAGTCGCCGAACTGCGTGACCGCCTCAGACACTAGCCTGCATTTCTCACCACGTGGCGAGGTGAAGTGCGTGAGAGGGCCGTCAGGACGAGGCGCGCGCCGCTTGGCGCGCGCAGGCGTACTTGACGGTACGTCGAGCACGGCAAGCAAGCGAAACGAAGTCTTGGCGGTCGCATCGCGTGCTTCGACTGTCGGGTGGTGAGAAATGCAGGCTAGAGATCCTTGAATACCTGAGCCTCGTACTCGCGAGGACAGCACAAATGGTACGCGGTTCTCCCATCGGCCACACGGCGCAGCGTCGTCCGCGCAATCAGATTAGCCGCGCCGGGAAGCAGGCGCTCGAAGGCGCGCGATCGAAGCAGGCGTTCCGTCAACTCCTCGCGCCTCTCGAACCGATCCTGCCGCTTGCGGGCTCTTTCCGCCATGCGGCTCGACATCTTCTGGATGTCGTGCGACTCACGGGCGTTGGCGCAGGTCGCAGGATCGAACAAGACGAGAGCCGAAAACTCCTTCTCTTCAACCGATTGAAGGACCGACGACGAATGAAAAACCCCAATCTTCGGCCTGACGCCGAAACATCGGTCGATGGCTCTGACGATAGATGAGTTGTCCCGGACAAATGTGGGGATGTTGTGCCTTCGAAGATCTCCTACCGGATTCCAGCCGTGATTCCGGAGGTCGTAGAGAACGAGATCGAACCGGTCGCAAAGCAATGACCAGAAGGGATAATACGCATCTGCCGCGAACCCGTTGGCGTGGCTCAAGACCAGCCGAGGACCCTCCGGATTGCCATGCCGCCTGAGCATGATCGGAGTGCCATCCGACCCATGCGCCTCGCAGACGGCAAGCGGCTCTGGAATCCTCCACAGCGAAGTATCCTGCAGGCTCTCGACGCCCTTCAACCGCTCGGACACTTTTCTGCCGGCCGGCGTCCCCACCGGGCGCTCTGGCAGTGTGCCAACCCCCGGTTCGACAGCCTCTCGAGCGCCTTCCCCGCTGCTGATGCAATGCCTGCTTCTCGACCGGCCGAGAGCTGGTTCGGCAGGGTTCCAAAACCGATCCGGTTCTGCTAACCTTGCCGTACTATGCGACGTCAAGCACTTTCCTCACTAATCCTTTTATTATTCTTGGCCGCCGCTCCTGCTCTCGCCAGCCATCCGGACAGTGAAGCGCTGACTTGTGCGGATCGTTCCGTCAGCGCCAAGGCCGTGCGCACGACAGGGGACGTTCGGGCTTTCGTTCAGTGCGCCTACGAGTACGTCCAGGAAATGGGCTTTGAAGAAGCCCGGCGAGCCTTCCACGAAGACGAGCGTTGGAGAAGCGGTGCGTACTACGTCTTTGTCGACGAAGTGACACCGATGAGAGATGCGGCGCAGGCTCTGGTCTATCCCCCAGATCCATCGCGAGAAGGGACGCCTTGGGGCCCCTTCATCGATGCTTACGGCAACGACTATTTTCAAGAGCTGCATCGCATCCTGAGCAGCTTCGATGAGGGCTGGCTCTACTATTCCATCTTCAATCCGGACAGCGGAAATAATGATCCGAAAGCCTCCTACGTCAAAGCAATCGACTGGGACGGCACTCCGGCCGCGATCGGCGCCGGGATCTACCGCCGCGACTTACCGGGCACCTGCCAGAGCGAAGAGGTCAACGCTATGGAGCTCGAGGCCGACCCGTCCGACGAGAGGCTGCAGGAGTTCGTCCGCTGCGCAGCCATGGAGCTGGAGTCGAAAGGGTATTTCGCCACGATCACGCTGGCAACCGATCCACGTTGGAAGCATGGCTCGATCTACTTGTTCGGCCTGGACACCAACGGCTACGCGCTGTTCAGCGGCGATCCCGACATCGGGCAGCCGGGCGCCGGTGCTTCCGAGTTGAACGACATGATGGACGGCCCCTTCGGCGGTCGGGACGTAGTGAGTGTGGGCGATGCGTTCGGGGAAACCCTTCTGTACTACACGGCGCGGAATCCCGGCAACGATGAGATGCAGAACAAGGTGACGTTCGTCAAGAGGGTCGTGGCCAATGGCCTGCCCGTCCTGATCGGAGCCGGTTATTATCCCGGCTATGTGACCCGGCCTGACTACGGGATCTTTCCCTTCTAGCAGGGGTGTGAAGTAATTCCGTCTCCGCGGGCGGCGGAGGCAGCCGCGGCACCGGTTACGCGGAGGCATCGTCGAGGAACCGTGCCTTGCGGGCGCTGTGGGTGTTGCAGGGGTGGAACATCCGGTCCGAGGGAATCAAAACCTTGTAAACGACCACGCCGCCCGACGCCGGATCACGGTTAGCTGCATCAGGGGACAGCCGGAAAAGCACGTTGTCCGCAGCGACATCGGCATGTGTGGCAATCCTTCGTTGCTGCGAATCGGATTTGACGTCCCAAGGCTGATCGAAACGAGTACACTGCGGTCGGGGCACGACGAAACCCATGGTCACGCACTCCCGTAAAACGGACCTTCGGAGGATGACACGCATGCTCGAGACGATCCGCCTAAAGCCCTGGCTCGCCTGCACACTGATTTTGCTGGCAACGGCTGATCTGCCGGCTCAAACTGCCAAGACCACCCTCAATAATCCTTACCGGCTGCTTGAGGAGTGGGGCGATCTGCCGGAGGGCGTTCTTTGGGGGGCGTCGATCGGGATCATCCCGGATGGAGAGGGCGGAGCGTGGCTCCATCATCGATCCGACCCGCCGATCATCAAGCTCGACAGCGACGGCAAGGCCGTCAGTACCTTCGGCGACGGCATGTTCGTCCAGGCGCACGGGTTTTGCATGGACCAAGACGGCAACCTCTGGGCTGGAGACAGCGGGCCTTTCGGCGACGATCCTTCCAAGGCAGGGCGCGGCTATCAATTCTTCAAGTTCAGGCCGGACGGCGAGCTCTTGCTGACGCTGGGCAAGGCGGGTGTGTCCAAAGCAGGCCCCGACACGTTCATTGCTCCGACGGCGTGCGCGGTCGCTGCTAACGGCGACATCTTGATCGCGGATGGGCATTTTCCGCGTCCGTCAACCAGCCAGCAAGACGGCGACCGAATCGTACGATTCACGAGTTCAGGGAAGTACGTCGACTCCTGGGGCCGGAAGGGCTCCGGCCCTGGCGAATTCGACGGGCCTCATGCATTGTCCTTCGACTCGCAAGGCCGGCTCTTCGTTGCCGACCGTTCCAACAATCGAATTCAGATCTTCGATCGCGACATGCGGTTCGTGGACGAATGGAAGCAATTCGGAAGGCCGAGCGGGGTGGCTATCGCCGGGGATGACATCCTGTATGTGGCGGACTCGGAATCGAACAGGAAGATCGCCGGAGTGCTGGTCAATCCCGGATGGAAAAACGGGGTTCGGATCGGAAGCGCCAAGGACGGCTCCCTCTGGGCCTTCATCGACGGTATCAACCCGGAAGGAGTGGGAGCGGACGACTTGGGCAATGTGTTCGCCGGACTGACCCGGTCTCCGCGCCTCAGCCCCCCTCTGTTGCAGAAGTGGGTGAAGGAGTAGACCAGAGCCGGTCCGCCTGGGCATGAATCACGCCGAGCAGATGCAGTGCGCCGACATGTCCGGGGCTCCGTCACAAGATCCGCCGGCAATGTGACGCCGCAGCATCACCATCGGCCTCCGGGAGAGTCGGGCTCAAGACCCCAAGGACGGGCTGGAACTCAGAAATACCAGAGCAGGCTCACCAGCAAGCCGATTCCGTCCGCTTCCAGGTCGATCGGCACCTTGATTCCAAGGTCGTCGTACGGAACAACCCTACCTGCGCTTCTGTAATCGGTGTAGCGCAGTTCGCCCCGAATGGCAGCGTTCCACAGCTTTTTTTCCAGGCCGCCGCCGGTTGTCCACCCGGTGAAACCCTCGTCATAGCTGAACGTTCCCGAGGTAAATTCCTCCGTGGCCGTACATAACTCAGAACTGAAGCATCCGACATAATCCGCACTCAGCGTCGCGTCGAGGCGTCGCAGGCCGGCGAGGGCATACACGCTCAAGCCGAAGCCCGTCGGAATTCCGGCACCCAACCGCACCGTCAAGCCATAGCTTCTGTTCTTTTCGAAGGACCAATCCTCGGGCCAATTTTCCCCCAGTTGCGAGCGGCTTTCTGAGGCCCCTGCGCCGTCGAAGTGCCCCTGCACCGCACCGCTGGGAAAGGTCAAGTCACCCTCGCCGCTCGCCGCTCAGAAAGACGCCGCTCGGGCCCAGAGGAATGCGGTAGCCAGCCAAGAAACCAACGCCCCCTGCCGTGCCGGCAGAGGAATCGTCTGCCCGATATACCCTTCCCTTGCTCGGTGAAATGTTGCGCGGGTCGGTGTTGTCGACGGTTTTCTCATAGAAAACATCCAGACGCTCGGCCATCACAGGAACACCGACATAGAACCTCGACCCCTGAGCAAGCGCCGTGTCCGTGAAAATCCAAAACACACCGGTTACAAAAAAAATGAAAACGAAACCGATTCTCAGACTCAGAATGGCCTGTACAGTGCTCACCAATTCCTCGGCGACGACAACAGCGATTCTGCGCTGCTTCATCTTGAAGTTGCCCTGTGTTTGCCCGGGTGCCGCGGTCTGTTTAACCTGGAAAATTCGGGAGTGGTTCCTATTCCGGCCGACAAACGAAAGCCTGAGCGTAGTGAAGACACTGCCGGATGACGGTGTTTCAACACGAAGGGGATTCTCAGTGTGATGGGCCACACGATATCACAGACTGTTCTGCTAAGGTGCTAATCATGCGAAGAAGTGTTCTCGTATGTGGATGGGCTCTCGTGCTCGCGGCCACGGCTTGGGCATCGGACGAGCTTTCCAATCGGCGCGCTCCGGGTTTTTCACTGCCCGACTCGGACCTGAAACATCACGACCTGTACGACTATCGAGGCAAGGTCGTACTGCTCAACATCATGAAGACCACCTGCCCCCACTGCAGCAGTTTCTCGAAGGTGCTGTCGCAAGTGCAGCAGAAGTATCAGGACCGGATCCAGGTGCTGTCGATCGTGAATTCATCGCCTGAAACCCAGGCGACCGTGGCGCAATATCATTCGCGGAACAACCTGCAAGACAACGTGATCCTGTTCGACTGCGGACAAGTGGCGATCTCCTACCTCAAGCTCACTCCGGAGCGGCCAAGATTCGAAGTACCCCACGTTTTCATCATTGATCAGAAGGGCTGGATCAAAGAGGACTACCGCTACAAACTGTCGAATCGCGGCATCTTCGAAGGTGAAGACCTGTTCCCTATCGTAGAGAAGTACGTGTCCCAGACTCCTGCGCTGCAAGCCGATGCTGAACCCTTGCCCCGCCCGTAAGCCTTCCAGGTTATGCAGTCGAAGATGAGGAAGAACGGCCGTGATACTTGATGCACGATGTGACAGCGAGAGGGTAACTGTTTCTCGGGCGATTCTTTGTCGCACGGCGCCGGACAACTTCCGATGGTTTTTCCGGGACCAGGATCACGAGACACGTGGAAGGTGGAAATGAAACTCCTTCGATGCTCCCTGCTCCTATTCTTCTTCCTGTCCTCGTACAGTCCTCTGAGCGCTGAGAATACTGAAGGAGATGGGGAGTTCTTTGTCGGTTTTGCTGGATCAGCCGTTTTCCCATACGACCCCAAGCGTCCATCGGACGCCGGTGGCGCGGGGGGCGATTTCAAAGCGGGAGCCGGATTCTCGGCGGCATTCGGCTACTCTTTCAAGGAGGGATTCTCTACCGAGATGGAATGGGGTTACCAGAAAGCCGCTGTCGGTGGTCCCTCTGTAAATCTCTCCCAGGGCTTCAATTCGGGCTCCACAGGTTCTGAAGTCTCCGCCCGTATCCCGATCGGCATAGGGATCGACGGAGACATCAAGACCCAGTCCCTGATGGGCAATGTCTACTACCGCTACCCCAAATGGAAAGTGAGTCCCTATGCCGGTTTCGGCCTGGGATCCTTCTTCCATGATGGGGTCATCAACTCCACCGTCACCTTGGAGACCGTGCTTCCCGACTTCCTCACCGGTTTGGTAGATTCCCCCCCACCCGGCTCTGGAAACACCAGCGATCCGCTCTCCCTCATGACCACGGTCACCTACGACGACACCCGGTTTGCCTATCAGATCATGGCAGGCCTCTCCGCTCGAGTCTCACGGCGCATGGAGTTCCGCTTCGGCTATCGCTTTCGCTCAAGTCGAGGACAGCCGATCGATTCCGACCAGATTGAAGGAGGCGTCCGGTTCCACCTGTAACGCGGCGCTTGCCTGACAAACGCCAAGGTTACACCGGCGCCTGACTTCGCGCCGCGCATCATGAGACACGAATCACGGCCTTTTATTCCACTCCAATGCTAGCGAGGAAGTCCTCAGACCGACAAGCAGGACAACTGATCGACGCGTCAACTTGACTCGAATGTGAACCTTGGCAGCGAAGAAAAAAACTAGAAGGGGAAGATACCGTAGTCGGGCCGGGGCACATAACCCGGATAATATCCGGCTCCGATCAGCACCGGCAGGCCAAAGACCACCACCCTCTTGACGAACGTCACCTTGCTCTGCATCTCGCCGTTGCCCGGATTCCGCGCCGTGTAGTACAGCAAGGTTTCCCCGAACGCATCGCCCACGCTCACCACGTCCCGGCCCCCGAAGGGGCCGTCCATCATGTCGTTCAGCTCCGAAGCGCCGGCGCCGGGCTGCCCGCTGTCGGGATCGCCGCTGAACAGCGCGCTGCCGTACGTGTCCACACCGAACAAGTAGATCGAACCATGCTTCCAACGCGGATCGGTCGACAGCGGGATCGTGGCGAAATAGCCTTTCGATTCCAACTCCATGGCCGCGCAGCGGACGAACTCCTGCAGCCTCTCGTCGGAAGGGTCGGCATCGAGACCCATGGCGTTGACCTCTTCGCTCTCGCAGGATCCAGGAATGTCGCGGCGGTAGATCCCCGAGCCGATCGCGGCCGGGATACCGTCCCAGTCGATGCTCTTGATGTAGGAGGCCTTCGGCTCATCCCGGCCCGTCGCAGGATTGGTGAAGGCGTAATAGATCCAGCCCTCGCCGACAGTGCTCAGGATGCGATGCCGTTCCTGGTAGTAGTTGTTCCCGAAGGCGTCGAGCAGTAGCTGTCCGAACGTTGTTCCTTCCCTCGACGGGTCGGGAGGGAAAACGAGGCTTCGCGTCTGATCGGTCATCGCTGTGACTTCGGAGACGAAGACATAGATCGGGCCTCTTCTCCAACGCTCGTCTTCGTGGAAGGCTCTGCGGGCCTCTTCGAACCCGGCTTCCTGGACGAACTCGTAGGCGCACTGGACGAACGCCTGAACGTCCTGTGTCGTGCGCACGGCCCTGGCGCTGACCGAGCGGTCCGCACAAGTCAGCGCTTCAGCGTCCGGATGGCTGCCGAGAGCAGGCGCGGCGGCCAGGAAGGTCAAAAGGATTGATAAGAAAAGTGCTTGACGTCGCATGATAAGGGCAAGGTTATCAGAATCGGAGAGGTCGCGAAAGACCGAAAGAGCCGTGATTCGTGTTTCGTGTCCTGTGTCTCAGGAATGTCCAAAAAAGCCGTGGTTTGTGTTCATGTTTCGTATCTCGGGAAAAGGAGTCGCGGGGGGCCTGGTTCGGTGAAGAAAAGAAACGTCTGACGGCCGGTGAAACCCATCCCGTTTGCGCCGAGCATCACGAATCTCAGCTTTCTTCGTGATTCGTTACGTCATAGGCATCCACCAAAGGCTGCCAAGGTGCCGTCACTGATGAATTGCTTTGTCCAGCCTTGTTCAAACCGCTGCGGGCATCCGGGAGATGCCCATGCCCACGGGGACAAAATGCCCAAACCGCGGTCAATCCATGCGTCACGCGGAAGTCTTCCGCTTCGTTCGGGATTCCTGGTAGAACCTGATATAGGCATCAACAGAGGTTCCCGCAATGACCTCGCCGACAACATCCAGGGGCAGGTCTTCCACTCTCTTGAAGCGAACGCACGATTTGCCCATGTTCAGCTTCTTGCCGCTGGCCTTGAATTTCTCCTCAAACCGGACCTGGGACTCCTTGTGGCTGTACACGCACATCAGGTAGAGCGACATGTGGTTTTTCTGAGACGCCAGTGCGGCATACATCAGAGGGCGCTTGTTGTACGTGTCGGGAAATCGCGCCAAGGGAATTTCATACGTGATCACGCCCCAGTTCATGGTCTCGACATATCCCGCCGGAAGGTTGTCCAAGACGACCTTGCGCACCTCCTGCAGGGCCTCTCGGCGCTGCCGGGGAAGTTCTTCCAGGTAGTCCTCGACGCTGCCGGCCTTGCTTCTTGCCATGGACCCAACCTATCAGATTCACCATCCCGCAATTTGGAAAAGGCGGGCTGCGAAGGGGCTTTCACATAAAAGGCCGTGTTTCGGATCTCGAGAAGAACCATGGGGAGTGGCTTGGCTCCGCTCGTGAAAGAAACGCCCGACGGCCGATTAAACCCCTCCCCTTCGAGACGCACATCACGAAATACCTGTCGAGCCGTAAGCCATTCGCAGGAAGCCGCAGCCGCATGCGCCACACATCACGAGTCACGCGTCACGAAACATGAGACATGGCCTCTATGCCTTTCAATCCGCCGGAGAGAAGGCGATGCGCTCGAGGTGAGCAACCATGTCGAAATGGGTATCGTTGCTCAACACCGGCAGAACGTGCTGGCGGGCGAGCGCGGCGATCCAGACATCATGGGACGGCAGGGGGTGGCCCGAGCGTTTCAGTTCCAGGCGGATGGCGGCGTAGTCGTCCGCCGTCGCGTAGGTAACCGTAGCGATTTCGGCCAGCGGCAGGTAGCGGCGAAGCCAGTCCTCATAGCAGTTGCGATGGCGCGATTGGCGAAATAGTACTCGCCGAGAACGATGTTGGGAACGACGAGCCGGCCAGCGGATCGCAGGGAGTCCTCTACCGCCGGACGACCTTCCGCCCAAGCGGACAAGGCGTTGGTATCGAGGATCATGCAAGGTCTTCCGGAGCGAGCGTTTCGAACTCCTCCTCGATCAAGCCGAGGACACGGCGGTTCTCGTTGGAGAGATCGGCGAGCGCGGCGAACCCGGCCATCCAGGGCGGCTCCTGCTCGCGAGCCGGTCCGGAGTGGGCGCAACGGCGGAGTTTTTCCTCCAGCGCGGCGGTGAAGAACCGCTTCAGTGTCATACCTCGGCTGGCGGCAAGTATCTTGACTTTCCGGAAAGTATCATCCGGGAGTTCGATAGTCGTTTTCACTGTCCCATATTGAATCGCACAAAAACCACAGCGAGAGAGCTTTCGAGACGACCCCTTTCCTGCTGCCGACACTTCCACGCCCCCGGTCGCTTCGCTCCGCGCCGGGAAACCGGGAAATAGCAAAAGGGTTATTCCGTCCTCAGCAGACGGACGCCGAGAATGAAGTTGCGCGCTCCGGGCGAGAAGTCGTAGCGATACGACGCACGGCAGTTCCTGGCGGGGCTGAACCAACTGCCGCCCCGAAACACCCGGCTCGAGCCTGAATCCGGACCCTGAGGATCCGTCACCGTTCCTCCTGGATAGCCGCCGTACCAGTCCTGCACCCACTCGTACACGTTCCCCAGCATGTCGTGCAGTCCCCACGCGTTGGGCTCCTTCCGGCCCACCGGATGCGTGCTGCCATCGAGGCCCTCACCGTAACGCGCGATCGCGTCCAGATTCCCGCTGTAGCGGTCCCCGCTCGTCCCCGCCCGCGCCGCGTACTCCCACTCCGCCTCCGTCGGCAACCGGTACCGCGCCCCGCCTGCCCGCTGGTGCAGCCGCCTGATGAACTCCTGCGCATCATCCCAGGAAACCTTCTCCACCGGACAGTTCCCGCACCCCGAGAACCTCGACGGGTTCGACCCCATCACCGCCTGCCACTCCCCCTGTGTCACTTCATACTTGCCCAGCCAATACCCCCGGCTGATCCGAACCTGCGTCACCGGCTGCTCGTTATCCCTGGCTTCAGGGCTGGCCGAGCCCATCGGGAACTCCCCCGAGGGCACCCACACGAACTCCATCCCGTCGAACTCCCGTGATTCTCCCGCCCGCTGTCCTGACTCCGCCCAGGCGGTCAAAGCGGCCAGCAGGCCCACGATCAACCTGATCTTCGTCACCTTCGTCCTCCTGATCGACCCTGTGCTCCAGGGCACATCTTCGCAGATTGCCTCTGGCGGCGATACGGGGAGCGACTTCCTTCAAGTAGGCAACGACCGAGTCGTCGCTCAGCCGTCGTCGCAGCTCTTCCTCCGATCCGCTGAACTTCATCTGCGCCTGTTCCGAATGTAGAACCATGCCATTTCCAATGTTTCGTGTCTCGGTAAAGGTCGCCGGAAGTGTTCCTGCGCCGCTCAAGAAGTTTGCCGACCCGGACTACGAAATACGGCCTTTCATTCATTCACGCCTCGGCATGTTGCTAGAATGCCAGGAATCGATCTTGAAACATCTGAACGAGAGCTTCTTCACTCGCCGCCTCGAGCCGCTCTCGCTGTGAACTTGAGGGCGCGAAGCGAACTTGAGGGCGCGAAGCCCAGCCGGCGTCAATTCCGAATCGAGCTTTGGTCAGAGATGCGGCCGTGAGAGGTGAAATCGAGACTGCGGAGAGGCCCCCAACGAGGCATGCACCACTGCTGGCGGAGCACGAGCCGCCCCCCTGTTGCATCGTCAACGCGGCCGGTCGCACTCCGCTGGTGCTCACCTGCGACCACGCCTCACATGCCGTGCCCGAGTCTCTGGGCAATCTCGGGCTCGACTCGCGGGATCTCGAGCGCCACATCGGGTGGGACATCGGCGCCGCTGCAGTGACGCGCCGGCTTTCGGAGCGGTTCGATGCTCCGGCCGTGTTTAGCGGCTATTCGCGCCTCGTCATCGACTGCAACCGCAAGCCCGGATCCGAGACGTCCATCCTGGAAGTCAGTGACGGCACGGTCATCCCGGGCAATCTCGGACTCGATCCGTCGGAGGCAGCTCGCCGCGCCGAGGCTTTGTTCAAGCCCTACCACCAGGCCATTGCGAGCGTCCTCGAACACATCCGGCGCGCAGGCTCCACACCGATCTTCGCAGCCATCCATAGCTTCACGCCCAAGTTGAACGGTTGCGCACGGCCCTGGCACTTCGGAGTGCTCTGGGACCAGGACCCACGGGTGGCGCGGCCTCTCATCAAAGTGCTTCGCGCCAACCCGGGAGTGGTCGTCGGCGACAACGAGCCCTATTCAGCCCGAGACCATTTCGACTTCTCGCAGGAGTTCCACGCCTCGTCCGTGGGGATTCCCAGCGCCCTCGTCGAAATCCGCGAAGACTTGATCCGCGACCGGGCCGGAATCGAACTCTATGCCGATATGCTCGGCGATGCCCTGGCAGGCGTCGTCTCCAACTTGCGCTCGCTGCCCGGAGTGGGTTGATGCCGCTGCGAGAGCCCAGCTTCAGCATCGGGATCGAGGAAGAGTACCTTCTCGTCGACCGGCAGTCGCGGGATCTGGTCAGCGAGCCGCCGCCCGCACTCATCGACGCCTACGAGAAACGGCTCAGAGGCCACTTCAGCCGGGAATTCCTTCGCACGCAGATTGAAGTCGGAACCTCGGTCTGCGGATCCATCGCCGAGGCGCGGGCCGACTTGATGCACTTGCGCCGCACCGTTGCGGAGATCGCCCGTGAACACGGTCTGGCGCCGATTGCTGCGTCGACGCATCCCTTTGCTCAATGGCGCAAGCAGAAGCCCACTGACAAGTTGCGGTACCGCATCCTGCAGGAAGACATGCAGGTTGTCGCGCACCGGCTGCTTATCTGCGGCATGCACGTCCACGTCGGCATCGAAGAAGACAATCTCCGCATCGATCTCTTCAACCAGGTCCCGTATTTCCTGCCCCATCTTCTCGCCCTGAGCACGTCCTCACCCTTCTGGGAAGGCACCGAGACAGGACTCCGCTCGTACCGGTTATGCGTTTTCGATGAGCTGCCGCGGACCGGACTGCCGGAGAACTTCGCGAGCTACGGAGAATACCGACGCGCCGTCGAGCTGATGATCGCCGCGGGGCTTCTCGAGGACGCCACGAAGATCTGGTGGGACGTCAGGCCGAGCGCCCGCTTCCCGACACTGGAGATGCGGGTCACCGACGTCTGCACCCGCATCGACGATGCCATCTGCTGCGCCGCGCTGTTCCGTTGCGTGTGCCGCATGCTCTACCGGCTGCGGCGGGACAACCAGCGCTGGCGGGTCTACGCACGGATGCTGGTGGAAGAGAATCGCTGGAGGGCGCAGCGCTACGGCCTGGACCAGGGCATGGTGGACTTCGGACGGGGAGAGATCGTCCCCTTCTCCGACCTCATGGAAGAACTGCTCGGCATCCTGCGCGAGGATGCGGAGTTCTTCGATTGCGTGAAAGAGATCGAACACGCCCGAAACATCATCTCGCGGGGAACCAGCTCCCACCTGCAGGTCGAGGCCTATCGAGCGGCGCTGCAGTGCGGAGCTACGCCCGAAGAGGCGCTCAGAAGGGTCGTGGATGAATTGATCGAAGCCACCGAGGCCGGCCTGTAGAAGGCTGTGTCTCTTGTCTCGTGATGCCTAGCACGGGCTCCTGCGGCTCGACGGGCGCTTCGTGATGCGCGCCGCAAGCGGGCGAGGGTTCACCCACCGTCAGGCGTTTCTTTGTTGAGTGGCACCGGGCCACTTCCGACGGCCTTTCCCGAAACATGAATCGCGGCCTTATCCCCATTCACCTCGCCGACGACTTCGGCATCGAGGAAAGAGCAGAGCAGGCAAGTCATTTCCTGATATTGTCCGTTTCGCTTTCAACTCCTGTTCGATTCGTTGCAGCCGCCCGTCCGAGACGGTCTCTACAAAATAGGCAGCGATCGAGGCGCCGAGGGCCTCGATGAGACTGATTCCGCAAACCATCAACACCACTGTGGTCACGCGCCGGACAGAAAGCGCGAGTGCGGGGTCGGCGGCTTCGCGGATATCCTGCGCGGCGACGGTCATTCGTCGGATCCCGGAGCGTTCGAGGTTTTCGGAGACAAGGTCAGCACGCCGACGGCGCTCTGCCGCGCCGCTGCTTCATCCGGCGCCAACCGCCAGTGGCGCACGTCGCGCCAGTCCTGCACTAGGTTGTCGTAATAAAAGGAATAGGGGTTGCCGGACTGGCCGCTACTGATGGTGAAGCAGGATTTTTTCAGGTCGGAGAAATCGTAGACGCCGCGGAAACCCGCGCCCTGCCGCGCCACGAACGGATTGGCGTCGCGGTAGTCCATCGCTGCCTTGTTCACCGTATGGCGGGAGCCGTTGGCGGCGATCCGGATCGTGGTCAGCCGGTTGAGCAGCGGAATCGGGCTGAAGGCCTGGTGCCTCATTTCGGCATAATGCAGATCGCCCCAGCGCCAGAAAAACGGATTGTCGCCCAGCTTGTCGGAGAGGAAATCCAGCGCCGCCGTCAGGCTCTGCTGCAGAATCGCCGGGCAGTCCTCCGTCGCTCCGGTCCGGACATCGTCGCACCATTCCCGGTGGTTTGTCAGGATGTTGATGACCACTTCCGGACGGTAGGAAACAAATCGGTCGGCGACATCGCCCAGTTCGTCGCCGTAGAGACGGCGGTTCAGTTCGTAGAACCAGACGGTGTAGATCAGCGGCTCCGGCCGGGTGAGCGCCATGGCGCCGTCCCAGCCCTTCATCATTTCGATAGTGCGCCGTTGCAGTTCGCCGGCCGGTTCGAACTTCAGCATCGGCTGCAGGGTAGCTCGCGCGGCGAGCGAGACATGGTCAGCCTGCATCCGGGCGATCTCGTCCGGCGTGAACCGCCGTTTCGCAGCCACGAGTTGCGCAATCCGTGTCGCGCGATAATGGTCGCCCCAGCTTTTCGACAGGAAATAGGGATAGTCGCCGCCGGCGATCCTGTTGTTGGCGGTGATCAGCACGCCGTCCGGTGGATTGTAGCTTTGCGGCAGCGCGTCGTTGGGAATGTAGCCGGTCAGTTCGCTGTCGGGATCGGAGCCGTCCTGAGGCAAATAGCCGGAGTCCGGGAGCTTGCGAACCGGGATGACGCCGGGAACGAGATAGCCGATGTTGCCGGCCTTGTCGGCGTAGACGAAATTCTGCACCGGACCGACAAACAGGCGCAGGGCGTTTCTGAACTCGTCCCAGTTCTTCGCCTTATTGATCCCGGCAAAGCTGGCGGAGTTGGTGTCCGCCCGGCTCAGCCAGGGCGAGCGCAGAACGGCGACGCGCTGTTCCTTCTTCTCAAGATCCTTCAAGTCATCACCGAAGTCGAGCGCCGGCCCATTGCGCGATTCGCGGATCGTAAGCTGTACATCCTCACCGAACCGAACCTTGATCTTTTCCGTGCGGATGTCGAAGGCAAGCGACTTGTCGCCAACGAGGTAGCGGGTCGGATCGCTCGGATCGAGTTTTTCCAGGATGATGTCGTCGGTATCGATGTGGGCGGACGTCATACCCCAGGCGATGTGGCGGTTATGACCCAGAATGAGCAACGGCCCGCCCGGCACGGTGGCGCCATTGAGACTCAGACCTGGAGCATTAATCTGGACGAGATACCACAGCACTGGCGCATTCATGTCGAGATGAGGATCGCTCGCCAGAATTGCCGCTCCAGTGTCCGTCCGCTCGGGACTGAGCGCCCAGGCGTTGGAGGCCCCCGCGCCGAGCACTTCATGCGGCAGGGCGGCTAACAGCGCTCCGAGATCCAGTTCTTTCAGCAGGCCCTCTTCGTAGGACTTGATCGTTATGGGCGCGTCGCCCGGATAGGGAGGGAAAAGAACCGGGATGGATGCCTCGCCGGCCTCCTGGACAATCCGTGCCCGGAGCAGCTCGCTCTTCCAGTCCGTCGACAGCCGGACCGCCATCAGCTTGCCCCAGACGATGGTGTCCGCTGGGTCCCAGGGCTCGAATTCCACGAAGAACAGGTTGAATTCCGGCGGCAGCGTGCCGTTGCGGGTCAGCAGCCACTGGTTCACCCCGGCCGTGTAAGCTTCGACCATTTTGAACGGCTCTGCTGGCAGATGTTTCAAGCTCTCCTGCGCGCGCCGGTACAGGCCGAGGGAGCGGAACAGCCGGTCGGACAACAGGCCTGAGGCGCCGATGATTTCCGACAGCCTGCCCTGTACGATCCGCCGCTGCATCTCCATCTGGAACAACCGGTCCTGCGCATGGACATAGCCGAGGGCGAACCAGGCGTCGTTTTCGGTTTTGGCGTAGATGTGCGGGATGCCGCGCGTGTCGCGCACGATCGAGACCGGCTGCTCAAGACCGGCGACGGTCACTGATCCGTCGAGCCGGGGCAGCGAGGTGCGGAACCAGAAGAACATGACCACGCCGGCGATCGCCAGCATCAGGATCAGCTTTACCGCGATTCGCAAGGCCCGGCGGGAGAAATTCCGGATCATCCAGAAGCCTCGCCGCATTCCGCTCGCAACGGGTCGGCCATTGCGAAGCGCGCATCCTCGACCCATTGCGGCTGCCCGGCCGCTTCGGCGAAGCGCCGGAACATGCCGTCATGGACGGCCGCGACGGTTCTTCCGCCAGCAGAACTCCTGCCAGTGGCAAATCCTGTGAAGAAGGAGCAGCGCAGCCGATTCATTTCCTGTTTGTCCGTTCCGCTTTCAACTCCTGTTCGATCCGTTCCAGGCGCGTTTCGATTCGTCGCAGCCGCTCGTCCGAGTCGGACCCTACAAAATAGGCCGCGATCGACGCGCTCAGGGCGCCGATGAGACTGATTCCGCAAACCATCAACACCACGGCGATCACGCGGCCGGGCAGGGACACGGGGGCGATATCCCCGTAACCAACCGTGGTGGTGGTGACCAGCGCCCACCATACAGCCGACCAGAACCCCGCCGTTTCGGGCTCCACGATCGTGAGGATACCGGCGCCGGCAATCACGATCAGGAGAACCAGTCCAGCAAAATAAAGAAAGCCCGTGCGCCCTACCGTGGCGCGAAGAGCAGGAATGGCTCGACCGACCACCGCCACGACCCGGACCACCCGGAACAAGCGCGTGAGACGAATCAAGCGGGTTGTGGACAGAAGGTCTGGAAGCAGTGGGAAGCTCGTAACCACGATCAACGCGTCGAGAACGCGATGGAGGCGCGGCCTCCTGCCGCCGGCGACGCCCGCCGCAAGGTCGATTGCAAAGATGGCCCATATCATCCAATCGATCGCGACGACAGCGGGAGACGTGTGACCGGAGGTCTGGAGGACGATGATCGGGACGGTCGCCACGGCCGCCAAGATCACCGATCCGTCAAGAAATCGATGCAACTTGGTGCTGGAGAACCGCCGAGTTAGCAAGTTGACCATCTTTCTTGACTTGTGTTTCGTGGGAAGTAGCGCGGGTGGCCTACTGACGGCTCGCTCCAGCCGATCCCGGAAGCGTTGCGGCTGCTGGCTGAGCCCACTGTATCGGACGAATCACACCCTTTATGATTTTTTCCGAGACACGAGCCACGGCTTTTTCGAGACCCGGCTTTACAACGTCACTCCCATCCACTTCACCTCGCCGATGACCACGGCGTCCCGCGGCCAGGGCGCGGGCTCCCAGGCCGGGTGATCGCTGATCAGCAACCAGGCGCCTGAGGCGTTCTTGCCGGCGCGCTTGACCACCACGCCGTCAGCGGTGCGCACCACGAAGATGCCGTCGGCGCGGCGTCGCCGTCGGGCGCGGTCCACCAGGATCGTGCAGCCCTCAGGCAAGGTCGGCTCCATCGACTCGCCTTGCACGTCCACCACCGTGCACTGGCTCGGATCGAGCCCGTTGCGGTCCAGCCAGTCGCGACGGAACGTGAGGTGGTCGACCACCGCTTCGTCCATCTCCGCCGCGCCGCCGCCGGCCGCGACGGACAAAGTCATGCGGTCCACCTGCCGCACCGGAAAGTCGATCACCCCGGCCGCGGCGGGCGGCTCGAGCAAGCGGTTCAGCTCCTGCGCCGTTGCCCGCAGTCGGTCCCAAAGCTCGGCCCCTTGCGGCGGGCGGCCCGCCTCGACGGCTCGGACCGTTTCGTCTCCGCCGGTGGCGTCCTCCGGCCGGCCGCGCGGCGTGCCGATATAAAACTCCAGGCCTAGAGCCTTGCAGACCTCCGCCATACGGCCCACTTTCGGCTCTCTGCCTTCGAGAACATAGCGGATCGCGTTGCCGGGCAGACGGGCCTCGACGGCTGCTCGGAAAGGGTTCGTGCCCCGGCGCTGGAGCTCGAGCCGGACGATCGCAGGGATGTCACGCACGTCCATTCGCATACTTTAGCGAAATGTTTTTTTTATGTGTAGCGAAAAATTCTTGACGTGATCGCTATTAATAGCGATAATCGCTACATATGAATAGCGACGCGATACTCACCCTGGCCCGGCGGTACGCAGCCCACCGGGCGCTCACCCTGTCTACCGTCTCGACCTACGTCACCGGCTCCGGCGACACCTTCGCCCGATTGGAGCAGGGCCGCACGATTACTCTGCGCCGTGCCGAGGTTCTTTTGAAAAAATTCTCCGAGCGCTGGCCGCAGGAGCTGGAGTGGCCGGCGGACATTCCCCGGCCGCAACGTGCGTCGGCTGGCCTGGAAGGGCCTGTAGCGAGAGGGAAGAAAGCTGTCGGCGCTCATGGTCCCTGTCTCGTAGTTCGCAGCACGAGACACGAATCACGACCTTTCCCTAAACACAGGCTTTGAAGAGACCGAAAGGAGGTCCACGCAATGACAAGCTCTGCTGATGGCTCACCATCCCGCTCGATGGACGAAATCGAGCGCTTGGCAACCGCGTATGCCGGCCGCCGCGATGCCCTGCGCGAGACGGTCGAGGAGGCACAAGCGGCGCTGGACCGTGTCAAGCGCGACCACCGTGCCGCTTTGCGCCGCCGAATCGGCGCCGCCGTCAACGCCCGCGCTGAGCTGCTGGCCGCCGTGGAGTCATCGCCGGCTCTGTTCCGGCGGCCGCGCACGCGGCTGCTGAGCGGCATCAGGGTCGGCTGGCGCAAGCGCCCCGGACGGATCGAGTTCGACGACGAGGCGGCTACGATCAACGCAATCCGCCGCAAGCTCGACAGCGAGGCGGCCGCACGGCTGATCCGGGTCAGCGAGAAGGTGATGCGCGGCGCCCTGCGCGAGCTGTCGGCCCGCGACCTGATGCGCATCGGGGCGCTGGCCGTCGAGGCCGACGACGAACCGATCGCCATCCCGACTGACGGCGAGATCGACAAGCTGGTCGCCGCCCTGCTCGACGGAGGCGAGCCGGCCGAGCAGGAGGCGGCATGACGGCCGCACACTCTCCGCGGCGCGGCCGAGCGCGGGCGGGCGGCCCCCGAGCAACTATGCAAAGGGGCGGCGGCGCATGAGAACGGAGTCCGGCCCGCTGCGGGAGATGCCGCCGTCGCTCGGACGCATTGCCGAAGTCGCGGGGCGCCAGGGCGCACTGGCGCTGGTGGACCGTCACGGAGGGGCCTACCTCAAGGTGCCGAGGCGCTACCGCGCCGGCCATCCCCTGTCGCTGCTGCTGGGCACCGAGGCGGCCACGAAGTTGATTCGCCGCTTCGGAGGCACGCGGCTCTACATCGCCAAGCTGGACGATCCGGTGCGCACCCGCCGCAACGACGAGATCATCAGGAGCTACGAGGCCGGTCGGTCGGTGGTGCGGCTGGCGCGGGAATACGGCTTGAGCGAGCGCCGCATCTGGGCGATCCTCAAAACGCCCGGCTAATGACTCGTCTCGAGAAAAACATAATAGCCGTGATTCGTTTCTGGGGCCTCTTGTCTCGTGAAGGGCCGTCGGAAGCGGCTTGGCTCCGCTGAAGAAAGAATCGCTTTACAACCGGTGAGCCGCCCTCCCTTCGCGCCATGCATCACGGCCTTTCATCACGCGTCACGAGAGGCCGGAAAATTCCAAAAAAAGTTTGCGCATCCGGGTTCCCTTCGTGGTACCCTTTGGTGGCTTTCGATGCGCATCGTGGCAGGTCGATAGCGCGATGCCATCCACCACCCAAAGTGAAGGAGAAAAAATGGCGACAAGAGTCATCTCTGGTTTGGTACTTCTACTGGCAGTCGTGGCGGCCTTCGTACCTGACTTGCCGGAAGGCATCGTACCGCTGTTGCTGGTCGTTCTTGGCCTGGTGCATGCGGCGATGTCCGGCGAGGACGCGTCATCCTTATTGGTCGTGGCTATCGCCGTCGGCGCTGCCGCAGGTTCGGGAGTGCTGAACAACATCCCCGCGATAGGCGGTTACCTGAACTCCATCGTCGGCAGCCTCAGCACCGCGCTGTATGCCGGTGTCGTCACCGTTCTCGGGATGAGGGTTCTCAACGAACTCAAGGGCTGAAGAGAGCAACGGAAAGACCTGGAGGATGCAAGCGCCCGGCAGGGCGCGCCCAAACTTTTTTGGTCCCGAAGGAAGGTCCCCCAAGGGTCCCCCTTCCACAGCCCGCCGCAGTCCGGGAGGGGGCCTCCCGGGTCTTTCGGAAAAATTCCGGCGCGTTGCCGCCCCGAGCGGATCTCGGGACGAAGGGCGGGTTCGTTTCACCCGGCCGTCGGCGTCCCGGCCTCGACACGGGTGGAGTAGCCGCTGTTGTCGATCTCGTGGCTGACGCGGGCGGCGATCCAGAGCCCGTCGACGCCGTTGCGGAAGCCGCTCAGGGTGAGCGGGCTTTCGGCGCTGACGGTGGGCACGCCCGGCTTGAGGGTAAGGCCGAGGGTTGCCGAGCCGCGCTCGAGGGCGTCGAGGCGGGCCTTCGCGGCCGCGCGGGCAGTCGCCTCGTCGGCATGGTCGTCGCGCAGGGCGTAGACCGGCTCGCCATCCCCGGCCGTCACTTCCACCCTCCGTCCCGCGGCCGTGTCGTACCAGTACGCTCTTACCGAACGGTAGCCGGGCCGGTCGGCGAGGGTGACGCGGTAATCGCCGGCCTGCTCGCGGGCGATCCGGACCGCGGTGACGGGCCCGGAGGCGGCGCTCATCGCCGCGCCGCGCCGCGCGAACACCAGCCGTCCGTTGGCCGGCCTGGCCGCGGCGTCGTAGCGTTCCCCCAGGCGGGTCAGCAGGTGCAGGTCGGACTCGTCGGTCTGATCGACGTGCGGCAGCACGATCTTCGCCAGCTCCTCCGCCACGCGCGGGTCGAGGCCGTACTCGCGGGCAATGGTCCTGACGAGGTCGCCGAGCAGGACGTCGCGCCAGGAGCGGGTCCGGCGCTGCTTCAGGGCGGCGCGCATGTCGGCGGCCTTGGCGCGGATGGCGAGCGTGGCGGGCGGCCCGGAGAGCTCGACCTCGTCGACGGTGTAGCGTCCCATCCGAACCCGGCCCGGCTTCAGGCCGTTCCGCCGTTCGGCCTCCGGCACCTTGTCATAACCCAGCTCGACCGTCAGCTCGGCGCCCCGGCGAGGCAGATCGACCGTCCCGCCGCGGTCGTCGAGACGGATCTCGACAGCGTCCGAGTTGTAACCCTCCTCGTCGCTGACGCGCAGGCTCAGCAGGCGCTCGCGGATCGCCGCGGTCACGTCCTGATGCCGGTCGACGATGATCCGGAATTGGGGTGTCATTCGCTTTCCTCAAACAGATCGTCAACTATTTTGATCAGTCCCGCGCGCAGGGCGTTTCCCACGACCTCACGGAACGGAATCTTCATTTCCTCAGCAGTTTCTCTGAGGGCGTCGAACAGTTCCTCGTCTACGCTGCAAAAGATATGAGCCACTATCAGTCCCACAGTTTCACGGTAGGAATGGTCTCCAGCGGGCGGGGCAGATCGGGCAGTTCGACCAGCGTGCCGGCGGGCAGCACGGGGCCGAGCTCGGCCAGTCCCGGATTGGCTTCCAGGACGGCTTCGACGGCCCCCGCCTCGCGGCCGTAATGGCGCCGACAGACGGCGTCGATCACGTCCCCTTCCCTAGTCCGGTAGGTCGCCATCAATCCCCTCCGAAGACGATCTGTTGCAGGCTGCGGTTCTGGCCTTCGCCGTATCTTGCGAGCTGGAGGCGGAACTCGACGCGGCGGGGGGCGCCGTCGGCGTCCAGCACGCGGCGGGTCTCCTCGATCCGCGTGACGACCCACTTGCCCATGATGGTTCCGTCGCCGGTGCTGAGGTCCAACGGCTCGCCACGGCCGGCTTCGGCGCGCATGCGGTCCAACTGGCCCAGCCCGCCCCGGTAGTACGGGTGGATGACTCCGCTCAGCGAGACCGTCTCGGCGCCCGGACCCAGGTACTGCCGCGCGGGCAGCCGCCCGAGCCGCTCCTGGGCCGCCCAGCGGTACTCGGCCGAGCGGGTGAGCTCGTGGTAGGCGGCGGTCGAGACGCTGAAGCGGTACTCGCCCAGGGCCATCATTTGTTCGTTGGGCATGGAAAACCTTAAAAGCCGTATTTCGTGTCTCGTGTTTCGTGATTCGGGAAAACCTTGAAGGTCGTGATTGCGCCTCGCCTCAGCCGAAGGTGATCGTGCCGTGCCTCATGGGGTGGTTGGGGTCGACCGGGAAGGGCGAGGCGGGGCGGTAGCCGTAGATCGAGGTCCCGCGCCAGCCGGTGCACTCGCTCCGCAGCAGGCTCCCGTTCAGCGGGTCGGGCGGGTAATACCAGCGGTCCTCGAGCGGGTCGTAGACATGCCAGAAGACCCGCTGCTCCATCATGGCGTCGACCGGAGGTTCGGCCGCCTGCTCACCCGGCCCGTACCAGCGGCATTCGAAGCTCTCGGGATCGTCCTCGCGCCACGCGATGAGATTGTCGCGGCGCTCGTCCCATTCGAGGTCGCGGACCAGCAGCAGGTTGTACCAGCGCTGGGGGCCGGTCATCTCCCAGGTATCGGCCTTACCGGGGACTTTGCGCTCGCCGCCCTGGTCCTCGATCAGGGCGACGCCGGTGACGCCGAGTTCCCAGCCCGGCCGTCCGAACAGCAGCTTCGCGCACTCGAGCGAGGACCGCGGCTTGCCCCGGCGCGGCCGCCACGGCGAGTAGTGCCGGATGAGGCGCCGCCACGTCCTGAGAGGCAGCGCGACGTAGGCGTTGTCCGCCGAACAGTCCAGCCGCAGGCCGAACGGCGGGCCTCCGAGGCGATTGCCGCCCGGGTCGCCGTTCGCCGGGTGCAGGCCGTACTCGCGCACGACGTCGCCGCGGGCGTACGATTTCCCGTAGCGCTCGATCTCCCGGCTCAGCCGGGTCAAATTGAATCCGTTGGCCATGAAAACCTCACAATCCGTATCTCGTGGTCAGTGGTCAGTGGTTAGTGAAAACCTCGGATCTCGCGCTGGCTTGCGCCGCGCGCCAGTCAAAAACGGCCATTACCAGCCACCTCCAAACGTGATGAGCCCCTCCCTCATCGGGTGGTGAGGGTCATCGGTGGGCGGGTAGCTCCCGCCGGCGCGCGGCGGGTAATACCAGCGGCCCCAGCCCGGGTCGTAGACGTGGATCCGCAGCTTTCCGCCGCCCACGGCCAGCAGGATGTTGTAGGCATGCTTCGAGCCGTTGTCGCGGACGTAGGCGGCGGCGTTGAGCCCAAGGTCCCAGTGGACCAGCCCCCACAGCGCCTTGGCGTAGTCGTCGCTGTCGCGCTCGTCCTCGACGTAGGGGCGGCGTCCGAGCGAGTAGTGCTCGAGCGCCTGCCGCCACACGGTGAGCGGGACCGCATGGTAGTCCCGGCCCGCCGGGATAGACAGCCGCATACCGACGTTGACCTTGCCGGGAACCGGCCCCGCCGGGTGACGGCCGAACTCGGAGCGGACGTCCTCGGGCGCGCAGACGATGCGGCTCTTCCTGATCGTCCGTCGCAGCCGGGTCAGATCGATGCCGTTGGCCATGAAAACCTCACAATCCGTGTCTCGTGGTCAGTGGTCAGTGAAAACCTCGGAATTCGCGCTGGCTTGCGCCGCGCACCCGAACTCAATACTCGAAACTCAAAACTGCCTTTCTCACAGTCCCAGCGCCGCTCTTCGGGCGGCGACCTGGTCGACGCCGTTGACGATGCGGGTATAGTTCTCGATGTCGATCTCGTGGATGGTCTCGCCGTCGATCTCGAGCTTGTAGTAGTCGACCGCCGCCATGAACTTCAGCGTGGCCTTCTCGCCCGGCTTCCAGGAGCCGTAGTCGACCTCCTTGATCTGGCCGCGGGTGCGCACGACGACGGCCTGGATCGTCCCGTCGCGGCCCTGCACCGCGCCGCGGAAGGTCAGCGCCGGCTGCTCGCCCTGCGCCAGGCCCCACAGCCGCAGCGCGTCGCGGGCGACCGAGTCGAGCGAGAAGTCGCACTCGAGCTTTTCGAGCCCCATGTCGAGCTCGACCGGCGCGTCCATGCCGCCGGCGCGGTACTCCTCGGTCTTGACCGTCAGCTTCGGCAGGGTGAACTCCATCACCTTGCCGGCGTAGCCGCGGCCGTCCACGAACAGGTTGATGTCCCTTAGTACGCTTTCAATGGCCATGAAAATCTCCTAAAATCCGTGTCTCGTGTTTCGTGTCTCGTGTTTCGTGTCTCGTGAAAACCTCGGAACTCGCGCTGGCTCACGCCGCGCGCTTCGTTGCCCGTCTCTCCGAGCCGTCAAGCGTGGTCCCAGGAGCCATCTTTCAGGCGATTGGGTCGAAGGCGGCTTTCCCTCACTCGTGTTGCAGCTCATTGGCTCTTCACGGTTGGTTATCCGCTCACCAGTTGCGAGCGGAAGGTGATTCTTTCGGCGGGGCTGGGCGGATCGAACTCGAAGTCGAAGTAGACCCTTCCGGCGTCGCGGGCGGCGGCGTCGTTGAGGGCCGGGTCGGCCCAGCAGCGGCCGCTGAGGATGGCGCCCCGCGCCTGGAGCCGCCGCAGGAAATCGTTGACGGACTCGACCACGTCCTCGACGTAGGTCGCGGTGAGGTTGCGGTCCACCGCCCACAGGTGCGCGCGTAGCAGGCTCTCGTTGATCACGTCGGCGGTCCGGACCACTCCCAGGAACGTCCACTTGGCGTCGGCGCTGGCGGTGCGGTTGCCCCACAGGCGGTAGCCTCCGAGCGGCGAGCGGATGATGGTGGCGACCTCGGCGTCGTTGAGCAGGTTCGCTTCCGAGGAGGCGTCGCCGAGGGTGAAGTCCACCGCGCGGCCCGTTCCGGAGATCCCGAGGACCTGGCGGTTCGACGGGCTCGACCAGTAGCCGCGCTCGCGGTCGTTGCGCACGATCAGGCCGGCGATCCGCGCCGAGGCCGGGGCGTCGGAGATTTCTCCTCCGCCCGCTGCGCTCGCGCCGGCGGCATCGGTGAGGCGGACGCCGGGATCGACCACGTAGACGCGGCGGCTCGACAGCAGGCCGCGGTAGGCGATGGCGTCGGCGCGGGTGGTGTTCGGGCCATCGGCGACGATGACGGCCCGCAGCCGCTCGGCGGTGGCGACCAGGCCCGTGGTGACCGGCGCCGCCGTGGGCGGCCCGGCCGGGTTCGCCCGCGTCACGTGCTCGGTGTAGCCCGGCGCGATCAGGATGCGCGGCTTCGAGCCGGTGACGCTCTCGGCCTCGACGAACTTCGCGGCCGCGGCGACCAGCTCGGCGTCCGTCACCTCGGCCGCGTCGGCGTAGTCGTAGGCGACCTTGAGCGCGTCGCCGGCGTCGATGTCTCCGGACGCCACGCGGGTGACGCCGCCCGCCGCGGCGTCCACCGTGTAGTCGTCCCCCACGGTGTAGGGCGTGTTGCCGTCCGAGCTCTTCACCACGACCGACGACGCGACCACGTACTTGTGATCGAGGGTCAGCGAGTCGCCGGTCAGCGTGAACTCCTTCTCGGCCTGCGAGGTCTTGTCGACGCTCGGATCGAGCGCGTTGACCACCACGACCTGCGCCGACGCCTGCTCGAAAATGGCCGCGACCGCCGCCGCGATCGTGCCGCCGGACGACCCGAAGGCCTCCTCGCCGGCGGTGCGGCTCGATATCAGGGTCGGGACCTTGACCGGCCCGGTGAGCGCCGCGCCCAGCAGGCCGATGACCGACGCGGATACGCCCTCGATCGGGCGCGCCCCCGCGTCGACTTCGATGACTTCGACTCCGTGTAGAAAGGCCATTGATAAATCTCCTTGTTTTCAGTTTTTCGTTTCTAGTTTTCAGTGAAACCCTGGAACTCGCGCCGCTCCGTCATGTGACCGTCACCCTTCTGCGGGCGGTGGCCGGGGTCGTGCCCGCGCGGCCCGTGGCCGTTAGGGTGTAGGTGTACGTCTGCCCCGGCTCGACCTCGACCGCGCCGCCATGGACGGGCTCGCAACGGTGGATCACCGTGCCGCTGGCGAGGGCGATCTCCGCGCTCAGCGCGTGCTTCGTCTCCCAGCTCAGCGTGACCTTCCCTCCCTGCGAGATCGACGACGCCGAGGCCGTCAGCTTCGCCGTTGGCTCCGGCCAGGCGAACGCGTCCGCCGCGCGGTCGTAGATCTTCCCCAGCCAGGGGCCGTCCGTCCGCGACGTCACGTCCATCAGCTCGGGGCCGGTCCGCGGAGGCTTCTGGCCCGCGTATTCGAGCTCGTGGAAACAGATTCCTTCGGCGTCGAGCTGGATGTATTTTTTCGTCATTGATTCGCTCCTACTCGAACTCGATCACCTCGTACCGGAAATTTTTCCCGGTGAGGAGCGACGTCGCCGTGTACTGGAATCGCAGGACCGTTGCCGAGGCCAAAAAAAGCGCGAACGTACGGAGAGTATTGCCGCCGGCTGAAACTGTGGTGTCTAGGTGGACTACTGTTTTTGCAGTGTCGACTGCCGAGATCGCGATGTCGTGAGTGACCTCCGGTCCGCCGGACGTCGGCAGGACAACCCCGCCTCGCTGTATCGATCGGATCACTGATCTGTCCTCCAGCGCCGTGATCTGCCCGGCGAAATCCGCGGTCTCAATTGCCTCGACGCGCGCGGCCAGCGCCGTGATGAGCGCCCCGAAGCCCGCGGCTTCGAGGGCGTCGATGTCCGCCTCGGCGGTGTCCACGCGGCCGCCCAGGGCCGTCACCGAGGCGCTCAGCGCCGGGTCGCCCAGCGAGACCGCGGCGTCGACGTTGACGGTGACCTCGGCCGCCGCGGGGGCGATGTCGAGCGAGCCGGCGATCACCAGCCGCGTATTGGCGACCGTCGAGGCCAGCCGCTCGCCGTCGTCCGTCCAGTAGGCGGCGAGGAACTCGGGATCCGTCCCGACCTGGCCCAGCAGACCGAGCTCGGTCACGCCGTAGGCCGCGGCCGGGTTGAACTCGCCGCGCACCGCGATCCGCCCCGAGACCATCGTCGAGCCGCCCAGGGCGACCACCGCGCGCTGCGAGCGCAGCGCCGTCCTGGAGTCGTCGGCCGCCCCGCCCGGACCCGATCCGTCGCCGACCGCCATCTTGGTCAGCCGGACCGCCTGCGTGCCGCGGTTCGTCCCGTCGGCCAGCGCCGCCCGGCCCGCGTCGGTCAGCCGCAGCTCAAACGGCATCGCGGTCCTCCTGGCCGGAGTCACACATCAGCCTGTACGCTGCGGTGATCACTTCTCGCAGAGCTGCCTCCGTTTGGGCGTCCCTCGGCGGAGCCCCGCGCACGTGCGCCTTGATCGGCCCCGGAACCGAGAAACACCTCACCGGCCGGGTTTCACGAGACACGAGACACGAATCACGAGACACGGCTTTTTTACGCATAGCCGCTCAGGCCTCCGATCTCGGCGACCGTCGCCGCTCCCAGCCCGGCGGCCACTGGGATCCGCCCCGCCGCCGCGCTCAGCAGCTCGATGTCCAGCTCGAGCGAGACGCGCTTGACGCGGTTGACGGCCCGCGCGATGTCGGGCAGGTAGACCGCGTTCGAGTTGAGGATCGACAGCTTCGCGGTCATCGGGACGCCCGCCGGCCGCTCCACGTACTCGTACTCCGCCCCGGCGGTGTCGAGCACCCGCTTGAGCCCCGCCAGGGTGCCCTTCTCGCGGTGGATGCGGAAGGCGTTGGCGACCGCCGCGCGCTTGACGGCCACGGGCCAGTCCGGGTCCCACTCCTCGACGCCCATGGCCCAGGCCAGGTAGGGCAGCATCGCCGCCGGGCAGTCCGCCGACGACCACAGCTTGCGGATGGGGATGTCGATATCGTGGGCCAGGGCCGCTTCGAGGGCGCGCTCGAACGGGGTGGCGTTGAGAGGCAGCAGCGAGACCGCGCCTAAGGGGGCGCGCGGCGCGACCGCCACAGTCACCGCGGCGGTTGCGGGGACGGAGCCCGGCACGCCGGCCGCGGTGAGCGTCCAGGTCGTCGAGGCTTCGGGGGCCACCCGCATGGTTCCGGACAGCGGGACCCGGCCGATGCCCTGGTCGATCTCGACCGAGACGGCGGCGGACGCCGCCCAGCGCAACTCGACCGAGCGGCCGCTCTCGACCGAGGCCTGCGAGGCCGCGAGGGCGGCTCGGGGCTGTTCGGGGTCGCGCTTCCGCAGCGCGGCGGCGATCGTCCCGCCGGCTCCGGCGAAACTTGCGGCGACGGGCTGGGTCCCCAGCGCCTGCTTGGCCAGCGCGGCGGCGATGGTCCCCGCGGCGGCGGCGAAACTTGCCGCGATGGGCTTCACGCCCGGCGACTGCTTGCCCAGCGCTACGGCGGCGATCGTCCCGCCGGCTCCGGCAAAACTTGCGGCGACGGGCTTGGCTCCCTGCACCTGCTTGCCCAGCGCCACGGCGATGGTCCCCGCGGCGGCGGTGAAACTTGCGGCGACGGGCTTCGTTCCGGGCGATTGCTTGCCCAGCGCTAGGGCGGAGATCGTCCCGGCGGCGGCGGTGAAACTTGCGGCGACGGGCTTCGTTCCGGGCGATTGCTTGCCCAGCGCGGCCGTGATGGTTCCCGCGGCGGCGGCCAGGTCCGCCGCGACGGGCTTGGTGGGGCGCGTCACGGCGACGATCACACGGTCGCCGGCGTTGATGAAATCGAGGGTCCCGGTATAGTCCTGAGCCGTGAACTGCCAGCGGACGACGTTCTGGCCCGCTGACTCGACTTGGTTCGTCGAGACCTCGCGGGCGTCGGTTTGGATGTGGAAACGCCAAGTCCCTGAGGCGCCGACCGGGAAACGAGTTCTGAGGTCCAGGGCCTGCGGGTTGTCGCGGTCGAGCATCGCGACGCGGTTGCTGGAAATCATCCGGAGGCTTGCGATCAGCGTCTCGCCGTCCCCCAGGCCCAAGTCACCGGACTCGGGCGACTGCGAGCCGCCCACGTCGGCGTCGGCGTACCAGTCCGGAGGGTTCGCGGCGACGAACAGCGCCAGCGCGTCCGGATCGTGTCCGGTCTGGTCGAAGTCGGATAAGGCTAAAGGCATGGTTGTTAGTTTTTAGTTGTTAGTTTTCAGTTTTCAGACTCGAAACTGCCTTTCTCACTGCGCCACGGTCCAGGCGGCCTGGGCGATCGCAACGCGGCCCAGATCGGCGATGACGTTGTCGGTCCCGGCATTGCCCGGCGCGCCGTCGTGGAACTGGACCCAGACGCCGCCGGCGATCTTGCCGCGCACGGCCCGCTCGGCCATCGCCGCCGTCTCGTCGGCCCCGGTCGGCGCGTTGAGCACCAGCGCCTCGGCCGCGAGCTCGTACTTCTCGCCCAGCGCCAGCGGCGCGGGGTTCGTCGAGATGGCCTTCGTCCCCAGCAGGTTGCCGGCCACCGCCGCGTCCCACAGGCTGACGTGCGTGCAGTCGTCGCCCACCGCCCCCGCGGGAGCGGCGATCGATCTTACGATGTTGGTGTTCTTTGCAGTAGCCATAAATTCAGTTGTCAGTAGTTAGTTTTTAGTTGTTAGTTTTCAGTTTTCAGACTCGAAACTAAAAACTTGAAACTCGAAACTGCCTTTCTCATGCCTCCGTCACCTGGATCTGGGTCGCGTGGGCCGCCTGCACCGCCGTAACCGCCACGTCCGCCGCGGGGGCGGTGAGAGCCACGGCCTCGACGCCCGGCCAGTGCAGCGCCGCGTACAGCGCCGAGCGCGGGATCGACCGCCCGATCTTCCGGGAGCCGGAGGCGTAGGCCGTGGCCGCGGTCCGGGCGGCTTCGAGCACGGCCGCCGAGTCCGGACCCGAGCCGATCGTCAGCTCGGCCGTGACCTGGTAGTCGACGATCACCGCAGTCTGCACCGTCAGCACGTCGCCCAGCGGCCGCACGCTCTCGTCGTTGAGCGCCGCCGTGACCTTGGCGAGCAGGTCCGCGTCGGCCACGCCGTTGCCTTCGCGGGCCAGCACCGTCACCGTGACCGAGCCCGGCGCGGGGCTCGCCACGGCCACGTCGAGCACGTCGGCCGAGGCCGACAGCGCGTGGAAGCGGTAGCTCGATGCCGGCCCCGCGGTCGATACCGCACTGGGCGCGAGTTGCGTCCGCGTCCGCAGCCGCTCGTCCGTCTCGTAGACCGCCTCGACCGGCGGAATCGCCTTCGGGTCGGCCGGCGTCACGATCTGACGCTCGACGCCCAGCAGGGCGGCGAGGTTGTCGAGGTCGCGTCCGGCTGCCGTCGGCAGCATCACCGCCCGCGCCGCGTCGTTCACCCGCTGGCGCAGCAGCAGTTCGCGGTACGCCGCGGACTCGAGGGTCTTGTAGGCCGGGTCGGCTTCGGAAACCACGTAGTCCGTCCCGAGACGCGCGATCGCCGCCGCCAGCAGCGCCTCGTAGTCGAGAGACTCCACCACGTCCGGCGCGGGGAGTCGCGAGAGGTCGATGGCGGGGGAGGACATCTTAAAAGCCGTGCTTCGTGTCTCGTGAAAAGCATGGGCGGGGGCCTGGTTCGCTCCAAGAAGAAATGTCTGCGAGGACACTGGCGCAGGACAATATTTTTTGCTGAACAATGGTGAACAATCGTGAACTGGAAAACAGTGACTTGTCGGCGGGGGCAGTGGTCCGGACGGCAGTTTCTGGTGACGCCACCCGTCGCGCACCCACGGCGAACCGAACGGCCATAAAGGCCGTGCTTCGTGTCTCGTGTCTCGTGTTTCGCGAAAACCTTGGAATTCGCGCCGGCTTGCGCCGCGCGTCTGGTCGAAGGCCGGTTCTCGCGAGTCATATCAGCAGCCTCTCGATCCGGACGGGCCCGCAGGCAGCGCTCGGGGAAGCGCCCGAAGGGACAATTCCCGCACTCCGAATCCCAGCCGCACTCCTCGCACTTGCGCGCCGCTCGGCGCGCGGCGATAACGCCGCTTCGCTTTGCGGGGGGCCAGAGCATCAGCGCGCCCGTGGGCGGCAGGTTCGGCCGTCTCAAGGCTTTGCGGAGCCCGCTCATATCACCAGCCCCTCGATCCGGACGGCCTCGCCGTCGGGCAGGTATGCGCCGTAGATGTCGATCAGGATTTTTTCGGAGGCCTGCGACACAGCGCTGTTGCCCGCCGCGAGCGGGCTCGCCGCGATGCGGTCCACCCGAAGGCGCGGCTCCCAGCGGGCCAGCGCCTCGGCCGCCGCCGCGTAGATCTCCGTCATCGTCGCCGGCGTCAGCGGCGCGTCGAGCAGCTCGAACAGCCGCGAGCCGTACTCGCGCCGCATCACGCGCGTCCCGATCGGGGTGGTGAGGATGTCGCGGACGGACTGGCGCAGGTGCGCCAGGCCCGTGAGATCCTTACCCGTCTCTGCGTTCGTGCCCGGCATCAAAAAATCCGTGTTTCGTGTCTCGTGTTTCGTGTCTCGTGATGCAAAACCAAAAACCAGAAAAACGTCATGTCATCAGGTGGCCCGGCGCAGGCGGAGGCGTCACGACGGCCGGCGGGACGCCGTGCACGTGGGTGTTGTAGGTCGTGCGCATCTCGGTCATGGTGCCGTTGAGGTCCTCGACCTGGGCGCCGGCTTCGACGTTGCCGCCGGCCTCGACATTGCCGTCCGCCGCGATATTGCCGGTCGCGTCCACGCCGCCGGTGACCGTCACGTCGCCCGTGACCGCCACGTCGCCGGTGATCGTCACGCCGTCCGGGGCGGTGATCTCGGCCGTGCCGCCCTCCGGCAGGACCGCGCGCAGGCGGTGCGCCTCGCGGTCGTACTCGATCTCGGCGCCGTCGATGTAGCGGACGAGGTGCCGGTCCGACGACGACGCCGGCGCCGGGCGGTTCGTCGAGAAGAGCCCCGGCAGCGCGTAGCCGTCGGAGAGCTCGCCCGAGGGCGCCAGGACGAGGACCTGCTCGCCGATCTCGGGCGCCCACCACTCGATGTCGCCGCCGGCGCGTCCGGCCAGCCACGGCAGCCAGTCGGTGACGGCGTCCTCGGGGGCACCGTATTTCACTCGCACGCGCGCGAGGGCGTAGTCGGCCTCGGCGATCACGCCCGGGCGGATCACGTTGGCCAGCCGGCGGGCCAGCTCGGCGGTGCGGAATTCCTGGGCCTCACTCGTCATAAACCCCGTGCCCCGCGCCTCGTAACAACCTTTGAAACCCCTTCTCTCGCAGCTCGCTCGATGGGAGCCTCCGGCTGCCGCCCCGCGATCAAGGCGGCTTCGAACGCCGGATACCGCTCGGCTGTCAGCGGCCGCCTGTACGCCCGGCACCGCAGCAGGATGCGCTTGTCTTGACCGAACGTCATGTCTGCTCCGGATAAATGGCCTCGTGGGGGTCGTCCTGGGCGCTTGAATACAGCTCGGTCGGCAGTGGCGGGACGGTCCCGCCGTCGGCGGCTTCGAGCCGCAGCGGCTGGGTCCAGGTCACGGCCCACATGGCGACGCCGGTCTTGTCGAGCGCCGCCGAAAAGAGGTTTTCGGCGCGGACCCGCTCGGCGGCTCCGACACCGGCCAGCCCCCAGCGCGCGCGGGGGAGGTACAGCAGCAGCCAGTCGACGAGGTTGCGGGCGCCCTCGCCGCGCGGCAGCGAGGGGGTGTCGCGAGTCGCGACGACCGCGATCAACTGCTGGTCGGCATCGGTCCAGCGGACCCCCGGCGTCTCGGTTCTCGGCGTCCCGGTCCAGGCGACCAGGATCGCAGGGGCTCCGACGGCCCAGCGCTTGAGCTCGTCGGCATTCCAGCGGCCGTCGTGGATTTCGCAGGACTTCAGCGCGGGGAGCTGGCGGCGCAGATCGGCGACGATGGCCGCGAGCAGGGCCTGAGTGCTCACCGGGCGGCCCTCCCGGCCGCCGCGTGGCCCTCGATTCGGGCCTCTCCCTGCGCGAGCCGGAAATTTCCACTCCGAGCGGGAACGAGACACCGTTCAATTTCGTTCAAACCCCGTTCAAAAACGTTCAAAGGGTTCGGCGCAGGCCTGTGGGCCGTTTTCGGGGTTGCGGCGCGCAAATCGGCTCTCATAGCGAATTCTCCGATCCGGCGCCGCCGGCGAGTCCGCGCATGGTTTCGCGGGTGAAACGGCGCGGGCGTCCGGAGACGCAGCCGACGGACGTGTAGGCGCGGCTGGGCGCTCCGGGGGAGGGCAGCCCGAGTGAGGTCTTGCCGCTTGCGATATCGCGCAGCGACAGCCGCGCGTCCTCGTAGCGCTGGCGGCGCTCGTCGGTGAGGCGGTCGGCTTCCGAGGCCAGCCGGTAGACGGCGATATCGACGGCGAGGCGCGTGAGGATGCCGGGCGCCTCGGCGAGGGGCAACTGGTATTTCGCCGCGACGTGAACATCGATCTCGGCCGAAGCGTCGGCCAGGGAGCGGTCGACCACGGGGCCGTCGGCGGTCCCGTCACCGTCACGGTCGGCGAGCAGGACCAGGAGATCGGCGCCGTAGCGCTCGGTGATGTCGGATTGGGACGCGTAGGCCATGTGCGGGATCCTCAGGAGCCGCCGGGATCATCCGGACCCGGTCGAGCCGTAGGCCATCTGCCAGAAGCCGTAGCCGCCCGCGCCGCGGCATTCCACGCCGTAGCGGTACTTCTTGCGCAGGAACACCGAATCGGAAGCCATGTCGGTCTGCTCGACGAACATCGGGGCCTTGCGCTCCTGGTAGATCAGCGGCTTGACGGGCTGCGTCGTGTCCAGCAGGAACCAGGCCGTGTCGGAGGTCAGCCGCGCGTCCACCACTACCTCAGCCGCCCCCTTGTAGATGTTGGGCTTGCCATCCTCGAGCCGCTCGACCATCATCAGCCCGCGCGCGGTGTCCTCGAGCGCCGGCGGGACCAGCAGCACTCGCGGCATGATCCCCAGCGGACGGCCCTCGTCGTCGAGAAACTTGCGCATGGCGGTCCGGGCCGCCCCGAATGACGCCTTGGCCTGCTCGAACGTCTCGACCGACAGCACCTTCGTCCCCTTGTTGGAGACGTTCTTATTGCCCACGGGATGATTCGTGGCGAAGAACGTCTTGCCGTCGTAGCACTTGTTCTTGAACCCGCCGTTGACCAGCGCAAAAACGATCTCGTCGGCCAACTGCCGCGCCGCGTAACCCGCCATCCGCGCCTGCGGCCCGTAGATTCCCAGGTTGTCGTCTTCGATGTCGTTGCGGTCGACCTCGATCGTCGCTTCCCAGTCGTCGTTGAGGATCGTGTAGCTGAAGCCCTCCAGCGACTTGATCACCTTCTCACCGATCCACTTGCGCATCCGCGGGAACTCCGACAGCCACTTGTATTCGTTGCGTGTCGAACTCGACTCCACCCGCATCGCGATCTTCGGCCAGTTGACCGGCGCCTCCTCCCACGACTTGTGAAACGCCGTCTTGAGGTTCAAAAAAATCGTGTCCAGATTTGCCTTGTTAATCAGCATTGGATTGTCTCCGTGTCCTCTCTCGCCTCCGCTCGCTTCAACCGATCCAGACGCCGTCGCTTTCGATGCCGACCACCACGGCCGCGCCTGTATCGGACGCTCCGGCAGCAGTCTTCGTGACGGTCTGGTCGTCCACGATGTAGACCTTCTTGCCGAACTCGGCCTGCCCCACCGCGCCGTTGCCAGCCGCGTTGACCCACTTGAACGCCCGGCCGCGCCGCAGCAGCACGCTCTTGTCTCCGTCCTTGGCTCCCGCGGCGGTGTTGTCCACCTGCTCCTCGGCACGCCCCAGGTAGACCAGGTTCTCGGCCTTCACGCCCGGCTTGGCGTAGCCGCCGTCGGCGACCACGATCGCCCCGGCGTAGATCTTCACGCCGGACTTCACCGGCACCGGGATCAGCTCGCCGTCCCGCATCGGGGTGTTTCTGTCTGCTACTAATGCAGCCATATCAGCCTCCTAAAAACCGTGTTTCGTGTCTCGTGTCTCGTGAAAACCTTGGAATTCGGGCTTGGCTCTCCGAGCCTCGCGCCTCCTCATGCGGATTTTCCTCCGCCCGCTCCGCTCGCGCCGTACTTCTTCAGGTCTTCCGCCGAATTGCCGAACATTGCGGCGATGCGGGCCTCGCCGGCGTTCAGCGCCTTTGCCGCGCCGCCGTCCGGTTGCTTGCCGTCCAGGCCGCTGTCGCCCGCAACCTCCGGGACCGCCTCGACGTACTCCTTGAAGCGCTCCAGACCGCTTTTTCCTTCGCCATCGGCGCGGCACTGCGCGCGATGGTAGTCGGCCGTCGCCGGCGTGATCTTGCCGGCTTCGAGCGCTTTCGCGATCTCCGCGTCGATTTCCTTGTCGAGCGCCTGGGCCTCGTGCTCGGCGAGCTTCGCCTCGGCGTTGGTTGCTTTTTCCTTCGCGAGCTCGAGCGCCGCGTCGTAGTCGGCGCGCGGCACGAACTTCTCGAGGCTCGGGCTCCCGGCGATGTTCCTCGCTCGCTCCTCCGCGCTGTCGCGATCCTGCTTGAGCGTGTCGATCGCGGTCACGGCCTGCTCTACGGCGGCGTCCTCGGCCAAGCCGAGGGCCCCCAGAATCTTCTTGATGTCCATAGTGTTCCTGTCTCCCTGGCCCTCATGATTGAGGGCCTGCAGCGCCAAGTTCGGGCTGTTGGTCAGCCCCGCCGACAGGATTCGCAAGATCCGTCCCGGCGAATTATTGTTTTTCGTCCCAGCCCGCTCTTTCGAGTGCAAAAAGACGGGCGACAGATAGCGGTACTCGCGCGAAGCGACCGCCTCGCGGCCGCGGTCCGTCCACTCCACGCGGCCCCATAACGCACCCTCGCGCACTTCCAGCCGGGTGATCCAGCCCGCCGCCGGGGCCGGCTCGCCTTGCGGCGCCTTGATCTCGGTGGCATGCTCCCAGTCGATCGGGATCTCTTTTTTCTTCGGGTCCGACCCGTCGAGGCTCTCCGCCGCCACCCGCTCGGGGTCGTCGAGCCGCCACTTGCGCCCGTCGCGCCCCTCGACCACCGGACCGGCCGGCAGCAGCTCGACCCACTCGGGAGCGCCGCCGCCTTGCGAAGAAAAATCGGGCAGCTCGACGTAGCGGGCCGCGACGGAAGAAACAGACGCCGCCTCCGGGGTCCGGTCAGGGAGCCATGAAAAGAGTGAGCGAAGCCGTGTTCGCCCGCGCCCGCCTCCGGCGGCTCTCCTGTCCCCAGCCGGCGCGGCCCCGACGGGTGCGGATGAGGTTTTCGTTCCCAACAACGGCGTCATCACTTCCAACCTAAACCGGCCCCCGACCAAAAAAAAGACTGAAGCGCTTCAGTACCAACAGGTATCGATTCGTCACTCGTGTCTCGTGTCTCGTGAAAACCTGAAAGGCCGCGGCTCGGGCGGCTCCGTTGTCTCCAGCCGGCTCGGCCCCAGCGGGTGCGGATGAGGTTTTCGTTCCCGGCAACGGCGTCATCACTTCCAACCTAAACCGGCCACCCGACCAAAAAAAGACTGAAGGGCTTCAGTACCAACAGGTATCGATTCGTCACTCGTGTCTCGTGCCTCGTGAAAACCTGAAAGGCCGTGGCTCGGGCGGCTCCGTTGTCTCCAGCCGGCTCGGCCCCGACGAGTGCGGATGAGGTTTTCGTTCCCAACAACGGCGTCATCACTTCCAACCTAAACCGGCTCCCCGACCGAAAAAAAGACTGAAGGGCTTCAGTACCAACAGGTATCGATTCGTCACTCGTGTCTTGTGTCTCATGAAAACCTGAAAGGCCGTGAGGCGCTCGGCGAACAGTGGGGGAGGCAGGAAAGGCGTGTCTTGTGATTCGTGGTGCGGGGGGTGAACACGGCTTTTGCGGGCCGGGGTTTTGGTCTTCCGGGTTCGGCGGGTGTCTCGCAGGGCTGGGTGCGACACTGATGGGTTAGGCTGAACGCTCCCGTGACGGCGCACGATTTCATCGACAAGTGGAGCGCTTCCGAGTTGAAGGAGAGCTCGGCTTCGCACGAGCACTTCATCGCCCTCTGCCGGCTGCTGGACGAGCCGACGCCTGCCGAGGCCGACCCGACCGGCGAGACCTACTGCTTCGAGCGGGGCGCGCGCAAGGACACCGGCGGCGACGGATGGGCGGATGTCTGGAAACGCCATCACTTCGCCTGGGAATACAAGGGTCAGCGGGCCGACCTCGACGCCGCATTCGAACAACTCCGCCAGTATGCGCTGGCTCTGGAGAACCCGCCTCTGCTGATCGTCTCCGACATGGCGCGGTTCCGTATCCGCACCAACTGGACGAACTGCGTCAGCCGGACCCACGAGTTCAGCCTCGAAGACCTGACCGACGCGGCGACGCGCGACAAGCTCAAGTGGGCCTTCTCGAACCCCGAGCGTCTGCGGCCGGGCGAGACCCGACAGGCGCTGACCGAACGCGCGGCGGAAACCTTCGCCTCGCTGGCGCAATCATTGCGGGAACGCGGTCATGACCCGCAGGCGGTGGCGCATTTCGTCAACCGGCTGGTGTTCTGCATGTTCGCCGAGGACGTGGGCCTGCTGCCCGGCAACATGTTCACCCGGATGCTGGAACATGCACGCAAACGGCCCGAGGACTTCGCCGCCCTGGCGCGGGACTTGTTCGGGGCCATGGCCAGAGGAGGCCGGGTCGGGTTCGAGACCGTCGACTGGTTCAATGGCGGGCTGTTCGACGACGACGCGGCTCTGCCGCTGGAGAGGACCGACATCGACACCGTGCTGGCCGCATCGCGCCTCGACTGGTCTGAGGTCGATCCGTCGATCCTCGGCACCCTTTTTGAGCGCGGGCTGGACCCGGACAAGCGTGCCCAGCTAGGGGCGCACTATACCGACCGCGACAAAATCATGTTGATCGTCGAACCGGTAGTGATCCGTCCGTGGCTCGCCGAATGGGCGGCGGAGAAGGCGCTGATCGCCGTCGAGCTGG
>JAPOOG010000005.1 GCA_026713545.1 Bryobacterales bacterium
GACGGACCCTCGAAACTCAGGGAAGTTCTCACAGACAGCTTCAGCGGCAAGCTGCCCTCGGCTTCCTACATCATCAACACGTCACCCGACCGCTACCAGTTGATCTGGAACGTCAAGCCCGGTTCCTTCACTCACAACGAAGCCGAGTCCCTCATGCGCGGCCTTGCCACCAAGTACGGCGGCGATCGTTCCGTCACCGACGTGTCACGCGTCCTGCGGCTGCCCGGATTCAAGCATCGCGGCAAGAATACCTGGATCACGATGAGCTCGACATCCGCCACTCACAGCGTTAAATCCGACTGGCCTGATCGCCTTTTCCTGCCGATCGAGGAATCATCCAACTCTCACTCCATTGACCCATCCCCGCATCGATCGGGCGGTGACTCATCACCCTCGGGTAGGGATTGGGCCTGGACCAAAGACCAGATTCGCACCGGTTCCGTACCTGACGAGATCATCGAAAAGCAGCTCGCCGAAGCTCGCACCGACAAGCGCGATCCCGCCGACTACGCCAAGCGCACCGTCACACGCGCACGTGAAGCCGTCAACCTCGACCGATGAATCGCTTTCTCTCGCCCTACACCCTCGGTTTCGTTCTGCTCGCGGAAGGCTGGGCCTCTCTCGGAACCGAAATCCTCGCCCTGCGCCGCATGTCAGCCTGGATTGGCTCTTCCGTTGACGTTACCTCGATACTGCTCGCCGTCTATCTCGCAGCGCTCGCCGCCGGCTACCAACGTGGAGGCCGCCTCGCACGTCTTGGCGATCCCCGGCCGCGCCTGGCGCTGCGGCTGGCCGCGGCCGCCCTATGGTCCTCGTTCTGGCTCTCCGATCCCGGAACCACACTGATCTTCTCGCTTCCCGCCGCCCCGCTGTTGCAGGCATGCGCCTACGCCGTGGTAGGAACCGCGCCGGTCGGCTGGCTGCTCGCGGGATCCGTCTTGCTCGCTCATGCCTGCGCCCCCCCACGAGACGCTTCCGAACGCGCTGGCGGAGTTTTCGCCCTGTCCACGATCGGCAACGTTGCCGGTGCTCTTGCGGCTACCTTCCTTCTCATGCCAACGCTGGGAGTCGCTTCCGCCGTTTTCTCCGTCGTCGCGGCTGCCGCCTGCGCCGCGCTGCTTGCATCTCCCCGCACCGTATCGGCTCACGCGCTTCTCTTCGCCGCCTGCTGGCCGTCGATCGATCTGTGGACCGAATCCACCGACTACGTTGCCCGCAACGCCTATGCCGACTACCAAGTTGCCGAAATCGGCAACGACGGCCGCATCCTCCTTCTCAACAACCAGCACGCTTCGCGCCACAATTCACATGGCGAAGGCTGGCGCTATGTCGAGCTGCTCGAAGACACCTTGTGTGAAGCCAATGAACGCCGCGTGTTGATTCTCGGAGCGGCCGGCATGAGCCTCGGACAAAGCGCGCCTTGCTGGCTCGAACTCACCTTTGTGGACATTGATCCTGCTCAGAAGAAGATCGCTGCGCGATTTCTCGACGTTCCCCAAGAATCAACCGGCAAACTTCTCATCCAGGACGCACGAGCGTTCCTGCGCAACACGTCCGATAGCTGGGATGCCATCGTGATGGACGTTTTCACCAACCCCCGCGCCGTGCCCCATCACTTGCTGACCGTCGAGTTTTACCGCTTGGCTCGATCCAGGCTGGCAGACAGCGGCTCGCTCTACGTCAACTTCGCCGCCTACCCCAACGAAGGTCTTTTCCTCACACGCGCCGGCCGTACCTTGCGAAGCGTTTTCTCCGAATGCAGCTCTCGATCCACCGGCCACGATCAAATCATCGAATGGCACAACGAGACGCAGTTTGACCGTAACCTTCTCTTCCGCTGCATCAAAAACCCCTTTGACGGCGACCGCGTCATCTACTCCGACAGCGTCACCCGAGCCGACCTGGATCGCTCTCTGCAATTGCATAAAAGCAGGAATCATCGAACAATGTTGTTGAAAGGAGACAGCACCCATGAGTAAACCCCTTGTCTACGAAGAAACCCCCGGACCCGACGGCGAACCCATTCGTCTGCCCGTCATTCCCGAAAACGCTTCGCTCGAACAGATCGAAGACATCATTTCGGCAGAAGGCGGCGCCATCATGACCGACGAGCAGCAAGCCGCCTTCGACAAGTACATCAACGAGGGAGTCACTCCCGATGGCCGCGTCCGCTGACGACATCAACGCCGTTGATGAGATCGGCGCTACCGCTCTGCATCGAGCATCCGACCACGGAAATGTCCACAAAATCGATCGCTTGCTCAAAGACGGAGCCGACATCAACTATCGCGATTACGATGGCGCCACACCGCTTCACGTAGCGGTAGTCAGTGAAGAAGTCGAGGCAGTGGAACGCCTTCTCCAAGGACCGTGCAACCTCAACGCCCGCGACAACAACGGCGACACGCCCCTCCACTACGCGGCCGGTCAGAGCAACCCCAATCTGACCAGCCGCTTGCTGCAGGCCGGCTCCAGCCCGCA
>JAPOOG010000141.1 GCA_026713545.1 Bryobacterales bacterium
AGTCGTGAGTTCCGGACCGAGCATTGCTTTCCGCATCGCGGGGATCAAGGCCGGGAATTACGAAACCGGCTACATCAACTCGCTCGGCGATGGCGGGAACGGAATAGAACTGTCGGCGATGGCCGGCAAGTTCATTGCTGATCGGTTTGCCGTATCCAGCGAGATCGGTTACCGTTACCGCGACTCCAGCGCCCACGAAATCCCGTCCAACGTCTTCGCCAGGTTTTCAGCCGGCGTACTGGTTGGCGGCGGAGTCGGGGTGAACCTCAACTACGAGATCGACAATTCACTGTCCGGTCTGGAGATTGGCGTCCCGCCGTTTTCGCCGAGCCGTTTTCCCGAACTCCAGGAAGACATCCATCTGCTTGGCCCTACGGTGAGCTTCAGCGTTTCGGACCAGGCGAGCATCGCAGTTTCTTATGCGAAGGTCGTGCATGGCCGGAACACGGCGGCGTCCAACGTCTTCAGCGTTTCGTTCGGATACTCGTTCAATTGAATCGATTTGAATCGTTTTGCCGAGAGGCTTCGACCAGCGCCGACTCCGTAACGCATGGCTTGGCCTGCATGTCTCACCACGTGGCGAGGCGCAGTGCGTGAGAGGGCCGTCAGGACGAGGCGCGAGCCGGGCAGAGGAAAAAGGCGCGCGCAGGCGTACTTGACGGTACGTCGAGCACGGGCAAGCAAGCGTTGCGAAGGAAAAGCGAAGTCATGGCGGTCGTATCGCGTGCTGCGGCCGTCGGGTGGTGAGAAATGCAGGTTAGCCTCTCGGCAAACGATTCCTGCCCTCAACGGGCGAGAACTGCGTATCTGCGTCTCCGGCTAACGGTCGCTCCAGGAATCGCGGCGAACATCGCCCCGGTTCAAGCTCTGCCTGAGCAGCGATCAGCGACGCATTCAGGGCTGGTTCAAGCCCCAGTCGTAGTCATAGTCCACCGAACCTTCGAAGTTCCTCAGCCGCTCCGCGAGTTCCTTGTCGGCGTACTGGATGAGGTGTTTGATCGCGCCTTCTTCACTGCCGTCGAAGTCCTCCACAAACCAGTCGTAGATGCTGGAGATCACGATGAAATCGTCGTCGACGAAATCTACGCCTCGTGGATGGTTCACGTATTCACGCGAGCCGGTATCCAGCAGTGTCTCGGTGTTGGCAGCCGTAAAGGCGGTCGGAAGCAGGTTCGGACATCCCAAGCTGGCGCAGTTCACCGCGTAGTGGATTCGATTGTCGCGATAGATCGGCCGCAGGATACCGTGCTCGATGTCGTCCAAGGTCAAATCCAGACCGGCGACATGAGCTACCACGTCCTCCCAGGGACCGGAGAACATGAGACCTCCGAGAAAGCTGTCGCTGATATCGCGGATGGAGTCGACGGGATAGGCTTCGAGCACGACTTGCACGGTTAGCGCATTGTAGAAATTGATCCAGTACGCTTTCTGCTCGGCGCGGGAGTATTCCCTGGGATCAAGGCCCTGCAAGTGCGCCAGGTAGTCGGCCAATCCAGTGATATCCTTGGCGCTGGCCTTGAGCGCGGCGTAGTCGAACCGATTGATGCCCGAGCTGTGTACGCGGAGATAGCGGTCCAACAGGTTTTGCCAAGAGCCATGATCAATGCGGTCGACACTGGTTTCGTTGCTGGCGTCCCAGGCCGGAATCAGTTTCGGTTTGGCCTGGGCGTACGCGCTGCCGGCGGTCAGCGCCGCGACGATCAGAATCGAAGCAATCCGATACCGTTTTCCCAAGAGTTCATTGACGAATCCGATCCATGTTGGTTTCAAGATTTTTTCTCCCGGTCAATGCGGACGCCCAGCTTTGAAAGTAGCATCGCATGGCCGATCCAAAGCCTGAAAATCATCGAGAGAATTCCCGCGCTGGCGCCGATCACCCCTCTGACGGTCCCCCCGACTTTCGATTTGCCGCATCTGCGGCGCCGCGTGTCCACCGGCGTCTCGACAAGGCGCATTTTTGATTGGATCGCCTTGACCTGCATTTCCACCGTCCATCCGTAGGCAGTGTCGCGCATGTCAAGGCGCCGCAGGGCGTCTGCTCGGATGGCTCGGAAGGGACCCAAATCAGTGATCCTGTGTCCCCACAGCAGGTGGACCAGCCGGCTGGCCACGCGGTTGCCGGCGATCTGAGGCAGGGAAAGCGCCCCCGGTTCCATCCGTCCGAGAACGCGTGAGCCAATGACTAGGTCGGCGCCGTCCGCAACGGCTTTCAGCAGGTCGAGGGACTGCCCGGCGTCGAATACCTGATCGCCATCGACGAACAAGACCACATCCACCGGTTGGAGGGCCGAGATGGCTTTCTGGCACGCGATGCCGTAGCCCCGCGACGGCTCGATGGCTACGCGAGCGCCAGCCTCTCGTGCCCGCGCCGCTGTTTCGTCCGTAGAGGCGTTGTCGCACACTACGAGGTCGTCAATGACACGGTGTCCGGTTTCCGTTCGCAGGTCCAGGAGCGCGCTGACTACGGCGCCGATGTTGTCTTCCTCGTTGTGCGCTGGAATCACCGCGCCGACGGTCAGGTTTTTATACATGACGTGCAGGCGTTGCCTCCGAGGTCATTCCCGCCGCCCAAGCGCCGCAACCGGCGCCGGCTGAGGTCGTAGACCAACGCCGGCAAGATCAGGCCGAACTCCAGGAGCCGCGCCCATGCCGGCTGTTGGTATGGTTGCAGGCCGTAGTCGTTCAGGTTGAGCCCGGTCACGTAACTGAGCAGGACAGAGGCGGAGGCGGTCCACGCCCAGGCGCTCGGGAAGATTGCCGCGAAAGGTAGAAGCCAGAGCAGGTACCAGGGATTGATTACTGGTGAAATAACGAGTAGAGCACCGTAGAGCCAGTCGCCTCGCGGGGCGGGATGTGTGCTGCTCCTTACGAATTTTATTGCATAGATCGCCCAGAAAGCGAAGTACATCAGGCCCAGAACCAGCTTGGCTTCGAACGGGCGCAACACGGTTGCAAGCACGCCGAATAACGCCGAATTGAATTGCCACTCCCTGGCGAAGACCAGCAGCGATGCAAGTTCGGTCCCGCCTCTGATGATGAATGGCGTGTACAATGCCGCCAGCGTGGCTCCGAACAGAATCCAGTGTCGGGCGCGTGCGCGCGCCAGCACCAACGGAAACATCGCCAACGCGAAAAACTTCGCCCCCGCGGCCATTCCCAGACACAAGGAGGCGTATCGCCAGCGACGGTTGCGGGAGAACAGGATCGCCGCCAGCAGGAGACAAACCCCGACGCCATCCGGATGCGCGGTAAAGGCGATCTCTTTGATGACCAACGGACACCACGCATAGAGCATCACGCCGCGGGCCGGCGCCATGCGCAGCAGCAGCGCGATCGTAACGAGATCGACGAGAATCAAGATCAACTGCAACGCCGCAACGCTGCCCGGTTGCAACCAATAGCCGAGCAGGAAGACGACTTGCGTGGTCGGGGCGTAGATGGTCGGCAACTCGGGGTTGTTGATGCCATCCAGCAACCGCTGAAACGAGGCCGGCACGCCTGGATCTGCGAAGAACGCTTCCGGTGCTGCGCCGTAGGGTGTGCCGATTGTCGCGAAGCGGTAACCGTCCCACAGATAGCGGTTGAAGTCGTCTTCGAAGAATGGCCCGCCGATCAAGCCGCAGATTCTGAAGACCACAGCCCAGAAGAACATGCGGCCGACCGGGAACGGTTCGCCGCGACTCCGGAAATAGTGGTAAAGCCCGAAGACAGGCAGGCCGGTCCAGGCAACCAGAATGAAGAACACCGGCAGGTCAGGCTCACCGGGTTGTTTCGCGAGGAAGGCGAGGCAGGCGTATCCCAATGCGCACCAAAAGCCGACTGCGTTCACAATCCACCGTGCTTTGGCGCCGGGTAGCTCATTCCCGTTTGCTGTGGAGGTCATGTCGAACACAGCAGCATCAGCACCAGGGTTGCTATGGGAAGAACAGCGCCACGATTGCTCTCGGAATACCATCCAAAAGCCGTCTCGCCTCTTCATTAAGGCTAGCCTTCTCACCACGTCGGGAGGCGAAGTGCGTGAGAGGGCCGTCAGGACGAGGCGCGAGCCGCTTGGCGCGCGCAGGCGTACTTGAACAGTACGTTGAGCACGCCAAGCAAGCGCAACGAAGTCCTGGCGGTCGTATCGTGTGCTTCGACCGTCGGGTTGCGAGAAATGCAGGCTAGGGACGATTCCCGTTGGGAAAGGAGCTGATAGAGTCTCGCATAATGCGGGATTCAAGAGCAGCCCGTGGTAAAAGTCCCGTGGTACGAAGGAAAAAGCGCGGCGGGCTCCTGCGGTTGCTCGGCGCGGAGTGAGGAGGATGGCGATCCGGGTGATCTCCTCCTCGCGAAGGAAAAGCGAACGACAAAGCCGACGAGCTTAGGCGGTCGTCTGCGTGGTCGCGCTCGCCGGCAAGCTCAGAACCGCCGTTGGAACAAAAAAATGTCCGTCGCCCAAAGGGTTACGCGCCGCTTCCGCTCGGCTTCGAAGAAAAAACGCGCAGAGCGAGGCGCCGCCTTCCTGAAGCGGCTGGGCAGTACGCAATCGGTCCAGAGGCGCGTAACGCCGCCTGCGTGACTTTTACCACGGGCTGATAGGGTTCACCAAGCGAACCAGGCTGTAAGCTCCGCTGCCGAGACGATCAGGCGTATCCCGCCGTTAAGCGATCTGCTCCACCCGATAGAAAAAAGCGATCATGGAAAGCTGTCTATCCCTCGTCGGACAGCCACACCTGGAGAAACATGAATAACCAGATACGGATCACGAATCACGACACGCGCCCTATCACCCGCCGCACGTTGATCACCCTGGCCGGCGGAGCCCTGGCCGCCGAGTCCGCGGCCGGCATGCCTCAGCGAACGCCCCGCTACGACATCCTGATCAGGAACGGCGAGGTCTACGCCCCCGGCCGCGGGTTTCGGCAGCAAGCCGACGTCGCAATCGCAGACGGCAAGATCGCCGCCATCGAGACCGGTATCTCGCCGGACCGCGCCGGCGATGTCATCAATGCCAAAGGCCTCTATGTCACGCCGGGTCTCGTCGACCTGCACACGCACATTCACACCGGAATGGGCATCGGAATCGATGCCGATCCGCTCGCCGCGCGCTCCGGCACGACGACAATGGTCGACGCCGGAACCTTCGGCTTCAACCAGATCCGCGGCTTTCGGCGTTTCATTGTCGAGCCGGCCCGGACGCGCATCTACGGATTCGTCTACCTCTATCCCAACAACCGCAACCCTGACACCGACCCTATCGGGTACGTCGAGCGTGACATGCCGCGGACGGGTGAGGCCGCGGTCGCCAACAGCGACATCATCGTCGGTGTGAAGTTCCAGGTGGGCTCGAACATGAACGGCCGCTACAGCCTGCCGTTCCTCAAGATCGCCCGCCGCCTCTGTGACCGCTTCAAGCTGAAGCTGATGGCCCACATCAGCTTCGCGCCCCCCTCTACCGACGAAGTCATGGAGCTGATGCGTCCCGGCGACGTCGTCACGCATTGCTACAACACGCACACGCTCGGCATTCTCGACGGCAACGGGAAAGTCAAAGCGAGCGTCCGCGACGCACGCCAACGCGGCGTTCTTTTCGATATCGGACACGGCGCGGGCAGCTTCAACTTCGACATCGCTCGAAAGGCCCTCGACGACGGTTTCCCGCCCGACTCTGTCTCGACCGATGTCTACACGCTCAACATCAACGGACCCGTCTATGACATGCCTACCATGATGTCGAAGATGCTCCACTTGGGCATGAACCTGGAGGACGTTCTGAGAACCTCCACCGTCAACCCTGCCCAAGTCGTCGGCCGCGTCGACATGCTGGGTACTCTCCAACCAGGCGCTCCCGCCGATCTAGCGTTGCTCGAAATTCTCGAAGGACAATTCCAGTTCACCGATGCCCAGCGCAACACTGTCACTGCCGACAAGAAGCTCGTCAGCCGCCTGACCATCTGCCGCGGCAAACGACTGCTGGCGACTTTGTGAAACTGGATGTTGCTGTGGCAAGCCTGCCTTTCTCACCACGCGGCGAGGTGAAGGGCGTGAGAGGGCCGTCAGGACGAGGCGCGAGCCGCTTGGCGCGCGCACAGGAGTAGCGGCCGTATCGCCTCCTTTGGCCTTCGGGTCGCGACACACGAATCACGGCCTTTACGGTCCACCGGCCGCCAGACGTTTCTTCTGGAGCGAACCAGGCCCCCTGCCAAAGGTTTTCACGAAACACGAGACACGAAACACGAGACACGGCCTTTTACCGTCTCACGCCCTTCACCTCGCCGCGTGGTGAGAAAGGCAGGCTATGTGTCTTCCCGAGGCCTGAACCGTGTCACAATGGCTAGCGATGCTGGACATGCGTATTCGCCGATGGCTGTGGGCCGCCGCTGGAATAGGGCTGGCCGGGCTGGCTGTCTTCTCCCTGCCTACGCAAAGTGCGCCCAAGCCCTACGGCCCCGAACCCTACGGCATAGATAAGCGCGTCCCCTGGACGGGTTCCCGAGTCGTCGGCAGCCCCGATCCGCCCTCGCCCTACATGGCGGTCCGGGCCTTTCCGCATCTTGAATTCGAAGTGCCCACCGTCATCACGCGGGCTCCTGGAACCAAGCGCCTCTTCGTCGCCTCCAATAACGGCCGCATCGTTTCGTTCGAAGACAAACCGACCGCCCGCGAAGTCGACGTCATGCTCGAACTTCCGACCACAACGGACCCCCGCAACGGAGCCACCCTCTACCGCCAGATTCACGGCCTCGAGTTCCATCCCGATTTCGAGCGGAACCGTCTTGTCTTTCTCTACATCCGCGATCGTTTCCCCCCTCCCGTGTACTCCAAAGTCACCCGCTTTGAAACCTATCCCGACGACCCCTACAAGATCGACCCCTCCACGGAAACCACCATCCTTGCGTTTCCCTCCATCGGCCACAGCGGGGGCTCGATGAAGTTCGGCCCCGACGGCTATCTCTATATCGGGACCGGCGACGGCTACGGCCAAGGCGACATCTATCAGACCGGCCAGGACATCAGCGACCTGCTCGCCTCGATCCTGCGCATCGACGTCGACAAGCATCATCCCGTCAGGCCATACTCCATACCACCGGACAATCCTTTCATCGACACCCCCCGCGCGCGGCCCGAGATCTGGGCTTTCGGCTTCCGTCAGCCTTGGAAGCTCAGCTTCGACCGCAACAACGGCGACTTGTGGGTCGGCGAAGTCGGCCAGAACTCCTGGGAATCGATCTTCCTGGTCAAGCGAGGCGGCAACTACGGTTGGAGTGTCAAAGAAGGCTTTCAGTGGTTCCGGCCGAAGCGGCCGCGCGGACCGGCCCCGCTGTCGCCTCCCGTCGTTGCACACTCTCACGGCGAGGCGCGTTCCATGACCGGCGGTTTCGTCTACTACGGCTCGCGCCTCGAAGATCTCTACGGAGCGTACATCTACGCTGACTGGGAAACCGGAAAGATCTGGGGCCTGCGCTACGACCGCTATGCCCGGAAGGTCACATGGCTCGAAGAGCTGGACGACACGTCGCTTGATATCGCGGCGTTTGGAGAAACGCATGCCGGCGAGCTATACATGCTCACCCACCGCACAGGGCGCATGTACGAGTTGGTCAAGCGTCCTCGGCTTCCCGAAGACCGGAAGCCGCCTCCGTTTCCTGACATGCTGAGCGAGACTGGCCTGTTCGAATCCACCAGGGACCACCGCCCCGCTCCCGGCGTGATCCCTTACTCGGTGAATGCGCCGCTGTGGTCCGACGGCTCGCATAAGGACCGTTTCATTGCGCTTCCCGGCGAGAGTCGGATTCGTTTCGACCAACGGGGCCGCTGGCTGTTCCCCGAGGGCGCCGTGCTCGTCAAGACTTTCTCGATTGATAGGGAGCAGGGCAACTCCGCCAGCCGGCGCCGGCTCGAAACGCGGCTGCTCACACTGCAATCGGCGCCAACAGGCCGGGAGCAGTGGGCCGGATACACCTACATCTGGAACGACGAACAGACCGACGCCAAGCTGCTCGGAAAGGACCTCCTGAAGGAGACCTACACCATTCGTGACGCGAGCGCTGCGGGCGGAACGCGCGATAAGACCTGGTACTACCCGAGCCGCACGGACTGCATGATCTGCCACAACGAAAAAGCGCGCTTCGTGCTCGGGGTCAACATCGAGCAATTGAACCGTGAATACCGATACCCCGGCGGAACGGACAATCAGCTTCGAACGTTGCAGCACATCGGCCTGTTCGAGACGCCGCTTCCCGATCGACCCTCAAAACTCCCTCGACTGATCGACCCGGCAAGTGAATCCTACACCGTGGACAAGCGAGTCCGGTCGTATCTGCACGCCAATTGCGCGCACTGCCACCAGCGCGGCGGCGGGGGCAACTCCGACATTCAGTTGCTGCACGACATCCCGCTGGGCGAGACCTTTATGGCCAACTACCCTCCTCAGCACGGCGACATGGGCCGGGCAGGCTCGATGATTCTCTCTCCCGGTGACGCTGAGCATTCCGTCCTACTTACGCGCATGATGACGCGTGAAGAAGGCGGCATGCCGCACATCGGCACGCTGGAAGTTGATCAGCACGCCGTCGAGCTCATTCGTGAATGGATCAACTTCCAGCAATCGGATTGAAAACCTCTTGAATATCGTTTCTCGCGCCTCGTAAATCTCCCTTGAAGCCTCCGGTCCTCCCGCGCTCGTGCATCACGAAACACGAGACACGGCTTTTCTCTCGAAACACTCAGCTCAGTGCCGGAAGTGCCGCAAGCCCGTGAAGACCATCGCCAGACCGAGGCGGTTAACGGCCGCGATGACCTCTTCGTCTCGCTTGGAACCGCCGGGCTGAATCACCGCGGTCGCTCCGTGCGAGGCGATCTCTTCAACACCGTCAGGGAACGGAAAGAAGGCGTCCGAGCCCACAACCGTGCCCTGCAGCGGCAGAACCGCCTTCTGCGCGCCGATGCGGGCGGCGTCAACGCGGCTCATTTGTCCCGCCCCCACGCCGACGGTCTGACCGTCGCGGACATAGACGATGGCGTTCGACTTGACATGCTTCGTGACTTTCCAAGCGAACTCCAGGTCCTTCATCTCCACGTCGGTCGGTGCTCTCTCGCTCACGATCTTCAGGTCCCGGGGTCGGGAGGTCAGATCATCCTCGGTTTGGGCGAGGTATCCGCCGGCGATGCTCTTGACGACCAACGTAGAGGGGGTCTCGCCGACTTCCAGAAGGCGCAGGTTCTTCTTGCGAGTCAGGGTGAGAAATGCTTCTTCGGTGAAACCGGGCGCGGCGATCGCTTCGACGAACAGCCTTGACAGCTCTCCAGCCGATTCCGGGTCCACCAGCCGGTTGAAGGCAATCACGGAGCCAAAGGCAGAGACGGGGTCGCATGTCAGCGCTCTGCGATAAGCGTCGACTTGCGTGTCCTGCTCGGCGCAGCCGCACGGGTTGGTGTGCTTGATGATCGCGGCGGCCGGTCGTTCGAATTCGCAAACCAGGCTCCAGGCGGCATCCAGGTCGACCAGGTTGTTGTAGGAGAGCTCTTTTCCATGCAGCTTGCGGGCGCCGGCGATACCTTGATCGCCGCTCGCAAAGAGGGCGGCGGACTGATGGGGATTTTCGCCGTAGCGGAGAAGCTGTTTTTGCGGAACGGCCAGTCCCAGAAGCCCCGGCAGCGGGCTGTCGTCACGGTTGCCGGCGGCGTCGATCGTCGAGAGTGTTCCGCTGATCGCCGCGTCATAAGCAGCCGTCACCGCGAACGCCCGTTGAGCGAGCCTCCAGCACGATTCTTCCGATAGATCGCCTTCTCCCGCGGCAAGCTCGCCGGCGATCGTGTCGTAGTCGCCCGGGTCCGTCACGACGGCGACATCCCGGTAGTTCTTGGCCGCGGCCCGAATCATCGATGGTCCGCCGATATCGATGTTCTCGACGATGTCCTCGAACGTGGCGTCCCGGCGTGCCGCGGTCTTCTCGAAGGCGTACAGATTGACGACAACCATGTCGATCAGCGGGATCCCGTGTTCCTCGACCGCCTTTCGGTGCCCGGCATTGCCGCGGATCGCCAGAATGCCGCCGGCGATCAAGGGATGCAGCGTCTTGACGCGGCCATCGAGCATCTCCGGAAAGCCGGTCAGCTCCGACACGTCGCGAACGGTCAGCCCTTGCTCCCGCAGCAGGCGGGCGGTCCCGCCGGTGGATACGATCTCGACGGAGAGTTCCGCCAACCGGCGGGCAAAATCGGCCACTCCGGTTTTGTCGGTGACACTGATCAGAGCACGGCGAATCTTCGGCATCGAAACCTCTTCGGTAAAAGAACTGATTCTCCCATCGCACCCGTCGGTTTTGCAAAACACCCCTCAGGCAGCTTGAGCCGTGGTTTTCCACGGGGCAAAGGGTTGCTCTTGTCTCCGGCGTTTCTCCACCCTTGCCGATCGGGCTCTCTATAGGGAAGGTCGGAGGTCCGCTCTGCCGCAGCCTCGCCCGGCCTCGATAGCAGGGCTAGTGCTCGCGCGTCCGTTTGATGACGGGGACCTGCTTCACGGGTTCGAAGAGCCCGAACGTGAAGACATCGGTCTGGGAGACCAGCGTCACGTACTGCTTGTCGCCGACCATGTAGGTGATCGGAGAGGTGAAAAGCTGCTGGCCGACGTTGAAGTGCCAGAGGTGCTCGCCGGTCTTCGCTTCCAGGGCGACCAGGTGGTGGTCGTCGTCTCCGAAGAAAACGATCCCGCCTTCCGTCGACAGCGTCCCCGCCCACATGATCGTGGGGCCGGTCATCGGGTATTCCCAAACGCGTTCCCCGGAGGTGGGATTCAGTGCCCGAAGATGGAACTGATTCGAATGCCGGGGGGGCTTTTCGCCCCCCGTTCCGGCGAAACCGACCATCGGGACGGGCTCTCGAGCCGAGCTCGTGTAGATGTCGCAGCCTTCCAGGGCGATGATGTAGAGCAGGCCCGTGTTCGGGTTGAACGACGGTGACATGTAGTTCGAGGCGCCGCGGACCGTCGGGCAAACCTCCACCCCGCCCGGCTGCGGGGCTTGTCCCTCGACGAGGATCGGCCGGCCGTTCTTGTCGACGCCGCTTGCCCACGTGAGTTGATCGATGAAGGGATTGGCGTGGAGAAACTCGCCGCTCACCCGGTCGAGAACGTAGTAGAAACCATTGCGGTTGGCCTGGACGACCAATTTGCGGTCCTCGCCTTGGTAGGGGAGATCGAGCAGGACCGGAAACTCCTGCGCATCCCAATCCCAGACGTCGTGCGGCGTGAATTGGAAGTACCACTTCATTTCGCCGCTGTCGCCGTCGACGGCGATGAGCGAGTCGGAATAGAGGTTGTCGCCAGGCCGGTCGCCGCCGTAGAAATCGGGCCAGGGGTTGCCGGTTCCCCAATAGAGGATGTTGAGATCCGGATCGTAGCTTCCGGACATCCACGTTGCCGCGCCGCCCCAGTCGAGCGTTTTCGGCCCCCAGGTGTCGGCTCCGAACTCTCCCTTGCCCGGCACCGTCCAGAGGCGCCAAAGTTCCTCGCCGGTTTCCGCGGAATGAGCAGTGAGGAACCCGCGTGCGCCGGAGTCTCCACCGCTCACTCCGACAACCACGCGATCCTTGAAGGCGAATGGAGCGACGGTGCAATGATAACCCCGAGCCGGATCGGCGTATTGATGGTTCCAGATCAGCGCTCCCGTCTTGCGATGCAGAGCGACCAGGTAGCAGTCGCCGGTGACGAAAAAGACGCTGTCGCCCAGCAATCCGACGCCGCGGTTGGCGCGTGAGCCGCCTTCGACGTCCTCTTGACGGTAGTGCCAGATCTTGCGCCCGCTGACGGCGTCGAGAGCGTGTACTTCGTTGCTGTTCCCGACATACATGATGCCCTCATGGACGAGCGGGATCGCGCTGAGCCGGCGGCCGACTTCGATGTGGTACACCCACTTCGGCACCAGCGACGAAACATTTCCGGTGTTGATCTGGGTAAGGGCGCTGTGCCGCTGTGCGGCATAGTCGCCGGCGTACGTCAACCAGTCCTTGCCGGGTCCTCGGAGGATGTCCTCATACTTGACCTGAGACGCTGCCGGGAACGCCGCAAGGACGGACGCGATGAGCACGGACGCAACGGCGAGACGCTGTCGAGCGGCGGAGCCGGACACGGCGGGCCGCTCTTGCGGTCTCCGGTCAGTTGTCCGCTGTTTCCGTATCTGCGTCGGCTGCAGGAATGCGCGCCGCTTGGCGGCTGACAAAAGCGAGGATATTCTGAATCTCATCATCGGAGAAGCGGTCGGTTAAGTTGGCGGGCATCCAGGTGTCTTTGAGGAACACGATCTCCTTGAGGCCGCCTGTGTCGAGCAGATGCAGCGTGCCGGATCGGTCCAGAAGCTGCATGCTGTAGTTCGTGTAGTTCTTCGCGACGCCCTCGATCGTTTCACCGGAATGGGTGACGACACGAACGGGGTCGAAACCGGGAGTGATGCGTTTGTTCGGTTCGAGCACGCCCTCACGCAATTGCAGAACGTAGTTTTGAAGCCCCGCGTTGCTGAGGTCGGGTCCAAGCGATCCTCCTTCACCGCGAATCATGTGGCAGTTCGCGCAACCCGCCTTGCCGTGATAGAGGGCCTTGCCGGCTTCCGGGTCTCCGGGCACATCGACCTCGTAGGCGGGCCGGCTGAGGCTGCTGACGTAGGCCGTCATCTGCCAGAGCTGCTCTTCCGACATGCTTCCGAAAGGCGGCATGTCTCCACCCGGCACGCCGATCTTGATCGCGCTGTAGATCTGTGTCGGTTTCTTGTTCTGGGCGGCCGGTCCGATGACGAGGTTGGGACCGCGGCCTCCCTCTCCACCGGGACCGTGGCAGCCGCTGCAGGCGATGCTGTAAAGCTGCTCTCCGGCAGCGATGTGTCCTTTCTTCCCGATGTAGATGTCTTCGTTCGGGTCGCGCGCCACCTCCCTCAAAGCGGGGTTCTGGGCGGCTAGCGGCGCTGCGAAGAGCAGCAAGACAAGCAGTCGTTGCATGACGAACCGAGGTCTCAGAGTAGCAGATGCGCCTAGCGGAAACCGCGAGGAGCGGTTGAGCTGACACCGCCGGCCTGAAAGTCTCGGTGCCTGGCGAGGCGAAGTCCGTGCCGGTCGCGAAACACGAAGCACGAATCACGGCTTTACTCCCCGTCGAGCCGAAGGCCTTTCGCCGGAAGCCGTATCCGTTCGTACTACGCATCACGAGACACGACACACGAATCACGGCCTTTACGGTTCACCGGCCGTCGGACGTTTCTTCTGGAGCGAACCAGGCCCATTACCAAAGGGTTTCACGAAACACGAGATACGGAACACGAGACACGGCCTTTTTACCGCGTGCTTCGAGCATCGGGTGGTGAGACATGCAGCTTAATGGCGTGGGCTATAATTTCACCAGTGTTGCGCGATGAGAAAGCTGGCTTCGGCGGCGGAACGTTATGGTTCGCGCTGATTTCCCTGCTGGTTTGTGCTCCGGGCTATTTCCTGCTCCCGGCGGCCGACCCGCAACCGGTCGAGATTGCGCGCGTGCCTTCCTACAGTGAAGGCATCGTCTTCGACCATGAAGGGAACGCCTACATCTCTCATGGCCGCTATATCACGCAGGTCTCGCTGCAAGGCGATTCGAGTGTCTTGACGTCGATTTGGGCCGAGACGGGGGCGCCCAACGGCCACAAGGTGCTCGCGGACGGCACGCACCTGGTCTGCGACGCCAGCCGGCACGCGGTGCTGCGCCTCGACAGGAATGGCAAGGTGATCGGCGAAGCGTCGAATCAATGCGACGGAAAACCCCTGCGCGGGCCGAATGACCTGACGCTCGATCCCCAAGGCGGTTTCTACTTTACGGACCCGGGCGGCTCGGAAAAGGATCCCATCGGGACCGTTCACTACGTTGATCCCGGCGGGGTCACGCACTTGGTCGCAGAAGGCTTCCTTTATCCGAACGGCATCGTTTTGCGGCCGGACGGCAAGACGTTGCTCGTCGCTGAGAGCGTGCGCAATCGCATCCTCGAGTTTCCCGTCACGGCGCCGGGGAAGGTCGGTCCGATGAAGGTTTTTGCAGACTTGCCGGCCAAGAGTGGTGAGCAGATCGACAATCAACCCGACGGCATGGCGCTCGACACGGAGGGCAATCTCTACGTGGCCCATTTCGGAATGCGGCAAGTCCAGGTGCTTGATCTCAACGGGAAGCTCATCCACCGTCTGCCGGGGGGGAACCTGACGACGAGCAACGTCGCCTTCGCGGGTCCCCGAATGGACCAGCTCTTCATTACGGGCGCCTTGGGCGGGTCGTCCGGCACGCCGGGTGCGCTTTTCCGACTGGAACTCCCGGGGGTCGAGGGCTTGCGGATTCTTCCCCGCAAAGCGGCAGCGCGGTAACACCCGTCGTCCTGCCTGCTGCCGGATCGATGCCCCCCGAATCCATTTCGTCTGGCCCATGTGTCGGTAGAGCATCTGGCGTCCCTCTCACCGCGTTTGGACATCCTGCGGCACGGTCTGGACGATGATCTTGTGATGCTGCGTGAAGAAGGTCAGGCCCCGTGGTAAGGGACGGGTGAACCGGCCATGAGGGGGGCGCTCGGACCCTGACATTTTCGATGCCCATTGACAGTAAGGTTTTGCACGAAACACGAGACACGACTTTTGCAGCCGCCCCCTCTCCCGCTGGGAGAGGGTAGGGGTGAGGGTGCGGAGCATACACGAAACACGGCGTTTAGAGCCACCCCAAGCCCGGCCAACGGTTTTCACGAGTCACGAGACACGAAACACGGTTTTTTTAGTACCTCTTGGTACTGAAGCCCTTCAGTCTTTTTTTTCCGCCCCGGCCGGCATAGCATGAGGACAGGATGTGGAAATCATCCGGATCGACTTGCCCTCGGCGCGGTGCTCGCTGAAAAGGCTGACCCCCACGAAGGCAACACGGCTTTTATGCTCTTCACGAAACACGAGTCACGAAACGCGAATCACACAACATGGTTTTCCCCTGCCCTCCGGGGACTCCAAGGAGAGCAATCCCAAGCCCTGCCAGCGAGTTTTTCACGAATCACGAGACACGAAACACGGCCTTTACGGCCGTTCAGGTCGCCATGGGAACGAATGGGTCGCATCACAAAAACCACCGACCGGTCACTGTTTCCCTGCGTCCGCTCGCCTGGCAATCTTATTGCCCGGTCATTGCTGCCCTGTTCACTATTGTTCGCTATTGTTCGCCATTGTTCAGTATTTTTTTTGGGGGAGGCGCCCCGAGCCGCTGTCCGCGCAC
>JAPOOG010000082.1 GCA_026713545.1 Bryobacterales bacterium
CACTCGAAAAAAAGCCGTGATTCGCGAAAACCATTGGTGATGGCCTGGTTCGCTCCAGAAAGAAATGTCTGACGGCCGGTGAACCGTAAAGCCCGTGTTGCTGGCGCGGGCGGCTCGCGCCTCGTCCTGACGGTCCTCTCAGGCACTTCGTCTCGCCACGTGGTGAGAATGGCAGGCTAGTTGTTCAACAGCACCTGCCGCAAGTGGTGCGGGTCGAATTCCATCCCGGAACGGTCGTATGTCAACAGACCGTTGCGACGCAACTGACTCATGTGCTGGGTAATGATCTCCCGCGAGGTGCCCACGTGCCTTGCGAGAAGCTCGTGCGTCACCGGCTTGAGACGAATCTTGCTCCCATTGAGCGGCTCGCCGAACGAATCCGCAAGGCGCAGGACCGCCTTGACCAAACGTTGTGGAATCTGATCCGTGGCAAGGCTCTCGACGCGGTCCTCGGTATCGCGCAGCTTGCGAGCCATCATTCCCAGCAAGGAGGGCCCGAGCGCCGGCAAGCGCTTCGTGATTTCGTACAGATCGGATGCGGTCCACTCCATGATCGAAGAGTCATCCTGCGCGACCGCCATCTCGCCCCGACAGGACTGAACGAGCAGGCAGGATTCGCCGAAGAAGGTGTCGCGGCCACAGAAGTCGAGCACCGTCTCTCGGCCGGAATGAGAGATGCGGCTGACTTTCACCATCCCGTCGACAACAAGGTACAGGCTGCGAGCCAAGTCTTCGGGAGAGTAGATGATTTCTTCCTTCGAGAAAACCTGCGGTTTACGGTGAGGCAGGATGTCGAGCGGGTCTTCCCAGTCGGGCCAGACAGCGATGGGTTGAACGGCCCCCAGCGGCATAGAGAGTAACCTCCGTTTCGAGTGCTCTTCCGGATTCGGCAATGGTCGAGCGTGTAAGCGGGTCCCAGCAACAGGAACCGTCCCCGTAGGGTTCCTCCAACACCTTTAGACCCGGTCCCCTCGAAGTTGGTTACGTTGAAGTGTGTGGATCGGGTTCGCGGAACGGGGAGTCGACTCCCCAGGGTCGCCGCCCAGGGGAGGCTTGCCGCCAGATTTGCAGATCAGCTAGCGGTTCCAGTGTTTTTCGAGGGTCGCCATGAGCCTGTCGTGGACATCGCTCGGAAGCGGGTGGCATTCGACGTTCTGGAAGATTTCGACCGTCATCTTCGTTTCGTCGAACTCCACCCAGCAGTCCGGGCAGTTGGTCAGATGGGCTTCGAGCCGGGCGCGCAAGTCCGGCGCCATCGCCCCATCGACATAGTCCGACACGTGCTCAAGGAAATCCCTACACGTGATTTTCTTCTTGCCGGTCATCATTCTTCAGGAACCTTCGCAACTTCTGCCTGAGCTGCAACCGAGCCCGCAGCAGGCGGGATTTCACGGCCGCGAGCGACAGGTTCAACATCTCCGCCGTTTCCTCAGTCGACAGACCCTCCACATCGCGCAATACGAACACCGGGCGATAGATTTCCGACAGGCTGTCAATCGCCTGCGTCAAGCTTTCCCGCAACTCCGTGCGGCTCAGGCTCTCCTCCGGGCTTTCGGTTTCCGCAGGCAGCTCCCGTTGGATGGCGCCGTCACTGGTTTCCAGCTCCTGGTCAAGCGAGACCGTCACACGGTTCTTGCCGCGCCTCATCCGCATCAGCGCTTCGTTGACCGCGACCCGCACGATCCAGGTGTAGAACTTCGCATTCCCCTCGAACTGCCCGAGGCGGGAGTACGCCTTCAGGAACGTGTCCTGCAACACGTCTTCGGCGTCCTGATCGTTCTTGGTGATGTGGCGCGCCACACGGAAGACGCGTTGCGCGTATCGGTTCACCAACTCCGTGAACGCACCCTTGTCTCCCTGCTTGGCCTCGGTTGCCAAGGCGATGTCGTCGAACGCAAGGGGCTGGCTGGAGGTATTCGTCATGGGCATCCCGGACAGCAAACCGTCCCCGGCGTTCTCTCATTGTCCAGGTCCATTTCTCCTCGCGCAAGCCTAACAAGCAGTCTGTTATCATGACCACCTTTTTGCGGACAGCGACAAGGATGAGACATTCCAAGGAAGAGCTTCTGTCCAAACCGACGCGACCATTCCCCATCGACGGCTCCACGTCCGCGTCGGCCATCCTCGAAAAGATGCGCTATATCGGCTTCCAGGGCCGTCAACTGGGCTGTGCGTTCGACGTGTGGAAGCAGATGCTGGCCGACCCCGAATGCACCATCCTGATGGGCATGTCGGGAGCGATGGTGCCCGCCGGCATGCGCGAGGCGGTCAAGTTCCTGATCGAGAATCGCCTGATTGACGTTCTCGTCTCGACCGGCGCCAATTTCTTCCACGATGTCCACGAGAGCAAGGGGTTTCATCATTACCTGGGCGATCCGGAGATGGACGACGAGAACCTCGGCGACCAGATGGTCGACCGGATGTACGACATCCTCGCGGACGAGGTCCGTTTCCGGGAGCACGATCTTTGGATCGGCAGCTTCGCGGCCCGTCTGGATCAGGCTCGCCCCTACACTACGCGCGAGTTCCTCTACCTGCTGGGCCGGGAAGTGGGTAAGGATTGCCGTCAGGACGGCATCGTCACCACCGCGGCCAAGGTCGGCCTGCCGCTTTTCTGCCCGGCGATCGGTGACAGCTCGATCGGCATCGGCGTCGCCGAGAGCCGACACCGGGGCGAGAACCGCCTGATGTTCGACGTGATGGGGGATGTCCTCGAGATCACCAACGTCGTCGCCGACTCGAAAGCGACCGGGGTCATCTATTTCGGCGGCGGCACACCGAAGAACTACGTCCAACAGACGGAAGTCGTGGCCATCTTGATGAACCGGAGCAAGTCGGGCCACCGCTATGGGATTCAGGTCGTTACCGATGCTCCACACTGGGGCGGTCTGTCCGGCTGCACCTTCGAGGAATCGCAGAGTTGGGGCAAGCTGGCGAAAGGCGCCCAAATGGTGAACTGCCACTGCGACGCGACGATCGGGATGCCGCTACTGGTCAGCGCGCTCTCGGAACAGAAAGAGTTGATCGCGAACCGCAAGCCCCCCACTTACGACATGGGGCCCGTGCTCAGGATGCAGCCGTGCTAGGCTTCACCGCGGGCCGGCGCCATCTGTCGACGGGCTGCCGCTATTCGATCAGCGGGCTCTCCGCAAAGCAAGCTGTCTGTCGCCGCGGCGATGCCTTGTCGGGGCGGGGCCGGTGGGCGAAAATGAACTCATGGCGATTCCCCCGCAGCGATCGAAGTTCTTCTTTCTGCTTTCCTGCCTGATCTTTCCTCCGCTGGGTTTCGTTCTGTTGTGGCTGCGGTCGAAGGAAGGAGTGTTGCGCAAGCTGACTTTCTCGGCGGGGTTGGCGGGGCTTTTCGCGGCGCAACTGTTCCTGTTCTACGGCCTGCGCATCGAGTTGGCCGGCAACGGCCTTGCGCCGATCTTCACCTTCCATGATCCCGATTCGCACTTCGACGCCATCGAAGCGGCGCGCTCGGGCGGGGATGAAGGGACGGTGCGGGCTGCGAGCCGCCCGCCGGCCGGGCCGGGCAACGCCTCGTGGACCGACTACCGAGGACCGAACCGCGACGGCGAGTACACCGCAAGCGCGATTCGGACAGACTGGCCTTCCGACGGATTGCCCGAGATCTGGCGGCAGAAGTTGGGCGGCGGATATGCGTCCGTCGTTGTCGCCGAAGGGAAGGTTTTCACCATCGAGCAGCGCCGTGACGAAGAGGTCGCGGCGGCCTACGACTTCAACACGGGCGAGGAGTTGTGGAAAAACGGCTGGAAAGCTCATTTCAGGGAATCGATGGGCGGACCCGGACCGCGGGCGACCCCGACTTGGCACGACGGCAAAGTCTACGCTTTGGGAGGCACGGGAGAACTGCGCGCCCTGCAAGCGGCGACGGGCGAAGTGATCTGGCGCAAGAACATCCTTTCGGATAACGGAGCGAAGAACCTGACCTGGGCGATGTCGGGCGCACCACTCGTTCTGGATGACAAGCTGATCGTGCTGCCGGGCGGGACCCGGGGCAAGTCGATCGTCGCCTACGACAAGGAAACCGGAGCCCCGATCTGGAATTCGCTGAACGACAAGCAGGCCTACACGTCGCCGATGCTGGCGACACTGGCCGGCCGCCGGCAGATCGTGCTGGTCAGCGCGCCGCGCCTGTTGGCCGTCGACCCGGAGGACGGCTCGCTGCTATGGGACTACCCTTGGAAGACATCCTACGACGCAAACTGTTCGCAGCCCTTGATCGTCGACGACGAGCACGTATTCGTCTCGTCGGGGTATGGCACGGGCGCCGCACTCGTGAAGATCGTTGCCGACGGCGACGGCCTGCGCGCCGAGCAGGTCTGGAAGAACAACACCATGAAAAACAAGTTCAACAGCTCGGTTCTTCACGAAGGCATTGTCTACGGCCTGGACGAAGCCATTCTCGCGGCGGTGGATGTTCGCAGCGGCGAGCGCAAATGGAAAGGCGGGCGGTACGGTTATGGACAGGTGTTGCTGGCCGACGGCCACTTGATCGTGCTCACCGAGGCAGGAGACGTCGTGCTTGTGAAGGCCACCCCCGAAAGCCATCAGGAAGTAGCGCGGTTTTCCGCCATCAAGGGCAAGACCTGGAATACGCATGCGATCGCGGGGGGACGGCTGATCGTTCGCAACCAAACCGAGATGGCCTGTTACAACTTGTCGAGAACCTGACCCAGGCCCGCCCGCCACGTCCCACTCCACGGTGAGGCGGTAAACTTGAGACTTCATCTCCTTTGGGAAGGACTACCTTGAAGCGTCTTTGGTTATTGGCTACCGCGGCCGTGCTCTGTCTTCTCGCTACGGTTTGTTCACGCGAGCCGGTCTACGAAGGCCCCTTCCATGCGCCGCCGGGATTCGTTGTCGAGCCGCTGCTGCCGGAAGGGCAAACCGAGACGCTCATCCAGTTGACCTTCGACAGCTTGGGACGGCCTGTCGTCTCCCGCGAACAGGGAAACCCGACCATCCTGTTCGACAAGGACCATGACGGCATCTATGAGGCGGAACAGGCCTTCAGCGACAAGATCGAGATGCTGCACGGCATGTGGTTCGACGGCCGCACGCTCTACGCCATCGGCAGGGAAGTCGAGAACCAGCAAGCCGGACTGTACAAGCTCGAAGACAACAATGGGGACGACAGGGCGGATACGTTCGAGAAGCTGCACGACTTTACCGGAAGCATCGGCGAGCATGGGCCGCACGACATTCGCCGCGGGCCGGACGGGCACCTGTCGGTCATGTTGGGGAACCACGCTTACCTTCCCGAGGAACTGATCAACCCCTGGTCGCCCCTGCGGAACTACAAGGAATCGCAACTTCTTGACCGTTATATGGATGCGCGCGGGCATGCTGTCGGCATCAAGGCGCCGGGAGGGACAGTATCGGGCCTGCGGCTCGACCGCATGCGGTACTCACTGCTTGCAGGCGGTTTCCGCAATGCGTTCAACCACGCCTACAACCGCGAAGGCGAGCTGTTTACGTTCGACAGCGACATGGAGTGGGACGTCAACATGCCGTGGTACCGCGAGGTGCGCTCGGTGCACGTCATTTCCGGCGGGGACTACGGTTGGCGCACGGGGTCGGGCAAGTTTCCGCCCTACTATCTCGACAGCCTGCCGCCGCTGCGTGACCTGGGACGAGGGTCACCGGTCGGCGTCGAGTTCTATCACCACCACGCCTATCCCGGTGAGTACTTTGACGCCTTCCTGCAGGCCGATTGGTCGCGCGGCCGGATCGTGTCGATGCGCCTGGCGCGTGATGGCGCGACGTACCGGCTGGTGGAGAATGCCACCAACTTCGTTTACGGCGAGCCGTTGAACGTGACGGACCTCGAAGTGGGTCCGGACGGCATGGTCTACTTCACCACGGGTGGCCGCGGGACGGCCGGCGGCTTCTACCGTGTCGCGTACAAGGGCCATCGAGCCAATACTGCGTGGCCGAAGACGAAGGGCGTCTGGTCCGCTATCCGCCAGCCGCAACCGCTGTCGAGTTGGGGCTGGGCGGCCGTCGAAAAGACAAGGGAAGCCCTGGGCGAGCGCTGGGACGAGGATCTACAAAGGATCGCCCTGAGTCCTTCGCATCGAGCACATGACCGCATCCAGGCCTTGATGCTCTTCCAGCAGCATGGGGCAAAAGCGCGTGCGGATTTGCTGCGGGCTCTCAGCCGGGACTCCGATCCGCGGGTGCGGGCGGCGGCCATGTACGTTGTGGGGCAGCATGGCAGCGACCGCGCCAAGGCTATCGCCGCCGCGGGCCTGAAGGATGCCGATCCACTCGTCAAGAGGCGCGCGGCGGAGGCCGTGGTTCGGATGAGGCTGTCGCCGGAGGAGACGAGCTTCGCGCCAGTCGACGATCTGTACGCGATGCTCAGCGACGAGGACCGATGGGTGCGCTACGCAGGCCGCGTCGCTCTCGAGCGCACTCCCCGTGCCGAATGGTCGCGACGAGTGATCGAGGAAGAAGACCTCGCGGCCGCCGCGGAAGGGCTGGTCGCTCTGACCCGGACCGCGGCGCAGGAATCGGAACTGACAGACGCCGTTGATCGAGCACTGGAGCTGTTGGGGCGTGAGAATCTCTCGGCCGACGACGAGCTGCGGCTGCTGAGGGCTTTCCATCTGGCGTGTCTGGAGAGGAGCGAGGGATGCGCACCGGAGATCCGCTCGCAGGCCTCACGACTCGCGCTCTCTCGATTTCCCGCCGAAGACGAGCGGCTCAATCGCGAGTACGCCCGCACGATGGCTTACGCCGGCGACCCGCCGGCGATCCCAGCCATTTTCGACGCCATGCCCGAGGGTGATGAGAATCAGCCATTGCAAATCCACTATGTGTACTGCCTGCGGGAGATAAAACAGGGCTGGACGAGCAGCCAGAAACAGAGGCTACTTTCGTGGTTTCGCACAGCGCGCCGCTGGCGAGGCGGGGCAAGCTTCCCCGGGTTCATCAATCGGCTGTTCGATTCTTCGCTCGACTTCTTCAATGAGCAAGAGAAGGAGATGGCCTACCGGGAGATTCCCGACTTCGCGCCGGTGGAGGACCTGGACGATGCAGGGCTCCGTCGCAGGGGAGGATACGTTCGAGCACGGGTCTTCGCCCGCCAGAAGGGATCTAGCGCACTTACTGAGCAGGAAATCTTCGACCACACGTTGCTGAGCCCGATGATCGGACGAGCCGAGGCGCAACGCGGACGGGAAATCTATGAGAAGGAATGTTCGCGCTGCCACCGGTTTGGCGACGAGGGAAAAGACTATGGACCCGACTTGACGACGCTGGCGAATCGCTTCCATCGCCGAGATACGCTCGAGGCGATCCTCTGGCCGTCGCGGATCATCTCCGACCAGTATCAGTCCTACATCATCGAGACGACGAGCAATGATATTCTCGACGGCCTGATCCTTTCAGAAGACGAGGACAAGATCACGATGATGCTGCCGGAAGAGGAGCGCCCGGTGGCGATTCCGAAAGGGCAGATTCGCAACCGGAGGGTTTCTAGTGTTTCCGCAATGCCGGAAGGCTTGCTGGACCCGTACGACCTGAACCAGATTGCCGACTTGCTGGCGTACATGCAGCTATCGCCCGCCGAATGAATATTGAGCAATGGCCTATAACGACCTTCGTGAATTCATTCGAGCGCTGGAAAAAAACGGCGAGCTCAAACGAGTCGCCGTTGAAGTCGATCCCGTACTCGAGATCACCGAGATCGCCGACCGGGCGGTCAAACGGGGCGGTCCGGCGCTGCTGTTCGAAAACCCCAAAGGTTACGACATCCCCGTACTGATCAATTCGTTCGCGAGCATGCGGAAGATGGAGGTGGCCCTGCAGGTCGATTCGGTGGAGACGATCGCCGGACGTATTTCCGAGTACCTGGAACTCAAGACGCCGCAGGGCCTGATCGGCAAACTGAGCATGCTGCCCAAGCTCGCGGAGATGGGGGCCTTTTTCCCCAAGCAAGTCAAGAGCGGGCCGGTCAAGGAAGTGATTCGGAAGGAAGAGTTCTCTCTGTTCGACTATCCGGTCCTGAAATGTTGGCCCCAGGACGGCGGCCGCTTCATCACGCTGCCGATGGTGTTTTCGAAAAACCCGGTGACGGGAAAACGCAACGTCGGGATGTACCGTCTTCAGATCTATGACGACCGCACGACGGGTATGCACTGGCAGACCCACAAGCAAGGGGCCGAGCACTACCGCCGCCGGCGGGCCGCAGGGGAGGAAGAGCACATGGAGGTGGCCGTGGCTATCGGGGCGGACCCCGCCACCATGTATTCAGCGATTCTGCCGCTGCCGCCCGACCTGGACGAGATGCTTTTCGCGGGGTTCTTGCGCTCGAAGCCGGTGGAGTTGGTCAAGTGCGAGACCGTAGACATCGAAGTCCCCGCAAACGCCGAGATCGTACTCGAAGGATATGTGACGCTCGGCGAGCTGAAGACCGAAGGTCCGTTCGGCGACCATACCGGCTTCTATTCACTGGAAGACGAATTCCCGGTCTTCCATGTCACCTGCGTCAGCCAACGCAAGGACCCGATTTACGCAACGACGATCGTGGGGCCGCCGCCCATGGAGGACTTCTACATGGGCAAGACGATCGAGCGCGTATTTTTACCCTTGATGCGATTGCAGCTTCCCGAGATCACCGACATGTGCATGCCGGCCGAAGGCATATTTCACAACTTGATGCTGGTGTCGATCCGGAAGTCGTACCCGCTGCACGCACGCAAGGTGATGAGCGCCATCTGGGGATTGGGGCAAGCCATGTTCACCAAGTGCATCATCGTGGTCGACCATGACGTGGACGTCCAGAACGTCAGCGAGGTGGCCTGGAAGGCGCTCAACAACATCGACCCCGAACGGGACATCCAATTCACGCTGGGACCGATCGATCAACTCGATCATTCAAGCCGTCTGCCCAACTACGGGTCGAAGATGGGCATCGACGCCACAAGAAAGTGGCCCGAAGAAGGATTTACGCGACCCTGGCCCGACCTGATCGAGATGGATGCCGACGTAAAGAAACGAGTCGACGCCATCTGGAAACAACTGGGGATCGAATCATAGCGGGCGTCTCTCTGACGGGTCGATGCCGAGACGCAACGGAACACGCGTCCATGCCCGGTCTTGCCCTATCATGGTCTTGAGGCTGGTTTCCCCATGAGCCAAGTCAGACAGCAGTTCTCATGGAAGTTTTTCGGCGCGATCGTGGCCATCGGCGTGCTGCTCGCCTGGGTATCGAGATTCTGCGAACCTGCACAGGCGCAAAACGTCAGAACCGGACCGGCGATCGGCGAGAGCATCCCTGCCTTTTCGGTCACCGATCACACCGGAAAAACCCGGACGTTCGAATCGTTGCGCGGACCCAACGGCCTGCTGCTCCTGTTCCACCGCTCGGCGGATTGGTGACCGTTCTGCAAAGGGCAACTGGTCGAGTTGGCCGAGCAGAAAGAGGAGTTCGAATTGAAGGGGTTGAACGTCGCCGCCGTGAGCTACGACTCGCCGGCCGTACTCAAGCACTTTGCCGACCGCGCTGGAGTCGACTATCCCTTGCTGGCGGACACCGATTCGGAATTGATCCGGGCTTTCGGCATCCTTAACGACAGGATCCCGGCGGACCATCGTTTCTACGGAATCCCGAACCCCGGATACTACGTCATCGACGAGAACGGCATTGTTCAATCGAAGTACTTCGAAGAACGCTACCAGGACCGTTTCACGTCGGCGAGCATCCTCGTCCGTGAGTTCGATGACCCCGGCGAGGTGCAGGGAGAAGCTGAAACGCCGCACCTGCGGGCGAGTTGGTCGGCGAGCAACCACGAAGTTCTGGGCGGGAACCGGGTCTCGCTCATCTTGCAGGTTGCGATGAAGCCCAAGATGCACGTATACGCCCCGGATGTTACGGGTTATCTACCCGTAGACTGGAAAATGACGTCCTCGGCCGGCTGGCGGGACTTGCCGGCCGAGTTCCCCGAATCCAAACTGCTGCACCTGCCGGCGATCGACGAGATCGTGCCCGTCTATGAGGGCCGGTTTCGAGTCGTTCGCGATCTTGAAGTCGGCGCAAACAAACAGCTTCGACCTCTCGTAAGCGCAGACGGAACGATCGCCGTCGAAGGCGTGTTTCACTACCAGGCCTGCGACGACAAGGTCTGCTACCTGCCGCAGCAGATCCCTCTGAAGTGGACCTTTGGCGTGAAGGCCTACGACCGTCAACGGGCTCCTGAAAGCCTGCGCCGATAGAGTTCAGTTTTTCCTCCGCCCGCGTGCGGATGATACAAGCAAGAAACATCCGGTCCGGCGTCAAGGCCGCTCGATCAGAAGGGAGTTTCAGTTCAGATCTTTCGCACGCCGGCGAGCACCCGGCAGGAACTCGCGAAGATGCGCGGCAATCGTATCATGATGAGCGGCATGACGGGCCGACTTCTACTCCGTCGTTCTCTCGCCCATTACAGCGGCATTCATCTGGCCGTTGCCCTCGGCGTCGCTGTCGGGACGGCTGTTCTGGCGGGCGCCTTGTTGGTGGGAGAATCGGTGCGGGGAAGTCTGCGCGATCTGACACTCGACCGCCTCGGCGACATCGACCATGCCCTGGTCTCGGACCGCTACTTCCGTGAAGAGTTGGCGGAAGATCTGGCGGAAGCGACCAACTTCGCTTACGCGTTCGAACGGGCGGCGCCGGCGGTGTTGATTCGCGGCAGTCTCGAAGCCACAGAATCGGGGGCGCGGGCATCGCGGGTGAATATCCACGGGATTGACGAGCGTTTCGCGGAATTCTACACCAGGGCTACGACTCTGCCGGAAGGGCGCGCGGTCGTGGTCAATCAATCGCTGGCGAAGGAATTGGAGGTGGAGGCAGACGCGAGCGTCTTGTTGCGGTTTCAGACCGACACGCTGGTTCCGAGCGAGTTCGTCATGGGCCGCAAGTCGCAGAACGTCCGCACGCTGCGGCTCACGGTGGCGGCGGTTCTGCCGGATGAAGGCATGGGGCGTTTCGGGCTGTCGCCGAGCCAGCAGCTTCCATTCAATGTTTTCCTGCCAATGGATGCGTTGCAACGCGCACTCGATCAGCGGGGTCGAGCCAATGCCTTGTTTGTATCCGGCTCGTCAGAGGAAGGGGAGAGCGCTTCACTGGACGCTGTGCTTCGCGATTCGCTGCGGTTGGATGATCTGAATCTGAGCTTGAGCACCGTGGAAGACAACCGCGCTCTGGCCTTGCAGACCGACCGGATTGTGCTGGATGTCCCGCTCGCCGAGGCGGCGATGCGCGCAGCTAAAAAAGCAGGGCTGGACATGGTTCCGGTATTGACTTATCTGGCGAACACGATGCAAGCCGAAGGCGCGGAAGTTTCCTATTCCACCGTGACCGCCGTTGATACTGCGCAGGCATCGGTAACAGAGCGGCTGCGCTTGACATCGGGCGAACCGGCGCTGGCCCTCAGCGGCGACGAGATTCTCATCAATGACTGGACTGCCCGCGAACTGCAAGCTTCCAGCGGCGATCGCGTCACTCTCTCGTATTACGTGATTGCCGCGAACGGCGGACTCGAGACGGAGAGACACTCGTTCACTCTCAAGGGCGTTGTCCGCCTCGATGGTCTTGCGGCTGACCGCGATCTGGCGCCGCTGTACGAAGGCATGAGCGATGCGGAAACGATGGGTGACTGGGACCCGCCGTTTCCGGTCGATCTGGCGCGCATCAGGCCGGTTGACGAGGAGTATTGGGAGCGTTATCGGACGGCCCCCAAGGCCTTCGTTGCACTCGACACGGCCAGGGAGCTATGGACCAGCCGATTCGGGCAACTGACTTCGCTGCGGCTCGTCCCGCGCGAGGGCCAATCGCTCGACGAAGCCGCCGCGGATTTTACGAAAGCGCTCCGGGAAGAGCTGGACCCGCCCGCCTACGGCATGGCGTTTGCGCCGGTCAAGGCCCAAGGCCTGGCGGCATCGGCCGGTGCGACGGATTTTTCCGGACTCTTCATCGGGTTCAGTATTTTCCTGATCGCCTCGGCGGCGATGCTGGTGGCGTTGTTGTTCCGGCTCGGAGTGGAGCGGCGCTCGCGGGAAGTCGGGTTACTGCTGTCGACGGGCCGAACGCCGAAGCAGGTTCGCTGCTTTCTGTTGGCTGAGGGATCTGTTGTTTCACTGGTCGGCATTCTGGCCGGCTTGCCGGGCGCGGTCGGCTACGGCGCACTGATGGTGCACGGGTTGAGGACCTGGTGGAGCGCAGCGGTCGGCGGCTCGTTCCTGCAACTGCACGTTTCGGCGGCGAGCCTAGCCGGCGGCGGGATCGGGGCTCTCGTGATGATGGTGCTGTCGATCTGGCTGGCGGTGCGGCGACTTGTTCGCTTCAGCCCACGATCACTGCTGGCGGGAGCGCTGGAGGAGGACCGCCTCGGCGCGGCGCATGGCGACCCGGGAAGGCGCTCGCGGCGGCTGGCCTATGGGACCGGCGGTGTGGCGTTGACGCTGACCGGACTCTCGCTGGCAGGGGTCATATCGCAGCTTGCGGGCTTCGGGGGCGGCGCGCTGCTTCTCATCGCGGCCTTGGCCCGCTTCCGAGCCTCGTTGGTGAGTCCGCCCACCGACCCGATTTTGGGGAAAGGCCGCGGTCCGATGGTCCGGCTGGGCGCCCGCAACGGCGCGCGTTACCCCACGCGCAGCGTTCTCTCCGCCGCGCTGGTCGCGAGCGCAACGTTCTTGATCGTGACGGTGGCGGTGAACCGTCACGACGTGACGAAGCAGGAGCCGTCGTTCGATTCAGGCGACGGCGGATTCCGGTTTGTGGCGGAATCGGATCTGCCGTTGTTTCAAGACCAGTTGGCCGAGCAGGAGCAGCTCGACGGGGCGATGATCTTTCCGCTGCGAAGCAAGCCTGGCGAGGATGCGAGCTGTCTCAATCTGTACAAGCCGTCACGCCCGACATTGCTGGGAGCACCGCCCGAACTGGTCGAGCGGGGCGGGTTCGCGTTCCAGGAGACTCTTTCCGCCTCGCCGCAGGAAGAGGCGAATCCCTGGCTGATACTCGGCCGGGACTTCGAGGACGGCTCGATTCCGGTCTTCGGCGATATGAACTCGGTGATGTGGATCCTGCATCTCGGCTTGGGGCAGGAACTCGAGATGAAAGACGACCAGGGACGACTGCGGAAACTGGTGGTCGCCGGACTGCTGCCACGAAGCCTGTTTCAATCGCAGCTCATCATGTCGGAGAAGAACTTTCTCGACATGTTCCCCGGTCACAGCGGCTACAACTTCTTTCTGGTGGAGACGGATGACGGAGCGGCGGGCGCGAAGCTCGAGGAACAATTGGGCGACACCGGTTTCGACGCGGGCCGCACGGCGGACCGCCTTGCGGGCTACCTAGTCGTCGAGAACACCTACCTGAGCACGTTTCAGACTCTGGGGGGGCTGGGGCTGTTGCTGGGGACGCTGGGCTTGGCGGTCGTGATGGTGCGTAATGTCCTGGAGCGGCGGGCGGAATTGGCCTTGCTGCAAGCCGTTGGTTTCAATCAGCCGTCGATCTTTTGGCTGGTGCTGGCCGAGAACGCGTTCATACTGGTTTTCGGCCTTCTCATAGGAGCTTTCACGGCCTTGTTGGCTGTCCTTCCCTACCTACTGAGCGGCTTGACCGAGCCGCCGGTCGTGAGCCTGTTGTTCACCCTTCTGCTGATTCTCGTTCTTGGGCTGTCCGCGGGCGCGGTGACGGTCGTATCGAGTTTGCGAACGCCGCTGACGCCGGCGCTGCGCGGTCAATAGACAGAGAACTCCGAGATCAAGACGACCCCGCAGCGGTGGCAGGCTCGACTGGCTCTACCTGCTGCGGTCGTCAGATGGTGGGAATGCAGGCTAATTCATTTGCACCACTGCGCGGACGAGCGAGCCCTTGGCCATGTCGGCAAAGCCGTCGTTGATCTCGTCGAGGGAGATGCGCCGGGTGATGAGTTCGTCGAGCATGAGGCGGCCGTCGAGGTAGAGTCGGGCGAGCAGCGGGAAGTCGCGCCGCGGCCGGCCGCCGCCGTAGCTTGATCGGACGATGCGGCGTTCCCCCATCATCGAGCCCCAGCGAATGTGAACCTCGCTGGTGACATCCGTTTTGCCGAGCAGGATGACGTTGGCGCCGGGCCGCGAGACATCGAATGACAACTGGAGCGTGTTGTCGATGCCGGCGGCTTCGATGACATGGTCGGCGCCGCGGCCCCGGGTGAGGCCTTGCACGACCGAGGGAACGTCATCACGCCCGGCCAACGCCGTGTGGGTCGCGCCGAAGGCGGTTGCCATCACCAGTTTTTCCTGGTGGATATCCACCGCCACAATGGGTTCCGCTCCGGCCAGCCTGGCTCCCTGAATGGCGTTCAGCCCGACGGCGCCACACCCGATCACGACCACGGACGTCCCGGGTCGGGTGCACGCCACTCGCAAAACGGCGCCAACTCCCGTCATGACGCCGCAGCCGATCAGGCAAGCACGATCGAAGGGAATCTCCGACGGCACGGGAATGGCGCTGCTCTCGTCGACGACGCAGTATTCGGCGTGCGAGCAGACCATCGAGAAGTGATAGAGCGTTTCGCCGCCAATGCGGAGCCGCGACGTTCCGTCCATGAGAAACCCCGCCGGCACGTGTCGTGAGAAGGGCTCGCAGAGAATGGGCAGGTCTTGGTCGCAATAGAAGCAATGCCCGCAGTTGGGATTCCAGGAGCAGACGGCGTGGTCGCCGGGCTTGACCAAAGTGACGGCGTCACCGACATCCTCGACGACGCCCGAGGCTTCGTGTCCCAGTACAATCGGCAGCGGGAAGCGCAGCGAGCCGTGAATGACCTCGAAATCGGTGTGGCAGAGGCCGCTGGCGTGGTTGCGGACCAGGACATCGTTGGACTTGAGGCCCGTCATCTCGACATCGTGGATCTCGAGATGGGCTTCGACTTTGCTAAGTACAGCCGCTTTGAATTCCATTGGACGGCTCCGAATTCGTGAAGGCGTAATCTTCCGGCTTGCGCTTGTCTCTGCTAGCCAGCCTGTCAGATCCCCTCGAAAAGGATGCTGCTCAGATACCGTTCGCCCGCATCGGGCAGGATGGCGACAATGGTCTTGCCTTTGAAGGCGGGCTCCTTGGCGATGCGGCAGGCGACGGAGATCGCCGCGCCACAAGAGATCCCGGACAGTAGACCTTCTTCGCGCGCCAGGCGCCGGGCGTACTCGACGGCCTCGCCGTCGCCGGCCGTCTCGATGCGGTCGATCAGAGAGAGGTCGACAACGTCGGGGATGAAGCCCGCGCCGATGCCCTGGATGCGGTGATGGCCGGGCTGCAGCGGTTTGCCGGCGAGTTTTTGTGTGATGACGGGGCTGTTGGCGGGCTCGACGCCGATGGAGACGAGCGGTTTCTTGAGGTGCTTCTTGATGAAGCGCGAGATGCCGGTGATCGTGCCGCCCGTGCCGATTCCGGCAACCAACACGTCGATTCTGCCTCCGGTGTCGTCCCAGATTTCGGGGCCGGTCGTGCGGAAGTGAATCGCCGGGTTCGCCGGGTTCTTGAACTGCTGCAGCATTACGTAGCGGCCCGGCTCGGCGGTCACCATTTGCTCGGCACGCTCGACGGCCCCTTGCATACCCACTTCGTCGGACGTGAGCTCAAGCTTGACTCCGAACATCCGCAGCACTTGCTGCCGCTCGAGACTCATGATTTCAGGCATCGTCAATGTCACCGGATAACCGCGCGCTGCGGCTACGAAGGCGAGTGCGATGCCGGTGTTGCCGCTCGTGGGCTCGACGATCTCAACGCCCGGTTTTAGTACGCCGCGCTGCTCGGCGTCCCAGATCATTGATGCCCCGATGCGGCACTTGACGGAATACGCCGGGTTGCGTCCTTCCACCTTCACCAGCACCGTGGCGGGGGCGTCATCGGTGATGCGCTTCACCTTGACAAGCGGCGTCCGACCGATGCTGAGCGAGTTGTCGTTGAATAGGAGGCCCACCGACGCGTACCTTCTTCCCTGATTGTCAGATCTGCCAGCTCACAGCCTGGCGAGTGCGTTTTTCTTTCCAGCGGGCCAGCAGGTCGGCGAAGGTGGTGTGGTCAATAACGCCGGATACCGCCGCGTCGACCTCACGCCACAGATCGTTGAAGGGCGAATCGGACGGCCGCGGATGATCGTCGCTGAGTCGCGTGGTTGCCAGGGGCCCTTCGATATGACGGATCACATCGCCTACCGTGATGTCTTCGGGAGACTTCGCCAGTGAGTAGCCGCCGCTCGCCCCGCGCCGCGAGTTCAGGAAACCACCCTGCTTGAGTTGAGACAGTATCAACTCCAGGAACTTCTGCGGGATGCCTTGCTTGGCCGCGATGTCAGCGATCTTCACCGGCTCAGAAGCACCGCGAGAACAAAGCTCGAACACAGCCCGCAGCGCATATTCGCCCTTGACGGAAACGTCCATCGAATCCCTATCAATTTACTAGAGATTCAGAGTATGTCACGCTCCGGCAAGACGTCAACGACGGGATCGCACTACGATAGAGTTTCGCGTCGGCCCATGGAGCAAGCCCATCGTGACCGATCTGTTACTGAACGCAGCTCTCTTCATTCTCATCCTGGTTTCGGGTTGGTTTGCCACTCGGTTCTACGTCAAGCTTGCCTACCATGAATGCGAGCATTGCGGCAGCCTGAACGTGAAACGGCGCTCGGAGTGCCGTGTTTGCCGTCATCCATTGCCTTAGACTGCGCGTGCCGTTAGGCGCGTGAAGGCATGCCTGACACTGTATGGAGCACGGTGCAACAAAGCCCTGACAGTCTGATCGCGTACTTCGGCTCTCAGGTGGTGAGAACGGCTGTTAAGCGCCGAAGGGCTGCGTTTGGCAGTTCGGGGCTGCCAAGTGGACAGGCCAAGATTAATCGATACTATGAAGCTCCATGCCAAAGCAGCATTGGCGAATAGCTCGTCAGGCCGCTAGAGGGGCACCAGAGCCAAGCTAATCCGAAGAGCTTGGTTGACCTCCTCCATCTTCGCTGCTGACAATGTACCGAGTTGCTTCACCAACCTCTTCTTGTCGACCGTCCGAATCTGATTGATAAGCACTACTGAATCAATAGCGAGGCCTGTCAGTGCTTTGGCGGATATCAAGACCTCCGTGGGATATAGAGGCTCATCAAACTTGGAACTGATGGCCGCCACGATGGTGACCGGGCTGAACTTGTTGCCGATATCGTTTTGCAAAATAAGCGCCGGTCGTGTTATTCGGATCTCGGCACCAAGCGTCGGGTCAAAGTTGACCAGATAGATGTCCCCCCTCTTTGGTCGGATCATGGGGACAAGTCAGGAAGGACGAACCATTCCTCAGCGATCTCCCGGTCACGCTCGGATCGAGCTGCCGCACCAAGCGCGAGCTGCTTTCGAAGGTTCGCTCTGCCCTGTTCGTTGACAAAGTGTCTCACGGCTTCGTCAATCAACCTTGATCGCTGGCCGCGAGGCGCCGCGCGATCCAGCATCCTGACCGTCTGTTCCGGAAGGGTAATGTTGAGCCGTCGGTTCATTGGGGACCTCCACGTTATGTAGATCATAATGATACACACTTATTATGTGTATTGAAATGCGGCCGCCTCCGAGACCTTCCCTCGCGCCTGAAACTTAACCATCACTGCGCCTGCTACGCACCTTGAGTGCCTCCAGCTCATGCTCGATCGCGACCAGTGGCGCGATGACCTCGACAGCTGATTTGTAGGTGTTCGTCCAGGGTGCGATCTGGTTCAGGTTCGAGCCGATCCGCGCCATGACCTTCCTGCGACAGCTCCGACAACGATATGCCCGTTGCACGGTCTTTCCCGCGCCACTGCTCCAGTTTTACAGGTCTGAGCCGTGCGTTCGCGGTGCCGGCACGGCTCATGTTCCTGTCCGATGGTCCTTCGGCGCGGCTTCCTGAGTGCTCTTGATCAGGGTTCTGGATTGGGTCTCCGGCGGAGCGCCAGGAGTCCTGATAACCTGGGACGGTATGCGGGTTTATGTTTTCCGGCACGGGATTGCCGAAGACGCCGCTCCGGGGCAGGACGACTCGACGCGACGATTGACGCCGAAGGGGATCGAGAAGCTGAACCGGATCCTCCAGACGGCTCGCGAGGCCGGCGTGCGGCCGGACATGATCTTGACCAGCCCCTACGTCCGCGCCGTGCAGACGGCTGAAGCGGCAAAGGAAGCGCTCGGCTTCGAGGGTGAATTGATCGAGACGGAGGTCCTGGTTCCTTATCAGAACCCATTCGATTTATGGCGTGAGATTCTGGTTCACAGCACCAGCGGCGAACTGATGGTCGTCGGACATAATCCGCTGTTGAGCGACTTTGTATGCTTTCTGACAGGCACGCCGTCCTATGGCATCGTGCTCAAGAAAGGGGCGATCGCGATGGTTGACGTACTGCCGTCCTCGCCGCGACCGCAAGGCTCATTGGTCTGGCTGCTCACGGCGCGGATCGCCGGCGGCTGAGTACGAACTGCGGCCCGATGGCCGGCCACCCGGCTGAAACCGACATAGGAGGGCGCTGCTGCGTATAATCCTTCTTTGACGACGGGCGCCGAGTCGGCCGGGGTCGTCGTGGAGGAGCCGTGCAGTGGTTTGAGTATGCTCGACCCGGAACGGTCGATGAGGCAGTACGACTGCTTTCCGAACACGGTGAGAAGGCGTGTGTTCTCGCCGGCGGAACCGACATTCTGGTGCAGCTACGCGGCGGTTTTCGAGCCGCAGAGTGGGTGATCGACGTCAAGGAAATCCCTGCGTTGGATGAAATCGCCTGGGATGAGGCGTCAGGACTGACGATCGGAGCAGCGGTTCCGTGCTACCGCATCTACGAGGACGAGGACGTCAAGAAGCTCTACCCAGGACTCATCGATGTCGCGTCGTTGATCGGCGGGACACAGATCCAAGGCCGAGCCTCACTGGGCGGCAATCTTTGCAATGCGGCTCCCAGCGCTGATGCCGTGCCGATCATGATCGCGCTGGAAGCGAGTTGCCGCATCGCCGGTACGAACGGCGAGAGAACGGTCGCCGTGGAGGACTTCTGCACCGCCCCGGGCAAGAATGTCCTCGCTGCGGGCGAGTTGCTCGTTTCCCTGCATTTCCCCGCGCCGAAAGCGAATTCCGGTGCTCACTACCTACGGTTCATCCCCCGCAACGAGATGGACATCGCCGTCGCGGGAGCCGGCGTTTCGGTCGTGCTCGACAACGGGAACTTCACTTCGGCGCGAGTCGCCCTGGCGTCGGTCGCGCCGACATCGCTGTTCGTCAAACAGGCCGGTGACGCACTGGCAGGACAACCAGTAAGCGACGAGAGCATCCAACGAGCCGCCGATATCGCGAAGCAAGCGGCCAAGCCGATCGACGACATGAGAGGCACCGTGCGGTACCGCAAGCACCTCTGTGAAGTCTTGACGCGGCGCGCCTTGCATGTTGCGGTTGAGCGAGCCAGGAGGAACAACTGATGCCGCGGAGAGTTCACGTTCAAACAACGATCAACGGCGAAGAGATCGACTTCCTTTGCGAAGCTCGTCAGAGCCTGCTGGAAGTGCTGCGCGACGTGCTCGGGTTGACCGGCACCAAAGAAGGCTGCAATGACGGAAACTGCGGAGCGTGCACGGTGATTTTCGACGGGCGGATCGTAACGGCTTGTCTCGTACTTGCCGTCGAGGCGGAAGGTAAGCAGATCACAACGGTCGAAGGCATCGCCGTGGGCCGAGAACTGCACTCCATTCAACAATGCTTCCTCGAAGGCGCGGCATTACAGTGCGGTATCTGCACTCCGGGCTTCATCGTCGCAGCGAAAGCGTTGCTCGATCAGGACAACAACCCCTCGGAAGACAAGATCCGGCTTTGGCTGGCAAACAACCTGTGCCGTTGTACGGGGTACGACAAGATCGTGCGGTCGGTGCAGGCCGCCGCCGAGAGAATGCAGGAGGTGAGATGAGCGAGCAAAGCTATGAACCCAACATGGTCCTTTCGACCAAGGAGTTCGACGTCGTCGGGAAGCGTCCGTTGCGGCACGACGGAGTGGACAAGGTCACCGGGCGTGCGATCTATGGCGCCGACGTCAGCATGGCGGGCCTGATGCACGGCGCCGTGCTGCGCAGTCCTCACGCTCACGCCCGCATCAAGTCGATTGATACCAGCAAGGCCGAAGCCCATCCCGAAGTGCGCGCGGTGGTCACGTCGACGGACTTTGTGGACCCCGGCGACAAGGCGGTCGATCTCGGTGAGGGACTGACGCGGCTTTCCTACATCCGCAACAACGTGCTGGCCCTCGACAAGGTTCTCTATCGCGGCCACGCGGTGGCGGCGGTAGCGGCGGCCAGCCTGCATGACGCGCTCGAGGCGCTGAAGCTCATCGAGGTGGAATACGACCTCCTGCCACCGGTTCTCACGGCGCCTGATGCGATGAAAGAGGACGCGCCGTTGCTGCACGAGAATCTTCGCATGACGGAGTTCGGCAGGCCGACGGACAAGGTAAGCAACGTTTCGGACCATTTCCGCCATGAGAAAGGCGACATCGAACAAGGCTTCGCTGAAGCCGATCTCATCGTCGAGCGTGAATTCGATACGTCTACGGTTCACCAGGGATACATCGAGCCCCACAACACGACTGCTCTTTGGAACAACGACGACCGTATCCACATCTGGACCAGCACGCAAGGCCCCTTCACGATTCGCGACACGACGGCGGCCATTCTCGACAAGCCGGTCTCGCAGGTCCGGGTGACACCAACGGAAATCGGCGGCGGGTTCGGCGGCAAGATCCCGGTGTACATCGATCCTGTCGCGGCGCTGCTGTCGAATAAGAGCGGGCACCCGGTAAAGATCGTGATGAGCCGTGCGGAGGTGCTGGAAGGGACCGGGCCGACGCCGGGCTCGCATTTGAAGATCAAGATGGGCGTCAAGAGCGACGGCACCATGATGGCGGCGCAGGCATGGCTGGCTTACGAGGCGGGCGCCTATCCGGGCGCGATGGTCGTCCCCGGGGGCATGTGCGTCTTCGCGGCTTACGACATCCCGAACGTCACGATTGACGGCTACGACGTTGTCGTCAACAAGCCCAGCACCGCCGCTTACCGTGCGCCCGGCGCTACGAATGCGGCGTTTGCGACGGAGAGCGTTGTCAACGAAATCGCCGAGAAGCTCGGCATCGATCCCCTTGATCTGCGGCTGAAGAACGCCTCGAAAGAGGGGACTCGCCGCGCCGACGGACCGAAGTTTCCACGGATCGGCTGCCTCGAAGTGATCGAGGCCATGAAGAACCACCCGCACTACAGCGCGCCGCTCGAGGGGCCAAACCGCGGCCGGGGCGTCGCGGTCGGGTTCTGGTTCAACGCCGGGCTGCCCTCGGCCTGCAATATCGCTGTCAACCCCGATGGGACGATCACGCTGGTTGAAGGCTCCCCCGATATCGGCGGCACGCGAACGTCCGTTGCGATGCAGGCTGCGGAAGTGCTCGGTCTGCCCGCCGAGAAGGTTAGCCCCAGTGTCGTCGATACCGACTCTGTCGGCTTTACGGCCGTTACCGGAGGCAGCCGCGTTACGTTCTCAACGGGGCTGGCGGCCATCGAGGCGGCCCGGGACGTGCGCGAGCAGATGATCCAACGCGCGGCCAAGATCTGGGGCGTGGAGAGCGACGGTGTCGAGTTCAGGAAGGGTGTTTTCCACTTGAAGAACGGAACGGAAAATCGTATGACGTTCTCGGAACTTGCTGCGCAGATTGCGACAACCGGCGACCCGATCGTCGGGCGTGCGGGCGTGAACCCACCGGGTGTGGGCGGTTCATTCTCTGGAAACATCGTCGACGTTGAAGTAGACCCGGAAACCGGCAAGGTCACGATCCTGCGTTTCACGGCTTTCCAGGATGCCGGCAAGGCGATTCATCCCAGCTATGTCGAAGGCCAGATGCAGGGCGGCAGCGTGCAGGGCATCGGTTGGGCGCTCAACGAGGAGTATTTCATGAACGCCGAAGGCAAGATGATGAACTCGAGCCTGCTCGACTACCGCATGCCGACCAGCCTCGACTTGCCCATGATAGACACCGTCATCATCGAGGTGGCCAACCCCGGCCATCCTTTCGGTGCGCGCGGCGTGGGTGAAGCGAATATCGTCCCACCGCCGGCAGCCCTGGCGAATGCGATCAACAACGCCGTGGGCGTCGCCATGAACCGCTTGCCGATGAACCCCGTCGCCGTGATGGGAGCAATCTGGGAAAAGAACGGCGCAACCGATTGAACCTCGATGCCGATCGTATTCATCCCCGCGGCGATGAAGGAGTTGACCGCGGGAGCCGCGGAAATCCGCGTCGGCGGCTCCACCGTTCGAGAGGCTGTCGCTGAGTTGGAAGCCGCCTATCCGGGCATTCGAGACTGGCTCTTCGAAGACAACCGCCTCAAACCGAACATCGCGGTCGCGGTGGACGGGGTGGTCAGCCCGATCGGTTTGCTGCAGCACGTCGACGAGAATAGCGAGGTTCACTTCGTGGCTGCTATCAGCGGAGGCTGAGAGGGGTTCTCGGCTGCGAAGGCCGGACGGGGGGCGTATCGCCGGACTGGCTTTCCGCAGCGGTCAGGGATCAACCGTTCAAGCGCCTTGCTCGGAATTGCGGGAACACGGAGGCGAAATCCGCTGCCCCGGACTCAGAGGCTGCTTCGAGAGTCACCGTGAATCCGTTTGTCGGTTGGACGAAGCTCTGTACCTTCCCAAGCCAATCAGGGTATCCTCTTCCATCATGCTCAGAATAACCGCCCTCTCGTTCGGACTTTCGATTCTATTGTTCGCGCTGCCGTTGCCTGCCGAGAAAGAGGAGACGGCTGAGGAGCACGCCGAGTGGATCAAGGCGAACTACACCAAGTATGAATACATGATCCCGATGCGAGACGGGATGAAGCTGTTCACTTCCGTCTACGCTCCGAAGGACGACACGCAGCCTTACCCGATCATGCTGTACCGGACGCCCTACAGCGTGAGGCCCTACGATATCAATGCCTACAAAAGCCGCATCGGTCCCTCACGTCAGCTCGCGAAAGACTTGTTCATCTTCGCCTATCAGGACGTGCGCGGCCGTATGGGCTCGGAAGGCGAGTTCATGAACGTGCGGCCTTACAAGGAGATCAAGAACGGGCCTGCAGACATCGATGAAACGACGGACACTTATGACACGATCGACTGGCTGGTGAAGAACATCCCCAACAACAACGGCAAAGTCGGCCAATGGGGCATTTCCTATCCGGGTTTCTATACGGCGATGGGGGCCATCGACGCCCACCCGGCGCTCAAGGCCGCCTCTCCGCAGGCGCCGGTCGCCGATTGGTTTATCGGCGACGACTTTCACCACAACGGCGCCTTCTATCTGGCGCACGCGTTCCGGTTTTTCTGGCGCTTCGGGATGCCGATCGACGAGCCGACGCGGGAAGCCCCGAAGCAGTTCGATTTCAAGACGCCTGACGGCTACGAGTTTTATCTCGACCTCGGTCCGCTGACCAATCTCAACGAGAAGTATTTCAAGAACAAGGTGCCGTTCTGGAACGAGATGATGAAGCACCCGAACTATGACGACTACTGGAAGGAACGCGACCTGCGGCGGGGACTGAAGGACATCAAACCCGCCGTCATGACCGTCGGGGGGGGGTTTGACGCTGAGGATCTATTCGGACCCCTCAAGGTGTACGAGTCGATCGAGGAGAACAGCCCCGGCGCGTATAACATCCTGGTGATGGGGCCTTGGTATCACGGGCAGTGGGCCAACCACGATGGCGACAAGATGGGACACGTGCCCTTCAACGCGAAGACTTCACTCTTCTACCGCGAGAAAATCGAGTTACCGTTCTTCCGGCACTTCTTGAAAGACGCGAAAGAACTCGACCTGCCGGAAGCTTACGTTTTCGAATTGGGCACGAACCAGTGGCGGCGCTACGAATCCTGGCCTCCCAAGCAGGTCACCGAGAAGACGCTGTATTTTCATCCTGGCGGCAAGTTGAGTTTCGAGGCGCCCTCGGAGAGCGGCTCTACGGCGTTCGATGAGTACGCCAGCGACCCGGCCAAGCCCGTTCCGTTCATCCCGAACATTGCGATCGGGATGACCCGCGAACACATGCTCGATGACCAGCGCTTCGCCAGCTCAAGGACGGACGTGCTTGTCTACAAGACGGACGTGCTGGAAGAAGATATCACCATCGCCGGCCCCATCAAGCCGCGTCTTCACGTCTCGACGACCGGAACGGATTCGGATTGGGTGGTGAAGTTGATCGATGTCTATTCCAGCGATTTCCCGAACCCGAAGCCGAACCCGGAGCGTGTGCAAATGGGCGGCTATCAGCAGCTTGTTCGCGGGGAGGCGATGCGGGGTCGGTATCGCAACGGCTTCGAAAAGCCGGAGCCGTTCCAGCCCGGCAAAGTGACAAAAGTCGAGTATGTCATGCCCGATGCCTATCACACGTTCCGGCGCGGGCATCGGATCATGGTGCACGTCCAAAGCTCGTGGTTTCCGCTGGTCGACCGCAACCCCCAGAAGTTCGTCGATATCTACAACGCGAAGAAGAAAGACTTTCAAAAGGCGACCCAACGGGTGTATCGGTCGAAGCAGGCTCCGTCGGCGGTGCGGTTGACAGTGCTGCCACCGCGGAAACCTTGAACATCGGGGCTGTCAGGGTTTGCAGGAAGGTTTTGCCCTTTTGCTCCGAATCGGATCATCAAGAGATGTTCCGCGGGATCGAGAAACTCGGCAACCCCGCTGAATCGCCGATCCATCCAGCTCGAAAACGCGAGAGCGGCCGATCCGCTCAGGCCACAGGCCGGCCCTCCACGGAAAACTGATTCGGGTTCCACGTCGCCACTCGCATCTCGTAATGAAAATCGGCGGATACCTGGGTGTAGTATGCGGTCACGATGCGGCCGTCATCGAGTTGCACGCTGCTCGGATAGCCACAATCCGGCCGCGGGCAATCGGCAATGCGTATCGGTGGGCTCCAAGTCAGCCCCTTGTCGTCGCTGAGTCGGACATCCACGCCGAAGTTGTTCCAGCAGCGGTTCCCGTAGCTCAGGAGGACTCGTCCGTCCGCGAGCGAAGTGAGATGTCCGGTGACCTGCATCGGCAGGCTGAGAGGCATTTTGCGCTGCCAAGTGCGCGCATCATCGGTCGAAGAGAAGAGCTCGAGGTGAACGTCGCGCTTCTCACGAAATTCGCGTGAAGCCGCGAGCCACCGCCCTCCACCCATGTGGTGGATGGCCGTTTCATTGCCAACCGGATTCAGCGGGGCCAATTCCGTCCAGTTTCGGCCGTCGTCGCGGCTGCGCACCAGGTAGCCCTCTCGCATGTCGCCCTTGCTGAGGTATGCCCCCGTGCACAGAGAGCCGTCCGCAGCGGTTTGGATATCCCCGAACGGGATCAGGTCGTTGTCTCGGCCCACTGCCGTCGCGGGCGCCTCGATAAACTTCATACCCACAGACCAGGTTCGGCCTCCATCCGACGATCGGCATACCCAAGGCCGCAGCACCCGGCTTTTCGGGCCACTCAACGTTCCCGCCGGAGCGCGGTCAGACCAGCCACTGCAAAGAACAACCAAGTCGCCGTTCTTCGCGAACCCGGCGGCACAGTTCATGCGGTTGGTGGTCGGCTCATGCTGCGCCGTACGGCTTCGAAAACGCCACGTCTTGCCGTTGTCTTCACTCGCCCAGCAATCGAGATCGCCTTCCCAAAGCCCGTGACAGGGCTGGTTGAAGATAAACACGACCAGCGTTCCATCAGGCATGCGCTTCAGATTCGGCCAAGCGCAAACCTTCTGGATCGCGGTGTGACTGGCGACGCCCGAGGGGCTCCTCTCGGCGCCCCGGGCAGAAGAAGATGGCTGCGCCAAGAACGGCATTGCGAGAGAAGCCGTCCCGGTCCACAGCAGATGGCGCCTGTTCATTGTGTCCTCCCCTTCGTCAGCAGCAAACGGTTGAACCCAGTATATTTGGATCAAGTAGCTCACGGAATGTTTTTCGTTCTTTGTGAGAAGGTGCTGGCGCTTTCTCAAGTTTTTTGACTTCCATCTTCTAGTTTGGGACGATGAGGGGTGCCTTGAAGCGCCAGGCTCGTCTCGGCTGGATTCCGAAGCGCTGCAGAGCCGCTGCTCCCCTGTCTCTTCAACGTTGCTCCCTCCGGGGAGCGAATTTGATCTTTCAACGAAAAGGGAAGCACCTGGAATTCCGATGAAGCTCTACGTAGGCAACCTACCGTACTCCGCGGCGGAGTCTGACCTCGAAGCCTTTTTTACCGAGCAGGGCGTTACGCTGGATTCTCTTTCTCTCATACGCGACCGTTTCACGGGCAACTCGCGCGGCTTCGCGTTTGTCGAGATCTACGACGACGAGACTGCCCTGCAAGCGATCGAAAACTGCAACGGCAAAGATTGCCAGGGCCGGCCGCTGGTGATCAACGAGGCACGTCCCAAGACTCCCAATTTCAGCGGTGGAGAAGGTTTCGACCGCGGTCCCGGCGGAGGCGACCGGCCAGCTGGACGAGGCGGCAAGGGCAGCCGGCGCAATAAACGCGACCGGGGCCGTCAGCGCTGGTGAGCTAATGATCGGCTTTGCGGGGTTCGCGTCTCCCGGATCTATTCCGAGTTCTTAGGGGCCTTCATCCCCAGGTTCCGTACCAGGAACGCCCACTCGTCCGCGGCTTCTTCGATTTGCTTTGAAGTAGGCTTGCCGCTCCCGTGCCCTGCGCGCGTCTCGATCCGCGCCAGCACGGCCTTGGGACAGTCCTGCGCCGCCTGCAATCTTGCGATGAATTTGAAGCTGTGCCCGGGCACGACGCGGTCGTCGGTGTCGGCGGTCGTTACGAAGGTCGGCGGATAGCAGGTTCCCCGTTTGATGTTGTGGTAGGGCGAGTAGGCATGGAGAGCCTTGAACTCCTCCGGGTTGTCAGATGAACCGTAGTCGTCGGTCCAATAGCGGCCCGCCGTGAACTTGTGAAAGCGGAGCATGTCCATCACTCCGACAGCCGGGAGCGCCGCGGCAAACAGGTCCGGACGCTGCGTCAAAGCAGCGCCCACGAGAAGGCCTCCGTTGCTCCGACCCTGGATCGCAAGCTTCTCCTTGCGAGTGTAATTGTTGTCGATCAGCCATTCGGCCGCGGCGATGAAGTCGTCAAAGACGTTTTGCTTGGTCGTCTTCGTGCCGGCCTTGTGCCAAGCTTCACCATACTCCCCGCCACCGCGCAGATTCGCCACCGCGAGTACTCCACCCTGCTCCAACCACCAGACTCGCGAGGTGAGAAACCTCGGCGTCAGTGAAATGTCGAACCCGCCGTAGCCGTAGAGCAGCGTCGGATTACCGCCGTCAAGCGCAATCCCTTTCTTGTGCGACAGGAACATCGGGATGCGCGTGCCGTCCTTGCTGCGATAGAAGACTTGCTTGACGGCAAAGTGGTCGGGACGAAAGGTCACCTCGGGTTGGCGAAAGAGGGCGCTTTCTCCAGTGACCAGATCGTAGCGATAGATTGTCGGCGGCAAGGTGTAGCTCATCATCAGATAGAACGTCTCGGTGTCGGTCCGGCTTCCCTCGAAGCCATACGCAGTAGCGATCGTTGAGAAGTCAACGTCTCGCACGAACGCGCCGTCCATCTTGTAGACCTTCACTGCCGTCCGGGCATCTTTGAGATACGTTGCGATGAAGAGGTTCCCGACCAGCGTCACCGCTTGAAGCGTATCCGCGCTCTCAGGGATGATTTCCCGCCAGTGTTCTTGAGCCGGTTGCCGCGTGTCGATCGCGATGACGCGGCGCCGGGACGCGTCCAGATTGGTCTGAAAGAACAGCACTGGTCCGTCGTTGCCTACGAAGGTGTACTCGTTTTCGAAGTTATCGATCAGTTCCGTGGGCAAACCGTACGGCTCGGTGAGGTCACGATAGACGATGCGGTGCCGCTCGTCGGTTCCCACCTGGATCTGAATGATGAGCAAACGCCCGTCCTCGGTAACTTGGGCAAAGAAACCCCAATCCGGATGATCCTCGCGCTGGTACACCAGCACATCGTCGGCTTGCGTGCTTCCAAGCCGGTGGTAATACAGCTTGTGATTGAGATTGAGGCTCTGGAACGCGGCGCCTTCTTTCGGCTTGTCGAAGCGGCTGTAGAAAACCCCCTCGCCGTCGCGCGTCCAGGCGGCTTCGCTGAACTTGACCCACTCGATTTGGTCCTCCAAGATCCGTCCCGACTCGACTTCGATGATTCGCCAAGTCTGCCAGTCAGAACCCGACTGCGCTGTTCCATAAGCGACATGTCGGCCATCGGGACTGGGCACGAAACGAGTCAGCGCTACCGTCCCATCCTCCGACCATTCATTGGGATCGAGCAGTACCTGTGGCTCGCCGTCGAGCGAGTCCAGGAAATAGAGGACATATTGATTCTGCAGACCATCGTTTTGAAGGAAGAAATATCGTCCGCCCGCTTTCTCGGGGGGGAGGTATTTTTTGAAGTTCCAAAGCTCGGTCAATCGTTCTCGAATTCCCTCGCGCTCGGCAATGGCGTCCAGGTAAGCGAACGTCACTTTGTTCTCGGCGGCAACCCACTCTTCCACCTCGCTCGATTCCCTTACGTCTTGCTCCAACCAACGGTAGGGATCAGCTACCTCCGTTCCGTGATAGACGTCGATGCGATCGACGCGCCGAGTGTCCGGGTAGGCCGGCCCTTGCCGCTGTGCCGCCAGGGGCAGCGTCGCCGCCGCGGCCACGACAAGAATCGCAAAAAGCTGGATTGGATTTGTGAAACAGAAAGGGGGTATCAAGGGGCTTCCCTCGTGGGCGGCGGCGTCGAAAGGGACGAGGCCGCGGCAGTGAGCTTCGCCGTTGTCGAGATCAATTCTTAATGGCGCGCCGGTGGTTCAGTGGGCTGGTTCTAGTCGTCCCGGCCGCCCAGCAATCCGGCCTGCATCAGGAAGTAGAGTAGCGTCAGCAGCGAGCTGACCGCCGCCGCGACGTAGGTGAGGGCGGCGGCGTTGAGGACGCGGTCAACTCCTTCTCGCTCGTACGGAGAGATGATTCCGTGCGCGACCACGAGTTTTTTCGCGCGGGCGCTGGCATCGAACTCGACGGGCAGCGTGACGATCTGGAAGAGGACCACCGCCGAGAAGAGGACAGCGCCGATCATAAACATGCCCATTGCCCCCAGAAAGAGTCCGGCGAACATGACGATGTAGCCGAGTGACGAGCCGATGTTGGCCGTCGGCACCAGCACAGACCGCAGCCACAACGGCTTGTAGTGCCGGGCGTGTTGAATGGCGTGACCGGCCTCGTGCGTAGCTACTCCGATGGCCGCGATCGAATTCGCGTCGTATACCGCCTCGGATAGCGCCAGGCTCCTGGTGGCCGGATTGTAGTGGTCCGAAAGAAATCCGTGGGCGCGGTTGATCTTCACATGATGGAGGCCTTCGCGGTCGAGCATCGCCCGGGCTGCTTGGGCGCCCGTGTACCCGGTGGCGGCGCGGACCTTCGAATATTTGTTGAAGGCGGATTTCGTGCGAAAGCTCGCCCAGCCTGACAACGCCATGCCGGGGAGAAGAACAAAAAGGAGATAAAAGGGGTCGAAGAACATTCCGAAGGCCTCCGCTTAAACCTCAAACACGCTCACATCTCATTCTAAAGGACGGCGGAGAAAAAGACCCGGCGTTACGATGAACTGACGTCTGCGGCCCTTCGCGGCCTCTGAGTCCCTGCTCGACTTGCACGTTGCGGCGTTACTATTTCTTGCCGGCAAGTTGGTACTGAGTGAACGGCGATCGGGCTCCGGCGATGTTGACGTTGATGAGGTAAGGCTTGTCGCTCTTGAGGGCGCGGTCCAGCGCCGGGCGGACTTGGCCTGGGTGATCGACGTGCTCGCCCTCACCGCCGAAACCCTTCATCACGAGATCGTAGCGTGTGCGGAGCAGCTCACAGGCCACGGTATGCTCGTCGTCGTACGTTCCCTTTTGCAACTCGCGCTCGATGCCCCAGCCTCCGTCGTTTCCGACGATGATGATGACCGGCAGGCCAAGTCGGACGGCCGTATCCATTTCGGCCGCGTAGAAACCGAGCGAGCCGTCGCCGCTGATGATGATGGCTCGAGAATTCGGCCGCAGGATCTGTGCCGTAAGGCCGATCGGAAAGCACGCGCCCAACCCTGCCAGCGCGCCCAGCCGCAGCCAGTGCATCGGGCGGCGCGCGGGGATGCTGCAACGACCCCAGTGGACGAAATCACCTCCATCCCAGCAGAGGGTGGCGTCCGCGGGAACCCAGGTCCGCATTTGCATGTAGAGGTGCAGTGGGTGCATCGGGTCGGACGGTGCTGCTGCGATGGATTCCAACTCCTGCCGCCAGGCTTCGTCGGTCTTGTTGACCTTGGCCAGCCACTCGGATCGGTCCGGCGCTGCCCGGTCGCATAGCGCATCATTGAGTGCCTGGAGCGCCAGCTTGACGTCCGAATAGATTCCCACTTCAAGGCGGCGATTGAGCCCCAGCTCCTCCGGATGGATGTCGACCTGGGCGAATTTGGCCTCCGGGGAGAAAAGCCGCGCGCCGCCGAGACGCAGCCGGTAGTCGAGTTTCTTTCCCAGCACAATGACCACGTCGGCTTCCTTGAAGGCTTTGGCGGCAGCGCGGCTCAACGTCGGATCGGCGTAGCCGAAGCACAGCGGATGGTCGTCGGAAACCACCCCCCGCGCCAGGCAGACCGTGAAGAGCGGCATTGAGGTCTTCTCGATGAAGGTCTGCAACTCGCTGCTCGCACCCGACCACCATGTGCCGCTTCCAGCGATGACGACGGGCCGCTCGGCCGTGTCGATCAGGTCGATCAGACGGCTGATTTCGTTGGAATCGGGTCCTGGCTTTCGAACTTCGATCGGGCCGTCGGGGAGTGGGTAGTGGTTCTCCGCTTTCGTCGTGAGCAGGTCCACAGGGACGCTCAGGTGCGAGGCACCGTTGCGGCCCGAGAGTGATTCCAGGAAGGCCTTGTGGATGTGGAACGGAATCTGACCGGGTTCGGCTGGCATGGCCGCGTATTTGGTGATGGCTTGAACCATCCCCAGCTGTTCCATATCCTGGAAGGCGTAACGATCTCGCATTTTCGAGCTGCTCATGCCGCTCATCGCGAGGATCGGCGAACCTGTCGTGTGGGCTGTCGCGATGCCGCTGAGAGAATTCGTATGCCCGGGTGCGCCGGTGACCATCGAGACACCTGGTTGCCGCGTGATGCGGCCCCAACCATCCGCCATGTGAACGGCAGCCGATTCGTGCCGCGTGTCCGCGATCACGAGCCCCTCGCGCTCGGCAACGCGGAGGATCTCGTTCAGGTGATCACCCACCAAGGTGAAGATGTGGGAGACACCGAGTTTTTTGAGGCTGGCGATGAATAGTTCGGCTCCGTTGGGCATGTCGGTCCTGTGATACTTCGGGAGAATTAGGATGTGCGGGGAGTGCTGCTTTGCAGGTGGGGAACAGCGAATACAGCAATATAGCGCGTTTCCGAAGTCAAGCGGTCAACCATCCGGTCCCGCCAACACAGGAGCCGTCGCCACAACGCCTCCACAGAAAAGCTCGAGGCGTCTGAACAGGACCGGTGAACGGATCGCTGTTTTCGTTAGCCGGCCTTTGCTTCCTTCGGCAGCTTCAGGGCCATCAAGAAGCCCAGCAAGGGTAGCGCTACCACGCCCCAAAACACGGCCTGTAAGCCTACATGGTCGGCAACCCATCCCAGCATCGGGATGAGCGTGATACCGGCCATTCCCCAGCCGAAACCCATCACCAGCGCACTCGCGGTGCCTGCTTGCTCCGGTACGAGCGCTTGCGCCATGACGATCATGACCGGATTCGTCAGCAACAGGATGAGTGTTCCCACGAAGAGACTGGCGAGAGACAACCATCCGGTCGTACCGAGGAAAAGCGCAAAAAACGGAAAGCAAGCCATCATCGAGATCAGAACGACGCGGCGGCCGCCGATGCGGTCCGCCAGGCTGCCTCCGGTCAACGAGGCGACCACCGAACTGACGAAGAAGATGGCCAGCCAGATACTCGCCCGTTGCAGTGTGAATCCTCGATCCTGATATAGATAGACCGTCAGAAACTGCGCAAGGCCTAAGTGCACGACCGATCGCAAGACGACGAGCGCGTAGTGCAACAGGAGAGGTTTCCAGTGCCTTCGGAAGGGCTCCCATTCGAAGGATGTCTCGCCGTTTGTCCTTCCGTTGGCGGGCGCGGGCAGCATCCAGAGCAGAAACCCCGCAATGATGAGCGCCGGCAGAGCGGCTAACGGGAGTTGCTCGAGACCGACCCTTTCGGCCAAGGTCGAGAAGTAGATGGGCCCCAGCGAGAGGCCTACCATGCCTGCCGCGATGAAGATGGCCACCGTGAGTCCGCGCCGCGACTTTGCATGAGCGGCCGCTTGTGACGTGCTCTGGGGATGGAATGACGCGACCCCCATTCCACCGACCAGTGCAATCGCCAGGAGCATCGGATAGCCGTTCGCGACACCCAAGCTCGACAGGAAAACACCCGCCGTGGCGAGACCTAACACGACGAACAACCGAGAGTGGATGCGGTCTGACAGCAGCCCGAAGAAGAGCTGCATCACAGCCGAGCCGAACATGAAAACACCACTGAGGACGCCGACCTGCGCCAGCGTGAGCGAATATTTGTCGGCGAGCAGCGGTTGCAGAGTGGCGACGGAACTGGCATAGAAGTCGACCGCAAGATGCCCGAGGCAGAGCAGCAGGAAGGGGCCTGTCAGGATGGCTGCCATCGTCGGAGCCGCCGCGGATGGAGCAGTCGTCGCAGGCGCCTGTACCGGGGGCTCTATCGTTGAGGTACTCAAGACGAACAGCTTTCGAAGAATGCTTCATGATAGCCAAGGGCTTCCCGAACCGCCGGTTCGGTATTCTTAGTGCTTCCTTCCGAACCGCCGGTCACCCGGATTACGCGCCATGAAAATCGTCGACATGAGGGTCCATTCCATCGCGATGGCAGACCCTCCCCTGCGGAGTTCCTACGGATTGCACGCTCCCTACGCGCTGCGGAACGTGATTGAACTCGAAAGCGAAGACGGCCTCGTCGGTATCGCCGAGACCTATGGCGGCGAGAAGCCTGCGGCAGCACTTCGGGAAGCCCGCGAGCGGGTCGTAGGTGCCAATCCCTACCGCCTGACGGGTGACCTGCTCGGTTTCGTCGAGGGCGAAGGCGGCGGCCTCGATCGCTCGCAGACCTACCACGTTCCCGGCGAGAATCCTCTCGACACGAGTAGCCGTACTTACGCCGCTATCGAGACGGCTTGTCTCGACCTGATCGGCCGCGCCGTTGGACAGCCCGTCTGCGACCTGATCGGCGGCCGCGTTCGCGACGAGGTTCCCTTTTCGGCGTATCCCTTCTACAAGCACGCCGGCGGCGGGGGCGAAGGTAATGACGCCCGCGAGGACAAGTACGGCGAGGCGCTGTCGCCGGAAACGCTCGTCCGCCAGGTAAAGCAGATGTTCGACGAGTACGGATTCGGTTCCGTCAAGTTCAAGGGCGGCGTCTTCGATCCGGAGGTCGAAGTCGAGACGATCCGCCAACTCCGCCAGGAGTTCGGCCCGAGCGTACCTCTGCGCATCGACCCCAACAGCGCCTGGACCGTCGAGACCTCGATTAAAGTGGGCCGGGACTTGAAAGAGGAACTCTCCGGCGGAGGTTATCTGGAAGACCCGGCAATGGGGATCGACGGCATGGCGGCGGTTCGCGCAGGCCTGCTGGCCGAAGACGTCGATACGCCGCTGGCGAGCAACGTCGCTGTGACGTCGTTCGAGCATATTCCCGAGTCGGTCAAGAAGGATGCAGTGCAGGTGATTCTGTGCGATCACCACTACTGGGGCGGCATGAGACAGGTGCAGTACCTCGGCAAGATCTGTCAGGTCTTCGGAATCAGGCTCTCGATGCACTCCAATAGCCATCTGGGAGTTTCGTTGATGGCGATGACGCATGCCGCCGCCGCCACGAAGCACCTTACCTATGCCTGTGATACGCACTATCCGTGGCAGTCCGAGAAGGACGAGATCGTCGCCGGCGGACGCATCCCGATCATCAACGGCTGCGTCAAGATTCCCGACAAGCCGGGCCTGGGCGTCGACCTGGACTACGACCAGATCGCTCGCGGGAAGGCGCTGTTCGAGAAGTTGCCCTACCGGAAACGCGACGATCAGGCCGAAATGCGCAAGCACGTCGATCCGAACTGGAAGCGTGTACTGCCGCGCTGGTAGGAGCTGCCGGCGGCGCCTCAGCAAAGATCCTCAAGCATTGGGTGCGAGATGAGCTTCTATTGGTTGCGGCCGATGATCTCTGGTCGTGTCAGAGAAAGGCTCGGAGATACAAGGGGCTCCATAGCCTTCTATGTCATAGACACCTTTTCTTCGAACCGCTAAGCTAGACGGTTTGCTCAAGAAAGGGGCTTTCCCGCCATGACTGCAGAGGAACTCAAAGGCCAACTTGGTGGCGTGATCACATTCCCGGTCACCATCTTCAAAGACGATCTTTCACTCGACATCGAGGGCTATCGTCAGAACGTTGCCGAGATGCTGAGGTTCCCGCTGTGCGCGGTCGTGGCGGCCGGTGGAACGGGCGAGATGTATTCGATGACTCCCGAAGAGCATTTTGAGGTCATCAAAGCCACGATCGATGAGGTCGGCGGCAAGACCCGAGTGCTCGCCGGGGTCGGGTTCAACATGCCCCTCGCCACCGAAATGGCCAAGAAGGCCGAGGAGGCGGGCGCCGACGGTATCCTCTGTTTCCCGCCTTATTATCCGAATGCCGATCGCGAAGGTTTGCTCCACTACTACAAGGCGATCGGAGAGGCAACGAATCTCGGTCTCTTTGTCTACAGCCGTGACTGGGCGACGTTCTCCGCGACCGAAGTCTGGCGACTCTGTGAAGCGATTCCGAACTTGATCGCCTGGAAAGAAGGCCAAGCGGACCTGCGCGCCTATCAACGCATCATGGAGCGCTGCGGAGATCGCCTGCACTGGATCGGCGGGATCGGTGACGACATGGTGCCGGGCTACTATTCGATCGGCATTCGAACCTACACGTCGAGTATTGCCGTGCTTGCCCCACGGCTCTCGCTGCAATTGCACGAACGCGCCTCGATGCTCGACCAGGCGAGCCTTGCTCGGCTGATGTCGAACTATGTGATTCCTCTCTACGCTCTGCGCGCCCGGCGCAAGGGCTATGAAGTGTCTGTGATGAAGAAGGCGATGGAGATCCTTGGTAAGCCTGCGGGACCGGTGCGGCCTCCGCTTCCAGAAGTGCGCCCTGAGGAAGTCAAGGAAATCGAAGCCTTGATGGAACGCTTCAAACCCGTCCTGTAGCCCTTGGCAAGCCGGCGGCCCGCCTACCTTGCGTTCGAGCGCCAAGAGAATCAGAAAGACCCGCTCTGGAATGGGTGGATACTCTCACATCCGTATCCGGTGAGCTGCCGGACCCGGTTCCCATCACTCCCTGGTGTAGAATGCCTGGCATGCAGATCCGTCTTCTCGTCTTAGCCCTGCTTGTGGTCCTTCCCCACCAAGCCGCTGAACCCATCAAAGTCGGCATCATCGGTACCGACACCTCGCACGTCCCGGCGTTTACGAGGATACTCAACGATCCCTCGCGCCCCGATCATGTGCCCGGCGCTCGCGTCGTAGCTGCTTATAAAGGCGGCAGCCCGGACGTTGAAAGCAGCCGCACGCGGGTCGACAAGTACGCGGCTCAACTCGAACAGGACTGGGGCGTCGAGATAGTCCCGGACATCCCGACTCTCTGTTCCAAAGTGGACGCCGTGCTGTTGGAGAGCGTCGACGGCCGCCGACACTTGGAGCAGGTGAAGCCGGTCTTCGAAGCCGGAAAGCCGGTCTTCATTGACAAGCCGCTCGCCGCGTCGCTCGAAGACGTTCGCGAGATCGCGCGGCTTGGCAAGATGCACGGCGTTCCATGGTTCAGCACGTCGAGCCTGCGCTATACCGATGCCGTTGCGGAGACTCAAGTGCAAGAACTCAAGGGCGCGATCACGTGGGGGCCTGCTTCGATCCACCCTACTCATCATCTGGATCTGTCGTGGTACGCCATTCACCCGATCGAGTTGCTCTACACGATCATGGGACCCGGTTGCGTCTCCGTACATCGCACGTTCACCGAAGAGGCTGACGTGATCGTGGGCCTCTGGAAGGATGGCCGTATTGGAACCGTGCGGGGAATCCGCGCGGGCAAGAGAGGCTACGGAGCCATCGCCTATGGAGAGGATGAGATCAAGCAGTCGACGAAAGCCGGCGGGGCGTATGGACGCATGCTCGTTCGCGTCGTCGAGTTTTTCCGCACCGGTGAGCCCCCCGTGCCCAACGATGTCACTATCGAGATATTCGCCTTCATGGACGCCGCACTACGCAGTAAAGACCGCGGAGGTGCGGTAGTCAAACTTCGATAGACAGGCCTGCTGAAAACTGCCTGGAGCGGAAGATCCCAAGGAAAGACGGATACGTTCGAGTAAGTCCGTACGCCTGCAGGCGCAGCCCCGCGAAGAGAGGTTTGGGAACCCGCGCGCAGCCAGACCCGCCGTTCGATATGGATCAAACCAGCCCGACCGGTTGAACGGCTCAAGCTATCGAAGGTGGCCGCCTATTTTTTCTTCTTCTTGTAAACCTTGTGGCACGATCGGCAACCCGCGCCCACTGAACCCATTGCTGCTCGGAACGTGTTGCCATCCTTCGCTTTCGCGGCCGCAGTGCCCTGCTTGGATCCGTCGATCACCTTTTGGGCGCCCGGTGTCCAGGGATCTTCCTTCACACGGTTGCCCATCAGCAATAGCTGCGTGGTTTCACCCAGGATCGAGATGTGTTCCCGGGCGTGCTTCCAATCGTCATCGGTCTGCGGGCCGCCCGCCTTCATCATCTCCGAGAGCTTCTTCATGCTCGGCCCCTGCACCACTTCCATGATGTCGTGTACCGAAGCCGTTTCTTCATAGATGTGGGCAGCATGGACAAGACCCGCGCACGCCAGCATAAAGACAAATTGAAAACCCCGTTTTTTCATGTCGAATTCGTATGCTCCTCGCTGCTCTTTGAAACGCCATTATAGACAAGCTGATTGCGGTCGGTATGTGTTCCCCAACCTCCCGTCCACCCCTTGGCCGCAAAGCCTTTCTGCTATTCTCTTGAAAGATTCAGACCCGATGTCTGTGGACGAACGGCGGCTTCTGCAGAGTTCTTCGTTGAGGCCTTTTCCCGCGCTGCCACCGAGCGGTCGAATCCAAACGTTAGAGGAATCAATATGTCGGGCCATTCCAAGTGGGCGACAATTAAACATAAGAAGGCCGCTCAGGATGCCAAGCGGGGCAAGGTCTTTACCCGCCTTATCCGGGAGATCCAAATCGCCTCTCGAGAGGGTGGTGGAGACCCTGACGCCAACCCGCGTCTCCGCACCGCCATCGCCGCCGCCAAAGGGCAAAGCATGCCTCAGGACAACATCAAGAAGGCCATCCTCCGCGGCACCGGGCAGTTGGAAGGCGCCTCGTACGAAGAGATCATATTCGAGGGCTACGCACCGTCCGGCGTGGCCGTCATCGTCGAAGTCGTCACAGACAACCGCAACCGAACCGTCAGCGAGCTGCGTTACCTTTTCTCAAAGAACGGAGGTAACCTCGGTGAGAACGGCTGCGTCGCATGGATGTTTAACAAGCAAAGCCTCGTCATCGTGCCGATGGAAGGTACCGACGAGGAACAGCTCATGGACATTGCTCTCGGCGCCGGTGCCGAGGACCTCGTCGATGAAGGTGAGAACTGGCATGTCGTTTCACCTTGTGAAGCTCACAACGATGTCGTCAAGTCTATCGAAGAAGCCGGCGTAGCGACTTCTTCAGCGGAGGTCACCATGGTTCCGCAGAGCACAGTACAGATCGAAGGCAAGAGCGCGACCACCGTGCTGCGCATGCTCGACCTCCTCGAAGACCACGACGATGTCCAGAACGTCTATTCGAACTTCGCCATTGACGACAAGGAACTAAAAGCCCTTTCGGCTTAGATTGCACATCTCTGCGGCCTCATTTCGAAGCTGTCTCAAAGCAATGAGAATCGTAGGTATTGACTGTGGTTCGAAACGAACCGGCTACGGCGTCATCGAGACGGACGGACGTCGACACAGGCTTTTAACCTGTGGTGTGATCAGCACTTCAACGAAGCACGCCTTCGGAGAACGTTTACGGGTTATTCACGACGGACTGCGGAACCTCTTGGAAGAGCATTCCCCGGATGAGATGGCCGTTGAGGGAGTGTTCGCTGCGGTCAATCCACGCTCAGCGCTACGTCTTGCTCATGTGCGCGGTGTGGCGCTGCTCGCCGCCGCGCAGTCAGGTCTACCCGTTGGCGAGTACTCACCGCTCGAGGTGAAGGGCAGTGTCGTCGGCTATGGCAAGGCCACCAAGGATCAAGTCCGCGTGATGGTGAGTTCTCTGCTAGGGTCGGACCAGGACGAGATCAACGGCTCTTTCGACGCCTCCGACGCCTTGGCCGTTGCGCTCTGTCACTCGATGCGAAGTGCCGGGGGAAAGGTGTGACGCACCGGAGACCGACGACGTGTGTGAACAGCGCCGGTCGAATCAATAGGTTTCTGCTCGGGACCTGCGTTCTGCTCGCATTAGCAGCTACAACTCATGCTCAGGAGACTCTCTTCTTCTCGCGTGATTTCCCAGGCAGCATACCCCCCTACTTCGAGGTGGAATTGACCTCCGATGGGAACGCGATCTACCGGGAAGAGCCTGACGAGGAAGACCCCTGGACTTTCACTCTACGCCCTCGGGAAACAAAAGTAATCTTTGAACTCGTCAAAAAACTCGATGGCCTGAGACGACCCATCAGAAACGACCGTAAAGTAGCATTCACAGGTGACAAGATCTTGCGGTACGACAGTGGCAACGGGCAAAGAGCGGAGGCCGCATATGTATATACGGAGGAACCAGACGCGAAAACTCTGGAGAGTTGGTTCTTACGAATGGCCGAATCGGCAAATCACCTGTTCGAACTTGAGCGTGTGGTGAGATTCGACCGGCTTGGTGTGAACAAGACGCTTCTCTATTTCCAAACTTCGTTCGACAAGAACCGTATTGTTGCCTCCCATCACTTCCTTCCAGTTTTGCGAAAGGTGGCAGGCGATCAGAGGTTCGTGCACATCGCACGAGCACGCGCGGCGGCATTGATTGAGCGAATCGAAAGCGAGTAGGGTCACTCCTTACCTACAATTGTAGTATATATACGGTCGAGGTCGTCCGCAGAGTAGTATTCGATCTCGATCTTGCCCCCGTTACGTCCGCGTTCAACCAGACGCACTTTCGTGCTCAGGACTTCTTCCAAGCGCTCGAGAGCAGCCAGCACGTTGGGATCGAGAGGTTTGTCTTGCTTCGCACGCTTGCGAGGTTCGTTCAATTCTCTGGCGGTCCGCTCGACCTGTCGCACGGATAATCCCTGAGCGGCCGCCTTTTCGGCAAGTGCTCTCTGTTGTTCCACATCGTCAAGGCTCAATATGGCACGGGCATGGCCCATCGAAAGACGCCTCTCGGCCACGAGTTGCTGGATATCCTCCGGCAATCGTAGTAGACGCAGTTGATTCGTTACACTAGTGCGATCTTTGCCGGTACGTTCCGCCAGTTCCTCATGACTCAGGTCCAGATCGTGAGCCATGGTTCGCAAGGCCGTGGCCACTTCGATCGGGTTGAGATCTTCACGTTGGATGTTCTCAACAAGTGCGACCTGCAAGAGGCGTTCGTCACTCACATCTTTGACAATGGCGGGTATTTCGTCTAGTCCTGCAAGGCGAGCGGCCCTTAGACGCCGCTCCCCAACAACCAACTGGAACCGATCTTGCTGCTGTCGAACAACAATCGGCTGGATCACGCCATCTACACGAATTGACTGCGCCAACTCTTCGATCGCTTGAGGGTCGAAGGCACGTCGCGGCTGCGTCGGGTTCACATTGATGTGACTCAGAGGAACAGATTGGACGGCATCCCGCCTTGAGCGTCCTCGTGAGTCCGCCGGAGACTGAGACGGATGTCGCTTCGGTAGAAGTGCACCAAGGCCCCGACCTAGGGCCTTGCGAGACTTGGTTTTTTGCGGCGGCGTTCTAACCATCTTTTGTTAACTCCTTCCATGTCAGGAACATATGGAGGTAACCTTACTCACGGGACCGCCTAGTGCGATGGATGTTGCCCTCGGCGGAAAAGGAATTCCCGGGCTAACCCCAGATAGCTCTCTGCTCCGCGTGATCGGAGATCATATTGGATAATGGATCGGCCATGGCTGGGCGCTTCCGCCAAGCGAACGTTCCGTGGGATGACCGTGTCAAATACCTGCCCTTCAAAGAACTCCTGGAGGTCCGATGCGACTTGGCGTGCAAGTGTCGTGCGCTCGTCGAACATCGTCAAAAGAACCCCTTCGATCATCAGATCCGGGTTCCAGAACTCACGAACCCGGTCAATGGTGTCCAGGAGTGACGAGATGCCTTCGAGAGCAAAGTACTCGCACTGAATCGGAATGAGCACGGAATCCGCGGCGACAAGCGCATTGAGGGTTAGAAGATCGAGTGCCGGTGGGCAGTCGAGAAAGATGAAGTCATAGGCCGCAAGGGCATCCGCCAGTCTAGACCAGAGGATGAGCTCGCGGTCCGATAGGTCAACAAGCTCCAGATTGGCTCCGGCCAAGTTTCGCGAGGAAGGCAGCAGGTCGAGCTGCTCGATTTGAGTCTCTCGTTTGGCCGTATCGTATGGAAGTCCTTCGATCAGGACTTCGTAGAGTGTAAATGGCTCGGATTCGGTCTGTTGAAAGCCGAGTCCGCTGCTGGCATTAGCCTGTGGGTCGCAATCTACGATAAGAACTCGGCAGTCGGCCGCAGCAAGCGCGGCCGAGAGATTAACAGCGGTGGTCGTTTTACCGACTCCACCCTTTTGGTTAGCGATTGCAATGATGCTTCCCAAGGAGCAGGTTCCCCGGCCTCCGGGACATCACACTCTAGCACAGTGATACAGGGCCGCCAAAAAGAAGGAAGCAGGAAATGCGCGTCTACGTTTCACGTGGAACATGGATAGACCGCCCGACGAGAACAACTCGCCGTTTGTCCCATGGGACTGCTTGTTCCCGCTCCCACACCAACTTTTTTCGCCTTTTCCATTGTGCGGCCTGGCGTTCACTCGTTATCGCGGCTACTCGGTCGACACATAGGGCGATATCGTCCTCAATCTCTATTAATGCCACTCCTCGCCAGATCGCCCAATCGAATTTCCAGTCCACCGAATGAAAACGGCCTGCATGAACCTTTACACGTGCTTCATTTCTGGCTAACTCCTGCAGAAACGCAGCCTTTTTATGGACGGATTCTACAAGCGTAACCAGCAATGATGGTCGCGCTACCGAAACGGGAAACCCAGGGAATCCCGCGCCGGAACCAATATCGACCACCGTTCCTTCGTGAGGCAGCAGTTGTGCAAGAAACAGAGATTCACCGAAATGTCGTTCCACAATCTCGTCTAGTTCCCGCACGCTCGTCAGGTTGATACGAGAATTCCATCGCAAGAGCAGCTTGTAGTGGTTTCTTAATCGAATGATCTGATTCGAGCAGAGCTCAACTTCAAGGGGAGAAAGTAAGGACTTCAAGAGAGCGTCGAACCGCTCTGCGTCAGAGTGTTGAGCGCCCACTGCTCAAATGCAAATTCAGAATAGAGATCGCGGCTGGTGTGACGCCTGGAATGCGTGACGCTTGACCCAACGTCGCCGGCCGTATCCGCTCCATTTTTTCCACGATCTCATTCGAGAGTCCCGCAATGCCTTCATAATGGAAGTCAGCAGGAATCTTCCTTTTTTCCGCTCGGCGAAGCTTCTCCATGCTCCGGAACTGCTGAGCTAGGTAACCCTCGTACTTGATCTCCGTTTCGATCGCCCTCCAATCCGCGTCGCGCAGGTTTGCCTTCGTGGTCATCTCCACGAACTTCTTTACATGGTCGACGCGCAACTCGGGTCGTTTCAACAACTGGACTAGCCGCGGCGGTCTCGGACCGCTCCCAACTACGACACCGAGATTGTCGTTTTGGCTCGGACAGTACTGGTTGAGAAACTCGCGGACACGCTCGCGTTCCTTCTGTACCCTGGTAAATCGCTCCCACCTCCGTCCTCGGATAAGTCCGCATCCATGGCCAATCGGAGTCAATCGTTGGTCAGCGTTGTCGATCCGCAAATGAAGCCGAAACTCGGCCCGTGAGGTGAACATGCGGTACGGTTCGTCTGTGCCCTTCGTGACGAGGTCGTCGATGAGAATACCAATGTATGCGTCTGTTCGACCGAGTACGACGGGCTCTTGATCCCGTAGCGCGCAGGCCGCGTTGATTCCGGCCATCAGGCCCTGCGCCGCCGCCTCCTCATAGCCAGTCGTGCCGTTGATCTGACCCGCCAGATACAGGCCTCGGATTCGTTTTGTCTCAAGAGTATGGCGGAGTTCAGTAGCGTCCACTGCGTCGTATTCAATTGCATATCCGGGGCGAATGATCTCGGCCCTTTCCAGTCCCGGGATCGATGCCACCATCGCACACTGCACGTCGATGGGCATGCTGGTAGACAATCCATTGACGTACACCTCATAGGTATCAAGCCCCTCGGGCTCCAGGAAGATTTGATGACGCGGCTTATCTGGGAATTTGACGACCTTGTCCTCAATCGACGGACAGTATCTAGGGCCGACGCCGTTGATCTGACCACTATAGAGAGGCGAGCGATTGATGTTCTCCCGCAATACGCAAAGCGTTTCGTCCGACGTGAACGCAATGTGACACTCAATCTGTTCCCTCTCGATCCGTTCCGTCTGGAACGAGAATGGCGTCGGCTCGGAGTCCCCTCGCTGGGCTTCAAATCGCGTCCAGTCGATAGTACGACCATCCAAACGTGGTGGCGTACCTGTTTTTAGTCGGCTGCAACGAAAGCCCAGCGACCTGAGCACTTCACCGAGCATCACCGACGGCGGCTCCCCGCTTCGTCCCGCGGGGAACGTTCGCTCACCGATGTGGACTAATCCGTTCAAGAAAGTCCCTGTAGTCACTATGACGGCAGACGCGCCGATCGTGCGTCCGTCTCCCAGCTCAACACCGTGTATCTGACGCTGCCCGCCCTGCTTATCCAGCACCAGATCAACAACTTCCGCCTGCTTGATGGTCAAATTCGTTTCGCTTTCAAGCAGGCGTCGGGACTCGATTCGATACCGCTTCTTGTCACATTGGGCCCGCGGCGACCATACGGCCGGACCGCGGCTTGTGTTGAGCAACCTGAACTGGATGCCAACTTTATCCGTCACTTCGCCCATGATGCCGCCCAACGCGTCGATCTCACGGACAAGATGCCCCTTTGCGATCCCGCCAACCGCCGGATTGCAGGACATCTGAGCAATCAGGTCAAGATTCAGCGTGACCAGCGCTGTCCGAAGCCCCATTCTCGCAGCAGCCATGGAAGCCTCGTTGCCGGCGTGCCCCGCCCCGATGACGACAACGTCGTAGGCTTCATGGAATGTTCGAGTCATGCTCGGACCAGAAAAGCCGCTTACCGTTGGCTTTCCTGTTATTCTATGCGCTTGCCGCAGCTCCATGAATCATCGGAGCACTCCTGTTATATGAGAATCCTGGTCGTCGGTAGTGGTGGAAGAGAACACGCTCTGGTTTGGCGTCTTGCTCAATCCGCCGTCGTCGACCGCATCTTCTGCGCCCCGGGTAACGCCGGCATTGCCGTGGAGGCATCTTGCATTCCCATGGATATTGGTGCACCTGACGAAATGGTCGCTTTGGCCCGCACATTGAGAGTTGACCTGACGGTGGTAGGTCCTGAAGCTCCTCTGGTGTCCGGTCTCGGTGACGCCTTTGCGGCTGACGGTTTGCCGATCGTGGCCCCTAGTTCTTTCGCCGCCCAACTGGAGGGCAGCAAGATATTCGCTAAGCAGTTCTTGGTCGACCGGGGCATTCCGACAGCCGACTTTGCGGTGGTGGAGTCCCTAGAAGACATCGATGCTCATCTTGACCGTTTTGAGTATCCAGTTGCTGTCAAAGCCGACGGTCTTGCTGCAGGCAAGGGCGTCATCATCGCCAATTCTCGGCAAGAGGCTGCCGAAACGGCCCGCAAGATGCTCGCCGGCGAGCTCGCTGGAGGCGCTGGGCGTCGCCTCGTGTTTGAAGAATTCCTGAACGGCGAAGAACTTAGCTTCATTCTGCTTTGCGACCGCCGGACATACTTTATTTTTCCACCCACCCAGGACCACAAGCGGGCTCTTGATAACGATCAAGGGCCCAACACTGGTGGGATGGGCGCCTATTGCGACCCGCTCATCCTGCCAGTCGAGCTTCGAGATGCGATCATCGATCAAATTGTTGAGCCGACTCTTGCCGGTATGCGCGACCTCGGACACCCCTTCTGCGGTTTTCTTTACTGTGGTCTGATGATCACCAGCGAAGGACCAAAGGTTCTTGAGTTCAACGTTAGGATGGGTGATCCCGAAACCCAGCCATTGATGCATCGGCTCGAGGGCGATTTCGCGGGCCTGCTCGCTACGGCGGCTAGCGGAAGCCTCGATGCGAGCCTCGTTCAATGGAGAGAAGGACCCACTGCCTGCGTTGTCCTCGCCTCGGAAGGCTATCCCGGCTCGTATCCAAAGGGCCGCCGTATTACCGGCATTCCAGAAGCCGAGACGCTCGGCGCAAAGGTTTTTCACGCTGGTACGTGCATTCAATGTGGACACTACGCGACCGCCGGGGGCAGGGTGCTGGGCATTACCGCCGGCGGTGCGACACTGGCGCAAGCATTAGATACCGCCTACAACGCCATCGAGAAGATTCACTTTGACGGCATGCACTTCCGAACGGACATAGGAAAAAAAGGCTTAGCACACCATTGAAACTACGTTCGTCGGAAATAGGTCATGGAGACGCTTCTCTCATGAAAGTCGGCCTTGTCGGTACAGGAGCCATCGCCCACAAGCACGGCGACAGTTATCAAGAGATCGACTACCAACTAGTCGCCGTTTCCAATCGCTCTGAACAGAAAGGCCGTGACTTCGCGACCAAGTACGGTGCCGAGTTCATCCCCGATTGGCGTGATCTTTGCGCTAGGTCCGACATTGACTTCGTGGATATCTGCGCCTTCCCCGACTCTCGCCTGGAGATGACGAAAGCCGCCGCAGCGAACGGCAAACATGTCCTTGTTCAGAAGCCCATCGCTCTCACACTCGAAGCGGCACAAGAAATGATCGAAGTTACTCGATCCGCGCACTTGGTTCTTGGCGTCGTGAGTCAGCACCGGTTCGATGACTCGATGCTGTTCCTGGCAAAGGCCGTGCGGGAGGGCCGCCTCGGCAGGATTCTACAAGCGGACAGCTACACGAAATGGCATCGTCCTCAGCCATATTACGACCGTCCCGGCAAAGGCACCTGGGGTGTTGAGGGGGGTGGAGCGCTCATCAATCAGGCAATTCACGGTCTCGACCTGCTGCTTTACTTGGCGGGCCCTGTGAAGGAAGTTTTTGGCCAGTGGCAGATCGCTGCGTCGCACGAGATGGAATCCGAAGACCTTGTCAACGCTGTCATTCGTTATGAAAGCGGCGCTACCGGCGTCATCCAGGCCTCTACTGCGATTATCCCCGGATATCCCGAACGCATTGAGATCCACGGTACGAAGGGTTCGGCGATACTCACCGGTGATCAACTCACGGACTGGGATGTTGACGACGACACCAGTGACGATGTACCGCTTGTCGTAAGGGGCATGGACTCCGGCGCATCCGATCCGATGGCAATTTCACTGGAACCGATCAAGCGACAGTTCCTCGACTTTGGCAAAGCGATTGAAACCGGAAGTAAACCGCTCGTTGCAGGCGAAGAAGGCTACGCCGCACTCGAACTTACCCTCGGTATCTATGAATCCGCTCGGAACGGCCGAATGGTCACCTTGCACTAACGCCCCCGCCTATGGATCTATCGTCTCGTAACACCTTTTCACAAGCAGGCGTCTCGGCCATGTAGAGTCTGATCCGACGCCATCCGATGAGGACTTGGTTTCATCGGTTCCGCTCTTGTTCACGGGTTCTTGCTGGAATCCGATGTTGGAGAGACGGTCGGCATCACGCTGCCGGTCCTGGTGACTGATCAAGAACAGCCTCAGCAAAGGTCAAATTACCTTCTGTGCGGCTGCACTCCAGCCTAGAGTACCGGACCGATGCGCCAGGGAATGAACTCACGGTGCCCGAGGGCTTCGGAGAAGGTTTTTCTTCCGGACGCAACGTCGAGGGCGAACTGATAAATCCGTTTTCCAGCCGTCGGAATGTCCTCCTTACCCTCTGCGATCGTGCCGCAATCAATATCCATGTCCCGGTTCATATGGCGTCCTGTCTGCGAGTTCGATGCGATTTTTACGACAGGCACTGTCGGGAAGCCGAATGCGCTGCCTCGGCCGGTTGTGAACAAGCAGACATTACACCCGCCGGCTGCCATACCGGTGACTGAAGTCGGGTCATAACCAGGGGTGTTCATAAAAACAAAGCCCGAGCTGGTAATCCTTTCGGCAAAGTCATAAACGGCTGTAAGATTCGACATGCCCGCTTTGGCGACGGCTCCGAGCGATTTTTCCGTGATATTTGTCAGCCCCCCCGCTTTGTTTCCGGGAGAAGGATTCGAATCGAAGCTGATTCCCAGCCCGAAGCCGGCGACATAGCGCTTGTACCACTCGATTTTTTCGAGTAGCCCTTCGCCGACCTCCCGGCTGACAGCTCGCCTTGTGAGCAGATGTTCTGCGCCATATACTTCGGTCGTTTCAGCCAAACACACCGTTCCACCTTGCTTCACCAGCAGATCGGAAAAGTATCCGACGCTCGGATTCGATGTGATTCCCGAAAACGCATCCGAGCCGCCGCACTCCAACGCCACCACCAGCTTCGAGGCCGGACACGGTACGCGCTGGCACCCGCCGACTTCGTCAATGATTTCTCGAACGGCTTTTACGCCGTCCATAACCACAGCCGTCGTTCCTCCGCTCTCCTGCAGCGTAAATCCCCGCCGCGGCGCACCGTTTTTGTCACGGTCCTCTTCCCTCGTGTAGTAGCCAATTTGGTTGACCTCGCACCCCAGGCCAATCATTACGGCCGCCGCTACATTCGGGTGATCGGCGAGGCCATCGAGGGTTCGGCGGAGCTGCTGCGTATCAGATCCCTCCGCTTGGCCACAGCCATCTACGTGGGGAAACGCGATCACGCCGTCGATTCCCGAACCGTCAAGCGATTCACCGGCGAACTGAGCCTCAACCTGCTCGGTTGCATACGCGGCGCAGTTGCTGGCGCCGACGATCGCGATAAAGTTACGTGTGCCGGCGCGGCCATCCGCCCGCGGGTATCCAAGGAAGGTGTCTGCGGCGAGGCGGGGCACGTCCTCTAAGTCGTTCAGGGTATTGGCAAACTCATACTTCTGCTCACCCACTTCAAATTCCAGGTTGTGTACGTGGACCAAGTCACCCGCTTCAATGTCGGCTGCTGCGCGACCGATCTCCTCGCCATATTTGAAGACCGTCTCACCTGCCCGGATCGTCTCCACCGCCACCTTGTGGCCTGCTCCCACTGCTTGTCGGATTGGGATCTCGGCGCTCTCGAACTGAACGCTGGACCCTGCAGAGAGTGGAACCCGCGCCACGACCACATTGTCCCTGAGGTTGAGCCGGATGAACGGATTGTCCGGCGGCAACAGGCTCTCAATTTTTACTACATCCATAGTTTCAGATCAGGTTATCGGCTCCTAGGAGACAAGCACTCGACCCACTTGTTGCAACAGCTTCGCCTCATCGCCTGTGAAGTCACGCTCTCTGCGAGTCGCAATGCCCAACGCACCCACAGCTGTGGCGCCGGCTATCATGGGGACACAAATCGAGCCTTGTACGCCGGTCACGCGTGCACCGGGCCGCGCGTCGCCGCTCTGATCGGTCTGAAGATTGCACAGATTGACCGGTTCTTGGCGCTGAACGGCCAACCCGGCGATCCCCTTGCCAACCGGAATGGTTCGGATCACGTCCAGCAAGGGTTCCGGGATGCCACCTGCCCAAGCCTCGAGGTGTAGCAGGCCGTCCGGACCCAACAAGTGAATCGTCCCTGTGTCGGCGTCGAAATGCGCGAGCACCAAGTCCATCACTTTGGCGCGATCACCGGCGACCTTGCTGATCTTATCGAGCAACTCGCTATCGGACATCCCTTCACCGCCCCACGTCAGCCCATATTCTCCCATAGCTTGAGTGAAAAGACGCGCATCCTCATGCTGCCGAATGCCTGGTTCGATGGTAAACTTTTGCTCGCCACGACTTTCACGTGCAAGAGGAGCCTCCGTGAGACCCAAGACCCTTTCGAGACCATGCCTCTTTTTGACTTTCATCTTTGTGTTGGCCACCACGAGTACGGCTGCCGAGAGTTGGAAAGCGGGAGTTGCTCGGGTTGACATCACACCGAAAGAGTCAATCTGGTTGGCTGGCTACGCCTCTCGCAAAAAGCCGTCCGAAGGTGTTCGGCAACGCCTTCATCTCAAAGCCCTCGCGCTCGAGGACAGCGCCGGTGTCGTTTCTGTTCTGGTTACTGCCGATCTTGGAGGCTTTCGCGCCGATGTGACAAAGCAGATCGTTCGGCGCGTGACCGCAACGCATGGGCTCGCCCGCGAGAGGTTTATCCTGAACGCGTCGCATACACACAGCGGGCCCATCACGACGGTCAACCGCTATTCGACCTATCCGCTGAATGACCAGCACAAAGAGGTTATATTGCGCTACCAGGCGCAGCTCATCGACAACGTTGTCAAGGTCATCGGCGAAGCGATCGACAATCGCGAGGCGGCAACACTCTCCTACCGTCTGGGTCTTGCCGGATTTGCCGTCAATCGCCGCCGGGTGGGGCATCCGGAATACCCGGGCCCGACCGACCACGACGTACCCGTGCTCGCCGTCAAGAAGACCGACGGATCACTGCTGGCGATCGCTTTCGGCTATGCCTGTCATGCCACTGTTCTGAGCGACTACCAGATCAACGGCGACTGGCCGGGCTATGCGCAGGAGGCAATCGAGAAGCGCTATCCGGAGGTCGTGTCTCTGTTTGTCAACGGCTGCAGCGCCGACCAGAATCCATTGCCTCGTCGCAAGGTCGAACTGGCTCGGCGCTATGGCGATACGATGGCCATCGCGGTGGATGACGTCCTCAAGCGCGAGATGAGACCCATCGGAGGACCCTTGCGCGCGGCCTTTGACGAAGTGGCGCTTCCTTTTCGCGTGCCGACGGAGGATGAGCTGACAGGGCGGTTGAACGACAAGAACCGGCGTGTTCGCGAACATGCCGAGCGGTTGCTCAAGATTCTGGTCGCCGGAGGAGAGTTGATGCAGGCGTATCCGTACCCGATTCACGTCTGGCAGTTCGGTGAGGATCTCACCTTCATCGGCTTGGCGGGCGAAGTCGTCGTCGACTATTCGATCCGATTCAAACGAGCGTATGGCGCAAGAGATACGTGGGTGTCGGCTTACAACGATGATGTCTTCAGCTACGTTCCGAGTCTGCGGGTTCTCAAGGAAGGCGGCTATGAAGGGGGCGGAGCGATGCTCTTCGGCACGCTGCCCGGGCCGTTCCGTGCGGCCGTCGAGGAGACCCTCGTCGAGAAAGTGGACGAACTGGTAAAACGCGCCGGTGGGAGCCCCGACCAGGAATAAGGGTTGTGCGGCGGAATCCAGTCGTCTGCGAAAAAGACACGGCTTGACCCAACTTGGCTGCGAGAGGGAGTGCTAGGGATGAAGCATCCGCTGGTTGCGCCCCTGGGCGCCCTGGCAGTCGGCGTAGCCGTCTCGCAGCTAGCGGTCTTCTCTTTCGCTGAAACCCTGCTATCAGTCCTGCTGTTGGGCGCCCTGGCCTTGCTGGGGCTGCGGACAGGTGCGTACCGAGCGGGTTTCGTAGCTTGCCTGTCGGGTTTTTTCGTCTGTGGCGTCATGCTGGGGTCGCGTCCGGACGTCCCCGATCCGCGGCGGGTAGACCGGGTCTGGATTGAAGGCCGCGACGAAGCCGACGACCCGGTGCGCCTGCGTGGTTGGATCCGTCGCCCGCCGGAATCGGTGGACTACGGCGACCGGTTCGTCCTCGAAGTCGAGACCGTCTTCAGCGGCTCTGTCGCCCACGGCGGCGTGCAGGTGATCGTCTACCGGGGTGCGGACGACCCCGCGCTGGATCTGGCCCGCGGAGCACGCGTCGAGTTCCTCGCCCGTCTTCGCAAGCCAAGGAACTTTCAGAATCCGGGCAGCTTCGATTATGTAGATTACCTGGAATTGCGCCGCATTTTTCTGACGGCATCGGTTCGAGCGGGGACGCCGTTCCACAGCCTTGACGGTCGAGGCGGATCATTGTGGCTGTCGTTGGTCTGGAGCGCACGGAAGGCCGCCGAGCGGCGGCTCACAGGCCTGTTCGCCGATCACGAGAGTGACGAGAGAGTCGAAGGCATTCTCCGCGCCCTCCTGCTCGGTCAACGCACAGGCCTCAACCGGCAGACGCGCGAGGACTTTCAGAGGACCGGAGCCTATCATGCCCTGGTCATCTCCGGTTTGCATGTGGGCGCAATGGCCTTTGTGATTTTGTTCCTCCTGCGTTGGGCGATGGTTCCAGCGACGGCGCGGACCCTGATCACGATCATGCTCATCGTCGCCTACGCGTTCTTTGTCGGAGCCGCGCTGCCTGTGATGCGCGCGGCGTGGATGTGCAGCGCCTACCTGGTGAGCACTCTGATCTACCGGCACAGACGAGCGCTGAATATGATTGCGGGGACCGCCCTCGTATTCCTGTTGATCGATCCGGCTCTTCTTTTCGACGCAAGCTTTCAGATGTCTTTCCTGGCCGTGGCGCTGATCGCGGGTATCGGTGTGCCGCTGCTGGAAACCACCATCGAGCCGTACCGGAGGACATTGATCGACTTGTGGAACGAGGATCGCGACCTGCACCTGGACCCGCGAGTCGCACAGCTTCGGGTCGCTCTGCGGATGTGGCTCGAGCCGTTGCCCCTGCTGACACGCCTGCCCCGCCGGCTGATAGCAGGCGCCGTGGTCGGTTGCTTGCGGATTGTTGTTTGGATGGCGGCTCTCCTTGTCGTTTCCGCGGTCATCCAGGCCGGATTGACCTTGCCGATGGCGGCGCACTTCCAGCGTGTCTCCTGGGGTGGTGTATTGGCAAACCTCTGTGTCATGCCGCTCCTGCTGGTAACGTTGCCGCTTGGGATGCTGGCTTTGCTGACCAACTCCACGCTGCTGGGAACGTTGACGTGGTCATTCGCACAAGCGATTTCATCGATCGTCGGCGGGTTTGCGGCCGATCTGCCCGTCGATCTGAGAGCGCCGCCGCCGCCGTTTTGGCTCGCCGTTCTATTCGGCTTGGCTCTGATCGGGTTGTCGTTGAGTTTCTGCCGTGCCTTGCGGTGGCGAGTGGGTGCCTGGTCGCTGTTCGCGGCGAGCTTGACGCTCCTTGTGGTTCACCCGTTTAAGCCGCGTCTGATGCCGGACCATCTTGAGTTCACTGCGATCGATGTCGGTCAGGGTGAATCGCTCTTTCTGGCCTTGCCTGACGGACAGACGGTCTTGGTCGACGGCGGCGGGCTGCCCGACTTCGGTGGGACACGGACACTGGATATCGGCGATGCGGTGGTGTCACCGTATCTCTGGTCGCGGTCGATCCGCCGTCTCGACGTGTTGGCGATCACTCACTCCGACTCGGACCACTTCGCGGGCGTACCGGCGCTGCTCGAGAACTTTGCGATTGGCGAGATCTGGCTCTCCAGGACGGCCTTTGGAGATGAACACCGCGATTGGATCGATTCGGTCACCGCCCGCGGGATCGCGGTCAAATCGCTACAGCAAGGAGACCGTCTGTCGATAGGAAACGTCGTTTTCGATGTCCTGGGCCCGGCTCCTGAATCCGCTCTGGCCGGCCTTCGCGAAAACAACCGCTCGCTCGTACTCAGCACGAGCTTCGGAGATCATCGTTTTCTGCTGACGGGGGACATCGAGGCCCGCGCCGAAGAGCGACTCCTCGACGGACCGCAATTGTGGGAGTCCGATGTCCTCAAGGTCGCCCACCACGGCAGCGCAACCTCGACGCGAGATGCGTTTCTCGATCGCGTGGCGCCAACGTTCGCGGTGGTTTCCGCGGGCTTTCGGAATCCCTTCGGTCATCCCCATCCGAGTGTGATCGAACGCTTGACCGAGCGAGGAATCCGCGTTCTCAGAACGGATCTGGAAGGGCTGGTCTCCATCTTGACGGATGGCCGCCGTCTTTCGGTCGAGACCTTTCGGCGGCAACGGGCGATCAGGAATCGCGCCGGGCCAGGGGTTCGTGAACTTCCCTAGTGTCGATGAAGTACCGTGGAATCGGAGAGGCTGCACTCCCCGGCGCCTTTCTCGAACTCCGCTATCCCTGTTGCGCGGACGCTTCGAATCCTACATATGTAGTCACGAGCGCCTGAAGCAGCGGGACCTCTCTCTTACGATCGCGCGGATGGAGGACGGTTCGCCGTTCACAAACGTCGGCTAAGGCAGGCTCAGGCTGTCTTGACCATCGGTGAGCCATGCGAGGTTGAATCGGGCGACGCTGAGGAAGCCGACATGAGTCCCGCGGTCTGAGGGCGTGCCGCGTTCGTAGATGACATAGATCGTCCCGTCCGGATCGACGGCTACGTCGCTGTAGCCGCTGACTCCCGGTTCGAGCGGCTTCGAGACCGGCCATGATTCACCCTCGTCATAGCTGAGCCGGACGGTTACGTTCTGGCGCTTGAAATTGCCTTCGGGGTTGGCGGGGTCGCGCGGTTCGCTGCTGTCGGGGTTGATGAACAGGATGCGGTTCTTCTCGTGCTCGGGTTGCTTCGTCAGACGGATCATGCTGCCCATGCAGACGGGCTCGACCAACTCCTCGTGAAAAACGGGCGCCGACCAGCCTGTTGCGCCGTCGCTGCTGTAGGAGACCGCGCGGCGGTGTTCCGGTGACTCGTTGCGGATGTTCAGCATCACTCTGCCGTCGGTGAGTTGCACGGCCAGCGTTTCACTGGGGTTTTTCAAGTCGGGGTGGCGAACGACGACATCGCCGCGTTGCCACGTCTTGGCGTGATCGTCGCTATAGATGACCGACGCGATCGAAGGGCGATGAGCGTGTCCTCCCGTACCGTCGGAAAGCCAGACGGGAACGATGAGACGTCCGTTTTCCAGTTGCGTGCCGTGGCCGGGTCCCGTGGCGATGACTTTCCAGTCGTATTCGTCGTGGTATTGCTCGAATGTTGTGGTGATGTCGACCGGCTCGCTGAAGGTTTCGGCATCGTCGGTGCTGGTCATCGAGTAGCAGCGGGCGTATTCGACGCAGAAAAGGAAGTGCATCTCGCCGGTCTGGTTGTCGACGATCGGGACGATGTTGTTGTAGGTGTCCTCGCCGGGCGAGTCGAGGTCTTGGGCGAGGGCGACGGGGTTGGCTTGAATCTCACCTTCGACATGGGCGATGTTGCGGGGCGCGTCCCACGTCTTGCCGCCGTCCGCACTGCGGCGCAGCAGGATATGCTGCGTGCCCCAGTCGCCCTGGAAACTCTTGCGAGCTTCGGCGAAGACCATCACCGTGCCCTTCGAAGAGACGGCGATGGCGGGCACCCGGTAGTGGGCATATCCGCCGGTTTCGGCTTCGAAGACGTCGACTTGTTCGAGAAACGGTGTGGTATCGACAGGCCCGTCGGCAATGCAGGAGAAGGTCAGGACGGCAAGCAGAGCGGTAACAACGACGGTGCCGTCGGGGAATGCGTGGCGGCTTGCGCCGGGGATTCGACGGGTAGAGAAGGCCATGAGATCAGAACGTTACCACAGCGACGGCAACGTGCTCACGCAAACCACTACGTGGCCGCCTCGGCTGAGTCAAACCGGGATCGTCTTGACGTTGCGCCGCCACGGTTCCGGATTGTCGAAGCGGAAGGTTCCTGCTTCGCACAGACCGGAAATGAAGGCGTAGGTCTCTCCGGCTCCGGCCCTGAGTTGAACGCCGATGACCGCCAGAAAGGTGTACGTTGCGGCAAAGGAGGTGCGCTTCTGCCGTCGATGAATGGGTGCTTTTCGGAGAGACTCTCCCATAGTGCGGCGGCTTTCTCGACAGGGTCGGTGTAGTAGCCGGTTTGCGGCCGATAGAGCGCCGCCTCCAAAAGGCCGGTGTGGAGTTCAGCGCGCCTCGGAGCGGCGGTTCAAGCGGCTGTCCATCCATCCCACCGCGGTGCCGAAGCCGCTGGTGACCGGCACGCCCAGGGCCATCAGAAAGAAGATCATGCCTGCGATCCATCCGACGATCGGGATCATTTGAATAATCGTGACGAGCACGGCTCCGAGAAACGCCGCCAGCATCACGTTGACTTGCGGCAGCAGTCCGTGGCCCACCCAGTAGCTGATGCCCGCGTAGCCCACCACCAGGGGCGCAAACAGGATCAGGGATAACGGAAGCCCAATCCCTGGAATCCACAAGGGGATGAAAATGCCGGCTAGGCTGAGCAGAAAAAAAGCCGTCAGCAGGCCGGCGCCCACGCAGAAAGACATCAGCCCGCGGCTGGCGGCCGTGCGCGCCAGCACGTCCAACCGTTGCGGCCCGAGCACAGCAGCGCACGACAGGGCCAGCAATGGCTGAATGATGAGCGCCGCGATCAGGAAAAAAACCAGAATCAGAACGGCGACTAAGCCGGCATCGAAAACGCCGGTGATCGGATCGAAAGTCGCAAATGGGCCCGAGACCCGGCCCTCCACCACCCCTCCCCCGACATCCGCGCCAGGTTCTATTTCTATAGCTCCCGCCAGCGCCACTGCGTCTCCGCCGACGGACGCGCCCGGTCCTAGTTCTATGGTTCCCCCCAGCGCCACAACGTCTCCGTCTGCAACTCCGGTCAAGCGAATTCCGCCGCCAACGGCCACGACATCCCCGTCAACCCGCCCGGAAACCGAGGTCCTGCCGCCGACAGTCACGGCATCTCCCCTCACCGTTCCCTCGACGCGAATCGAGCAGCCAAGACATACCGCGTCGTTGACGGATTCGCCCCGCTCAATGACGATGCCCTGGCCAAAGGAAACCCGGTCTTGGCGACCCTGCCCCCAGGCCGGCGTAATCATCACAATGCCGCCCACGGCGGACAACAGTATTTGCGCGAACCGCATGTTAAACCCCATAGACAAGTTACGAACGCCGCACGGACAAGTTCCTCCGGCGCGTGTCGCAGCGCCTTGCGCGGCTACTTCTTGAGAGGCCGCAGTTCGATATTCCGAAAGAACACCTCCGCCCCTTCGGACTGAAACAGAATCTTGCCGCGCGCCGGACTTCCGCCCGTACCCTCATTCACCAAGGTTCCGTTCACCCAATACTTCACGGCGCCGCCATCGGTAATCATTTCAACGACGTTCCATTCTCCCAGTGGCTTCTCGACTTCACCCTCGGGATCGCGGTACGCGGCGTAGTCTTTCCACGGTCCCTTGCCGAACCGGTTGAAACGCCCGCGGGTCTTGGTCTCGCCCTTGACCGTAAGTTCCGCGCCGCCCACCACGAGGATGTCCCCCGTTCCCCCCTCGATCATCTGAAACTCGATCGACTTCGGCCACACCCGGTTCGGGCCGACAACGTGGAAAAGGATGCCGCTGTCTCTCGCCCGGCCCTTGCGTGGCGGATAGGTCGGAAGACCCCACTTGAATTCCGCCCTCAAATAATAGTTCTCATACTCCTCTTTGGTGATGAAATAACCGTACTCCTTGCCCGACACGTGCACTACGCCGTCTTGCACCCGGAACACTTGATCGGGGTCGTTGTTGAATCCCTTGTCCCGAAGGAAGGTGTCAAAGCGGCTGAGGTCGCGGCCGTTGAAAAGGTGGATCGGCTCGCCCAGTGGCGGTAGATCGGCAGCGGCGGCGCTGCCGCCGATCGCGGTTGCAGTGAGCAGGATGAGGCAGGCCCGTGCGGCCCACATGAAGAAGGGCATGTGTAGATTATGGCGCGTTGGCGCTGCTCGACGCGACAAAGCGGCTACGGCTCCGCAGTAAGCTCCATCCATTCCGCGATGCGTGACGGCAGGTCCTCCGCGGCCAGGTCCGAGATCACGGCCACCGCATCCGCTCCGGCCTTGAACACTTCATGCACATTCGCGCGCGTGATGCCCCCGATGGCAACCAGCGGCTTCTTGGTCAACGGCCGCAGCCGCGCCAGTTCCTGTACGCCGACCGTCGGATCGGGATTCAGTTTCGACGCCGTTGGGAAGATCGGGCCGAACGCGAGGTAATCCACGGGCTCCTGATCGCCAGAGCGGAGCTGCTGCTGATTGTGGGTGGAGAAACCGACCGCCAACTTCGTCCCCACCAGGCGTCGGACCGCTTCGGGCGGCAGGTCGTCTTGTCCGACGTGGACTCCGTCCGCGCCGGCCATCAGGGCGATGTCAGCACGGTCGTTGATGACGTATTCGGTGCCGGCGCTTTCCAGGATGCGGCCGATGTTCTCCGCACGGGCCAGAGCGTCACGGGTATAAGGGCCTTTGTGGCGGAACTGCGCGATCCGGACTCCCGCGTCAGCGAGGGTCCGGGCCATGTCCTCCGGCTCGATCCCCCGCATCGCGAGCAGCTCAGCGTCGATGATGGGGTACAGGCGGGGCAGTCTCATACGATCGGCGGCCCGGCCGCCGCTATCCCTTCCGAGCGACGGGCAGCTACAGGGCCGCTTGTCCCGCGAAGGTTATACGTCCTCGTGCCGGCAGAAGCGGGCGTCGAGCGCCATCTTGTTCCCTTCAGACATCTCCCGCGAGAAGTTGTCCATTTCGTGGCGTGGCATGGGCTCGAAGTTCCTCGCGAGCCCCGTGTTGTGACGGATGTAATCCAGCTTCGGCATGCCGACAACCGCCGCCGCCACCGGCAGCGACAACGTGTAGCGCAGCAGCGGGTCGATCATGGACTTGCCCGGGGCCTTCCCCAGCAGACTCTCCTGGCCCGTCACCTTCATCGCCAGCACGCCGAGATTCTTTCGGCGCGCCACCGGCAGCGCAACCCGCTCGAAGCTGTTGGCGGGAACCGGCGGCAGGTTCTCCCCCGTGGTGCTGCGGCCCTGCAACGCGGCGTTGAGCGCCATTTGCGTACAGTCGAAATCATGGCGCTCCAGCGCGCTGGCGAGCGTCTTCGGGTCGACGTGGCTGGTCACCCCGATGAAGCGGGCGATCTTCTCGTCGCGCATGCGGTACAGCGCCTTGAGTATGCCCTTCTCGACCGCCGCGAGGTCGTCTTCATACCAGAGGCTGTGGCAATGGAGCAGGTCGATGTGGTCGGTCTGCAATCGTTGCAGGCTTCGCTCGGTTTCGCGGAGCGCTTCGTCGAAGTCGCGCGTTTTGATCTTGGTCGCCAGGAAGACTTCCTGGCGGCGTCCCTGCAGCGCCTTGCCGACCCAGGTTTCGCTCTTGCCAGCGCCATAGGCCTGCGCGGAATCGAAATAGCGCACTCCTCGATCCAGCGCGAGGTGGATCGCCTCGATCCCCGTCTGCTCGTCCTCGTACATCATCAGGCGGCTGCCGCAGCCCATCGCAAGCTGGGTGACCTCGACGCCGGTTTTGCCGAGCACGCGCGTCGGCAGCTTGCCGCTCGACGCCTGCACCGCCACGGTCGATGCCACCGCGCCGCCGATAAAGCTCCTTCGAGAAAGTTTGTCCGTCATGAAGCCTCCTGGTGAGCCCATTTTAGCCTGCCTCGGCCGTCAGAGGTGAGAAATGCAGGCTGGTCGGCAGAGACCCTGAACATGTGACCGTAGCGAGCGCTCAGAGGGTTTGTTTCGATTCAGAGGCCGGGTAAAAGCTGGCGTACCCGGAACTTTCCGGGGGCAGCCTACTGAATCGTCAGCATCCGCTGGATCGCCGCCTGCGCCTCTTCGCGCACTTGCGGCTCTACGGTCACTTCGATGCGGTCGTGTTTCAGCGAGTCCCGAAGCTTCTCCAGCGTATTCATCTTCATGTACTCGCACATGGCGTCGTGGGAGATCGGGTGGAAGGTCTTCTCGGGCACCAGCTTCCGCAGGCGGTAGAGCATGCCCGCCTCCGTCCCGACGACGAATTCCGACGCCGCGGAACTCCGCGCCCGGCGCAGCATCTGCTCGGTCGAGAGGAAGTAGGCGTTGCGGTATGGCGACGAGCCGTTCGTCGTCTTCGCCAGGCAGGATGTCGAGCAGCCGCACTCGGGGTGCAACAGCAACTCGGCGTCCGGATGCCGGTCGAACGACTCTTCCAGCGCATGCTCGCCGATCTTGGCGTGCACGTGGCAGGCGCCGTCGTACAGATCGACCCGGTCGCGGTCGACCGTCGACTGCGCCAGCGCCACCGACCCCAGGTACTTGTCCGGCAGGAACAGAATCCGCTTCCCCGGATGCGTATCCGCGGCGTGCTGCATCACCTGCGCCGCATTCCGCGAGGTGCAGATATAGTCGCTGATCGCCTTCGTTCTGGCGTCCGTGTTCACATACGAAATGACAACCGCCTCGGGGTTGCGCGCCAGCCAACCCTTGATTCGCTCGCGGTCGATCGAGGCCACCAACGAGCAACCCGGTTTGTCGGGCATGTAGACCTTCGCTCGATCCCCGACGATGGTCTTTGCGGTCTCGCCCATGAACCAAACGCCGCAAAAGTCCACCCGCTTGTCGGCCTGTCGCGCCACGTATTGGCTCAGGCCCAGCGAGTCGCCCACGGCCTGCGCCACTTCCTGCAGTTCGGGGTATTGATAGTTGTGCGCGACGATCAGCGAGCCTTTCTCGTCCGCCAGGGTCCGAACCTCTTTCCCCAGCTCGACGAGGTCCTTGACGTATTCGCTCGTATAGCGGCCTTCGTAGAGGTCCCCCGCGAAACGGTTGAAGTCCTCGTACCACGACTCGAAGCGGATTCCGTTTCGCATGGTCACCGGAAAATCAGGCCATGAATGACTTGCCGCAACCACAACTCTTCGTGGCGTTGGGGTTGTGGAAAACGAAGGCCTGCTCCATCAAGGTGTTCCTGAAGTCGAGTGTGAGACCGTCCAGAAACGCGTAGCTCTTCGGATCGACCATCAAGGTGACGCCGTCCACCTCGAACACATTGTCGTTCGGGCGCGGCTTCGTCTCGAAGCGGAACTTGTAGCTGAGCCCCGAGCATCCGCCGCCCGCAACCCCCAGCCGCAAACCGCCGTTCACCTCGTTCTGGACGAGCATTTGACGAATCTTCTCGACCGCGGCTGGAGTGACGTCGATCATCGGATCAGTGCTTCTGCTTCGACCTCATCATAACAAACGGCCCTGCCCGTCCAAGTGCTTCGGAGCGCGGCTACGCGCTCCCGGCCCGGGCACGGGATAGAATGGGATTCGTGTCCGGCCCCTCATCGCAGACGCTGCTCCGTGATCGCCTCGACCGTCCGATCCAGGATCTGCGGATCTCCGTCACCGATCGCTGCAATTTCCGCTGCCTCTATTGCATGCCTCTCGCCGAGTACGACTGGATCGAACGCTCCGAGATCCTGAGCTATGAAGAAGTCGAGCGCCTGGCCCGCATCTTCGTCGACTTCGGCGTCACCAAGATTCGTCTCACCGGCGGTGAACCGCTCGTCCGGCGCGATCTCCATGATTTGGTGGCGCGCCTCTCCTCCCTGCCGCGCATCCGCGACCTTTGCCTCACCACCAATGGCGCCTTGCTCGCCGGCCAGGTGGACGCTCTCAAGCAAGCCGGCCTGCGCCGCATCAACGTCAGCATCGACAGCCTCAAGCCGGAGCGCTTCCGCGCGATTACGCAGCGCGGTGAGTTGGCTCCCGTCCTCGAAGGACTCTTTGCCGCCAAGCAAGCCGGCCTCGGGCCCATCAAGATCAACGCCGTGATCGAACGCGGCGTCAACGACGACGAGATCATCGACCTCGTCGAGTTCGCTCGCCGCCACGGCTTTGCGATGCGCTTCATCGAGTACATGGATGTCGGCAATGCCAACCAATGGCGCTCGGAGAAACTGGTTCCGAAGACCGAGATCCTCGATACCATCCGCCGGCATTACTCCTTCGAGGAACTGGGGCGCGACCAGGGCTCGGCCCCGTCCGTCGACTACCGCTTCGACGACGGCGCCGGTGACATCGGCGTGATCGCGTCCGTCTCCGAACCCTTCTGCGGGACCTGTACGCGCGCCCGTCTCACCGCCAACGGCCGGCTCGTCACCTGCCTGTTCTCCGATACCGGCCACGACCTCAAGGTTCTGCTCCGGCAGGGTCAAACCGATGCCCGCATCGCCGGCTTCATCCGCTCCATCTGGTCGGTCCGCGACGACCGCTACTCCGAACAACGTTTTGAAGCCCTTCACTCCAGCCAGGGCTACCGCCCCGCGGACCACCAGAAAATCGAAATGATCAGTCTCGGCGGCTAGCCGCCCTGTTCTCACCACCTGCGTCGGCCCTCGCGTCACGCATCACCGCCCCCACGAACTCAAGGCGGCCCGATCAGCGGTTTCGGCTTTGGGCTCACGAATCATGAAACGCGAATCACTGCTCTGCACCACGAAACACGGCCTTTGAATCGCTAAGACTCTTGATGCATGTGGTGTGTATACTTATTATGTACACATGAGCAGCGCGGCGCTCATTCGGCGTCTCAAGCGTGACCGATGGGTTGTCGCGAACGTTCGCGGAAGCCACCATAACTTCAAGCACCCGACGAAGCCGGGACGCGTGACCGTGCCGCATCCGAGAAAAAACTTGGCTGTCTGGTTACTCCGCCGCATATACCGCCAGGCCGGCTGGGAATGGGGGGACAGGTAATGCTCTTCCTTGCCAAGCTTCACCGCGAGACCGAGGGCGGCTACAGCGTCGAGGTCGTCGATCTGCCGGGGTGCTTTTCGGCCGGCGATACTCTCCGCGAAGCCCTCCGGAACAGCGAAGAGGCGATCCTCTGTCACCTTGACGGCATGCTGGCCGACGGCGAGGCCATCCCGCAGCCGGACGCCGATGTGCGGGTCGCCGTCGCGCCGGATGAGATTCTCACGGCGATCCATGTCGACCTCGACAAGCTGGCGGTCTCGAACAAGACCGTCCGGTTGAATGTGACGATCCCGGAGCGCGCTGTTGCGCTGATCGACCACGCCGCGAAACTCGCCGGCACGTCACGGTCCGGGTTCCTGACGCGGGCCGCGCTGACCTTCATCGAGCGTCACGGCAAGGCCGGATAACGACGGCATCGAAAGCCCCCGTACGGCATCGCCTCCAGGTACCGGACATGAGGGTTCCCTCCCGTCCGGCTTTTCCTTGTTGAGCAACACCAAGCCACGATCAATGGTTTTTCACGAGACACGAATCATGAAACGCGAATCACTGCTCTGCACCACGAAACACGGCCTTTCTCCGGTCTTGCGCATCCTCGTTCAGAATGTTCTATACTGGAAGTATCCCGGGCGGGGCACCCGCCGCGCCCTGTTTTTTGCCTGAGGCAAAAGCTCAAGAGTAGACCAACCTGATTCGCATGTACGCGCGGTTCAAACCCGTGTAGACCTCTGCGCCGGATAGTTTCTGTCTGACTGAAGGCCGGAGAGATTTTGTTGGCGCGGTCGCCCGCCAAAGGCGCCGTGCGGTTGAAACACTGACTGGAGGACAAGTATGCAGTTGAGACCTTTACACGATCGCATCCTCATCACGAGGGTCGAGCAAGCGGAGCCGAAGAAGGGATCGATCATCATCCCCGATTCCGCCAAAGAGAAGCCGTCGGAAGGCATCGTGGTCGCCGTCGGAGCCGGTAAGCGGCTCGACGACGGCACCGTGATCGCCCCGGACGTCAAGGCCGGAGATCACATCCTCTTCGGGAAGTACTCTGGTTCGGAAGTCACGGTTGACGACACCGAATATCTGATTCTGCGCGAGGACGAGATTCTCGCTGTCATCGAAGGCGGCGATAACGCCGAGAAAGCCGCATGAGGGGAGTGAAGAAAAATGGCAGGTAAGTGCATTCGATACGGAGAAGACTCGCGCCAGGCGATTCTGGCTGGAGTCAACAAGCTGGCCGACACCGTCAAGGTGACCCTCGGCCCCAAAGGACGCAACGTCGTCCTCGAGAAGAAGTTCGGCGGCCCGACCGTCACCAAGGACGGCGTCACCGTCGCGAAGGAAATCGAGCTGGAAGACAAGATCGAGAACATGGGCGCGCAGATGGTGCGCGAAGTCGCTTCCAAGACCAGCGACGTCGCCGGCGACGGCACCACCACCGCCACCATCCTCGCTCAGGCGATCTATCGCGAAGGCGTCAAGGGCGTCGCTGCGGGCGCCAACCCGATGGCCGTCAAGCGCGGCATCGAAGCGGCCACGCAGCAGTTCGTCCAACTGATCCACGAGCTCGCCCGCCCCGTCGAGGGCCACGCCGTATCGCAGGTCGCGTCCATCTCCGCCAACAACGACGCCACCATCGGCAACATCATCGCCGAGGCCATGCAGAAGGTCGGCAAGGACGGCGTCATCACCGTCGAGGAAGGCAAGGGCATGGAGACCGAGCTCGATGTGGTCGAAGGCATGCAGTTCGACCGCGGCTATCTCTCTCCCTACTTCGTCACCGATCAGGACTCGATGGAGGCCGTCCTCGAAAACGCCCTGATCCTCATCCACGAGAAGAAGATCAGCAGCATGAAAGACCTGCTGCCGCTGCTCGAGCAGACCGCTCGCGCCGGCCAGCCGCTGATGATCATCGCCGAAGAGGTCGAAGGCGAGGCCCTCGCCACCCTCGTCGTCAACAAGCTGCGCGGCACGCTGAACGTCTGCGGCGTCAAGGCGCCCGGCTTCGGTGACCGCCGCAAGGCCATGCTCGAGGACATCGCCATCCTCACCGGCGGCAAGGCCATCATGGAAGAGACCGGCATCAAGCTCGAAGGCGTCCAGATGGACGACCTCGGCAAGGCCAGCCGCATCGTCGTCGACAAGGACAACACCACCATCGTCGAAGGCGCCGGCACCAAGGCAGCCATCGAGGGCCGTGTCAAGCAGTTGCGCGCCCAGGTCGAAGAGACCACCTCCGACTACGATCGCGAGAAGCTCCAGGAGCGTCTGGCGAAGCTCGTCGGCGGCGTGGCCGTCATCAAGGTCGGTGCCGCGACCGAGACCGAGATGAAAGAGAAGAAGGCTCGTGTCGAAGACGCCATGCACGCCACCCGCGCCGCTGTCGAAGAAGGCATCGTGCCGGGCGGCGGCGTCGCTCTGATTCGCGCGGCCCGCGCTCTGGATGGCCTCCCGCTCAGTGACGCTGACGAGAAACTCGGCGCCAAGATCGTTCGCCGCGCGCTCGAAGAGCCGCTGCGCTGGATCGCACAGAACGCCGGGCAGGAAGGCGCCATCGTCTGCGAGAAGGTTCGCGAGAGCAGTGAGGCGGCCTTCGGCTACAACGCCCAGACCGAAGTCTACGAAGACATGGTCTCCGCCGGCGTCGTCGACCCGGCCAAGGTCACCCGCACGGCGCTCCAGAACGCCGCTTCGATCGCCGGACTCATGTTGACGACCGAAGCGACCGTTCACGAGCTGCCCGAGGATCCCGCCCCCGCTCCCGGCGGCGGCATGCCTCCCGACCATTACTAGCGAGGAAGTCCTCAGACCGACAAGCTGGACAACGGATCGCCGCGTCAACTTGACTCGAATGTGAACCTTGCCAGCGAAGAAAAAAACTAGTTTCGAATTTGGTCACCTTCACGTCGGGGTCGGCTGTCAGCCGGCCCCGGCTTCTTCTTTGGGAACCAGATCGAAAACTTGACTTGACAAGCTATCTTCCTCGTCAGGGCCAGCCGCTTGGACGAAACATCGAATCCGGATTGACGAGGTGGAACTCCCATCAGGAAAATTGATCCAGCAGATAAATAAAATCTATCGAAAGAACCGGATCGACCTGCCTCTGGTGCCGAAATCGCCGAAATCGCCGAAATCGCCGAAATCGCTGCACACGTCGCACCGGATGTCTTCCGGATCGCTGTGCGCAAGGCCAACAACAGGTACGAGAGGAGAAAAGGTCATGCTGAAACAGACGGACGAACGCATATTGGGCCTCGCTGCCGCTTTGGACTCTTGCTTTGACGGCATTGGTTCTCGCATCGTTGGACTGGAGAGAAGCCTGGGAACTCGCGTCGAGGCGATGGAGTTGATCATGGACCGGCTGGAATCGCGGATGAACAAGATCGAGTCACGGATCGACTCGATTGAATCGAATCTGCGCGGGGTGAAGGATTCTCTCGGAGCCTTGGTCTACAGCCGTCAAACGGAAGTGGCCAAGTGATCCAACGACTTCTCGCCTGCAAGTCTCGCCGCGTTGCGAGAAATGCAGGTTAGGCCTGCGCCGGAATCGAACCGGTGTCTCGTTCCTCGCGATTGATGATATCTTTACCCCCTGACCACTGTGCCTGAAGACCAGAGAGGGCAGGCGGCCCTCCCCGCTTGCACTTTGGATCGATCAACCAGCATTCGCCGCCACGCCGTCCCCGAAAACAAGCGTTCGTAATCGCCCGCGTCGGCTCAAGGGTCGCGAAACACGAATCGTGGCCTCTAAAACGGCCTTTACTCATTACGAAACTTGGGGTCGGCCTCATTCCTGCTACCATCTGACCTGAAATATCCTCCTGTCCAGGCGAGGTAGACATCTGTTCGGATGTTTCCCGCTTGAACGATCCGCACCGCGTAGCGGGGCGGAGGCGGCACTAGCCTGCATTTTCTGGGAAATGGCGATCACCCGATGACTTCACACAGCCCAACGAGTTCCGATCCGCGGCCGACGCGCGGGCGCTATTGGGTCGTGCTGTTCGCGGTGACGCTTTCCGTCATCACCTACGTTCATCGCGTCTCGATCTCGCAGGCGGCGCCTCTGATGATGGAGGAACTGGGGCTCACCAAGGTGCAGTTCAGTTGGGCCTTCTCGATGTTCTCGTTGGGCTACTTTCTGTTCCAGATTCCCGGCGGCTGGCTCAGCGACTGGATCGGTCCTCGCCGGGTGCTGGCGTCGATCGTGACCGATTGGTCGTTTTTCACCGCGGCCACCGGATGGGTCTGGAACGTGGTTTCGCTGTCGGCGGCGCGTTTGTTCTGCGGGTTGGGACAGGGCGGCGTATTCCCTGTCATGACGAAGATGTTGTCGGCCTGGCTGCCGTCGAACGAGCACGTCCGGGCGCAGGGACTGATGTGGCTGAGCGCGCGTTGGGGCGGCGCGGCGAGCCCCTTGCTGGTCGTGTTCATGCTGCAGTACGTTTCCTGGCGGCGGACGTTCGAGCTGCTTGCGCTGCTGGGCTTCATTTGGACGCTGCTGTTCTGGCGCTGGTTCCGCGACAGTCCGCGCGGGCATCGCAACGTGAATGCGGCCGAGATGGAGTTGCTGGCCGGCGCCGAGGAAAAGGCTTCCGGACACGGCGATGTGCCCTGGGGACGATTTTTCCGTTCGCCGACCGTCTGGCTGCTTTGCGCGCAGTACGGAGGTTTGTCGTACGGCTTCTACTTCTACATCACCTGGCTGCCGACCTACATCCAGGAGGCGCGCGGGCAGAGCATGGAGCAGTCGGCCTGGCTGGCTGGCATCCCCTTGTTCTGTGCCGGAATCGGATCGATCTCGTGCGGGTTCCTCTTGCGCAAGATCGAAGGGTGGTTCGGTGACGTCGGCCGCGCTCGGAGGTTCATGGGGGGCCTGGGCTGTTTCGGCTCGGGCGCCGGCCTGATCGTGTCGCTGCAGATCGAAGAGCCGTTCTGGGCGATGGTGGCGATGGGCGCGGCGGCGTTTTCGACCGACTTGGCGATGCCGCCCTCCTGGGGCGCTTGCATGGACGTGGGCGGCAAATATGCCGGCAGTCTTTCCGGAACCATGAATACGGCCGGCAACATCGCCGGTTTCTTCGCGCCCATCACGATTGCCAAAATCCTCGAGGTCACCGGTGGAAATTGGCCGATTACTTTCTTCTTGTCGGCGGGCATCTACTTCACGGGTGTCTTCTGCTGGATCTTCATCGATCCCGTCACGCCCCTCGACCGCGATCAATCCCAAGCCGCCCGGACCGGTTGACGGTTCGCAGCCCCCGCCTTCTTCGCTGCCTGTATCCGCCCTCGAATCACGAAACCTTGTGGTCGGGCGTGTGAGAGAATGAGTTCAGAACGCTTGGATAACGGCATGACTGGTGAAATCATAGCCATCTTGACGGTGGGGGTTGCGCTCGCCGGACTGATCTTGACCAGCGTTCATGGATTGCGCGGAGAGATCGCCGGTCTGCGTGGGGATACGCAAGCTCAGATGGGCGAGTTGCGCGAAGAGATCGCCGGTCTGCGTAGGGATATGCAAGCGGAGATGGGCGGTCTGCGCGGGGAGATCGCAGCCCTGCGTGGGGAGATCGCGGAGATTCGTTCAGAGCTTGCGCAACTGCGCGAGCGCATGGCGCACCTGGAGGGACTGCTGGATGGTTTGCGGGAGGCCATCGCGGCACGCGTCGCTAGCTAACGTCACGCCCCTCGACCGCGATCAATCCCAAGCCGTCCGGACCGGTTGACGGTTCGCGGCCCCGCCTTCTTCACCGCCGCCCTGCAGACGGCCCACTCCCGAGCCATCGCTGCTGTCGCCGGCGGCTGGCGGCCGATTCGGGGGGTGGGGAAGATTCCCGGCAGCAACCTATAATGGCTCCGTGACCGGCTTCAGAATTTCGATGACCGTGCTTGCTGTGATTCAAACGGTCTTCGTAGGATTCACGGCCCTGGTCGGCGCATTCGCGAACGGCGGAGACGTCTGGCAGCGGCTGCTCCTGGTCTTCCTGCACCCTATGGCTGCCGTGGGCTTGCTTCTGCTCGTGACGCGGCCCCGCCTCGCCGCGAAGGCGATCCTTGCCCTGGTGGCGGTCCTGACGGCGAACGTGATCGCCGATCTGGTCGTCGCGCTGATGATTTCCAGAGGCAGTGTGCGGGGGGATTGGGAGCTCGCGCTGGCATTTTCGGTCGTTCCGGCCATCGGGATCGTCTATGCGCTGGCGCTGCTGCGAAAGGCCCGCCGACCGGCCGGCTAAGGCTGGCGACGATCCGGCCTGCCTCCCCCTCGAACCACGGCCTGTAAAGCCTGTCCGCATCACGAATCACGAGACACGAATCACGGCCTTTCCCCCGGTCTTTCCCCCAAGCCGCCTTGGAGCCACGGCCGCGCCGCCTCCCGGGTTTTGGGTCACGAGACACGAGACACGAAACACGAGACACGGCTTTTTAGGTTTTGGGTCACGAGACACGAATCACGAAACACGGCTTTTTTAAGACACGGCATGATCAATCTGGCCGGGTCTATCATGAACGACAACTGACAGTTGCCTCGTCCTGTTCGCGGCGGTCTTCGCGGGAAGGCGGGCCGTTTTCATGTTCGGACCCTTCGTCCACGATATCGATCCGATCATTGCCGAAGTCGGCGGAGTGTGTCTCTGGTGGTACGGGCTGGGTTATTCCCTGGGTTTCCTGCACCTGCATCTGTTCCTGCGGAGCCGGCGGTTTCAACTGCGACTGACCGCCCGGGAGGTCTATACGCTGTCCCTCTCGACCCTCGTGGGCGTCTTGATCGGGGCGCGCCTGATCGAGGTCGTGTTCGACGAGTGGCCTTTCTACCGTGCTCACCCCGAGCTCATTCCGGCCTATTGGCTCGGTGGCTTGGCGTCGCACGGGGTCCTGCTTGGGGCGGCCGTGGCCGTCATCGCCTTCGCCTGGCTCTCCCGCAAGCCCCTGCTCGTGCTCGTCGACGCCATTGTCATCCCCGGCGCGTTCCTGATGGGAATGGGCCGGCTCGGCAACTTCATCGACGGCCAGATCGTCGGTTCCCTCACGGACGCCCCTTGGGGCGTGCTGTTTCCCTATGCCGACGGATTCCGGCACCCGGTGGTGCTCTACGACGGCCTCAAGAACCTCCTGCTGGTGCCCTACCTGCTGCGCGTCCGGAAGACCGACCCGACGCCGGGAGCGGTCGCGGCGCGATTCGTCTTCTGGTATGCGTTCCTGCGCATATTCATCGACCTGTTCCGCGACTATCCGACGCATCGGCTGGCGCTCGGGACCGGCCAGACCCTGAACATCGTCATGGCGGCGCTAGGTGTGGTGCTGTTGATCCGGTCGCGGCTTCGCCGCCAAGGCCGCCTGCGAAGCGGCTCCGCGGCGCTGTTCGGTGTCGAACTGCCTCCGGAAAAGGCGCCTCTCCTCTTGCAGAAAGTCGTCCTCGTTGTCTTGTTGGCCTTCTGTCTCACGCTTCCCAGCAACTGGACGCAGAACGTGCCGGAACGTTACGGTGACCGGCATCCCGGTCTCGAGCATTCCTGGCTCTACCCGGACATCGACACGGCGGCGGACCCCTGAGGCAAGAACCATGCGGGTCGACGCCCTCGGCAACCGCTGCGGATCGGGGTCGCGAATCACGGTCTTTTCCGAGGCCTTGAAACTTCCCGCCCCTCCCGCGTTCCTTGCTTGAGCCGCCCCAAGCCTCGGCCAACGGGTTTTCACGAGACACGAAACACGGCTTTTCCACGGCCTTTCACCCAAGCCGCCTGAGAGCCACCGCCCTGCCGGCTGCCGAGGTTTTGGGGTCACGAAACACGAGACACGAAACACGAAACACGGCTTTATCTTGAATGCATGCCGAGGATCTTCGTGCTCGGAAGCCTGAACGCCGACTTGGTCGTCGATGTTCCTCGTCCGGTGCAGCCGGGTGAAACCCTCACAGGCGGCGAACTGACGATCTTTCCGGGAGGTAAGGGCGGGAATCAGGCGGTGGCGGCGGCCCGGCTCGGGGCCGAGGCCGTGATGGTCGGGCAGGTGGGCCGTGACGCGTTCGGTGATTTCCTGTTGGACCGCCAGCGGGATGCCGGCGTGATGACCGGCGGCATCGGACGCTGCGGCCGGGCCAGCGGCGTTGCTCTCATCTCCGTTTTCCCGGACGGCGAGAACTCGATCGTGATCTCGCCGGGCGCCAATGCGGCCGTGACCCCCCGGCTCGTTCGAGAACGTCTTACGGGTATCGAGGCCGGCGACTTCCTGTTGTGCCAGCTCGAGATTCCCCTCGACGCGGTCGAGGCCGGTCTGCGGCTGGCCCGCCGCCGCGGCGCGGTCACCATGCTCGACCCGGCGCCGGCCCGCCCGCTTCCGCCGGAGTTGCTCTCTCTCGTCGACTACCTGACCCCCAATCAGACCGAAGCCGCCCTTCTTCTCGATGAACCCGGCCTCGAGAGCGGGCAGGTCGAGCAAGCCTTCGCCGCCGCCGCTCGGCTCGGGGCCTCGGGAGCCCGCAACGTCGTCATGAAATTGGGCCGGCGGGGCTGCTGCGGCCTGGTCGGAGGCGACTCCTTTGCCGCTGAAGGATTCGCCGTCGAGGCGGTCGATACCACCGCCGCCGGCGACACCTTCAACGCCGCTCTGGCGGTGGCGTTGAGCGAAGGGCAGGCTTTCGGGAGCGCGGCGCGGTTCGCGAACGCCGCGGCGGCGGTCTCCGTCACCCGGCGCGGCGCCCAAAGCTCCGCTCCCACGCGCTCCGAGGTTGCCCAACTCCTCGTCAAGCACCTGGGGTTGCTCTGAACACTTCCTCGATGAGACGCCCCCAAGCCCGGCCAACCGGTTTTCACGAATCACTATCCACGAACCACTGCCTGTAGGGTTTCGGGTCACGAAACACGAAACACGGGGTTTTTTCGAATCGCGGCCTTTTCACCCCTGCCGCCTGAGAGCCACGGCCGCACCGCCTGCCCGAGCTTTTGGGTCACGAAACACGAGACACGAAACACGAAACACGGCTTTTTGTAGAGCCACCCAAGCCTCGGCCAACGGGTTTTCACGAGACACGAAACACGGCTTTTTTTCGATTCACGGCCTTTTTCCCATCACGAACACGTCTTCGATGAGTCGGCGGTAGCCGTCCTGGGCGCGCCGCAGGTCGTGGTTCCGTTCTACCAGGGCCCGTCCGGCCCGGCCCATCTCGCGGCGCCGTCGGCTGTCGGACAGCAGTTCGCGGATGGCGTCCGCGAACGTCTCGGCTTCCAGGCCGTCGTTCTCCACCAGGATGCCGCAGTCGGGCCGCACCGCTTCCTCGACGGCGCCCACCCGCGAGCTGATCACTGGCGCCTCCATCGCCAGGGCTTCGAGAATCACCAGCGGCAGGCCCTCCCTGCTGGAGGTGACGATCAGCGCCGCCGCGCCCCCGAGCACCGCGGCCAGCGGCTCGACGTGGCCCAGCAACCGGAAGCGCCGTTGCCGCCGGCCCGACTGGATCTTCGAGCGCAATGCCGACAGCAGCGGGCCGTCCCCGGCGACGGCGAACTCGTACGGCTCGGCGGGCGGCTCGCGCTGCAGTTCCCGGTCGATGTCCAGCAGCAGCAAGGGCCGCTTCCGCTCGATCAGCCGCCCGGCGAAGACGATTCTCGCCGGCCCCCGGTCATGTCCCCTCGGCCCGGGCTTGAACTGTTCGAGGTCGACCCCGTTTCGGATCAGACGGATTCGGTCCTCGTCGACCGCCATGTCGATCAGCCGCCGCCTTCCCTTCTCGCTGACGGCGACGCGCCGGTCGATCCAGTCGCCGGCGTCCAGCGCGGCGAAGAAGGTCCCCTCTTCGTCGGTGTCGTGGACGATGTCGATGACACGCAGGCCCGGCAGTTTCTCCTTCAGCGCCGGCAGCGGGCTGTAGGCGAGCGGCGTGTTCTGCGCCACCAGGCCGTCCCATTTCCAGTTGACCGCCATCGAATAGAGCGCCCCCGCGAGACGCTCCTCCGGCAGCAGTTGGCGCAGGTCGTGGATGTGGTCGACCGCTTCGCGCCATCGCGGCAGCAGGCGCCGGTCGCTGGACCCGGTCGCGGCGAGAAAGAGTTCGAACCGCGAGCGGTCGAACTGCCGCGCGATTTCCAGCAGCGCGCTCTCGGCGCCTCCGAAACCGAGATGCGGCGTGCACAGTGCGATGCGTCGCCGGCCGTCCGCTCGGGGAACGCTGTATTCGAGAGCCTCGATCATGCCTCCGTCGATGAGCACGCTGCGCGGGCGGAACTGCAGGTAGTACGAAAGGTCGAAAACCCCCCGGCCGGCCCACTGGTTGATGCTCTGCTTGAAGCGCAGCGGAAGCAGCCGGGCGGCGGATCGCAGCGGGTGGCGCAACCACGCGCCGGTCGAGAGCGGACCGGCGTTCCGAAGGTGTTGGCGCGGGCCGCTGTCTGCGGGCGGCGGGTCGTCAGCGGGTTTCGCGGCGCTCTTCCGGGACAGCCCCTCGTCTGACGGCGCCTGCCCGCCGCCGCCCCTCGCCGGAGCCAGCCGGCACTTCCAGGGAAGGCGGCAGACCGCCCCCGTCCGCCGCGCCTCTCTGGTCGCCAGGGTCGAACGGGTCACTCCCAGGGGACCGGCGGCTTGACGCACCGATGGCGGCGGAGCCGCGCCCGTATCGGCCCACGTCACCCATTCGTGGGCCTGCAGCCCCCACAGACACTCCTCGAACGCCTGCGGACGCAGTTCCCGGCCGCCCGTCATCCACAGAAAGCAGTCCGCCCGCGCGCGCTCCAGCGCCTGCCGTTCGCTGACGTTGCGCAAAATCTCGAAACTGCGCAGTGTCTGGTTCGCGAACGCGGGAGCCTGCGCGCCCTGGACGATGATGCAGATGGCCGGCGTCAACGGGATAAGCCAAAGAACGGCTGCGGCAAGACAATTCGCGCGCGTTGCGTTCTATGTCAAATCAGGATAATGCCCTGCTCGGCGGAATATCCCGATACCTCTTATATATATGTCGCCTCCGCGCCGCCCATTTCCCGCACCGTGGAGCACCGACCCTGGCATCACGGAACACGAGACACGAAACACGGCTTTTTCTAGAGCCACCCAAGCCTCGGCCAACGGGTTTTCACGAAACACGAATCACGGCTTTTTATCGGCCATTCACCCAAGCCGCCTGAGAGCCACGGCCCTGCCGCCTGCCGAGCTTTAGGGTTCACGAGACACGAGACACGAGACACGAGACACGGCCTTTTATCGGCCTTAGAGCTTTGCAACAAAGCGGGCCTCTGCGGCATACTGTGTTGCATCAGGTTCGCGCACAAGGGGCTTCAAAGGCTGGCCGAGCAAGACGATGCCCGACTCATGCCGCAACACCTGATCCGCCGTATCCGTCGCATCTTGACGGAACTGGCGGCGGCGCAATCGGCTCGAGACATGGAACTGCCTGGCTACCGGCTGCATTCGCTGAAGGGAAACCGGCGCGGGCAATGGAGCATGCAGGTCTCGGGCAACTGGCGTTTGGTCTTCCGCTTCGTCGATGGCGAGGCGGTGGACGTGGATCTGATCGACTACCACTGACGGACGGAGCTACCCATGGTGAATCCGACACATCCCGGCGAAAGCATCCGTAACTGCATCGATGAATCCGGCTGGACGGTGACGGAGTGTGCCGCTCGGATCGGCGTTACCCGCAACAATCTGTCTCGGTTGCTCAACGGACGGATCGGAATATCGGCGCGGGTAGCCCTGGGGCTGGAAGCCGTCGGCTGGAGCAACGCGGAATTCTGGATGCGCCTGCAAGCCAACTATGACCTGGCGCAAGAACGCCGTAAGCGGACAGCCGCGTGAACGGCAAAGCCGCCTGGCCTGCGGCCTCGAAACCGCCTCCCGTATCCAGCCTGCATTCTCATCAACTGGCCACCAGAAGTCCGCGCCGGTCAACGGACACGAATCACGGCCTTTCCCACGGCCATCCGGCCTTTCCCAGTTGAGCAACCCAAGCCCCGGCCAACAGGCTTTTCACGGGACACGAGACACGAATCACTGCCTTTTGTGGAGCCACACCAAGCCCGGCCAACGGGTTTTCACGAAACACGAGACACGAAACACGGCTTTTTGTGGAGCCACATCAAGCCCGGCCAACGGGTTTTCACGAAACACGAGACACGAGACACGAGACACGGCTTTTTATCGGCCATTCACCCAAGCCGCCTGAGAGCCACGGCCCTGCCGCCTGCCGAGCTTTAGGGTTCACGAAACACGAGACACGAAACACGGCTTTTTGTGGAGCCACATCAAGCCCGGCCAACGGGTTTTCACGAAACACGAGACACGAAACACGAAACACGGCTTTTTCCCGGCCTTTCCAAATGTCGCCGTGGAGCCACGGCCGCGCCGCCTCCCGGGGTTTTGGGTCACGAAACACGGCTTTTATCGGCCTTTTCAATGCCTCACCCCTTTCCGCAACAGCACCATTGCGTAAAACAGCAGCTCGCCGTCCAGCGCCCTCTTGATGTTGTCCGCCATCCGGAAACCGTGCTGCTCCCCTTCGAACAGCACGTACGCCGTCGGGACGCCTTTTCTTCTGAGCGCCGCCATCATGCTCTCGGCCTGGTCCGGCGGGACTACCTTGTCTTCGCTGCCCTGGAGGAAGATCACCGGCGCCGACAGCGAATCGACGTGATGGATCGGGGAGCGCTCCCGATAGACCTGCTTCTGCTCGGGATAAGGGCCGACCATCGAGTCCAGGTACCGCGACTCGAATTTATGGGTCTCCAGCGCGAGAGCTTCCAGGTCGCTGACGCCGTAGTGGCTCGCGCCGGCCTTGAACGCGTCCCGGAACGTCAGCACGGCGAGCGTGGTATACCCGCCGGCGCTCCCGCCCTTGATGATGAGCCGTTCCCCGTCCACCCGTCCTGCGTCGGCCAGCGACTGCGCTCCGTTGACGCAGTCATCGACGTCGACCACGCCCCACTGGCCGAGCAGCCGTTCGCGGTAGGCGCGGCCGTACCCCGTGCTGCCGCCGTAGTTCACGTCGAGCACCGCGAAACCGCGGCTGGTCCAGTATTGCGTCCGCAGGTCCAGCGCATTCGACGTCGAGCCGGTCGGCCCCCCGTGGCATTCCACGATCAACGGCGGCAGCTCCTCCGCCGGCGCCTCGTAATCGGGGTTGTGGGGCGCGTAGAAGAAGGCGTGCGCCGTTCGGCCGTTCTCCGTGTCGAACTCGACCGGCTCGGGGATCGAGTAGTGCTTCTTCAGCTCCGCCGGCGCCTCGAACGCCCGGCGCACGATATCCAGCCGGCCCGTCGCCAGATCGAGCACGGCGATGGCCGGGGGCTCGGTCGGCGAGCCGCCGCTGAACACCACCCGGTTGCCTGCGGCGTGAACGCCCGCGATGTCGCTGAACGGGATATCGATGTTCTCGAGCTCCCGCCGCGCCGCGTCGATCGTCGCCAGCCGCCAGCTTCCGTCCCGCGTGTAGGCGCACACGAGCCGGTCGGCGGACACGAAGTCATACGTCGAGCCGCCGAAGAGCCATTGCGGAAGGCCGAACTCGGCTTCCATCTCGATCACCGCTTCGCTCTCCCTCCCGTCCGTGCGGTAGAGGTTCCACCAGTTGCTGCGGTCCGAGACGAAGTACAGCGTGCCGTCCGGGGCCCATCGCGGTTGATAGATCGACTCCCGCGGGCCGCCCGCCACGGTCCGCGCGTTCGCCGGGAAGCCCTCCGCGTCGAGATCCGCGACCCGCAGTTCCGTCCCGTCCCACGGCATGCGGGGATGGTCCCAGCTCAGCCAGGCGAGCCGTTTGCCGTCCGGGCTCAGTCGCGGGTTCGAGTAGAAATCGCTCCCCGAGACCAGCACGGCCTGCTCCCGCCGCCCGCTCGGATCGACCGCCGCGATCGTGTTGACCGCTTCCGTCCCCGGCCGGGAGTGGTCTTCCCGCACCGCGATCAGCCTCTCGCCCGAGGGGTCGATGTCGGCGTCGGCATAGCGCCAGGCCGCCTCCGGAGTCACCGCGGCCGGCGGCCGTCCGTCTCCGGCGGCGTACAGGCGTTGGTCGGCGTAGTGCGAGAAATACACCCGCCCGTCCTTCACCGCGTACGAGCCGCCGCCGTACTCGTGCACTCGGGTGCGCACGTTGAACGGCGCCGGCGTCAGCTCGGCGGCCTCTTCGCCGCCCCGCTTGCGCATCAGCGCATACCGCCCCCGCTCCGCCGGACGCCCCTCCACCCAGTAGATGTCGTCGCCCTCGATCTGCGTCCCCCCCAGCCGCACCGCCTCGCGAACGATCAGGTCCGACGTGATCGGCGATTTCCAGAAACCGTACTCGGCAAGTTCAGGCATGGGCTCAGTCTGTATTTCTTACCACGCGGCGAGGCGAAGCGTGAGACGGCCGTCAGGCCGGGGCGCAACCCGCTGGACGCGCAACATGGCCTTTATAGTTTTTCACGAGACACGGGGTTTTTTCGAATCGCGGCCTTTTCACGCCAAGCCGCCTGAGAGCCACGTCCCTACCGACCCCCGAGCTTTTATGGGTCACGAAACACGAGACACGAAACACGAGACACGGCCTTTTATCGGCCTTTCCCCCAAGCCGCCTTGGAGCCACGGCCGCGCCGCCCCCCTGGTTTTCGGGTCACGAAACACGAGACACGAATCACGGCTTTTGTATCGCATGCTTCCGCCGTCGGGTGGTGAGAAATGCAGCGCAGGGCTATTGAAGCAGCGGAACATGATTTTGATTCAGGCGCGCGGGTCGTCCTCTGCGATCCCTGCCAGGACGACCGGTGCACGGTCCGGGAATTGGGCCACCAGCGACAGGTTCCCTCCCATGGCCTCCACGGTCTTTCTCAACGTGGAGAGCAGAAGGTCGCTACGCTTCTCCAGCCGCGAGACGCTGTCCTGCGTGATGCCAAGCTGCTGGGCCATGCTTACTTGCGTAAGCTTCCGGGCCTTGCGCAGCTCACGCAGGGTCATTTCCTCGGCGATGAACTCCGTGGCGCGCACCTCGACTTTCTTGCGCTGAGCGGGGCTTAGCTTGCTGATTTTGTCCTCTATATTTACAGGCATCGTTACTTCCCTTCTGTCTTCAAAAACTGGCAGGCCTGCATTTCTCGCCACGTGGCGAGATGAAGTGGGTGAGAGGGCCGTCAGGGCGAGGCGCACGTCGCTTGGCGCGCGCAGGTGTACTTGACGGTACATCGAGCACGGTAAGCAAGTGCAACGAAGTCCTGGCGGTCGTATCGCGTGCTGCGGCCGTCAGGTGGTGAGAAATGCAGGCCGGATGCGCGTCAAAACGATCATCGGCCTTGCGAATCAGCCGGCGATAGAATCGTTTATCACTGCCCCCGGATTTGTCTCCGGCCACTAGCAGGACGGCTTTCCGTTTCGTGTCGAAAGCGAAGGCCACCCGCCATTGGCCATCCGCTGCATGGAACCGCAGTTCCTTCATGTTCCTGTGGCGTGAGCCGTTGAGCGTGTCGACACGAGGTCGCCCGAGACTCGGCCCGAACTGCTGTAATAACCGCGAGAGCGCCAAAATCTCTGTCCGCACGTCTTCGGACAGTACGTCGAACTCCGGTTCAAACTCGTCGGCAATCTCGACAACCCAGCCCACCCCCATAATATGGCATTCAGTACATATGAAGTCAAATCCATATCCAGGGCGTGTGGTGCCCTGAAAGGTAATTTCCTTGCAATACAGGGTTGCGAAATCGAGGATTTCCGCAGTCAGCTTCCGCCTCCTCTAACCTGCATGTCTCACCCCGCGGCAAGGCGAAGACCGTAAGGGGGCCGTCAGGACGAGGCGCAACCCCGCTGTACGCGCACAGCTCGACTTGACCCTGCATCCATCACGCCAAGCCGCCTGAGAGCCACGGCCCTGCCGACCCCCGAGCTTTTATGGGTCACGAAACACGAAACACGAGACACGGCCTTTTCCCTGTGCTACCGTATTGCGTCGCTTCGAGCGCGGTAGCCTGCATGTCTCGCCTCGTGACGAGACGGGGGCCGGCCGGCGCTGTCCTCCCCGCCTGCGAAGCTCCCGTTCCCCAATCCGCCCGACGCATGGCCCTCATCGACAACCGCCGCCAGCGCCTCGGGATGCTCTGCGCGATGTACTTCGCCCAGGGCGTCCCCTGGGGCTTCATGACCATCGCCCTGATCAGCTACCTCACCGATCGCGGCGTGGGCGACGCCGACGCCGGCGAGCTGACCGCCGTCGTGCTGCTCCCTTGGACCTTCAAGCTCGTCTGGGGACCCCTCATCGACACCATGACGGTCCGCTCGATGGGCCGCCGCCGGTTCTGGATCATCGCCGCCGAGTTCCTCATGGCGGTCTCGCTGATCGGCATCCTCATGCTCGGCGACCTCACCGGAAACCTGCGCCTGCTGGGCTGGATGTTCTTCATCCACAACTGCTTCTCTTCTCTGCAGGACGTCTCCACCGACGCCCTGGCCGTCGATGTCCTGCCGCCCCCCGAGCAGGGCCGCACCAACGGGCTGATGTGGGGCTCGAAGCTGATCGGCAAGGGCATCGGCGGCGCTGTCATGGCCATGGCCATCGACGCCTGGGGACTCTCCGGGGCCGTCATGGTGCAGTTCGGGCTCCTGCTGGTCCTCATGCTGTTCCCGGTCTTGCTGCTCGAGCGGCCCGGCGAGAAGCGCTTCCCGTGGAGCCGCGGCGCGGCCCGCGGCGCCGCCACCGATTCCAGCTTCCGCAGCCCCGGCCGCGTCCTCCGCGACCTGCGCCGGGGCTTCTCGCTCACCTCCACCTCCGTCTTCGTCGTGTTCGGCGCCATCAGCATGGTCGGCTGGGGCGTCGTCGAGGTCATCACCAAGACCCTCTACACCCAGCAGCTCGGCTGGACCTTCGTCGAGGTCTCGCAGGTCTCCGGCTCCGCCGCCCTCTCCGAGATGGCCGGGGCGCTTCTCGGCGGCTACATCGCCGACCGTTACGGACGCCGCAAGGTCATGGTCATGGGCCTCGGCGGCTATGGGCTGATGGCCATTGCCTTCGCCCTGTGCTCGGCCCTCTGGCGCGAGACCTGGCTCACCGCCGGCTACCTCTTCCTCAACCCCGGCGTCCTTGCCGTGGGCACCGTCGGCTACCTCGCGATGTCGATGCGCATCTCCTGGACCCGTGCCGCCGCCACCGTCTACACCATCTTCATGACCGTCTCCAATATCGGCCACGTCTTCGGCAACTGGCTCGTCGGACCCCTCCGCGAAGGCCTGGCCCTCTCCTACGTGCAGTCCTTCTGGTTCGCCGGCCTCGCCATGGCCGTCCCCCTGCTCATGCTGCTCGTCGTCCGCCCCGCCGAAATCGACCGCGCCAAAGCCGCCCTGCCCCCCGCCTGAACCCAACCGGACCCCGTCACCCATCAAGCAAGGCACCCAAGCCCAACAAATGCCGCCGTGGAGCAACCGCCGTGACGCCTACGTGGGGTTTGGGGTCACGAGACACGAATCACGAAACACAGCTTTTTCCCCAAGCCGCCTTAGAGCCACGGCCCTACCTCCTACTCAGGGTTTAGGGTCACGAGACACGAGACACGAAACACGGCTTTTTTTCGAATCACGGCTTTTCCCCGGCCTTTCACCCAAGCCGCCAGAGAGCCACGGCCATACCGCCAACCGGGGTTTGGGGTCACGAATCACGAGACACGAAACACGAGACACGGCTTTTTATCGAGCCACGGCTTTTTCCCTATGCGGCCGCGATACGTTTGACTTTGATCTGTCGTTCCAGGTCTCGGGAGTGGGCAAGGTCGAACGCCAACTGCATGCCAAGCCACGTTTCCGGAGTCGAGCCGAATGCCTTCGAAAGACGGTAGGCCATTTCGATGGAAACGGACGCCTTTTCATTCACCAGGTTGGAAAGTGTTTGGCGCCCCACGCCAAGCCTCTTGGCGCACTCGGTGACCGACAGGCCCAACGTTTTCAGACAGTCTTCGCGCACGATGGCTCCCGGATGCACGGGGTTCCTCATCGCCATGCCGGCCCGCCTTTCTCGCCCCGTTGCGAGGCGAAGTGCGTGAGAGGGCCGTCAGGGCGAGGCGCGAGCCGCTGGGCGCGCACAGGTGTACTTGACGCTGCATCGAGCCCGGCAAGCAAGCGCGGCAAAGTCATGGCGGTCTTATCGGTTGCTCCGGCCGTCAACTGGTGAGAAAGGCGGGTCAACCCTCCTAATGATAATCCAAGTAGTCGGCATCTACGGCGTGCCCCTCCTCGAAGCGGAATGTAACCCGCCAATTGCCTGACACCGAGACTGCATAATGACCTCGCTTGCGGCCGTTGAGCGGATGCAATCGAAAGCCGGGGAGGTCCATTCCTTCAGGGCCGTTGCTGCGGTCCAATGCGGTCGGGATACGGCGAAGTTTCGCGGCATGCTCCGGCGCAACCTTCGCCGATCGTCCACCTTCATATAGTTCTTGTAAGCCGCGATGGCGAAACGACTTGATCACTACCCAAGTGTATGGTGACAATCGTCAGGTACGTCAATACCTGGATTGAAGAAAGCTGGCCGAAGGCGAGACCATCCGCAGCCGGACGCCGCCACCGTCTACACCATCTTCATGACCGTCTCCAATATCGGCCACGTCTTCGGCAACTGGCTCGTCGGACCCCTCCGCGAAGGCCTGGCCCTCTCCTAGCAGTCCGTGGTGAAAGTCCCGTGGTACGAAGGAAAGAGCGCGGCGGGCTCCTGCGGTGGATCGGCGCGGAGTGAGGAGGATGGCGATCCGGGTGATCTCCTCCTCGCGAAGGAAAAGCGAACGACAACGCCGACGAGCTTAGGCGGCCGCCTCCGTGGTTACGCCAGGCAGCAAGCTCGGAACCGCCGTTGGAACAAAAAAATGTCCGTCGCCCAACGGGTTACGCGCCTCCCGCGCTGGCTGCGCGGAGAGCGCGCTGCTGCGTTACTGGAGCAGCCACACGTTACGCAATCGACCCCAAGGCGCGTAACGCCGCCAGCGTGACTTTCACCACGGGCTGC
>JAPOOG010000017.1 GCA_026713545.1 Bryobacterales bacterium
GCCCACGGGCTGGGCTGGGACGGAGCGCATATCTGGTGCATGTTCTCGAACGATTTCCGCATATTGAAGTTCGACATCGAGAGCGGGCAGGTGCTGGAAGCGATTCAACTCAACCGGGATGATCCGGACCCGCACGGCATGACCTGGTGGCACGGCAGCCTGTACTACTGCGACGCGGGCATTGCCCCGGGGCATCGACAGAATACCAGCCCCTACGCCGGCTACATCTGTAAGATCCATGCCTGATGGACTGACGATAAAGTTCTTGTAACATCAAGATGCGTATGGGTCACGGCCCAGTCCCTCAGCGGCAAGGGGGAAAGCCGATCCATGCCCGTTTCAGGAGCATCATACTAACAGCCGGAGGTCGGAAAGTCATGCGAGCGGTCTGCGTTTGTTTGGCCATGGTTCTGGGGGCACCGCCGGGCCTGCTGCAAGCCGATGAGATTCCCGAAGGCTTCACGCAGATTTTCAATGGCGCCAATCTCGCCGGCTGGCACATCAGCATGACGAATCATCATGGCAACACCTCGGAATGGCGTATTGACAAGCGGGTATTGACTGCCCGCCAGCGACCCGTCGGCAATGGCGGCGTGCTGCTCACAGATGACCGCTACCAGGACTTCGAGGTTTATCTCGAGGTCAAGCCTGACTTCGGATGCGACGGAGGCTTGTTCCTTCGCTCCAACGCCAACGGACAGGCTTATCAGGTGATGATCGACTATCGCGAGGGTGGAAGCATCGGCGGAATCTATGGTGAGCGGCTCAAAGGAGTCAAGAGGACAGACTCTCAGGACTGGCAGACTGTCTGGCGCAACGACGATTGGAACGCACTGCTCGCGCGCATCGAGGGCGAAGCACCGCGAATAACCGTCTGGCTCAACGGCACAAAGATCACGGAATTTCAAGACACGGCGAACCATGCCGCTGGTGGTGCGCCCGACGGAATGATCGGTCTCCAAGTGCACGGTGGAAGCGGCTGGGTCGAGGGTGGGTTTCACCGCTTCCGCAATATCGCCGTAAAGCTGCTGAACTGAGTCAGAGGAGGCATGCCTCCGAAGCATCGCAAACCGAACAGACTCCGCCGGCGGGTCGGCCGGTTGTTTGGTGACCTGCGCATCCGGCCGAAACTGATTGTCCTCCATAACCTTTTCTTCCTTGTCCTTACCTGTACTGCGTACTTCTCACTGATACCTCTGATCGAAGAGCAGATCACGACGGCTCGCAAGCGTGAGACCACTCTGCTCCATGAGATGTTCGTGAAGCGCGGCAGCGGCCCCACGCAGCCGCGGATGGAAATCTATGAGCACGTTGAAGGGACGGCTGAGGAACTGGAAATCGCCACCGATTTCAAGGAGTGGCTCGACCGACATCCGGGTGAAGTGCGGCAGGAACCGGGAACGCCGGATCGCTTGTACCGCAAAAACCCGGCGGCGGACACATATGCCCGGCTGACGATCTCGTCGGAATTCTACGAAAACGCGATCTACCGCGCCAAGACCGTCCTGTTGACCGTGCTCGCGAGCCTCTATGTTCTCGCCGTTCTGCTCCTGGAAACAGTGATTATGCCGAGGTACGTCTACCGGCCGATCCGCGTCACCTTGGAGGCCGACTCAGCCGTGCTCGAAAACCAAAGAGCCCGGGAAATCATCGACCAGACGGAGATCCTCGGAGATGAGATCGGCGACATCATGCGTTCGCGTAACGCCACCGTGATGAACCTCCGAGAAAAGGAGGCGAGCCTCGAGCGCACCCTGGCAAGGCTCGAAGAGTTGGCGGCGGACCTACGCAAAAAGAACCGGATGCTCGAGGAAGCCAAGACGAGAATGGCTGCCCAGGACCGGCTCGCCAGCATCGGCCTTCTGAGCGCGAGCGTGGCCCACGAGTTGAACACGCCGCTCAGCGTGCTGGGTGGTTCTATCGAGAAGTTGCTCGAAACCGTTGATGATCCCACTGCGCGGCGGCGGCTGGTTCGCATGCAGCGCGTCGCCGCCAGGCTCCGGCAGATCAGCACCGGACTGTTGAACTTTTCCCGACCTTCGGACGAAGCGATGGAGGCGGTGGAACTCGCGCCAATCATCGAGGAGTCCTGGAACCTGGTAGCCATTGACGAAAGAGCTTCCCGAGTCACATTCGAAAGCGATGCGGACGGACGGCATGTCGTTAAGGGCAGCCGGGATCGGCTGATCCAACTTTTTGTAAATCTGCTGAAGAACGCCTTGTACGCAATCGACGGCAGCGGCACCATTGTCGTGCGAGTGTGGCAGGAGGCACTGAACCATCGTTCAGACATCGTAATCATGGTTGAGGATGACGGTGTGGGCATTCCGGAAGAAGTGCTGCCCAACATCTTCGACGCATTTGTAACCAGCCGGCTCGATGCGCGCGGGACCGGATTGGGGCTCACCGTCGCGGAAGGAATCGTCCACCAACACGGTGGCGAGATTCGCGCTGCGAACCGTCCTGAGGGTGGGGCCGTGATCGAAGTGCGACTGCCCGAGATGACAACAGGTGCCGAGCGCATTATGGACGCGGCATTACGACGGGCCCGCGAAGTGTAGACTGCTTACTCACCATGAGAATTGCCACTCGCACGAGTACAAACCGGAACAAGCAAGCGAGCGTTGATATTTCCGTCCTTGACGACGATTCCGATTTCATCCAGTACATCGAGGACTTCCTCAACGATGAGGGCCTCTACACCGTTCGCACATTCACGCACCCGGACAAGCTTTTTTCGAGCTGCCGTGAACGAGCGCCCGAGATCATCCTTCTCGATATGAAGATGGGGCCTTTTCAGGGTCAGGAAGTACTTGAGAGACTACAGCAGAGCCACCCCGGCGTCTGTGTGATCATCGTCACCGGCTACCCGTCTCTCGAAGACATGCGGGCGACCTTCAAGCGTCAGGTTTTTGACTATCTGGCAAAGCCGTTTTCGCTCGGGCAGCTCCGCCAGACTCTCAAGAACGCCATCGTGGCCCGAGGCCTCGGGCGTACGCCTCAGGATCTGGTGCGGGACCGCCTTGGGCACCGACTGAAGCTGTTGAGGGCGGAGCGCAACTGGTCATTGAAGGACACAACAGCCCAGACGGGCATCAGCATCTCCCAGCTCAGCTCGATCGAACGCGGCGCACATATGCCGAGCATCGAGAGTCTGCTGGCACTGTGTGCGGCCTACGAAATGAAGCCCTCGGAGTTGCTGGCCGCGATCGATTTCTAGCTTGCATTTTCCTCGTCTCGCGGCGAAGAAAAGTGAGCGAGAGAGTCGCCAAATGGCGAGATCAGTAGGCCCCTTGTTGCTGCCGTTCAGAACCGGCTTGACCGGCCGGTCTCAGGCTCGCTGCGATAGGCCACCGTCCACTGCAAGGAGTTGTCCGGTGACAAACTTCGAGCCGGCTAGAAAATGGACGACCGCCTCGGCGACCTCTTCCGCGCTGCCCGGACGCCGCATCGGCGTCACCGAGACGAGCCGCTGCACCTTGGGCGGTATCTCCGGGTCGAATTGGATCACGCCGGGCGCGACCGTATTCACTGAGATCTTCGGTGCCAGCGCTTTAGCCAGCGTACGCGTCATGTGGATCACGCCCGCCTTCGAGGCGCAGTAGGGAACATGCCGCGTCCACGGGCGGATGCCGCCGAGCGAGCTGATATTGACGATCCGCCCGCCGGTCCCTTTGAGCATCAGATTGGCGGCCGATTGGCAGGAGAAGAACACGGCTTTCAAGTTGATGTCGTGAATCTCGTCCCAGTCGTCTTCAGTCAGCTCGAGAACGTCCATTTCCCGGTAACGGGCCGCATTATTGACCAGACAGTCGAGCTTGCCGTAAGTGTCTTCAATCTGGCCGTAAAGTCGCTGGAGTTCCGACACTTGCGTCAGATCGGCTTGAAAAACCTTCGCGCCGCACTCCTCGGCGGTCTGTCGCGCCTCGGTTTCAAAGCGGCGGTAGTGAACAGCAACCTGTGCGCCCTCCGAAGCCAGTCGCAGGGCTATCGCGCGACCGATCCGCCGGGCAGCCCCGGTAACAAGTGCGACTTGGTTGTTCAGCGGCTGCGGCATGGGGAACGCCTGACACGGCATGCCGTGCCTCTATAAGAGTGGTTTGATGAAATCCAGGGCTTCCTTGGGCACGGTGTACTCCGAGTAAGCGCCGTTGCCCTGGTAACGCAGGTCTTTTATACCGATCTCGCTGGAGTAGTAGGCGTCGACCGACATCTTGCGAATCCAGTCGAAGAACCGGATGCCCGGGCCAAGCTCGCTGTCAACTTCCGATTCCTGTCCTGCTTCTTCTACGGCGACGATCGCATCGAGCATCTCGGTTTGCTGCTGCTCGGTCGCGTCGATAAAGCTCGTGTCGTAATGCTGCCGCATCCATGCATCGAACCAGCCCAGCCCGCCGCTATAGATACGGCCGAGTTGCTCGTTCTCACTGCAGAGCACGTCGATGAACTGCGGCGAGCCGGCATCTACGGCACTGCCTCCTCGCTCGTCGGCGGGAACGATCAGCTCCGCCAGCCGCGCCACGGTCCGGTATTCATGCGGGTTGAGGAACTTCGCTTTGTAGACCCCACTCGGCGACGCGCTCCGAGCAGCGTGATGGACCTGCTGCGCCGAAGCCAAGTCGAGTGATCGTGCCCCGACCGCTGTCAGAGCCAGCGCGATCCGGCGCAGAGCGTCGCGCCGCGAAACATCATCGACCTGGAGCAGGCTTGAATCAGACATCGCCCTTTCTCATTGCCTCAGCCAGATAGTCCGCCGCGCGCCAGGAGAGAGCGTTGATCGTAAGTGTGGGATTCTTGTCTGGGTTGGTGACAAAGCACGAGCCGTCGGTCACGAACAAGTTCTTTACTTCGTGCGCCTGACAGTAAGGATTCAGAACCGACGAGCGCGGGTCCGTCCCCATGCGGGCCGTTCCGACCTCGTGGATGATGCTTCCGCCTATCGAGATCCCCGACTTTTCCCAGGCGTTCCCCACTCCGGTGACCCGCCCACCGAGCGTTTCAATAATGCCCTTGAAAGTTTCCTCCATGTGGCGCGCCTGCTTCCACTCGTAGTCGCTGAACTTGAAGTGGAAGCGAAGAACCGGAATACCCCAGTCATCGACGATGGCCGGGTCGATTTCACAGTAGGAGAAGCGATTCGGAATCATCTCGCCGCGCCCGGCGAACCCGACACGCGCACCGTACTCCTGCCGCATCCATTCCTTGATCCTCTTGCCGTAGCCGGCCCGCCGCGCCGCGTTATGACCGGAATGAACACCGGGCATACGAAAGCCGCCGCCGAACTCGATGTGATAGCCACGCGGAAAGCCGAGCTTGGCATGATCGTTGTATCCCCACCAAGGCGCGTAAAGGTGCGAGCTGCCGAAGCCGTCGGTGTTGTAGACCGGCATGCCTTCGAGCGCAGGGACATAGCCGGAGACACTCAAGCCGACGGTGTCCATCAGATTGCGTCCGACCATGCCCGAACCGTTGGCGAGGCCGTTGGGGAATAGCTTGGATTTGGAATTGAGCAGGATGCGGGCCGATTCGCATGTGCTCGCGGCTAGTACCACTGCTTTGCCAAGCACCCGCTTCACTTGGCGTGTATTACGGTCAATGTACAGTACGCCCTCCGCCTTGCCGCTCGCATTGGTGAGAACCTCGCGTGCCATCGCATCGGTAAGCAGAGTAAGATTGCCGGTCTTGAGCGCCGGGAAGACGTCGACCTGACTGGCAGAATAAGCGGACGCCGTCAGGCAACCGCGTCCGCATTGGCCACAGTAGTGGCAAGCAGCGCGTCCGTTGATGGAGCGCGTGATGACCGCACGGCGATTGGCGATAAAGGGGATGCCGAGCTTCTTTCCGGTAGTCTGGACTAGGAGCTCGTGAGCCTTGGGCGGCGGCGGTTCGTGAAAGACACCGTCCGGTGCGGATGGGATGCCTTCGTGCGTCCCGGTGACACCGATGAACTTCTCCGCTTTGTCGTAATACGGCGCAAGGTCCACGTAGCCGACAGGCCAGTTCGGCCCGACGCCGTCACGGTCTCGTGCTTTGAGATCCCATTCCGACAACCGGAACGACATGCGGCCGTAGTGATTGGTCCGCCCACCAACGATGCGGGAACGGAACCAAACGAACTCGCTGCCTGCACCGATGGTGTAGGGTTCGTCAGGAAGCTCCCAGCCGCCGCTGGTTGTGCGCATGAAGCCAAAGGGCTTGCCCCTCCCGAAGTAGCCTGCTCCCCCGGGACCGGCTCCGCGGTGATCGTAATGGTACGGCCAGTCGTGCTCTTTGAACTCCTCCTCGGGAACGAGCTTGGGGCCGGCTTCAAGAAGCGCCACCTTGGCGCCCTTGCCGGCCATAACACGGCTCATCGTGCCGCCGCCAGCCCCGGCTCCGACAACGACCACGTCGAACACATCAGACTTCGAAGACCCTTGAGTCATCGGTGTGTTCAGCATATCGCAGGAGGCATCAGCAAATGAATGAAAGACTACAACCAGCGTCGCCAGACAGCCGTAGCAAGCTGTTCCACAGACTCGTCCAGCAGGCGGTCCGGAGTCGATCCGCCGCACTGCCCCTCTATCGTCTGCAACCGGGAACCCGAGACACCGTGGTGTTCGAAACTGTCCGGCCTGGCTCAACCCGGGCGGATCTTTCGGGCTTTGGGGTCGTGGAGCATGCGGCGGCCTCGGATGAGGCTTTCGTCGGACATGATGACGGCGACGGAGTGGTCATAGCCGGCCTGGATAGGGGCGTTGGGAGTCTCGCGCGTACGCAGGCATTGGAGCCAGTCGAGCATATGCGGAGTACTTTCACCCTCAGGGATGAAGGCGTCGGGTAGGATGCGGTCGTCCTCTTGCGACTTCTCGCCGCTGATCAGGAAGGGCTTGGACCAGCGTGAGCCGTCCATGACGCCGCGCCTGCCGAAGAACTTCAGATAGTTGTTGTCGGGGATGCCGTACATGGTGCAGTAGCGCACCAGGAAACCCTGTTCCGGGTATTCGAGAACGGTCTCGACCGAGTCGGGCGCCGTGCGGACGTCTTTCCAGCGGTAGGTTCCGCCCATGGTCATGACGCGCGCGGGTGCGGACGCGCCAGTGATGTAGTGGACCAAGTCGATGAAGTGCACCATCAGATTGCTGTGAGGGCCTCGTGAGAATTCACGGTAGCCGAACCAGGCGGCGTACTGATCGGCGTCCCAGGGCCGGTATTTCCGGTGCATGAGGAATTCGCGCCAGTTCGTATCGGACTCGGCGATGGAGCGCTCGCCGTAGCGGTGCCAGTAAGGTCGGTAGCTGTTGCGCGACTGCTCGATCTTGAACACCTTGCCAAGGCCGCCGGACTGCACGAAATCGCGGGCCCCTTTGGCGCTGGCATAGCTGCGCACCTGCGTTCCCATCTGGACGACGCGGCCGGAATTGTTGACGGCGTCGACGGCGCGGTTGAGTTCCTTCATGTCCATGGCGAGGGGCTTTTCGACATAAGCGTCCTTGCCGGCCTTGACGGCGTCGATGAGTTGAGTACAGTGCTGATGGTCGGGCGTGCCGATCAGTACGGCGTCGATATCGGGCGAGGCGAGCAGGTCGCGGTAGAGCTCGGTTTGTTTCGGCTCCGGTCCCCCGGCGGCGGTGACCGCATCCGCAGCTTTCTCGCGCTGTTGCCGCCAGATGTCGCAGACGGCGCGGACTTCGACGTTGGTCCGGCCGGCAAATTCGAGAACCCTGCGCAGCAGGTTTCTGCGGCCGCAGCCGATCACCCCAATGCCGATGCGATCATTGGCTCCGATAACGCGATTGGCTTTGAGACGGCCGGCGGCAGAAAGGGCCATGGACGTGGTGACGAAAGAGCGTCGGGTCATAATGGCGCCATGGTAACACCGCAGCGCCGCCACGGGCCGCGTTGTTCTACCCGTTCCGGCACGCCGCGTCTGAGTACCCGGGCATCCGCGACTTGGAGAAGGCCGCACAGATTGCACACTTCCTTTCCGAAAACATGCGGCGGGCTCCTGGCGACTCTCGATGCAACGCGGCTTTACAATGGGACGCGATGAGCCTGATGGTGATGCGTTGGATTAATGTTTGCGTGGTTCTGGCTATGTGTGCTTTTGCCCAAGAAGAACGGCCTCGGGCGAGGGATCTGGGGATTGCTCCTGGCGTGATGTCCCCGGGGCCGCTGAATGCGATTACGGATGTGGCAGGGGTCAAGGTCGGACACCGCACTGTGGTCCGCGGTGATAGCGTTCGGACCGGGGCGACGGCGATCTTGCCTCACGACCGAAACCTGTTCCAGGAGAAAGTCCGGGCCGCAACGTTTGTCTTCAATGCTTTCGGGAAGTTGATCGGCTCAACGCAGGTCGAAGAGCTGGGAGTGATCGAGACACCGATCATGCTCACGAATACCCTTGCTGTTTGGAAAGCGGCTGACGCTTTGAAGCATTACACGCTGCATCAGACGGGCAACGAGGATGTTCGCTCGATCAACCCGGTAGTCGGAGAGACCAACGACGGCCGGCTCAATGATATTCGGGGCGAGCATCTCAAACGCGAGGATTTCTTGGCGGCGATTGAAACGGCCGAGAGCGGTCCGGTCGAGGAAGGATCGGTGGGAGCGGGCACCGGGACGCGCGCGTTCGGGTTCAAGGGCGGCATCGGGTCGAGCTCGCGGCTGTTGTCTGAGCGGCATGGCGGCTATACCGTCGGCGTTCTGGTGCAATCGAATTTCGGCGGGCTGCTGACCGTCGATGGAGTCCCCGTAGGCGAAGAGCTGGCGGCGGAGCGCAGCCACGCGAGGGTCGAATCCGAAAAAGACCTTGATTTGGCCGACGGTTCGATCATGATGATCGTCGCGACGGACGCACCTGCGGATGCGCGGCAACTCAAACGAATCGCGCGCAGGGCGAGTTTCGGGCTGGCCCGGACCGGTTCTTCGGGCGGGCATGGAAGCGGTGATTTCGTGATTGCGTTCTCCACAGAGCGAGACCCGTCGAAATACCTGGAGGATGGCCGGCTCGGGCCACTGTTTCAGGCGACGATTGAAGCGACCGAAGAAGCGATCCTGAATTCGATGCTGCGGGCGACGACGGTGGAGGGGCACCGCGGAAACCGAGCGGAAGCGATACCGATCGGGCGGTTGCGGGAAATCCTGGCAAAACATGGCCGCTAAGAAGGCGGAAGAGACGCTGCGGCAGGAGTTGCCTGGACCGTTCCGTTTTGAGGTGGTAGCTGAATGTTCTTACACGCGGGCGCGCGCTGGACTGCTGCATACGGCTCATGGGGCGGTCGAGACGCCGGTGTTCATGCCGGTCGGGACGCAGGCGACTGTCAAAGGGTTGACACAACGGATGTTGGCCGAGGAGTTGCAGGCGTCCCTGATCCTGGCGAACACCTACCACCTCTATCTTAGACCCGGCCACAAGGCAATCGAAGAACTGGGCGGCCTGCACCGGTTTATGGGGTGGCCGCGCGCCGTACTCACTGACTCGGGCGGTTTCCAGGTTTTCAGTTTGGCGGGTCTGCGAAAAGTAACTGCAAGCGGGGTTGTCTTTCGGTCGCACCTGGATGGGTCGGAGCACCTGTTTACGCCGGAGTCGACCGTCGATGCCCAACAGTCGCTCGGTAGTGACATCATGATGGTGCTGGACGAGTGCACCGAATACCCGGTGAGCCATGAGCGGGCGCGGGCGTCGATGGAAACGACGCTGCAGTGGGCGGAGCGCGCGTTTGAGCACTGGAAGAACAGCCACGACGAAAGCCGGGCTCTGTTTCCGATCGTTCAAGGGTCGATGTTCGAGCATTTGCGGCGGGAGTGCGCGGAGCGGCTGGCCATGTTGAATGCGCCGGGATATGCGATCGGAGGGTTGTCGGTGGGCGAACCTCGAGCGATGAGCTACGAAATGGTCGAGGCTACGGAGCCCATGCTGCCAAGGGACCGGCCGCGCTATGTCATGGGCGTGGGGATGCTCCATGAGCTGGGGGAATACGTGGCGCGGGGTGTCGATATGATGGATTGCGTTCTGCCGACGCGGAATGCGCGCAACGGCTACCTGTTCACGAGCTCCGGTCCGGTGGTGATTAAAAACGCCGCGTGGTCCCGTGACTCTCGTCCCGTGGACGAGAAGTGCTCGTGTTACACCTGCCGGAACTTCTCTCGGGCATACTTGCGACACCTGTTCCTGGCGCGAGAGATGCTGTTCGGCACATTGGCGACGTTACACAACGTATCTGTCTACCTTGACAGGATGAGGAGGATTCGCGAAGCTATACTGTTTGGGGATTTTCCCGAGTTTTTGGCCCTGATTCGCGCTAAGGAAGAGAAGCGCTCCTAGCCCGAGTCTTCGAGGCGTTCGTTTCGATTCCGATTTCCCTGTTGCAACGCTGAAGTGGAAAAGCTATGGCCACTCTTGACGGGCCTGCTGGGGATCAGTTTGGACATGCGTTCGTTGTTGGAAGTGACATTTTCGGCCGGGTCGAACCCGGCTCCGGCGTTGTTCCTACTGCAAGCGAGCCCGCTGTCGACCCCTTTCGTTCCCATCATCTTGATGGTGGTGATTTTTTACCTTGTGCTGTTTCTGCCGATGCGTAGGCGGCAGAAGAAGACAGACGAGATGCTGCGAAACTTGCAGAACGGCGATCGCGTGGTGACGAATGGCGGCGTCATTGGTACGATCGTGTCACTGGGTGAGAAAGACAACACGGTCACGCTACGTGTAAGGCCGGACAACGTCAAGATCCAGTTCTCACGGGGCGCTGTGACGGCACTGCTTTCGCAGAACGAGGAAAAGAAGTAAGACACAATCAGGGCTCGCCGCTGAGCGGTATTTCGACCTTATGAAAGGCAATCTGCGAAATCGGTTGTTGATCGCCCTGGCGGTGGCCCTGACCGCTATTTACGGCGTCGTCGGGCTGCCGACCTCCCTACAAGATGTCTACGACCATCTGGAAGAGAAGGTCACCCTGGGTCTCGATCTGAAGGGCGGCGTCCATTTGATTCTTCAGGTGCAGGTACAGGAAGCGCTACGTGCAGAGGCGGATCGTACGATCCGGCGGTTGCAGGAGGAACTCGGCGACTTGCCAGTGCCGCTGACTCCGGATTCCATCACGAGAAACAACCCCGAAACGATCGAAGAAGCTGACGACATCATGATCACGGTTGAGGGGGTGCCGGCCGAACGGGCTTCGGACTTCCGGAACACCGTCGAGCAATACTTCCCCAATTGGCTGCCGTCAAGCCGATCATCTGCCGTCTGGGAATTGCGCATACGGCCTTCCTCTCTGGCACTTCTCAAGAACGACACGGTGACTCAAACGATTGCAACCGTTGAGAATCGCGTCAACAGCCTGGGATTGACCGAACCGACCATCCAGCAGCACGGGCGGGCAGACGCGGAATACGAAGTCCTGGTGCAGTTGCCGGGGCTCAGCGATCCGGCCCGCGTGATGCAGATCCTGTCGATGACGGCGCAGCTCGAGATCCAGGAAGTGCTTGATGCGACTCCGTATCCTGACATCGATTCGGCGCGGGCGGCCCACAACGGCGTGATGCCGCCGAACAGCGAGTTGAGGTTGCACCAGAGGCCGGCCGTAGGCGGTGTGGAGAACGAATGGTACGTCTTGAACGCGGTACCCGTGATTACCGGCTCGGACTTGCGGAATGCCGTTCCCGGGCGCAACCCTGAGGATCAGACTTGGGAAGCAAGGTTTGTTCTTTCACCCGAGGCAGGGAGCCGTTTCGGGGACTATACGGGGGCGAATGTCGGCAACCTCCTGGCGGTGGTTCTGGACGATCGTATCAAGAGCGTGGCGGAGATTCGGTCCCGGATCACAGACCAGGGCAGCATCAGTGGGTTGAGCGGTCAGCAGGAGGCGCAGGACTTGGCTCTGGTGCTGCGGGCGGGTTCTTTGCCGGCTTCGGTCGAGTACCTGGAGGAGCGGACGGTTGGCGCTTCGCTGGGGGCGGATTCCATCCGGCAAGGCGTCAGGAGCGCGTTGCTGGGATTGGCGCTCGTCGTTTTCTCGATGCTGGTCTACTATCGCCGAGCCGGCATCAATGCCGTACTGGCCCTGATGCTGAACCTGCTCATTCTGTTGGCGATGCTGAGCTACTTCAGCTTTACGCTGACACTGCCGGGCATAGCGGGAATCATCTTGACGATCGGCATGGCCGTGGACGCCAACGTGCTGATTTTTGAGCGCATTCGCGAGGAGTTGCGGGCTGGCAAGGGGGTAGTCGGCGCCCTGAATGCGGGATTCGCGAAGGCCTTCCTGACATTGATTGACACCAACCTGACTACAATCATTGCCGCCGCATTCCTGTTCCTGTTCGGCCGCGGCCCGGTGCAGGGCTTCGCTGTGACCCTGGCGATCGGCTTGGTCGCAAATCTGTTCACGTCCGTGTTCGTATCAAGGCTGATCTTTGATTTTGCCTTGGCAGGCAAGAAGCAAGTCAAGGAGTTGAGTATCTGAACCTTTACCGGGAACTTTGCGACGCACGTACCGGGAACTTTGCGACGCACGCCGGTGTCTAGAGATATCGGAATCCGTTCCACGCTGAATCATTCATGCAGCTTCTGAAAGAGACGAACATCGACTTCATCGGCCGGCGGAAATACTTCCTCGGACTTTCACTACTGCTCATCGTGGCGGGCGGCGTGAGCCTTTTTCTCAAGGGCGGGCCAAAGTTCGGCATTGATTTCAAGGGCGGCACGCTCGTTTACGTGAAATTCAAGGATGAGCCTCGATTGGATGAAATCCGAAAGGCGCTGACCGGCGAGGGGCTCAACGTGGCTGCGCTCCAGCCCTTCGAGGAGGGACCCGACAGCCACGAGTTGAAAATCGATCTCGATCTGACCGAAGAGGAGGCCCTCACATCGGGGCAGGACAAGATTGTGGCGACTCTGCGCCGGCTCTACGGAAGCGAGGAATCGAAACTGGATTTCAACAACGTCGGCTTGGAAACCCTGGCTGACCGGGTGGTCTCGAATCCCAAGATCGCCGAGTCTCCGTTGACGACCGAGGAGATCACGGAAGAGGTCCGAGCGCTATTGGCGTTTCGCGATCAGGCTCCGCAATCGGGCCTGGTAAGAGATTTTTCATTATTGACTTCCATTGAGGGGGTCAATCCTGATATCATATCGGCGCTTGAGGAGGAGACTTACCTCGGAGCGTTTGCGATCCGCGGGGGAGGGTACGTCGGACCGAAAATCGGTAAAGAGCTTCAGTGGCAGGCGATCAAAGCAACTCTGTTCGCTCTGGGCGGGATGCTGGTCTACATCGCATTTCGTTTTGAGTGGATTTACGGGGTCGCGGCGGTCGCGGCGGTCTTCCACGACGTTTTGATCACACTCGGATTCTTCTCGCTTTTCAACCGGGAGATTGAGTTGACAGTCGTTGCGGCTTTTCTCACCCTGGTAGGTTATTCGATGAACGATACGATCGTGATCTTCGACCGTGTGAGAGAAAACCGCAAGTTGACGCGGCGTCAGCCGTTGGCGAGCTTGCTGAACCTGAGTGTGAACCAGACGCTGGCGCGAACGGTTTTGACTTCCGGGCTGACTCTCATCGCCGTCCTGTGTCTGTTCGTTTTCGGTGGCGAGGTGCTGAGAAGCTTTTCGTTCGCCTTGGTGGTCGGCGTGTTGATCGGGACTTACTCCTCAGTGTTCGTTGCCAGTCCGATCCTGTTATGGTGGCAGGGTAGGGCCGTCGCGGTTGGAGGGCAGTCGCGCCGAAAATGAGGTAAAGTCATTGCGTCCGAGCCTTGAAGGGAGCTAGCATAGATCGGGTCGAGCCGGGCGTGCATGGATAGGTTTGGGAATCGACAGAAGAGAGGGCTTAAACCATGTTTGAACAAAGCATGCTTAATACGGGGAAGACAAAAACACCTTGGACGGTGGCGGTCTCGTTCATCATCCAGGCCTTGGTGCTCGGCGTGATGGTCCTCATCCCGCTGCTCAACTACTACGAACTCCCGGCGACGGAGTTGATGACGTTCCTGGTGGCTCCGCCTCCGCCTCCGCCTCCGCCTCCGCCTCCGACGGAGATGATAGTTAAAAAGGTGATTCCGCGTGAATTCGACGCCGGCAAGTTGGTGCAACCAACCGCCATTCCCGACGAGATCGCGATCATCAAGGAAGAAGACATGCCTCCGCCGGCTGCGACCATCGCCGGTGTTGTCGGAGGTGTTCCGGGCGGTTCAGTCGGTGGCTCGCTCGGTGGTGTGATCGGTGGCATCGTTTCGAATCAACCGATCGTCGCGCCCCCGCCGCCTCCGCCGCCCGTGAAGAAAAAGAAAGCGACCCCGAAACGCATTCGCGTGGGCGGAAGCGTCCAGAAAGCCCGCTTGGCGAAACGGGTCGCCCCGAGATATCCACCCCTCGCTCGGCAGGCGCGCATTCAGGGTGTCGTGAAGCTTTCTGCGATCATTGCCCGAAACGGATCGATCCAGAAACTGGAGGTAAACAGCGGTCATCCGCTGCTGGTTCCGGCCGCGCTGGAAGCTGTGAAACAGTGGCAATACAAGCCGACCTTATTGAATGGCGAGGCGGTGGAAGTTGTGACTCAGATTGACGTGATCTTCAAATTGACCGGGTGAGCGTGATCACGTGATCTATTGCGAATAAGATTCCGATCGAAGCAACGGCGGAGCGTTCGCGCACTTACGATTCAGAGGAGGAGAACATTTTATGTTTGCTCAGTTGTCGGTTTGGGGCATGATGCTGCTCCAGCAACAAGAAGTCGGTTTCGATATGGTTTCCATGTGGAACCAGATGGGGTTTGCGGCGCGAGCGGTTGTCATCGTCATGTTTGTGATGTCTGCTTGGTCGATCGGCGTGATGATTGATCGCTACTTGGCCTACAACTCGGCTCGAAAACAGTCGCGTCAGTATGCGCCGGCCGTCGCTGGCGCTTTGCGCGAAGGCAAGTTGGACGAAGCCGTGAAAGTGTCCGAGCGGTATAAGAAGAGCCACTTGGCAAAGGTTGTGGTGGCGGGCCTGCAAGAATTCCAAGCACACGAAATGAGCTCGGAAATCCCGGGTGAGACGATTGAGTCGTCGAAGCGTGCTCTCGATCGTGCTCAAGCCATCACGCATGCCGAGTTGAATCGCGGACTTAGCGGCTTGGCAACGATTGGTTCGACGGCGCCCTTCGTGGGGTTGTTCGGAACGGTAGTCGGAATTATTAACGCGTTCGAGGGCATTTCGTCCGAGAAGTCAACCGGTCTCGGCGCAGTCGCCGGCGGCATTTCTGAGGCTCTGGTCGCGACCGCGATTGGTCTGTTCGTGGCGATCCCGGCGGTGTGGATGTTCAACTACTTCAACACCAAAGTGGAAGCGTTCGATGTCGAGATGGACAACTCCAGCTCGGAACTGCTTGACTACTTCCTGAAGAAGACCCAAAAGGCTGCCGCCAGCTAAACCGGATCGAACCGAAGCGATGGCGGGCTTTTACGCCCGCCGCCTTCAGTTTTCGACCATGGAGTTCGGTATGGAAGAAGAAAAGAAAAGTAGGTCAATGGGCGCCATTGTGGATATCAATGTGACGCCGATGGTAGACGTGATGCTCGTGTTGCTGATCATCTTCATGGTCATCACCCCGATGTTGAGCAAGGGTGTCAGCGTTGACTTGGTGCGCACGCGCAACCACATCGCGATGGACGAGGCTGATCAGGAGGACGCCATCTTGGTCGCTGTGACGCGCGAGGGAAGCGTGTTCCTGGGTCGTGCTCGTATTGAGGCAAACCTGCTAAAGAACGAAGTTGAGGACATCTTGACGACCCGCATCGACAAGACTGTGTACGTCAAGAGCGACGCACGGTCTCGTTACGAGCGGGTCGTCGAAGTCGTCAACATTCTTCGCTCCGCGGGCTGTGATCAAGTGGGCCTTCTGACGGAGAAGCTGGAAGATACACGCAGCCGGGCAGCTCAGTAAACGCCGTATAAGAGCCCTGGCCCGTACGATGTAGGGCTCGGCAACGCTGCTGGACAGAAAACAGACGGAATTAGAGTAAAGGAGAAACGCCATGGCAATGGATGTAGGTGGAAGCGGCGGTGGCCCGATGGTCAACATCAACATGACGCCGCTGATCGACGTCTTGTTGGTATTGTTGATTATCTTCATGGTGATTACGCCGCTGACCCCAAAGGGTTTGGAGGCGCTGGTCCCGCAGCCCAACCCCGACGCGCAGCAGCAGCAGCAGGAATCCAATACCCGAACGATTGTCGTTTCGATCAACGCAAACCGCGGCATCATGATCAATCGCGATCCCACCGCGAAGGACCTGTTGGGAGACCGGCTCCAGGACATCTTCAAGACACGGGCCGAGCGAGTGATGTTCGTTAGAGGAGCGCCGGCTCTGGAATTCATTGAAATAGCCGAGGTCATTGACATTGCCAAGGGTGCCGGCGTCGACAAGATCGGGTTGCTTACCGAGGACCTAGAATCGGGCGGCTAAGAACCACCCAGCCGGAGAGACGGAGCGGAAAACCATGAGACGGTTTCTACAAGTTCTTCTATTGCTTGCCCTGGTGGGAGGCGTTCTTCTCACCACCGGGTGCATGGACAAGATCAACTACCTCAGGGCGCGGAATGAATTGAACCACGGCGTGCGCGCATTCAGTCAGTCCAACTATCAAACCGCTGTTCAGCGCTTCGACCAAGCCATCGAATATGATCCGGATCTGTTGGCGGCCCGTTCCTATCGCGCGTCGTCGTTCATGATGCAATACATCCCGGGCGGCGAGTCCGAAGAGAACATGCAAATCGCCAGGATGGCACTGGATGGCTTCCAGGGGGTTCTTGAGCGTGATGAGAAGAATGAAATCGCCCTCGCCAGCATTGCGTCTCTGTACTTCAGCATGAGGGAGTTCGAGTTGTCCAAAGAGACGTACCGCGCTCTGATTGGCGTCAATCCGCAGAACAAGGAAGCGCACTACACGATCGGAGTCATCAACTGGTCGATCACTTTTCCGCGAGACATGCAGGTTCGGGCAGAGATCGGCATGCAACTCGACGAGCCTGGTCCGATCAAGGATGAGGAAGCTCGCCAGGAACTGGCCGAGGAGAACCTTCCGTTGATCGAAGAGGGACTGGGAGCCCTCAATGCGGCCATCGAGATCGATCCCCAATACGACGATGCGATGGCCTACGTAAACCTGCTCTACCGCCGCTGGGCCGACATCGCGGAATCCACAGAAGAATACGAGAAGTACACGACGATGGCCGACGAGTGGGTCCAGAAGAGCCTGGAAACCAAAAAGATCAAGGCGGAAGCGGAGATCCAGGAGTTCCAGTAGAACGACGGTTTTATAATTGAGCCCTGAGGAGCATGTGCTTCTCGGGGCTTCTTGTATCTGTCATGGCGGATTGCCCGGCAGGTTTGCGATGTCAACGTCTCCCGTTGCCGCTGACCGACCCCTGCTCCCCGACTCCCTCCTTCAGCGCTTCGACGCCTTGGAAGCGAAGCTCCGCAAAGCCCGTCCACACGACGACCTGAAGCCGCTGCGAGAAGCCTTCGAGTACGCCGCCTGCCGTCACGAGTCCCAGACGCGCGCTTCCGGCGAACTGTATATTGCGCACCCCCTGGAAGTGGCCCACATCCTTGCCGACCGGCGATTGGACAGAGTGTGCCTGATCACCAGCCTGCTCCATGATGTCGTCGAGGATACCGCCGCCGGCTTGGACGAGATCGAGCGTCGCTTCGGACCTGAAGTCGCAGGGTGCGTAGACGGCGTCACCAAACTCAGCCTCCTTGATTACAACTCGACCCATGCCCAGCAGGCTGAGAACTACCGCAAGATGCTGCTGGCGATGGTCCGCGACATTCGTGTGATCCTCGTTAAGCTCGCCGATCGTCTGCATAACATGCGGACCTTGGAGTATCTTTCCGAAGAAAAACAACGACGAATAGCCCGGGAAACGCGGGAGATCTATGCACCGATCGCCCTGCGTCTCGGGATGGGCCGAATATGGGGCGAGCTAAGAGACCTCGCCTTCGCCTACCTCGAGCCCCAGGCCCATCGAGAGATTGCTGCGTACATCGAGTCCCGGCGAGAGGTCGATGACAATTTCCTGCATCAAGTAAAGGAAATCATCTCCAGGCTGCTTGATGAAGCGGGTGTGCCCTGTACGGTCGAGGGAAGAATCAAGAGCCCTTCTTCGGTTTACGAAAAAACCAAGCGTGGCGTGCCGCTGCCTCAGATGTACGACCTGCTGGCCCTTCGGGTGATCACTGACACCGAGAAAAATTGCTATGCGGCTCTGGGACTCATCAACAACCGCTGGACACCGGTCACGGGTACGATCAATGACTACATTTCCCGCCCGCGGCCGAACCTCTACCAGTCGCTGCATACTTCCTTGATCACCGACAAGGGCCAGAAGTTCGAGGTCCAGATCCGTACCTGGGATATGCACAAAATGGCGGAGGAAGGAATCTGCGCCCACTGGAAATACAAAGAAGGACGGATCGGAGCCGATGCCGATGATCAGCGGATGGCTTGGCTGCGGCAGCTTGTCGAGTGGCAACAGGACATGCCGGATCCGACCGACTTCATGTCAACTCTGAAAGTCGACTTGTATCCGGAAGAGGTCTATGTCTTCACTCCGAAGGGCAAGTTGCTGGTCTTGCCGCAGGGAGCCACACCAGTCGACTTTGCTTATCTGATCCACACGGAAGTCGGCCATACCTGCGTCGGCGCCAAGGTGAATGGAAGGATCGTTCCCCTCAAGTACAACCTCTCCAACGGAGACACCGTCGAGATCATCACGCAAGCCGGCCATGCTCCGAGCCGTGACTGGCTGAGCTTCGTCAGGACATCGAGGGCGCGAAACAAGATCAAGCATTGGCTTAACACACACCGTCGTAAGCGGGCCGAAGAGATTGGCCTCAAGCTTCTCGACAAAGAAGCGAAACGCATGCGCATCTCGTTGAAGAAGATTGATGATGGGATCTGGGAAAGGGTCTGTCGGGACTATGGTTTCTCCAAGCCGGCGGATCTGTACGCCGCGTTGGGTTATGGACGCTACTCGGCCAAACAGATTCTGTCGAAGTTCCTGCCGGAAGACGATCGGCAATCTGCTCGCACGGCACCTACCCAGCCCAAACCGGCGGTCTCCAGGCGTCCCGGTGCCTCGCCTGGCGAGTCACTGATCGTCAGCGGTATCGACGACATGCTCGTTTACCGCGCCGGTTGTTGTAATCCGATTCGAGGAGAGCCGATCGTCGGCTATGTTACACGCGGCAAGGGGGTTGCTGTCCACGCAACCAGTTGCGCGAACGTCGAAAACCTGATGTACGATGCCGAGCGCCGGATCGATGTCCAGTGGGCGAATGCCGAAGCGGAAGAACTGAACTACGAGGCCAAGTTGGAGATCCGGGTCGACGATCGCCCCGGACTGCTGAACGAGATTACCTCCATCCTTTCGGACGAAGGCATCAACATTTCACAACTCTCGAGTCGAGCGCCGACGCGCGGGGGACCTGCACTGATCGATACCACGATCTCCGTACGGGATCTGGCTCAGCTCACTCGCGTTATTGCGTCAATCCAACGCGTCCCGCACGTGAGTGAAGTCAGACGTAGCTGACCTGAAACATCCCCCTGATCAAGCCGCGTTGACACCGGTCGGGTGTTTCCCGCTTGGATGATCAACGCAGGCGGTGGAAAAACCAGCCGTCAGACGCTGCACGTTTCTTGCCGGGCGTCGGCTTCTGCTGTTCAGCCGGGTTCACTCCACGTTCTCCCACTGCAATTCGCGAACGGCGGCGTGAGTCCATGGATTTACATCCACGGCTGTTCGGTGGGTGAGTGCGGCAGGCGCCATCAATCGACGTAGGCGATGCAGTCGATCTGGAGCAGTTGACCGGGGCGCCGGAAACCGGTCGCGCCGAAGTAGTTTCGCGCGGGCTTCGGATCAGGGAAAAAGGTGTTGTAGGTCTCCGTCATCGGCCCCCAGTTGTTCACGGGGTCGACGAGCGAGACCTGCACCTTGAGCACGTTGGCCATTGAGGAACCGGCACGCTCCAGCGATTCCTTCATGAGCGTCAGGCAATCGGCGGTTTGTTGCTGGACGTCACCGGGACCGTCCGGGCGCCGTCTCGGATACCAGCCGCCGATGCCTCCGAGGAACAGCAAGTGACCGGAGCGCAAAGGACCGCCGGTGCGCTCCTTCTTCGGTGTCCAGTCATCGGCGGCCTGTGCGGAAGAAGCTCCCGCAAGGCCGAGCGCCACGGCCATCATGGCTTCGCGGCGTGAGTTGGATTTCCCATCGGGCATGGCTAGATCTTCCTCCTCTGTACTGCTCGGTTGTAAGGGTCCTCACAAAATAGCACAGGAACGGAGAGCTCCTGCGCGTTGCTACAATCGGCGTCTGCCCGCGCTCCGAGCCGGGCTGGGTTCGCATGTTCCGAAAGATCCTGATCGCTAATCGCGGAGAAATAGCAGTCCGGGTGATCCGCACCTGCAGAGCGATGGGCATCACGGCGGTGGCCGTGTACTCTGACGCCGACCGCGCGTCACTGCACGTGCGACTCGCCGACGAGGCCTTGCGGATCGGACCTTCGCCAGCCCACGAGAGTTACCTGAATATAGAAAGGATTCTCAAGGCCGCGCGTGATTCCGGCGCCGATGCGATCCATCCGGGGTATGGGTTTCTCAGCGAGAACGCCGAGTTCGTCGAGGCCTGTGTCCTGGCAGGGTTGACGTTCATTGGGCCGACAGCGTCCGCGATGCGGCTGATGGGTTCGAAGACGCGCGCACGGGAGGCGATGAGGGCCGCCGGAGTCCCCGTCGTACCCGGCACGGCCGAGCCGGCAGCGAGTTTCGATGAAGCTCTGAAGGCGGCCAGCACGATTGGCTTTCCCGTCATGCTCAAAGCTGCCGCTGGCGGCGGCGGCAAGGGCATGCGGTTGGTTGCGTCGGCGGCCGAGATGGCGCCGGAGTACGAACAGGCTCGCGGCGAGGCCCAACAGGCTTTCGGGAACCCGGAAATCTATATCGAGAAGGCGATGGTCAAACCGCGTCATATCGAAGTCCAGGTCCTGGCGGATGGATGCGGCAACGTGATCCATCTTTGGGAAAGGGAATGCTCATTGCAGCGGCGCCATCAAAAAGTCTTGGAGGAAGCGCCGGCTCCCCTCGTCGATGAGCACCCGTCATTGCGAGAGCGGATTACGAAGGCCGGCGTTGAGGCGGCCTCGGCAGCGGGTTATGTGAACGCCGGGACCGTGGAGTTTCTCGCTGACGCGGAAGGACGGTTCTACTTCCTCGAAATGAATACCCGCCTGCAGGTCGAGCACCCCGTCACGGAGATGATCACCCGGCTTGATCTGGTGCGTGAGCAGATTCGCATTGCCGCGGGCGCGAAGCTTCCCCTTCGGCAAGAGGATGTCGGGTTGCACGGTCACGCGATCGAATGTCGCGTCTACGCGGAGGATCCTGACAATCAGTTCTTTCCCTCACCAGGCGAAATCACTTCGCTGACCGAACCGGGAGGGCCGGGAGTACGCGTCGATTCGGGATCGTACGAGGGCTGGTCGGTGCCCATGGAATACGACCCGCTCATTGCGAAGTTGGTCGTTTGGGACAAGGATAGGGATTCCGCAGTAGCACGCCTGCGCACTGCTCTTCGGGAATACAATGTGACGGGAATCCGGACGACACTCGGCTTCTTCCGGGACATCATTGAAGATGAGGAATTCCGTGCGGGACGGATCGACACCGGTTTTATCGGCCGCTGGATGGAGCGTAGAGCGTTGCCGCGGTCGGACGAATCAGCGCGGAGGATCGCTGTCGTCGGCGCCGGCGTGCGATTTCTTCGGACCGCCGCTCAGAGCACGAGAAAGTCTGGGCTGCCCGCCAGCGCCTGGAAGCGGGCCGGCCGGGACGTGTTGCTGCGGTGAGCGGATGAGCCCCGCTGCGTGACCGCGATGAAGCTGCTTTCGACAATCGGTGACAAGCAAGTGACCTTGGAGTTGCAGCGCGATTCCTCGTCTTTGGTCAGCTTTCGAATCGACGATGAAGCCGGCGAAGCCGACATTCGGGAGATCGCGCCTCTCACTTACTCTGTCATCGAGGCCGACCGCCATTACGATGTGCGCATCCACGAACGCGGCAACGATATGTTTGACGTTGCCGTCAACGGAGCGGCGTATCCGGTTACAGTGACCGATCCGAGGCGCTGGACTCCGTCCGGGGGCGCATCGGACGCCTCCGGACCCCGGAAAGTAAAAGCGTCCATGCCCGGCAAGGTCGTCAAATTGTTGGTTCAGGAAGGCGAAGAAGTCGACGCGGCGCAAGGACTCGTCATCGTGGAGGCGATGAAGATGCAGAATGCGATGAAGTCGCCGAAGGCCGGTAGGGTCGCCGTCATCGAAGTGGCGGAGGGCGGTTCGGTAGCCCCTGGCGAGACGCTTGTCGTCATCGAATGAAGGATAGAACCAATGCCTGCACGACCGGATTGTCCTTCATGCGGCGGAACCGGATGGATGGAAGTTGACAAAGGCGGTGTGGCCGCAGTTGTCCGTTGCGGCTGTGCGGAGGCACAGCGTCAGGGGACCTTGCTGAAAAGGGCGGGCATCCCTGAGCGATTCCAGCAGGCGAGCTTTGACAACTTCAGACTTCCCCGTGATAACCCGATCCAGAACCGTGCACTGGCGGAAGCGATGATCGAAGTCAAGGGCTATGCGCGGGAGTTTCCGCTGGCCCCAAAACCAGGATTGATGCTGCAGGGGACGCCGGGCGTCGGCAAGACCCACCTCGCCTGCGCCGTGCTGCAGGGTCTCGTCGAGCGGGGCTTCGAGGGGTTGTTCTTTGACTACCAGAACCTGCTGGACCGGATTCGCGCGGGGTACAACCCGGCGGCCGGCACGAGCGAGCGCGAAGCCTATCGGTCGGCGCTCGAGAGCGAGGTCCTGCTGCTCGACGACTTGGGCTCTCACCGTGTAAGCGATTGGGTGGTGGACGTGGTGACGAGCATTATCAACCACCGCTACAACGCCAGGAAAGCCCTCATCGTCACCACCAACCTTCCTGACGAGGACTTGGGAGACCGCAAGAGCGCCAAGAACCCTGAGACCGGCCATTATCAAATCAAAGACACGCTGGCCCAACGGATCGGCCCGCAGGCACGCTCCCGGCTGTTCGAGATGTGCAAAGTGGTGCGGATCGTGGCCCGCGACTACCGTCTGAAGGACGTGCGTCGGTAGACATCTTCCGCCTCTTCCGCCCGAGCGCCCGTCGCATCAAGGTCAGCCTGCATTTCTCACCACGTGGCGAGGCGAAGTGCGTGAGAGGGCCTGTCAGGATGAGGCGCGAGCCGCTTGGCGCGCGCAGGTGTACTTGACCGTACATCGAGCACGGCAAGCAAGCGCAACGAAGTCATGGCGGTCGTATCGCGTGCTTCGGCCGTCGGGTGGTGAGCAATGCAGGCCAGTCATTTCAGGCTCCCTTCGTAACCCCTCTCGATGGCGTTCAGTCCGGCGGTGACCTCCTCCGCCCCGCTCATGTCGAACGCCGGTAGCTTCTCCCCGCGTTTACGCCCCAGGTCGGCGGCCACGTTCCCGGCCAGGGCGATCCGCACGCAGCGGCCCTTGGTGCGGACGGCTTCCTCGATCAGCCCGGTGAACAGGTTGCCCGTAATCGCGATGTCGGTCGTGCCTTCGAGCTCGATTCCTGATGCATAGACTTTCTGCGGCCACTTGGCTTCGTAGTCTTCCTCTCGGCGCGTGCCGGGGCCGTTGTGACTGTTCGAAAACGCGTTTCCGGTGATGCTGATGCGGCCGCTATGCGGACCGACGCGTACCGCCGGGTTCGGCATGATCGTGAAGGTGTTGGCCGACACCGAACTGCCCCAGGCGTCGCGCAGGTCGACGCCGCCGCCCTGGTTGTGCGCAATCACGTTCGACCCGATGGTCACGCCGTAAACATCACGATCGAGGACGATCGCCGTCCCTTGGCACTCTTCGATCATGTTCCCCGAAAGAACCGAGCCGTAGGTGTTCTCGATGACCACGCCGTGGCGTAGGTGGTCGTCGATGTTGTTGGCGTTCATGCAGAGGTTGAACCCGTCGATACAGCGAAGCGCGTCCTGGTTCTCTTCGAACTGGTTGCCGTTGACGACGATGTCGTGTCCACCCACGAGATTGACTCCGGCCTTCGCGTTGTAGGTGAAGATCGAATCGTTGATGCGCGGGTCTTCGTAGCAGTCAATGCAGTTGAGGCCGTGACCGCCGTTGCGGTCGATCGACAGGCCGTGGATGTAGATCTCGTTGATGCCCTCGGCATGGATGCCGTGACCGCTTTTGGGATTGCCGCTGATGCGGAAGTCGGCGAGTTGAACCCGCCACAGGAACGATTCGCGGCGATCCTCACGGGATTGGGCAGACTCGCGCTTCGGGTGGCGGACAATCAGCGCCGGCTCGCCCTCTTCGTTTCGATTGCGGATGTGGGTCGCCGCTCCGGAGCCTTCCACGCGCGTCTCGGGCTTCGACAGGACGAGTGGCTCGGTGATGTCGTAGTTCCCTGGCGGAATGCGCACCACGCCGCCTCCTTCGGGCAGCGCGTCGAATGCCGCTTGAAGATCAGGATGATCGGCCGCGTTGATCGTCGCGGGTGAGCCGGGCGCCTGAGCACCGGCGGGATGGGACTGGCCGAGCCAAAGCGCCCCTCCAAGTCCTGCGGCGAGGCACCATAAAACCACGATACGAGAGCTACTCATGACATCCTCCCTGAACGGTGAACTGTGATCACAAAGCGGGACTATCATACGGCTTCGGCCTCGACCATGACAAATGCAAAGCCGTTTGCAATACGTCAGCCTGACGATTGCAGTAAGGTCGCGGATTTCCTCTCGGCACTCCGATGGGGGTGTTTGCTGCACTTTTGCGCACGTATTGCATATCCTTGTCGTCAACAACGAGTGCAGGTGCCGCCTGGCCGTGTATCTTGACAAGCAGCTCTCGAAGGCCGTGCATGGAGTCGGTAACAGCCAGCGCGGCTCGGGAGATTTGAAAGCACCCCCGCACCCAACAGGTCGCCCCCTTTTGCCGCCGCAGCGATTCAGTATCATGAGCTATTCATGAGGGCGTTTTGCTGTTTCCTGCTGTTGGCCGTGCCGCTTGCGGCCCAGCACGGGCGCTACGACAAGGAGTCGAACCACCCGGCCATCGGCGACCCCGTGCAGATTGCGGCCGGTGAAAAACTCTACCAGCGGTCCTGCGCCGGCTGCCACGGCCCGGACGGCAGCGGCGGACGCGGTCCCAACCTCGTGGTGCGGCCGATGTGGCACCCGCTCAGTGACGAGAAGATCTTCTCGATGATCCGCGACGGTATCCCGGGCACGGTCATGCCGCCCACGAATCTGTCTGATGATGAGAGTTGGCAGCTCGTCGCTTTCATTCACGCGTTGATCGGACCGGCGGCCGAAAATCCGCCGCCCGGCGACGCAAGCGCCGGCGAGAAGATCTTCTGGGGTAAGAAAGCCGATTGCTCGAGTTGCCACACGATCCGTGGCAAGGGCGGATACCTCGGCCCGGACTTGACCAACATCGGCGGCATGCGCCCCTTGGCCGTCATTCGGGAATCCGTCCTTGAACCCTCGGAGGAACTCTATCTGCTCGAGAAGGAAGCGGTAACGGTAAAGCTGAAGAACGGCGAGACCATCCACGGCGTGGCGCGCAACCGCAACAACTACTCACTGCAGATCATCGAGCGGGATGGGGGTCTCCATCTCCTCTCGATGCGCGACGTCGCCGAGCTTGAAATCCTCGAACGCTCCGCCATGCCCGGCGACTACGGCGAGAAGCTTTCGGCCGAAGAACTCGAAAACCTGTTCGCTTTCCTGGCCCGGCAGAGTCTTCGCGGCACAGCGGAGGCGGCTCACTCGCGAGGAAGTCCTCAGACCGACAAGCCGGTCAACGAATCGCCGCGTCGACTTGACTCGAATGTGAACCTTGGCAGCGAAGAAAAAAACTAGCGGGGAAGTCCTCAGACCGCCAAGCGGGGCAATGGACCGTCGCGTCGACTTGACTCAAACGTGAACCTTAGCGAGCGAAAAAAACTGATGCGTGTGCTGGCGTTGCTTCTCACGGTCTGTGGCCTTGCGGCCGGCCAGGTTCGTTACGAAGATATCCTGAATGGCCCCGGCAAGGACTGGCTGACTTACGCCGGAAGCTACAACGGCTGGCGCCACAGCCCGCTGGACCAAATCACACCGCAGAATGCCGGCTCGATGGTCCCCAAGTGGGTCTATCGAGTTCCCAACTCGGTTCGTCTGCAGACTTCGCCTGTCGTTTACGACGCCGTCATGTACGTGACCGACACGAACGCCGTGTATGCGCTCGACGCGCGCAGCGGCCGGTTGATCTGGAGCTATGTCGACGGACGCGCCGAAGAGTCCGGGCCCAATCGCGGGCCGGCGATTCTCGGAGATCGCATCTACTTTACAACCAGCGACAACTATCTCACCGCTCTTGATCGGCGGTCGGGAGGCGTCCTCTTCAGCGAGAAATTCGCCCGTGTCGAGGACGGCGTCACTTCGACGTCCGCCCCTTTCGCCGTCAAGGACATGGTCATCGCCGGCAGCGCCGGTGGCGACTACGGCGTTCGTGGTTTTTTGGCCGCCATGTCGGCTGAAACGGGCAAAGAGATCTGGCGTACCTACACCGTCCCGGCCAGGGGCGAGCCCGGTTCGGAAACCTGGGGTGATCTCATCGAGTGGGGAGGCGCGGCCACTTGGCTCTCCGGCACTTTCGATCCCGAGCTCAACACGCTCTATTGGACGACCGGCAACCCCTGGCCCGACTTCAACGCCTCCGTGAGGCCGGGTGACAACCTCTTCAGTTGCTCGCTGCTGGCGCTCGATCCCGAGACCGGCAAGATCAAATGGTACTTCCAGTTCACTCCGCACGACACCCATGACTGGGACGCCCAGAGTTGGCCGATGCTGGTCGACTTGGAGTGGGAAGGCAAGCCGCGCAAGCTCGTCCTGCACGCCAACCGCAACGGGTTCTTTTACATCCTCGACCGCGAAACCGGAGAGTTTCTCCAGGCTACCAAGCTTACGGACAGCGTCGATTGGGCTACCGGCATCGACAAGAACGGCCGTCCCATCCTTGTTCCCGGCAAGGACCCGACAATCGAAGGCAACTGGGTTTGCCCCAGTGTCAAAGGCGCAACGAACTGGATGGGCCAAACCTTCCATCCCGATACCGGGCTGCTCTACGTCCTCACGTTGGAGCAGTGCGGCTGGTTCACTACGTCCGAGCAAGAGCCCCTCCCGATGAAGAACTTCCCCGGCGGCGGCGCCACCGAAGAGGGAGGTCAGGTCATCCTGCGGGCCATCGACCCGAAGACCGGCGAGCGCGCTTGGGAATATCCCATGACCGGCTTCGGCCGCATGTGGACCGGCACGGTCTCGACGAAGACGGGGGTTCTGTTCTCCGGCGACGACGCCGGACAGTTGATCGCGCTTGAAGCCAGGACCGGCCGCCACCTGTGGAACTTCAACATGGGCGAACTTTCGACCGCTTCGCCCGTCATCTATGAAGTCGACGGCAAGCAGCACGTCGCCATCGCCTCCGCCACCGCTATCTTCGCTTTCGGTCTCTTCGAACCCGTCGAGCCAATGGACTTGCCCAAGATCAAGACCCGGAAATAACGGCTGGCTGGTCTGGGAGCGCGTACGAAAAAAATCCTGGACACATCACCGGCGGCGGAACAATAACGTCCGGCGGCCATGGGTTACGCCCCTCCATTTGTGTTGATTCGTGTCCATTCGTGGTGTCGTTCGAGTCCTTCAGAACCACGCAACCGCCTGGCCTCCCTGCTTCAGTGCACCGCAACGTCGCGTACCTTCGTCCGGCGCGAGCTTCCGGCCGGCCCTTCGACCCGCAGGGTGACGACGTACTCTCCCGCCTGCCCATAGGTGTGCAGGGGATGCTGCTCGACGGATCTCGAGCCGTCGCCGAAGTCCCACTTCCACGATTCGACATCTCCCTCCGACATGTCCTGAAACGCGACCAGACGGCGCTGCATGTCGAGCACCCGGAAGGCCCACTTGGCATCGAGCGGCTTGCGGAATCGTTCGTCCAACGGCATGAGCCGAAAGGCGACCAGATCGGATGCGTTGCCGTACATCGTCGTCTTGTGGGAAAGGTTCCAGAATCCCTCGTAGTCCTCCTTGTTCACGTCGTCGTAGTCAAGGATCGACCACGACATCCCGATGACCTCGTTTTCCATCAGCTTCGATACGACGGCCCGGGCCGGCTCGGGCGGGGCGTAGTCGAACGGTGTCATCCAGAACTCCAGGATCAGCTTGCCGCTCTCACCCGGCTTGAAATCGTAGGCGTATGCCGCATTCGCCCACGGCAGCTCTTTGACCCAGGGCTGGCTGCCCCACACGAACGCCCAGTCCTGGCCTTCGTGCGGCGTCATGATGTGGTAGTTCTGTGCATGGAGGCCGTGAAAGAGGAAGTGCGCCTTCATCTTGTCGAGCTTCTTGTAGGGGTGCTCGGTTTTGATGAAAGGTCCTCCTGACAAGTCGGCATCGACAACCAGCTCGAAAATGTCGTTGTACCGGCCGGCTCGGGCAAAATCCCAATAGTTGTCGAACGCCTCGTACAGGAAGTACAAGTGAGGCATTCCCTTCACCCAGCCGACCGTAACCTTCACATCCAGGTTTGACGGATCGATGTTCCTGCCGTGGCCCTTGACCGTGTCGGAGAGTTGATCCGTGCCGATCCTGAACGAATCGGGCACGATCGCCCAGTCGTCGGTCTTCGCGTCGATGCGCGGAATCTTGTCCGGCGGAAACTGGAAGATCTTGAACTCGACATCGGGTCGTTCCAGGGCCAAAAGCCCCCCGGCATGGCCGAGGACGGCGAGTGTCAAAACGAAGAATGGTTTCATGCTCATGGACTCCTCCAGGAAGCGAGCAGGGCAGTTTCAGGGGTTTGGGCAGATCAAATCCGTGCGGCAGCAAGCCGCAACAGAACGTGACGTTACGGGATTGCACGCATGCGCAGGCTGCGATACCAGACGGGGTCATCGTGGTCCTGCAGATGCAAAAAGCGGCCGCGGTCCGTCACCTCCCCGCCCCGCTTCCGCAGCCGCTCGACCAGGTCTTGCAGTGAAGGGTCGGTGTAGTCGATGTCAACGACCTTCTCGCCGTTGAGCCAGTGCTCGATGCGCGTGCCATGCCCCACGATGCGGCCCGTGTTCCACTCTCCGGGTGGCTTGGTGGTGTCCTTCGAAGGCGCGAACGCGTAATAGAGCGCGGCGGCGTTGGTGCGCGGGTCTCTGCCGTCGCCGTGCAGCTCGTTGTCGAGGATCTGGTATTCGTATTGTCCCGGCCGGTAGTAGACGCCGCTGTTGCCGCCTGGTGAAATCTTCCATTCGAACCGCAATTCGAAATCATCGGGCACTCTCTCGACGGTGTAGTCGATGCCGCCGCCCGTGCCGGTTCGTTCGATGGCGCCGTCCTCCGCCTTCCAGTTGCCGCCCGGCGCCTCCCAGCCGCTGAGGTCCCGGCCGTTGAAAAGGAGCTTGAAGCCGGCGGCTTTCTCCTCGGCGGTAAGCGAATTGGGCTCGCTGGCGGCAGGCCCCTGCGAAGCCTGGTCACCTTCCGCTTCGCTCGGAACCGTGTTGTCCGGCCCGCAAGCCGGACCCGCCAAGAGACCGATGACCATGGAAAAAAGGAGTGAAAGTTTCATGTGCCCTCCCGAGGCCCTGTACTGGTTTATATCCTTCGCGTGCAAGATCACTCCACTGCTTTGCCGCCCGCTTTCGGCGCTGTCGGCTCTTCCGTGAGCACCAGCGCTATCGTGGCCCAGCTCGTGGCGCAGATCGAGATCCACTGGTCTTTCCCGTGAGGAAAGCCGCTCTCGAAGTACGGCTGAAACGGCCGGGCGCGCGACTTCACGTACCAGGAACCGTCCTCTCGCTGGGTGTCGAGCAGGTACTGCAGTCCGCTTTGATAGGCGCTGTGAGAGGGCGGCATCCCTCCACCCAGACGAAGCGCCGCCAGAACCTGCCCCGTCGCGTAGGCATCGCTCTCGAGAGTCGGAAACTGCGCCCAGCCCCCGTCCGGACGTTGCCGCTTCAGCAGCTCTCTCATCGGTTCCATGGTCCTCGAGACCTGCGCCCCCGCCCAACCCAGGCCCAGCAGCCGGAAGGCGGCCTCTTCGGTCGCGACGGGCGATCCCGCCGCGATGAACCAGTTCATGGCGCGCCTGACCCGCTCGTCGAACTCCTCGCGCCGGCCCTCCGGCGCATACTTGCGCAGGCTCCACACGCCCAGTGCGGTGGTTGTGTAGTCGCTGTACTGAACCGGCGGGCGGTCCGGCGCCGTGCTCCAGTAGCCGTCCGGCATCTGTCCCTCCGCCATGTGGATGGTCATCGCATCGGTGAGCGCATCGGCGGGCAGGTCCTGCGCGGCCATTCCCGCCAAAGTATACGCGATGGAGTGGTGGCCGGCGCCGTCCGTCATCGCCTGCAGCATCGTCTCGCGCCGGGCGCGCATCATCGTGCCGACCGTCTGGTTCAGTTCCCGCGCTTTCTTGTCATCCACCGCAAATCCCCGCTCACGGGCAAACCCGACGGCCATTGCCGGAAGCGATTGGTGATGGCACGACACGCAGCCGGCCTTCTTGAAAAAGATCAGCGGGCTTTGCTGAATGAGAACCATGCTCTTGCCGACGGCGGCACGGACTTGCTCAACGCCGATCTCGGCGGCCCGCAAAGAGCTCGGCATTGCGGCGCAAGACAAGACGCCCGTCAGCAACAGCCGGCTCAAAAACTTCATTTCTTGCCCTTCTCCGCCTCCAGAAGAAGCCGGACGATTTCAGTGTTGCCACGCTTGCGGGCCAGACGCAAAGCGGTCTCGCCGTCCAGGCCCTTCGGAGTGATGTCGGCTCCGGCCGCCAGCAGGGCTTTGACGGTTTCGGCATCGACGTAATCCGAGCAGGCCGCCTGCATGAGCGCCGTATAGCCCATGGCGTTGCGCGCCTCGATGTCGGCGCCGTGATCGATGAGCGCTCGCACGATGCCGGGCGCGCCCCGGGCAGCCGCCATGGTCAAAGCGCTGTCCTTGCTGTTCGAGCTGACGCTTTCCCCAGCTTGGATGTTCACGTCGGCGCCGTGCTTCAGCAGGAACCGCACGGCCTCCTGCTTGCGCGACCGCACCGCGGCCATCAGCGCGGTGCGGCCATTCCTGCGCCTCTCGTTGACCTCGGCGCCCGCTCCGATCAGAACCCGTATCGAGTCGAGGTCGCCCGCCCGCGCCGCTTCCATCAGTGCAGTCACGCCGCGCACGTCCTTGACATGGGGATCGGCGCCAGCCGCGAGCAGGTCCCCGACGGCATCCCCCGCGCCGGGACGCCGGGCGGCAATCAGCAGTGCGGTGCGGCCCAGTTGAGAGCGCTTGTCCACCTGCGCCCCGGTCTCCATCAGCAACCGCATCTTGTCACGATCGGCCGTCGCCCGCATCAGCGGCGTGGCTCCTGCAGGATTGGCCTGCTCGGGGTCGGCGCCGTGCTTCAGGAGCCTTTCCAAGACCTCGGGGCCGGCATGAAGCGCGGCGTGCATCAGCGGCGTCTCTCCGAACGGGTCCGTTGCATGGACATCGATATCAGACCCGAGCAGGCGGCTGACCTCGCTCAGGTCGTTTCGCCGGATGGCCGCGAACAGCTTTTCCAGGGTTTCACTCAGCCCGCTGCTCTCGCCGGCAGAGGGCTCCTCGGCCGGCGGATCGTTGGGCCAGTCGGCGCCCTGGTCGATCCAGGTTCGCAGTAGCTCGATCTCTCGGGAAGGCAGCGCTCCGGTCGGCGGCATGCGGAGGCCCGGCTCCGACCCCGTGATGCGCCGGATCAGAAGGCTCTCGGCGGCGTTGCCGGGCAGGATGACCGCTCCCGAGTCGCCTCCCCTGAAGGCGGCTTCCTTCTGATCAAGGCGCAGGTTCGCCGTCTGGAACGACGCGTTGTGGCAACCTGCGCAGCGCTCGTCGAGCAGCGACCGCGCCTGGCGGCTCAAGTCGGCTCGGGGCGTGTCATTGTCGGCGGCGATCGCAGGAAATCCTGCCGCACAGCAGACCAACAGCAGCCCGTTGAAGAGGCGATTCGTGGCGACAAGCATCGGCCGTGTCCAGGGTCCCGCGGACCCATTATCCTGCATTCCTCACCACGCGGCGAGGCGAAGTGCGTGAGAGGGCCGTCAGGACGAGGCGTGAGCCGCTCGGCGCGCGCAGGTGTAGTGGCCATATCGCCTCCTTCATCCTTCGGTTCACGAAACACGGCCTGTACGGTTCACCGGCCGTCAGACATTTCTTTCTGGAGCGGACCAGGCCCCACCAGAGCTTTTTACTAATAACTAACGAACCACGGCCTTTTTCTCGCGTGCTTCGGCCGTCAATCGGGGAAAAATACAGGCTAGGCCCCCTCCCATGGTTTTCACGAATCACGGCCTTTTTATTTGTGTCCTTCGCCGGGGATCGACCAGTCCTCGCAATGGAGACCCTCCACCCGAACGAACTCCTGGGTGTTGGCGGTCACCAGGATCAAACCACGCGCCAGCGCTTGACCCGCGATCAAGGTGTCAAGCGGCCCGATGGGGCGTCCGATTGCTTCGAGGTTCGCCCGAACCGCACCTGCCTCACGGGCGTCCGCGGCATCGAAAGGTACGACTTCGAACGCGATGTGATCGAGCAATCCGAGGTTCCGATTCGTGTATCTACTTTTGAAGGCGCTGTAATAAAGCTCGTAGCTCACCGGAGCCGGTAACCCGAATTCTGAAGATGCGTGGCGACGCACTCGATCAACGAGCGAGGCAGGCCGGCCGTTCAGTAACGCAATGCAAGCGTTTGTGTCGAGCAGATAGCGCATACCGGCGACAACACATCACTCGAAGGCGGCATCGAGGGCAGGCCGTGCCTGATGCGCCTGCTGTTTGCGCCCTTCGGCGAAGAAATCTCCTGAGAACTTCCCTTCGATGGCGTCGAGCCACGCCCAATCGCTGACAACAGGTTCGAGAACGACGGACGCCCCCTGCTTGCGGATGCGTACTTCCTTGCCGTCCATGCGGAATTCCTTTGGCAGACGAACGGCCTGCGAACGCCCGCTCCAAAACAGCTTTGCCGTCTTTGCCATGGAAACCCCCTGGCTATTGGTATATAGCATAGTAATATATTATTCCGGTAACTGCCCAGATCAACGCTCGCGCACTGATGGTCCTCAAGCCGGCAAAGTCAAAGACGGGCTCCTGCTCATCCTCGGCGCGAAGTGAGGAGGACCTCCGATCCGGGTGATCTCCTCCTCGCGAAGGAAAAGCGAACGACAAAGCCGACGATCTTAGGCGGTCGTCTCCGTGGTCGCGTTGGGCGGCAAGCTCGGAACCGCCGTTGGAACAAAAAAATGTCCGTCGCCCGAAGGGTTACGCGCCGCTTCCGCTCGGCGCGCAGGTGTAAGTGGCCATATCGCCTCCTTCATCCTTCGCTTCACGAAATAGAGGCCTGTACGGTTCACCGGCCGTCAGGCATTTCTTTCTGGAGCGGACCAGACCCCCGCCAAAGGTTTTCACTAATAACTAACCACTGACCACGGCCTTTCTATCGCGTGCTTCGGCCGTCAGGTGGGGAGAAGTGTCGCTTAGGCGAGGATTTCGTTGACAACCCGTCCGTAGACATCGGTCAGCCGGAAGTCCCGCCCGCTGTACCGATAGGTCAGGCGCTTGTGATCGAGTCCGAGCAGATGCAGGATCGTGGCGTGCAGGTCATGCACGTGGACTTTGTCCTTGACTGCTTGGAACCCGAACTCGTCCAACTCGCCGAAAGCCGTTCCGCCCCGGACGCCGCCTCCGGCCAGCCAGGCGCAGAACCCGTACGGATTGTGACCGCGTCCGAACGTATCGGGCTTCCCCGCGCCATCTTGCAAGTCCTGATAGTGCGGCGTACGCCCGAACTCTCCTGACCAGACAAGCAGCGTTTCGTCGAAGAGGCCGCGCGCCTTGAGGTCCTGTATCAGCGCGGCGATCGGCTTGTCCACCGACCGGCATCGCTCGGGATGCGCCTTCCGAATGTTCGCGTGGCTGTCCCAGCCGTTCGAAGTGATCTGAATGAACCGTACGCCGGCTTCCGCAAAACGCCTCGCTAGCAGACATTGCCTGCCGAAATCGTCTGTCGGTTTCGTGCCGATTCCATACAGCTCCAGCGTGGCTTGGGATTCGCCCTTGATGTCGACCAGTTCCGGCACTTCCGCCTGCATCCGAAAGGCGAGTTCGAACGACTCGATAACGCCCTCGATCTGCCGGTCGGAGTGGAGCCGGTCCAGGTGCGCGCGATTCATCTCCTGGATCAGGTCGAGTTGGCGCCGCTGGATTTCGGGCCGCGTCGACGGGTCATTGAGGTAACCGATCGTGGCTTGGCGCGCTCCGGTCGCGGAACTGCCCAGGGCCGTGCCCTGGAAGACTGCGGGCAGGAACGCGCTGCCGTACAGTTGCACGCTGCCCCCGTCACCCGTGACATTGGGGGCAATGGTCACGAACGCTGGTAGGTTGCGGTTCTCCGTGCCCAGGCCGTAGGCGACCCACGATCCGATCGAGGGCCGCACGAGCTGTGTCGCGCCCGTGTGCAACTGGCGGACTGCCGGTGCGTGCGCCTCGCTGTCGGCTACCATCGCCTTGAGCAGGCATATGTCGTCAACGTGGCGGCTCAAATGGGGCAGGAGATCGGAAACCGCAAGCCCCGATTGGCCCGCCGGAGAGAACTCCGCGATCGAGCCCATCAACCTCGAGTAGGCTACGCCGGGCATCGAGCGGTTCGATGGCAGCGAGTACGGGATCTCCTCGCCGTCGCGCCGGGTCAGCAACGGCTTCTGGTCGAACAAGTCGACTTGGGAAGGGCCGCCTTGCATCCACAGGAAGATCACGCGCTTCGCTCGCGGGGCGTGATGCGGAGACTTGGGTCCGAGAGGGTCGGGTTTCGCAGCCGCCGGCTCCGCCAGTAGCGAGCGCAAGGCGAGCATCCCGAATCCGCATCCCCAATTGCCAAGCCACTCTCTCCGATTCATGGCTGCCCCCTATGAAGCTCAGCTCCGAAACATGAATTCGCTCGAGGCGAACACGGCGTGACAGTACCGCGCCCAAGCCTCGGCTTGCCCGAAGCCCGCTTCAGTATCGCGCAGGAACGAGGTCGCGCGTTGCAGGTCGCTGTCCGACGTGGGTCGGCCCAAAGCTCGTAACAGGAAAGTCCGCACCCGTTGCTCCTCCGTGAGACCGTTATCGGCGAGCAGAGCCTGGGCCACGGCCCGGGACTGTTCGATCAGGAAAGGAGAGTTCATCAGGTACAGGGCCTGCGTGGGTACGGTCGTGACGTCCCGATTTCCCTTGACGGTGTTCGGGTCCGGGAAATCGAACAGATTCAGTACATCGACCTCCGCAAGCTGAGACTTGCGCAGAGTGGGCAGGTAGATGGTGCGGCGGAAGCGGACCGAGTCGTCCAGCTCCAGCTTGGGCGCCAGCAGTGGTGGCTGTCCCATGCGCACGCTGCCCCGCGAATTCAGTGGCAGGCTGGGACCGCCGCCGCGGAAATCCAGAGAGCCGCTGACGAACAATACGGCGTCCCGAATCGTCTCCGCTTCCAGCCGCCGCCGGCGCGAACGCCACAGAAAGCGGTTCTCGGGGTCGGCAGCGGCGGCTCGCTCGCCATGGGAAGCCGCCAGTCCGTACGTGCGAGACAGCACGATTTCGCGAATCAACGACTTGACAGACCAGTCGAGATCCTGGAGCCGGAGCGCAAGGTGATCGAGCAATTCCGGATGGCTGGGACGCTCCCCGAGCAAGCCGAAATTGTCAACGCTGGCCACGATCCCGGCGCCGAAGAGGTGGTGCCAGTGGCCGACGACAATTACTCTGGCCGGTCGCGACCACTAGAAAGTCCGCTTGAGCCTCGCGGTTGGTGGCTAGACTCGCCCTTCGTTTTGGAGGGCGAAGACAGTGATCACGGACCAACAAGTGAGGCTATTGATGAAGGAACTAGGACGGAACAAGCCGCTGACGACAGCGGCGGCGAAGGCGGACATCAGTGAGCGGACAGCCCGTCGGTGGCGTCAGCGCGGGGTGCTCCCGAGCGAGACGGTCAAGCCACGGTACTGGCGGACCCGGGAGGATCCGTTCGCGGACGTCTGGCTGGAAGTCGAGGCGATGCTGGATCTGGATGCGGGGCTGCAGGCGAAGCTGATCTTCGAGCAGTTGCAGAAGCAGCATCCAGGGCGGTTCGAGCCGGGCCAGCTGCGCACCCTGCAGCGGAGGATCCGGCGCTGGCGGGCACTGCGCGGCCCGGACAAGGAAGTGTTTTTCCCGCAGGAGCTGGAGCCGGGCTGGCAGTGCCAGTCGGATTTCACGGACATGGGACGGCTGGGTGTGCAGGTCGGGGGCCGGCCGTACCGGCACCTGGTGTATCACTTCGTGCTGGCGTACTCGAACTGGGAATGGGTGCGGATCGCACACTCGGAGAGTTTCGAAGCGTTGGGGGAGGGCTTGCAGGAGAGCCTCTGGGTGCTGGGGTCGGTGCCCCGGGAGCATCGGACCGACAATCTCTCGGCCGCGACGCACGAGCTGAAGACGAGTCACGGGAGAGCCTACAACGAGCGCTACCTCGAGATGCTGGGCCACTACGGGATGAAGCCGTCGAGGAACACGCCGGGGCGGGCGCACGAGAACGGAGACATCGAGGCGGCGAACCAGCACTACAAGCGGGCTGTGAGGCAGCGGCTGATGCTGCGGGGGTCGCCGGCATTCACGAGCGAGGAGCACTACGGGCGGTTTCTACGGGCAGTGGCGCGCGGGCGCAACGAGGGGCGCTGGAAGCGGCTGGAGCAGGAACGCAAGCGCATGCGGGAGCTGCCGGCAACGGCGTTGCCGGCGTACAGGACGGTGTTCGCGACGGTGACGAAGTGGAGCACGGCGCGAGTCAGCGGCAAGGCCTACTCGGTGCCGTCGCGTTTGATCGGGCGGCGTGTGGAAGTGCGCCTGCGGGCGTCGCAGGTGGAGTTCCGGTTGGATGGGGAGCTGGTGGGGGAGTGCGAGCGGATCGTGGGCGGGCGGCCCTGGAAGGTGGACTACCGGCACGTGATTGGCTCGTTGCTGCGCAAGCCGGGGGCGTTCCCAAGGTACGCCTACCGCGAGGCGCTGTTTCCGACGCTGGTGTTCCGGCAGGCCTATGACGCCTTGAGCGAGAGCGGCAGGAGCGGGGCGGATCTGGAGTACTTGCGCATCCTGCACTTGGCGGCGACGACGTTGGAATCGTCGGTGGAAGCGGAGTTGCGGCGGCAGCTGGAGGCCGGGCAGCGACCGGACAGCGAGGCGATCCGGGCAATGCTGGAGCCAGCCAGGCCGTCCTCTGCGGCAGCGGTCGCCATGGCGCCGTTGCAGCCGGAGCTGAGCTCGTACGACGAGTTGCTGGAGACGGTGACAGTGAAGGAGGCGGGATGAGCAAGGCGAGGGAGAGAGCCCAGCGGCTGGAGCAGCGACTGCGGGATCTCCGCCTGCCGTCGTTTCTGGCTCACTACCAGGACCTGGCCGCCAAGGCACGGGATGGGCAGTGGGAGCCGGAGCGCTATCTGGACGAACTGCTGGAGCTGGAGGCCAGTGAGCGGACGGACCGCCGCATCGCGCGGTTGCTGCGGGAATCGAAGCTGCCGCGAGGCAAGACGCTGCAGACGCTGGAACTGGGGCGGCTGCCGGAAGCGGTGCGGGGCCGGACGCGCTGGCTGTGCACGGGGGAGTTCCTCGAGGACGCCACGAACGTGTGTGTGTTCGGGAACCCGGGTGTGGGCAAGACGCATCTGATGGCAGCGGTGGGACGGTCCCTGGTGGAACGCGGGCAGCCGGTGCTGTTCGTGGCGGTGCAAGCGCTGGTGGAGCGGCTGGTGGAGGCGAAGCGGGACTTGCGGCTGGCGCGGGAACTGCGACGCCTGGACCGCTACGCCTGTGTGTGTCTCGACGATATCGGCTATGTCCGGCAGGACCGAGCAGAGATGGAGGTGCTGTTCTCGCTGCTGGCGGAGCGCTACGAGCGGCGTAGCGTGATGATCACGTCGAATCTGGTGTTCTCGCAGTGGAATCAGATCTTCCACGACGACATGACCGCGGCGGCCGCAATCGACCGGGTGGTGCATCACTCGGTGATCTTGGAACTGACCGTGCCGAGCTACCGGGCTGAGGCCGCGAAAGCTCGAACGCAAGGAGAGGAGGCGTGAACAGAGTACAATGAACACCGCCGCGAGGGGCCGGCCACTTTAGTGGTCGCGACCGGCCAGAGTAATTGTCGTCGGCCAGTGCCAGATTCTGTTGGCCATGACCCGGGCGGTCAGCGGATTGTCAGGCTCTGTCAGCCAGCGAGCCAGCTCGAGGCGTCCGCTGCTCTTCTGGAAACCGATGCCGATCAAGCGTCGATTCGCGATCTTGGAATTCGGATCGAGAGGGACGAGGGAGAGGAAACCCCTGGGTATTTCGTCACCGAGGCTGCGCGGGTTGCCGCCGAGGCAGATCCGGGCGTTCTCGGGTTCCGGTTCGTCGGCCAGCGCCAGAGCCATTGGCGGTGCGGGCTTGCCGTAGTGCAGTATCCGCGCGGCTTCGGTCTTGGCAGTCGTCGCGTCCTTGCGCGCGCCGGCCAATTGATCGTTCAGGCCATTGATTGAATCTCGGTCCGGCCCCTCTCCTTCCAAGGCCTTCACCTTGGCCTGTAACTCCTTGACGAGGCTCTCGGCCTTGGCCTGCTCGGCCAGGGCCCGCCGGTACTCCCCGTGCCAGGCCTCCAATGCCTCGGCGCGCTCCCGGAGTTCTGCGGAGCTCTCGGGGAGCGGCATGCGATGGACGTCGCTGAAGACGCCTGACATCCTTGCCTCGAGGGTCCTCGTGCTACGGAAAATCCCGGCCAGCGCATAGTAGTCTCGCTGCGGTATCGGGTCGAACTTGTGGTCGTGGCAGCGGGCGCAGCCGACAGTCAGGCCGAGGAAGGCTCTGCCCAAGGTGTCGAGCTGATTGTCGATGATGTCCATCCGGAGCTGCACTTTGTCCTGGTCCACGAGTGCCCATGGACCAATGGCCAGGAAGCCTGTCGCGACGATCTGCTCGCGCCGCTGGGTGTCGTCCCGGAATGCAAGCACATCCCCGGCGACCTGTTCGCGCACGAAGCGGTCATACGGCTTGTCGTGGTTGAACGCGTCGATGACGTAGTCGCGGTAGCGCCATGCGTGCAGCGACGGAATTCGCCGCCCGAGGCCCAAGGTGTCCGCATATCCAGCCAAGTCCAGCCAGTGACGGCCCCATCTCTCGCCGAAAGCCGGCGAGGCCAGGAATCTGTCAACGGCTGTTTCGATCGCATTCGGCCAAGGCGCCCTCTCGAATTCCTGGATCTGGGCCGGCGTTGGGGGCAGGCCGGTCAGATCGAGCGCCAATCGCCGCAGCAGGGTGTATCGATCGGCCTGCTCGACGGGAGCTAGGCCCTTGCTCTCCAGCTTGGCGAGCACGAAGCGGTCAATGCTTCCAAGGGGCCAATCGGTTCGGGTTACCTTCGGAGGCGCCCTGCTGGTGAGCGGCTGCCATGCCCAATGGCCGTCCTCGACCTTCGCCGCGTCAGCGGAGGCGTTCGCGGATGCGTCGGGGCCGGCCTCCGGCCAGGGCGCGCCGAGACGCACCCATTCCGTCAGCGCTTCAATGTCCCGGTTTCCGAGCTTCCCTGTCGGCGGCATGGCGATTCCTTCGGAGTCGTAGCGCACGGCCCGAATCAAGCGGCTTGCTTCCGGATCGCCAGGGACCACGGCGGGCCCGGATCGGCCCCCTTTGAACAGCGCCGCGGCGCTGTCAAGCCGGAACTCCCCGAACACGGTGGCTGCCTGGGAACTGTGGCACGGATAGCAATGCGCGGCCAGCAGCGGGCGGATGCGCTTTTCGAAGAACTCGATATGCTCCGGGTCCACCGCATCAGCCTGCGCGCCGGCGGAAGCGCAGATCAGCAATGCGAGAAACCATCGAGGCATGAACTTCACGGCATTCTCGTCGATGACCATAGTGTAGGAAATCGACGTAGCAGCCGGATCGCGTCGGTCAGGCGAACGACGCCGGAACACCACCACGCGGTTTCGCAACCGCTCACCTCCTCTCTGCATGGGGAATGGTTGCGCTAGTAGAATGGGAACCGGTCGAACGGTTTCGCCATGGTTCGGTGCCCGGTGCGTTGGTTCCTTCTAGCCTGCTTTGCAGTGTCAGCCGGTTCTGCGGCGGATTCGCCGCCGGCGTCATCCGGCAGGGTCGACTTTGCACAGGATGTAGAGCCGATCTTTCATCGCAATTGCTACGCCTGCCATGGGCCGTCGATGCAGATGAATGGGCTGCGGCTGGACCAGCGGGCTGCGGCCTTCGAGGGGGGCCACTCGGGGCAGGCGATCGTCCCTTCGGACAGCGAAGCGAGCTTGCTGATTCGGCGGGTTTCGAGCGCCGACGCGAAGCTCAATATGCCGCCCGGGGATGTACGGCTTTCCGATGGCGAGATCGGCGTGCTTCGGGCTTGGATCGATCAGGGTGCGGAGTGGCCGGAAAAGGCGGAACCCGTCGAGACGAAGCGCTCGGAGGCGGCGAAGCATTGGTCGTTTCAGCCGGTGAGGCGGCCGCAGCCGCCCGAGGTTTCGCAGCGGACTTGGGTTCGCAATCCGATCGACCGCTTTGTTCTGGCGAAGTTGGAGGCAGAAGGGATCCGTCCTTCGGTGGAGGCCGGCAAGGTCACGCTGCTGCGGCGTCTGCATTTCGACCTGATCGGGCTGCCTCCCGGGCCCGGCGAGATCGACGAGTTTCTGTTGGACAACGCGCCGGGCGCGTATGAGCGGCTCGTCGATCGGCTGCTCGACTCGCCCCATTACGGCGAGAAGTGGGCCCGGCGCTGGCTCGATTTGGCGCGCTACGCCGATAGTGACGGCTTCGAGAAAGACCTCGACCGGCCGCATTCCTGGCGCTGGCGGCATTGGGTGATCGAGGCGTTGAACCGCGACATGCCTTTCGATCAGTTCACGGTGGAGCAGATCGCCGGTGATTTGCTTCCGAACGCCGCGACGGCGCAGCGCGTGGCGACCGGGTTCCATCGCAACACCTTGAAGAACCGCGAAGCGGGCGTGAAGCGTGGCGAGGCCCGGTTCGAGGAGTTGGTCGACCGGACGCACACCGTGGGAACGGTTTGGCTGGGCCTGACGGTGGGTTGCGCGCAATGCCATGACCACAAGTTCGATCCGATCAGCCAACGGGAGTTCTATCAGCTCTACTCGTTCTTTGACGCTGCCCGTGAAGCGGAGATCATGGCGCCGCTGCCGGGTGAGTTGGGTCCGTATCTGCAAGCCCTGCCGGAGTACCAGCGCAAGCGGCGGGCGCTGCTCGAGGAGGTCGAGATCCCGCGTTTGCAGCCGCAGTGGGAAGCCAACATCGTGCGGGCCATGGACCATCCCGGCGAGAGCACGGAATGGGATTTTCAGGTCACTTCCATGCGGGCCATGCTTGACCACGCGGACCGGCGGCTGCACACGCCTCCCGCGGAGCGTTCGCAGCGCGAGCGGCAACGGGTCACGGACTACTTCATTCAGCGCTACGGACCGGAACTGGCGAAGGATGACTGCGCCGTCGAGGCCTTCAAGGAGTTGCGCCGAAAGCTGAGCGAGCTGGAAGAGGCATTGCCGCGGCCGAGCGAGGCATACGTGCTGGAAAAGGTCCCGGAGGCGGTGACGACGCATATCGCGGTGCGCGGAGACTGGCGGCGTCCGGGCGTCGCCGTGCAACCGGATGTTCCGGGCGTGCTGCCCCCGTTGGCGGAGGGCGCCGAGGCGGCTCGATTGCGATGGGCGCGCTGGCTCGTGGATGAGCGGAACCCGCTCACGCCGCGTGTGACCGTCAACCGCATGTGGCAGGAGTTCTTCGGGACGGGCCTGGTGGCGACACCCGGTGACTTCGGCGCGCAGGGAGTGGCGCCCTCTCATCCGGAGTTGCTGGACTGGCTGGCCTCGGAGTTCCGGCGGGTCGGCTGGAGCATGAAGCGGATGCACAAACGGATCGTGATGTCGGCGGCCTACCGGCAGTCGTCGCATGCACGCAGGGATTTGGAGTCGCGGGACCCGAACAATCGGCTGTTGGCGCGGCAGTCGCGGCTGCGGCTGACGGCGGAGCAGATTCGCGATGCGGCGCTGACGGCGAGCGGCTTGCTCTATGACGAAGTGGGCGGGCGCAGTGTGCGGCCGGTGCAGCCGAAGGGAATCGCCGAAGTGACCTACGGGAGCTCGAAGTGGGTCGAGAACGAGGACAGGAATCGCTATCGGCGAGGCCTCTACATTCAGTACAAGCGGACCGCGCCGTACCCGATGCTGGCGAATTTCGACGCGCCGAACTCGACCCTGAGCACTCCCCGTCGGCGGCGGTCGAATACGCCGCTGCAGGCCCTCAACCTGTTGAATGACCCCGTGTTCTTCGAGGCGGCGCAGGCGTTGGCGGTGCGTGTGCTCCAGGAGCGCCCGGCGTCCGGAGGCGATCGATTCTCCTATGCGTTCCGGCTTTGCCTGGCGCGTGATCCCGACAGTCGCGAGAAGGATATGCTGCAGACGTTCTGGCAGGGGCAAAAGGAGCTTTTCGAGCGGGAGCCGAAGGCGGTCGAGGCCGTGATTCCCTATAAGCTGGCGGGCGAGGAACCGGCGGAACTGGCGGCCTGGGTGACGGTGGGACGAGGTTTGATGAATCTGGATGAGTTCATCACCAGGGAGTAGAGACTAGCCTGCATGTCTCACCACGTGGCGAGGCGAAGTGCGTGAGAGGCCCGTCAGGACGAGGCGCGAGCCGGGCGGAGGAAAAAGGCGCGCGCAGGCGTACTTGACAGTACGTCGAGCACGGCAAGCAAGCGTTGCGAAGGAAAAGCGAAGTCATGGCGGTCGTATCGCGTGCTTCGACCGTCGGGTGGTGAGACATGCAGGCTAACTCCAGGGAGGCAGAGATATGGACCGGCGGCAATTCCTGTACACCCAGACCCGGCGCGATTTCTTCCGGCGCTGCGCCGGCGGCGTCGGGACGATGGCGCTCGCAGAACTGCTGGCTGCGGATGGGCTGACGGCGTCGGCCGCCCTGCCGAAAATCAACCCGCTTGCGCCCAGGGAGCCCCACTTCGCGGCCAAGGCAAAGCACGTCATCTTCATGTTCATGGAGGGCGGCCCGACGCAGTTCGAGCTGTTCGACGAGAAACCCACGCTGGCGAAGTATGACGGGCAGCCGCTGCCGCCCTCGATGACCAAGGATCTGAAGCTGGCCTTCATCAAGCCGAACGCGGCGGTGATGGCCAGTTCGTTCAAGTTCCGGCGCTACGGGAAGTCGGGCATGGAGTTGTCGGAGCTGCTGCCGCACCTCGGCTCGTGCGCCGATGACATTTGCCTCGTGCGGTCGATGCGCACCGACGCGATCAACCATCACCCGGGGCAGCTTTTGATGTTCAGCGGCTCGATCCAGCCGGGCCGGCCGTCGATGGGCGCGTGGACCATGTACGGGCTGGGCAGCGAGGCCGAAGACCTGCCGGGCTTCGTCGTGCTGCCGTCGGGACGCGGGACGAGCGGCGGCGCGTCGAACTACTCGAGCGGCTTCATGCCGTCGCACTATCAGGGGAGTCTGCTGCGGAATCAGGGTGATCCCATTCTCTATTTGTCGAACCCCGAAGGGATCAATCGTGAGTCGCAGCAGGCGACGATCGACCTGGTTCGCGGGCTGAACGAGAAACGCTACCACGACACCGGCGACCTCGAAGTCGCGTCGCGGATCGCATCGTACGAGTTGGCCTTTCGGATGCAGATGTCCGCTCCGGAACTGCTCGACTTTTCCAAGGAGCCGCAGAGCGTCCGCGAACTGTACGATCTCGATAGCGGCGATGACGACACCCGCGAGTTTGCCCGCAACTGCCTGCTGGCGCGGCGCATGGTCGAGCGCGGCGTGCGATTCATCTTGATGATGGATGCGAGTTGGGACGACCACACCTCGTTGAACAGCAAGATTCCCAAGCGTTGCCGCAAGATCGACAAGCCGACCGCCGGTTTGATCAAAGACTTGAAGAACCGCGGGTTGCTCGACGACACGCTCATCGTGTGGGGTGGCGAGTTCGGGCGCACCCCGATGGTCGAGCACCGCAAGCCGGAAGACCGCTCCAACGCGGGCCGCGATCATCATCCGAATGCCTACAGCATGTGGCTGGCCGGCGGCGGCGTCAAGGGTGGTCAGGTCGTCGGCGAGACCGATGATCTGTGTTTGAACGTGGTGCAAGATCCGGTGCACGTCCACGACCTGCAGGCGACCCTGCTGCACTGCCTTGGCTTCGACCATACGAAGCTCACCTACAAGCACATGGGGCGCGAATTCCGCCTGACCGACGTGTCGGGCCGGGTCGTGCAAAAGCTGCTGGCCTGAAGCTCTCCCCTGATCAAGCGCCGTTGGTACCCGTCTGGATGTTTCCTGCTTGCATGATCCGCACGCGGGCGAAGGAAAAACTGACCTGCCTGTCGCGCCAAGTGAGGGGACCAGGCGCCCCCCTGGGAGCGCGCGGGTGCCGTCTGGGCTCTTGCCCGCATCACTCCTCTGTCCGAAAAACCGTTGCCCAAGTAGTAGGAAATGCGGGCTGAGCCATCCTGTCAACGGAACCGCTGGAAATCGTGCATGAGGAGCCGCGTCAATTCATGTCAATTCGTGGTCGTCGCGGTGTTCGCCTTGCTGTTCGTCGCAATACGCCCAAGCCCCGCCCAACTCCACGATTGGCGGTTTCAGGGCCGTTTCCAGGCGCATGGAACCCACGACCCCTTTTCCGGTAACCGCTCCTTCGTGCGCCGCGCCCGCATCTGGGCGGACGGCTTCTTCCTCCCCAAGACCAGCACCCGCTTCCAATACGACTTCAGGACCAGGAGCATCTGGGACTTATGGGTCTCGTACCACCCCACCGAGCACCTGGAGGTCCGCATGGGGCGAAGCTGGCTTCCCTTCGTCGGCGACTACACCGAATCGCCGTTCTTCCTCGACATGATCGACTTCCCGGCCGCCTGGGTGCTCTTTCCCGTGCGCGAGCACGGTGTCTTCTTCGTGGGCGATGCGGGAGCGGCGGCTTACAGCATCAACATCGTGCAAGGCAGCGGTTTTCGAAGCGACTCCAACCGCTGGAAGGACGTTTTCGGACATGTCAGATCGCCGTTCTTCAACGATCGGCTGACCCTTGGATTCGCTCACTACGAAGGGCGCGACGGCGAATCCGGGCAGCTTCGGCTCAAGCGCCGCGTCACCGGCGACTTCATCTTGAAAGTTCATTCGCTGTTGACGGTGAAGGGCTCTTATCTTGCGGGCAGGGATGGCGAAGTGAGCAGCCGCGGCTGGTGGGGCCGCGGTCTGGTTCACCTCTCCAGGAAGGTCGATGTCGTGGCGGAGATGAACGATTTTTCCAGGGGAACGGCGGCAGCCCGCTATCTGACCTGGGGCGCGAACTACTATTTCCCGTGGGGACTGACGCGCCTCAAGTTCAACCACCGCTACTTCTTCGAGCCGCCCTCGGTGAGCGAGTTCAAGCTTCAGTTGCAGATCTTCCTGGAAGAGAAGTGGCGGAGCCGGGGTCGCAGCAAGGGACGGTGATTCGGGAAAGGCCGTAAAGGCCATGATTCGTGATGTGGGAAAAGCTGGGTTTCGTGTCTCGTGTTTCGTGATGCTTGGCGCTGGCGGAGAGAGGATTGAGAAAGGCCCTGAAGTGCTATCCTGCATCCATGCCTGCCTCGACTGCGGCTCCCGAACCGCCCGTCGACGCCATCTACCGCGCCTGGCGGGCCGCCCGGGTGGACCCCGACCTCGCACATGAAGCCGTCGAGCAGGTTCGCGCGCAAGCCGGTCGGAACGTGATCGATATCATGGAGTCACGCTTCGCTGCCGTCGAATCCGTCATGGAGTCACGGTTCGACGAACTGAATACCGAAATCCGGGTTCTCCAGCGCGTCATCTGGCCGCTCATCGGCATCCTTGCCACCACCGTCTTCGGCCTGCTCTACCGAACCGTCGCCCCATAGCCAGCTCCGGAACTCCCTGTTCCCTTCCCGTAGCGGCGAATCTGCTTGAAAACCCTCCGCTTCCGCTGGCTTCCGCTGAGGGAATCATCCGGGAATCCCCGTCCGAAACAATGGGAGCAGAAAAAGTACCCGGATCCGGCTGTCGGCGCAATGGGAGAAGCTCCCCTGGAGAGCAAAGTAAAATGTTCCCTTTCGGCTCGATGTACTGAAAAGTACTGGAGGCCTTCAGTCTTGTTGTTACCGCCCCGGCCTGCCTGGCCTGAGGAAAGAAGAGCCGTCACAAGTGATGCCTGATCCGTGGAGCAAACGAAAACAAGGTTCACCGGTCCTCCGGCGTTTCCGGGTAGGGCAACCCCAAGCCCGGCCAACGGTTTTTCACGAATCACGAGTCACGAGACACGAATCACGGCTTTTGTGTTTTTGACGAATCGTTGCACTGGGGTACTGAAGCCCTTCAGTCTTTTTTTTCCGCCCCGGCCTGCCTAGCATGAGGACAGGATGTCGGGAATCATCCGGATCGACTTGCCCTCGGCCCGGCGCTCGCTGGGGCGGCGGCCGCCCCCCGCGCCGGCAATACGGCCTGTAAGGTTTTTTACGAATCACGGCTTTTTTGGCCTTTTCCGTTCACCGGCCGTCA
>JAPOOG010000118.1 GCA_026713545.1 Bryobacterales bacterium
GACGGGTACACCGTGATGCTCACGACCTCCGTTGGACTACTCCTGGTATCCATCGCGCTATTCCTGGCGCTCGGGAAATACCCTGACAGGAGTGCTTCAGCGAGTTCCTCTCCGCCAGTCTGACGGAGGGTCCTCAGATTGTGACTCGACGGTGCGTCCAGACGGCGGTGTTGGTGCCTATCGAATAGTGGCGGCAAATGGAGAAGGCGGCCAGACCGCGGCTCAAGAACGTGTTGCTCGCACCAGAGGCTCGAACTGAGCAACTCGCCCCGCCACGTGCAAGGGAACGTCTGCGTCCGCCGCCGACGTTCGAGTGACAATCGCGACTTCAGGGCGCTGGGCGTCGAGGTTCTCGATCCTTACGACATCGGCTGATGCATGGGTTCAGACCGAGCCATGTCGCGGCGTATCGGATACAACGGGATCGTCCACTGATGCTGAAGCGGGTGCCCTTCGGCCGCCTTGCTTTTCGTGACATACGCAATGCATGCTGACCGTATGGATATTATCAATTGCCCAAATGGCTAATCCGATTCCCATGCCTCATCCAGGCCCCCTCCTCGTCGAGAAGTCACAGGGCCGCGTAAACGTCGACGCCCGCGAGCTTTCTGTCGAACGCGAAGCTACGGAGTTGGACCGGTCTGTTGTCGCCATGCTGACGTCTGGCACGACGGCGGAGCCAGATGTGCAGTCCAAAGGCATTTTGGACCTGGTACGCAGTGGTTTGCCATTCGTTGCTCTGGAAAACCTGGTTCAAGCTGTGGGTGCGCCCCAAGGGGAAATTGCCAGGGTTGTTGGAATGCCGGCCACGACTCTCGGTCGACGCCGCAGGAGCGGGCGCCTCACACCGACAGAATCGGACCACGTGGTGCGAGTCGCGCGCCTTGCTGCATTGGCGCGAGAATTGATGGCCGGAGACTCCAACGCCGCGAGCGACTGGATGACGACACCACACCGGCTACTGGGCGACGAAACACCGCTCTGCCACGCTTCCACTGAAGCCGGCGGTCGCGAGGTGGAGCAACTCATCGGCCAGCTTCTTCACGGCGTATTCAGTTAGTAGTTTTTGCCCCAGCGAATTGCCGCCCGGATGGGAAACGGGTTCGAGAACCACGACACGCGGGATCGGCGACCGTTGGCTTGCCGGCGGGCGATCCGTCGCGCTACAGGTACCAAGCGCCGTGGTCCATGGGGACAGCAACCTCATCCTCAATCCGACGCACCGTGACATGCATCTCCTCAGGGCCGGGCCCGTTTCCGATTTCCGGTTCGATCCGAGGCTTGGCCGTCAGACCCAAACGGGGGAATCCGAGTCGTTCTTGTGACCTGCCGCGCGTAACAGCGCCTGATCCCGCATCTCGCGCTGCTGATCGAACTTGCGGCGACGCGGACTCGTCAGAGTCGGGGCGGCAACGGGACCTCGGTCAGGGTATCGAGCACGCCATTGACGCACTGGGCGTGGGCCCCCTCCTTGAGCTGCTCCGTCAAGTCGTTGACCCTTTCTTCGCCGTACACGGCAAGCTGAACGGCGAGAACGATCGCCTGAAGATAAGCCCGCTCCAGGAACCTTGCCTCATACGAGAAGAGGCTCGTGTCCACGAGACTCC
>JAPOOG010000063.1 GCA_026713545.1 Bryobacterales bacterium
GGCACATGAAAAAACTCGACAATGCCTGGAGAACCATCCGCAGCCGGGCCGGACTCGAAGATGTCCGGCTGCACGACCTGCGCCACAGCTTCGCCTCCCGCGCTCTGGCGCTGGGCGAAAGCCTGCCCATGATCGGCAAACTGCTGGGCCACCGCCGGGTGGAGAGCACCGCGCGCTACGCGCACCTGGCGCGGGATTCGGTGCATGCCGCCGCGGCAAGGATTGCCCGGAGTATCGGGGGGCAGATCCTGTAGCGGAACCCATCGTGCGGGCCGGGCGGTCCCGGCACGGACACTGCGCATGCTTCGCCTGGACAATCATCGGTGTGATGGTTGCGATGTTCGGCCTTCCGACCGCCCTCGTCGTCAACGGCCGTGCGTCGATGGAATCCCGCATGATGGAGACGGACGAGCGCTTTTGGGCTCAGTTGGCGGCGATGGACCGCCGCCTGTCGGCCATGGCCGTTTTTACGAGATAAACACGCGCCCCGGCCGGATTGGAGGAACCCGGGATTGCCCGCCGCCGGCATCGATCCGGAAGCGGGTCCCTGAGCATTCGTCGCCGATGGGGCCTTCATTCGAAGGGAAATCAGAGGTCCCCTACCGGCAATAGTGGATTATTTTGCATTTGACTTGCATAATTTACATCCATGAACTTGGCGTACATCGAACGATCGCTGCAACCGGTCCTCAAGAGGGCGGCGTCGGAATTCCCGGCGGTCGTGCTCACCGGACCGCGCCAGTCCGGCAAGACGACGCTGCTGCTGCATCTCTTCGGGCGGCAGTGCCGGTACGTCTCCCTGGAGCCGCCGGACGTTCGCGCGGCCGCCACCGAGGACCCGCGCGGGTTCCTGGAACTGTATCCGGCGCCCGCGATCTTTGACGAGGTGCAATACGTGCCCGACCTGCTTCCCTACATCAAGGAAAAAATCGACGCGAACCGTCACAGGAAGGGTCAATACCTGTTGACCGGCTCGCAGAACCTGTTGCTCGCCGAGAAGGTGACCGAGTCGCTGGCGGGCCGTGCCGCGATGCTGCGCCTGTTGCCGTTGTCCAGGCGCGAGGCCAATGGGCGGCCGCACGACCCCTTGGCGTGGGAACGCGAACGACCGCCGGGCGCGAAAACGCCGGTCGGGTTCGGCGAATTGTGGAAATCCTTTCTTCGAGGCGGTTACCCGGAACTGGCCGTTCAACCCGCGCGGGATGCGGCGCTTTGGCATGCCAGCTACGTTCAGACCTATCTCGAGCGTGACGTGCGCATGCTGCGGCAGGTCGGCGACCTGATGCAGTATCAGAACTTTCTCCGCGTTCTGGCGGCACGAAGCGCCCAACTGCTGAGTTTGACGGATGTCGCGCGCGACCTCGGGGTCGCGGTCAATACGATCAAGGCATGGCTGTCCGTGCTCGAGGCCACCTACCAGGTCATTGTGCTGCGCCCTTACTTCGCCAACGTCGGAAAACGGCTCGTCAAGACCCCGAAAGTCTACTTCACCGACGTTGGCACGCTCTGTTTCCTTGCCGGTCTCAGGGACCCAGCGCATGCGGCGGCGGGCCCCATGGGCGGCGCCATCCTCGAAACCGCCGTGCTGTCGGAAATCGTTCGGACATTGACGCATCGAGGCATGGATCCCCGGGTTCATTTCTGGCGGACCCGGGCGGGGACGGAAGTCGACTTCGTGGTCGAGACGGCAACGGGGCCGGTGCCCATCGAGGTGAAGTTGTCCGGTACGCCGCGCCCGGCCATGGCCGCCGCCATCGGAAGGTTCCAGCGCGGTATGAAGGACACGGCGAGACCGGGATTCGTGGTGCATCCGGGTGACGTGCGCTTGCCGCTCGGCCCCGCCGTGGCCGCCGTCCCCTTCGCCAGCCTTTGACTTTGCGTCGAAGGATCTGTCGCGCTTCGCTCTGTTCCGGCTTCGCCCGACGCGCCATTGCGGACAGCCCTGACCGCCTTAAGCCGCCGATTTCATGCCGAAGATTACCGAATCAGGCCCTCGCAGGGAATATCGAGGCCCTCGTGCAGCCGCTTGATCATCGGCAGCGTCGGATTCCGATCCCCGTTCAGCACTTCGGACACCCGGACCCGGACAAGCACATGGGAAGGCTCGACAGACCGGATGCGAATGTGAAGTCGGCATGGCGCCGGGCGACCGGGAACGATTCCGCCGGTATGGGCGACTTGAATCGTGGACTTGGTGATTGACACGCAAGCGGCGGGTTCATCGCGACGAAGGGAGACGCGAGTGTGCGCGGGCGAGCCAACGACAATGCCGCGACGCCTACACGGCCAAGCGGCTGTATTCTTTGTCTTTGCTTCGCCGCAGGCGCCAGACGACATCGAGGCAGTGCAATTCGACGACCGGCGTATTGAACCGCGTGACAGACAATCCTGCAAAGTGGACTTGATGACTGGCGGCAGTGGGTTATGCGCTTCCGATCATGCCGCCTCCGGAGGCGTCAGGCGGAAGGCCGTCTCGATCATCCCTTCCAGGCGCGCCAGACGTTCGCCCAATTGAACCTGCCCATCTCGCAACGCAGCAATCTCATCGCGCTGCGCGGCGACCTCCGCGGTGAGGCGCCGATCAAGCTGCTGGATTGCTGAGGTCAGGCGCCGGTCAAGTCCGGGTATGCTCTGCCCGAGCTGGTGACCTTGTCCCAGGATCAGGCCCGCCAGCGCAATGGCCACGGCGAGGATAGCGATGATTTCAGGGCTCATGGGACGAAAGCATACGTCGCCAAGTGGTTCCTAGCGAGCGCTACGCTGAGTATGTGGAGAACCTGTCCGAACGCGATGAACGGCACCCCAATCCCTGCAGCCATGGAGGCTTTTATCCGCAATCGAACGGTGTGGGTGCGATAACCGCCTGACTCCAATCGAGCGTGATGCCGCATACCAGCGCGCTGAGCGAAATAGTGGTTGGATTTGAACCAGAATTCAATGGCTTGGCGACTTTGGTTTGGCGAGCTCACATTGCCGCACCCCTGCGCGAAACGATGCTGGTCCCCCATCTTTGCGATGAACAGGGGAAGTTTCGCGATTTGCAGACGCTTGCTTTTGACGGCGTTGGGCGCGTTTGGTTTCGGCGCGCTGGGCGTGGGGCCGGCGTTTTCGCAAGAGATGCCAGCACAGATTCCGGCACCCAGGCTCTTCGACGACATTGCGAAATGTCAGGGGGTGGCAAGGATGGCGCAAGGAACCGCAAGGACGGGTCAGTCTCCATTGGATGTCATTCTTGAGGGAACAACGGGTACGCCCGTTGTGCGCACTACGGCGGACGCTGATATTGACGCTACTCAACGGACGGCGCTTTTGACTCGGCTTTCGTTCCCAGCAACGGATGGTGACGGTAAGCCTGCATGCATGAACGCGCTAACCGGGGACGCAGGGTATGACAGGGCAATTGAACTGTACGAAGCGTGGGTTGACGCCAATGAGGACCTCCCAAGAGAGGACGACGATCCCAACGTAGAGTCCAATCTCGAACGTGCCGCAAGACTGGCGGAAGCCGATCTGAACGCGTTTCGTGGCGAAGTCTACAACGAGGTCATCGAAGTGCTGATGGCGGAAAAGGAGGTCACGGATGCCATTGAAGCTTACAATGACCTGGTCGGCACCGATGGTCGCCTTGCAGCCCTGACCACAGCCTACAATGACATTAACGTTACCGGCACGGGTCTTACCGATGATGACGACAACCCCTTGGACGCTGATGCACTGGACAGACTCTTTGGGGAGGATGAACTCCAGGGTTTCCAGGCAATAGAAGGAACTGCCTTCGATGATGAAGGTCGGCTGCAGCTCGAAGAAGTCGCGTCTACGGACATCGATACGCTTGGTGAAATACAGACCGAATTGCAAACTCGTGCAAACGCCCTTAGAGACGCTAGTATGGCTGTGACCACTGCCGAAAATGAGGGCAACCTCAATCTAGCGCCGTTGCAAGAAGCCGAAAGACGGGCGCGAGTCGCGCACAAACACGTTGAGGACGAACTGAAACGCCTGACGGCAGTCTTGAGGGCGCATAACCAAGAGTTAGGAACCGCAGTCACGATCACGCCTACCGGTGGGGATCCCATTAACCTCGCTACCGATCATCGGGAGCTGATCTCGGGGTTTGGAAATATCAACAATCGAGTCGACAAGGCGGCGGAGACCCTCGAAACGACGGTGAAGGCGTTGGATACGGCCAACAACGACGCGCGCAAGGCATTCGGGGATGCAAAATCATACCTGGATCAGTTGGTGACCTTGCGGAAGTTTGACGAGGCCAAGGCGGAAGCGGCGCTTGCTGATGCGGGAGATGATCCGGCGCCAAGCCTGGTAGCAGATGCAGACGACGCAGAAAAGCTCAGGATAGACGCTGAAGGCACTAGAGAGACGTACTTGAAATTGGTCGGCGACCCCGATAACCAGAACCCGGCCAACGAGTTGTTAAGCGCGCTGTTGGCGCAAGAAGACGCAAACACGGATGTATTGGAAGACGACGATGGCAAGGCGTTGGTCGATGCGGTCGCGAAAACATTCGAGACGGCCGACAGTGCCATGACAACCGCGGACGCCAACGAGGATCGCCTGGATGATTTGCTGCAAACGGCCGACGACGGAACGGAAACCGGTCGTATCGCGTCAATAGAGGAGAGCATCAAGGGACTCACCGGCGATGACGGTACTGCTGGGAAGGTCGATCTAACTGCTGGGAAGGTCGATCTACTTGAGACGGGTCTCGCCGATCTGGCCGGAGACGGTCAAACGGATGAGACGGTCAAGGGCAATGCCGACGACATCGGATTGCTCGACACGCGGGTCGCTGCCAACGAGAAAGGCATCGGCGATCTTGAGGTCGCTCTCTACGGTCCCACGGCAAGTCAACATGACGGTCCCGTTTGTGAGGGATCTGGAATTGCACACGATGCGGCATGCGGCAAGGAGCGCAGCGGGCAAAACGCGGAGGCCATTGGTGACCTTGATAGCGATGTGGAGGAGTTGAGCGGTCGGGTGGACGAACATGACACGAAGCTCTGGGAGAAGAAGGCGTACATTGAGACGCTTCAGGGCGAAGTTGGAATCGATGCGATGGGCAACGGCACCGAGGACAACGGCATGAGCCGGATCGATA
>JAPOOG010000120.1 GCA_026713545.1 Bryobacterales bacterium
CATCGATCCTGGCCCGGGATGGCGCTGGCAGCCTTCCCCGTATTCAGGTCGGGTCGGCTTCCGCATCACTCGTTTCGAGGCCTGCGCGGCGTTCACTCGCGTTGCAGCCCGTGTGGTCGCTGAACCGCCCTGGGCGGCCCTTTGTCGTCGGAGTGCTTCAACCGATGTCGTTGCCTCCATCGCCCGCTCCGACTGCTACCGGCTGGAGCGACAGTTGCCGGGCGGGATTCGCACCCGCTGAGGATTGGCGCCTTCTCACGGCGCACGCTGAAATGCGCAGTACGGCCCGCAGATCGCGGATGAACGCCTGTTTCAGATGCACTCACCGATCGTTTTGACCGTTTCCCTTCGATTCCACGGTTTCGCCCCCGTCGAGGGTTCTCCGCTTTCCGCCAGGAAGCAGTGAGCGGAAAGCTCCCAACCCTTACCGACTGGAGGACGACTTGACTCTCTACAGCAACTCGAAAGAATACTTCATGCTCTGGATCGGCCGGCTTCGCTGCGTCATCGACTTCGGCGCACCCGGCCAGGAAGCGAGATTCAGCTTCAGCCCCACCGAGTTTCCCCGCCAGCGCCACGGCAACGGCGTTCTCATACAGAAGCACTTCCGCAAAAAAGGAAGGTGGCACCTCACCAAGCGCATCAGTCGCAAGGAGGAAATCGCTCTTGCAACCATCGTCAACCAGGCTCACAGCTTCATCCACAAGCTCGTTCTCGCCAAAGGCACACCGAAAAACCTTCCCGTCAACGCCAACTACGAATCCGGAACCGCTTGGGACGTTCGCTGAGTTCGCTCTTCACGGCGGGGAGAAATCCCCACCTTTTCTCTCGTTCGAGGCCGCCGAAGCCGTGATCACGTAAAAAACACGCGCTCAGAATCCGCTGAACACGTTTTCTCCGTTCCACTGGACCCCCACACCCCCGGATTCGCAAGCGGATCCGGACGTTGCTGGACAGACCGTGCTACGCGCCTGCCGGCGATCGCCGCCCATGGATTCCCCCCTCAATGGATTCTCCGCTTTCCGCCAGCTACGGGTGAGCGGAAAGCTCCCAACCCTTGCATCCAGGAGGATCACGACACTATGCGAACAGCAAGAAGTCAACCGCAAGCTCCAACTCCGCACGTATGGAAGCTCTGCGTAGCTCCAACATCGACGACACGCTGATCGACAATGCAGTCGACGAGATTCGCGACATGGCAGGCAGTAATGTATTTGATGCCCTCAACACGCTCGATGCCAAGCTGACCGGCGCTCTCCAAACCGAACTCGCACATCTGAGAGGCGATCTCAATACCCGATCCGCCGAAGTCCGCACGAACCGCTGGATCTTGTCCATGGTTCTCGTCTTGTCAGTTGCCTTTGGTCTTTTCAAGGGCTGATCCTTTCGCCCACGGCCGTCGCCGCTCAGCCCCCAGCGGCGGCGGCCTTTTCTCTTCCTTCACCAGCGATCGCTGATCTCTCTGCCCTCGAATTGCATCGCCTGAGAGATTGCGCCTGGCGCTGCGGTACGCCTTCCCACGCAGCGGGGCTGAGAGAAGCTCCCGCGCTTGGTGGTCTCGATTCGGTTGCCGCGAGCGGCGCCGGAGTTCGCGTCCAGGAGGAAAGTCGCGCCAGGTGGCCGGCACGTCGGCTCAAGCTCGAGGCCGGCGGCTCCGCCATGGGCTCCGGCTGCGCCAGGTCCACGACGGCCATCGTCAGCTCCGTTCCGATTGACCGCTTCCGCTTCATTGCACACAATGCCGGCGGCATCGTCTTGCCGATCACGGTCTGCGGCTGGCTGTTGCACCGCGCCCTACGTCGCTCACTCCAGATCTGGCGCAGACGCACTCTCGCTCTCGCCTTCGAGCAGAGTCAAGACCCCGCCCTGCTGTTGCGAAGAACCCTGCAACCTCTCGCGGAAACCCCCGGAATCCGGATCGTTCGGAAAACCTCGCGCTGAGAGGCCGCTGACGCGGCGATCCGCTCCGCGCTGGACCCCCAACCCCCGGATTCGACACCGATCCGGATGATGCTAAACCCAGCGCCGGCTGCCTTCCCTGAGTCTGCCGCCAGCCGTTTCCTTCCCCTGGACGGGCTCTCCGCTTTCCGCCATC
>JAPOOG010000014.1 GCA_026713545.1 Bryobacterales bacterium
GAGGCTCCCGCCTCGACTTGCCGTACCGCCCGCAACTTGAACTCCGCAGAAAACTTCCGTCTTGACAACGCCATAGCACCTCTCTCCGATCACTGTAAAAAGATGCTTAGCTACTTGTCTCATTTTTGGGGTCCACTCCGCCCACTTGGAGCACGAGTGGTCATTTGTCAATTGTTTAGGAGCCGCCTGAACCAGCACTTACTACGGCTCAATGGTGAGTACCCATCCGAATCTGAGGAAGTCATTACAAGTTGTGAATGCCAGACGCTCCTTCACAGGATGATGGTCATCCATTCGCCCGCTAGTCTTCCTGTGGTACACAACCAGACGGTCCTCCTATACCACGAGGGTACGGCTTCTGCTTGGGAAAGAGTTGACACAGCAGGGGCAGTCTTTCTGCATGCTCTGCGTGATCACGACCTAATTCCGGGCCAACTCTACGAGATCGTACGCCAGGATGATGGCACGCTCACCGTTAGAAGTAGCCCCGCAGCAAACAACTGAGGAGAATCACTGCAATGTCAATGCGACTGATCGTTGGTCCAGACGCCATTACCTCGTACAGGCGGCTTGACTACTCACCGTGGCACGCGATTGCTGAGTTTGTCGACAACTCGACGCAATCGTATTTCGACAATCGGGATGAGCTTGATCAGCATATGAAGCATGAGGAGGACAAAATATTAAATGTCTCGGTCGTTTACGATCGGTCTGACGATTTGTTGCGCGTAGCCGACAACGCCATGGGGATGTCAAGCACCGACCTCGAACACGCCCTCCACGTTGCACGCCCGCCTGTAAATACCAATGGTCGGTCGAAGTACGGCATGGGGATGAAGACCGCGGCGTGCTGGCTTGGGAACCGATGGACGATCAAGACTAAGAAGCTCGGCGAATCCGTTGAGCACACCGTGACTGTAGACGTAGACAAGGTGGCAGGGCAGCAGCCGGACAGCGTTGTATACACAAATGCACCGAAAGCAGCAGATCGTCACTACACAATCATCGAGGTCAAAGCGATGAATCGGAGCTTTCAAGGTCGAACACTTGGCAAGATCGGCGATTTTCTGCGCTCAATGTACCGCTCAGACCTTCGCACCGGAATCCTCAACCTCCGGTGGAGGGGCCAGATCCTCACATGGGATTCATTGGAAGGACGCCTCTTGGTTTCGAGCGATGGCAAAAAGTATCGGAAGGACTTCTCATTCGATGTCGACGGCAAGACCGTGAAGGGGTGGGTTGGAATTCTCGATCCGGGCAGTCGCGCAGACGCCGGCTTCTCAATATTGCAAGCCAATCGCGTTCTCAGAGGATTTCCTGACGCTTGGCGACCTTCGGATCTTTATGGGCAGTTCCAAGGTTCCAATGATTTGGTCAACCAACGACTGGTCGGAGAAATCCACCTTGACGGCTTTGATGTGAGCCACACAAAGGACAACATTCTGTGGCGTGGTAGCCAAGAAGATGATGTGCAGGCGGGCCTGAAGACCCATTGCGCCAGCTATCGAGACTTCGCAAAAGATCGCCGCTTGGATGATAACGATCAAAGGGTTCCGAGCGAGGCGGATACCAAGGTGGCGCTAGATGACATCAAGAAAGAGCTTACGTCTCCTGAAATGGTCGACCAGATCAACATTAGCGTTATTCCCACACCGGAGATGATCCACGCCAGCAAGGAGAGGATTCTCAAGTCCGTAGTTGGCACGCGGACTGCAACCCAACAAGGGACAATCGGTTGCACGCCGCCGATTGCCTGGAAGATCTTTCTACAGAAGATGTCGCCGTATGACCCGTATGTCGTGAGCGATTCCACGTTGGGAAACGAAATTACCCTCGTTGTCAACCTGAACCATCCTTATTTTGCTACGCAACTGGGCGGCTTGGAGAGCGTACGCGACTATCTTCGCCAGTGCGTTTACGATTCAGTGGCGGAATGGCAGGCACGTGCGAAAACTTCGAGGATTGATTCGGACACAATCAAGCTCCTTAAGGATCGACTTCTTCGCGTTCCATTGGAAATGGAATCGCACGATACCGATGAAGAGGCCCCGGAAGAATCGGATAGCTAAGACAAGTCGGGGCTACAGTACTTGATCGACAGCCATGTGCAGCACCGCTGTGACACGCGTGGCTCGCAGAAATCGGAATCGATCAGCCTAGCAATCTTTAGCCGGCAGGGGCTGTGAGAGTAACGGCGCGAGCCGAGGGCTACCGTTTCGACCGCTCAACCGACTGCAGTGGGCCGTTGTCTCAAGTGCCTACGAGATGAGGCAGGGTCAGTATCAGCCGAGGCGAAGCCTAGCAGTTACATTCGGGTTATGCGGTCTGGTATGTGCATGTTGGAGACGAACCGGCCAGCAGGGCACAAGCTGCTGGGGTGGCTGCCAGCGCGGCCCGGCAGTTCACGCAGCATCCGACGAAGGCAACCGTTGTTTACAGATCCGATGCTATCAAGTTTGACAGGGACACAACCGTTGAAACCGCTCAATAGACCGTCATCTTTACGGTCCAAGCAACTCGCCGCTTCCGAAGGATGGTGCATTTGCGACGAAAGAGTACCCAAGCGCAGGTGAGAGGTCACGCTCCGTAAGCCACTCGCAGCTGCACTGACGGTTGCTGACAGGTATCGTTCTTGCGAATCGTGGCCTAACGATTTGACGATCCCAACAACTAGCTTGTACAGTTGGAAACTACAAGGTGTTCAATCTGTATCTCTTAGCCTAAGCAATTGATTATAAAATGTTTACAGAACAAATGTGGTGGAGGCGGCGGGAGTCGAACCCGCGTCCGGAATAGTCCTCCATGGAGAGCCTACATACTTAGTCCGCTCGAAAGTCTCGACCGGTTCGTTGGAACGGACACGCCTGAACCGGTCCAGCCCGATTGTGTGTCAGCCTTGCGCTCCGGACAGAAGCCTGGGGCCCATCCCGCCAGATGACGCTCCACGCCCCCATGCGGGCCTGTGGACGCGAGCGGCTGCCTGATCAGGCAGCGTATGCTAACGAATTATCGTTGGCAGTTGTTGTTTTTCCGATCGTTTTACGGGAGCTCGGAACCCGATATGCCTCTCCACGACGGAAGCAATCCCGTCGAATCCGTTACGCCCCCACACTCGAATCAGGGGGAAGAGAACGTGCTCTTCTCCCTATATTGTAACGGCGGTGTCGAGGCCGGCTTCGATCCTTCCGCCGATGGAGCAGCGCCGGCGCGTGCGAGAGAAGGCTGTCGGGGCGAGGCGCGAGCCGGGCGGAGGAAAAAGGCGCGCGCAACACGGCCTGTAAGGTTTTTCACGAATCACGAGACACGAGACACGGCCTTTCCCGAATCACGCCGTTTCCCGTTCCCCGGCCGTCAAACATTTCTTCTGGAGCAAACCAGATCCCCTGCCCATGGTTTTCACGAGACACGAATCACGAGACACGAAACACGGCCTTTTTCTCGCGTGCTGCGGCCGTCAAGTGGTGAGTAATGCAGGTTGGTTCAGGCTCCGTCCCAGCGATGCGCGTCGCCGGGGGGAAGCCCCAGCAGATCGAGAATGCGGTTGACGCCGTGATCGACCAGGTCGTCGATGCTCTCCGGTTTCGTGTAGAACGCGGGCAGGGGCGGAGCGATCACGGCCCCCATTTCCGTCAACGAAACCATCGTCCGCAAGTGGCCGAGATGAAAGGGCGACTCCCGGACAGCCAGAATCAGAGGCCGCCGTTCCTTGAGCGTCACGTCGGCGGCGCGCACCAGGAGATTGGACGTGATTCCGGCGGCAATGGCCGACATCGTGTGGACCGAGCAGGGCGCGACCACCATGGCGTCGATGGGATACGAGCCGCTCGCGATGGACGCCCCGATGGCGTCGACGAAATGCCAGTGGGTCGCCAGGGCCTTGATGTCCTTGGCGCTGAGCCCGGTCTCGTGGAAGAGGGTCTTCTCACCCGGCCGCGAGAGCACCGCGTGCGTCTCGACGTCGGGGAGCTTCGCCAGCTTCTCGAGCAGTCGGACGCCGTAGATCGTGCCGCTGGCGCCGCTAATCCCGACGATGATCCGGGTCATGACAGTCCGTGGTGAAACCCCGCGTAGCACCGAGAGCGGCCCGCGTAGCACCGTAAACGGCGCTGCGCTTGGCTGACAAGGCGCGGCGAGGAAGCATATTCGACCGAGGAGCAACACAGTTCAGCCGGGATGCATCGCCGCTTGAATGCAGCGGAGCTTTTACCACGGGCTGATAAGTCCCCAATGCCGTCCTTGATTGCCTTCAAGGCCCGGTTCTGCTCCTGAATCAGGCGGCCGGAGCCCTCGGCGGCAGGCTCCATTCTCTCATGCCGCGATTCGGCCTGCTTTTTCCATTCCTCGGCGAGTCGGCTGTCGACCATCCGCGAACTTTCGTACGGTTTCGACCGTGGGCAATGCCGCCGCGTGTCCTGGCCCGGTCGGGAGCTTGCCGGAACAGGGCTCGTGTCTCCTTCGAAGTCAGTCCTTGGTGGTTCGGTTCAGGTCGTAGAGGCCGGGGACGCCTCGGATGTGGAGGTGGTTGAGAGTGCGGCGTTGCGGGTTGCGCCGCTCGAAGCCGGCCGAGGCGCCGCTGAGGTGGAGCGCGCGGGAATCCCGGGACCAACGGTATGCGAAGGAACGGCCGCCGCCCGGTTCGGATTCATGCAGCGACACGACCGTTTCGATCTCGCCGCTGTCGAACGACCATAGGTGCAGGCTGTAGAAGCTGGAGGCGGTGGCGCCCGATCGCAGCAAGGCGCCATGAGTGCGGTCGGGTGAAACGGCCAGGCTGTGGCCGGGGCCGACGTAGCTGAGGTTCCGCGTTTCCAGGTCGTAGAGGTAGAGCGAGCGCTCCGGCCGGAGGGTATCGTCGAACCAACTGTTCGCATAGCGGCGGAGCTTGTCCCGGACGGGCATCAACCAGGAATTCCGGCGTTCCAGCACGACGAACGTTTCGCCCCGGCGGCGGATGAATCGTGGCTGGTCGAAGACGATCGAGCCGGGCAGGCTGAGTTCTTCGAGAAAGCCATCGGTTTCCGACCAGAGGTAGAAGTGCCGCTCGGCGACCCGTCTCTCGCCTTCGTGGGATTGAATGACCCATCGGCCGCTCGATTCGTCGTGGTCGGTTGCCGCGACCCGGCCGCGGACCGCAACGCCCGGCGGCGTGGCGGGTGCGGTTTGCTCGGCAAGCGGGGTGCCGTTGGAAAACTCGCTGCGGTAGCCGGCCAGGGCCGGATGCGATTGATCGGTGAGGATCTCGGGAATATGTTCTTCCATGCCGGAGCCCCAGTTGCCGGGCCCGAGAACGGCGACGCACGAAGCGTGAATGGCCAGGGCGGGGAACAGAAGGGCAAGCAGAACGGCGAAGATCCAGCGCTTGGAACCGGCTGAGTGCATCACTTCATTCTGCAGCAAAACATGCCGGCGGAGGTTGACTGCGCCCGATCCGGTTGCAATTTGTGTGCGGACGATCTCATCGACGACAGGCGGGAGTCGCCTACCTGGAAGGCCGCGCTTCGGGGATTTGGAGTCCTGCGCAAGTTACTGGCAGTAGGCGGCGGGACGCCATGAATAGAACGGCGGCGCAGTCCGGAGCCTGGTGTCGAGAGCGCTAAGTGCCGGCGCAATGGGAGAAGTGCCCCTCACGAGACACGAGACACGAAACACAGCTTTTCCCTGTCCCTCCGGCGACTCCAAGGAGAGCAACCCCAAGCCCGGCCAACGGGTTTTCACGAAACACGAGACAAGAGACACGAGACACGTATTTTTGATACCTCTTGGTACTGAAGCCCTTCAGTCTTTTTTTACTGCCCCGGTCGGCCTAGCATGAGGTCAGGATGTCGGGAATCATCCGGATCGACTTGCCATCGGCGCGGCGCTCGCTGGGGCGGCGGCCGTCACCCAAGCCGGCAACACGGCCTGTAAGGTTTTCCGCGAGACACGAGACACGAAACACGGCTTTTATGCTTTTCACGAATCACGAGACGCGAATCACGGCCTTTGTGGCCGTTCGGGTCGCCATGGGCGCGCAAGGGTCGCACCACCAGGAACCGCCGTCCGGACCACTGCGCCCGTCGCCCCGTCACTGTTTCCCTGTTCACGATTGTTCACTATTGTTCACGATTGTTCGGCATTGTTCAGTAAAAAATATTACCCCTGAGCCAGTGTCCCTCTCCGTCCACACCGGCAACGCGGCCTGTAAGGTTCTTCACGAGACACGAGGCACGAATCACGCAACATGGTTTTTCCCTGTCCCACCGGCGACTTCAAGGAGAGCAACACAAGCCCGACCAACGGGTTTTTCACGAATCACGAGACACGAGACACGGCTGTTATGGCTGCCCGAACCCTCGCGCCCGCCGGCAAGTCACTGCTTCTCTGCCCGGAATTGCCCGGCATTGCTCGGTAAAAAAATGTCCTGCGCCAGTGTCCTTGCCCCGTCAGCCGTTCTCGGTCGGTCTCGAGACGAGCGCCGTTCGCCGCTGCTCCCGTTGCCCTCCGGGCTCGTTCCTTTGCGGCGAACGCCAAACGAACCCATGCCGAGAAAGGAGGACGTTCGAGATTGCGCCGACAGCCCTGGCCCGCTATTTGACCGCTCTCCAAGCGGCTGATAGACTAAGGTTTCTGTAATCTTGAGCGGATTTGCGGTGGTGAGTGTGACCGCTTCTCGCTAAAGCAATGCCCAAGCGAACGTATCAACCGAACCGAAGACAGCGAGCCAAGCGGCATGGTTTTCGCGCCAGAATGAAGTCTCCCGGTGGTCGGAAGGTGCTGGCGAATCGCCGGGCCAAGGGCCGGCATGTGCTCTCCGTCAGCTCCGAATGATCTTTTCGATTCCGGAGCCCCCGTTTCTCAACGCTTCCCGAAGTTCCGGCGCCTCAGAAAGAGAGCTGAGTTCCAGAGGGTGTATGAGCAGGGTCGGCGCATCCGAAGCTCGCTCTTTACGGCTCATGTTCGAGACGCGGAAACGACGGCGCCCGGCCGCGTGGGACTGACCGTTACGCGAGCCATCGGCAAGGCTGTTGTCAGGAACAGGGTGAAGCGCAGATTGCGGGAGGCGATCCGGCGGCACTGGCCGGAGTTGCCGGACGGCTTGGAAGTAGTGCTCCACGCGCGGCGCCCGATTGCCGGCGTCGCTTGGTCGCGTTTGGAGACGGAAGTCCGGCGAGTGTTTCAAGCTGCGAAGAATGCAAGCTCAACATAGCAAAGTGTCGAACGGAAGCCGTCCGTCCGAACCGCGTAGCCTCGGCCAGTGGACGGTCGTCTTCTGCCTGCTTTTCTACAAGTCCGCGCTCTCTCCCCTGCTGCCTTCGTTCTGCAAGTTCTATCCCACTTGCTCGGTCTACGCCAGAGAGGCTGTCGAGCGTCACGGTGCCCGGCGCGGGTTGGCCCTCGCGGCCCGTCGACTGCTGAAATGCCGGCCGTTTTCGCAAGGTGGAATCGACCCCGTACCCGATGTCTGAAAATACCGACGAACAATTCATGCAGCGCCGGCTGCTGATCGCCTCGGTGCTCTCGGCGATGGCGATGGTGGCGTATATCTATATGCAGGAGCCTACGACTCCTGCCCCGGATGAGCCGGCCGCAACCCAACAGGCCGTCTCCTCGGCGCCGGCGGACACTCCGGACGGTCTCTCGCAGGAGCCGGGTACAGCACCGGGAGGTTCTGATCGGACGCCCGATTCGTCTCGAGCCGCAGAGAACAAGGCCGCAAAGGTCGAATCGGAGTCCATCATCGAGACGGACTTGTTCAAGGTGCGCTTCTCCAACAAGGGCGCCGTCGTAAAGAGCTGGATCCTCAAGGACTACGAGAATGCCAAACAGGATGGTGAGCTTGACTTGGTCCACAGGGGCGGAGCGGAGGTTAACGGATACCCCTTCGAGATAGACCTGCCGGGTGGCAGTCCGCTGGAGGAACTCAACAATGCCCTTTTCGTAATGACCAGAGAACCCGCCTTCGGAGCCGCTGGCCCGGCCGTTGTATTCGAATATTCCGATGCCGGCATCAGCGCCACCAAGGTGTTCCGTTTTCAGAAAGAGGGTTATCTCCTGCGGGTGGAAAGCGAAGTCACCAGGAACGGTGTGCCGCAGTCCCACCTGCTGACATGGAAAGGCGGTTTTGGCGATACCGCACAACTGCAAAACTCGCTCAGCAGCGCAACGCTCTATTACGATCCGGTCGAACTCTCGGTCGAACGCAACGAGGCGAGTGACGCCGAAGACGAGCGGCTCATCAACATCGGCTCATTCACGTACGCGGGAATCAACGACTTGTTTTTCGCTGCCTGCTTTCTGCCGTCTGAAGAACAGACCGAGTTGCGGCTGGAGACCACGGCAGTCAGTATCGTGCCGGCCGAGGGCGAGTCTGAGCAGATCTTCGCAGCCATGGGGATCAGTGCGCCGGGACGCAACGAATTCGATGTCTTTGTGGGGCCCAAGAGTGTCGATATTCTCCGTCCCATCCGCCCCGAGCTTGCAGAGGTCGTCGACTTCGGCACGGTCTGGGGTTTTATCGCCGAACCGATTTTCTGGATGCTCCGTTGGACGCACGCCAACATCGTTTCGAATTACGGCTGGAGCATCATCCTGGTAGCCGTCTTCATCAATTTCGCCACGTTTCCGCTGAAATGGAAAAGCATGAAATCGATGAAGAAGATGCAAGCCCTGCAACCCCTCGTCAAGGAAATCAACGAGCGGTATAAAGGGCTCGGCATGCGGGACCCCAAGAAGAAGCAGCAGCAAGAGGAAATGATGGCGCTCTACAAGAAGCATGGCGTCAATCCTCTCGGCGGTTGCCTGCCGATGGTCTTGCAATTGCCCTTCTTCATCGGCTTCTACAACGTACTGTCGGTCGCCATCGAGATGCGCCAGGCCGAGTGGCTTTGGGTCCAGGACTTGTCGACTTATGAGCATCTCCCGATTCGCGTGCTGCCGATTGCCATGGTTGCCACCCAGTACTGGCAGCAGGCAATGAGTCCTCCCACGACGTCGGCGGACCCTGCTCAGATGCGGCTGATGAAGTTCATGCCGCTCATGATGGGGTTCTTCTTCTACGGGTTCTCCAGCGGCCTTGTGCTATTCTGGCTAACGGGCAACCTCACCGCAGTCCTGCAACAGGTTATTCAGAACCGTTTCTCATCCGAAGATACTGTGATACAAGCTCCACGCGGTCGAAGAAAGAAGAAGAGCAAGCCTCGAGGCTAGTAGGTCCGATTGTTGTAGAAGAGTATGTCGCGAGAGGCGTGGGCACAGGAAGAGATCGCTAAGAAGTTGGACCAGTTTCTCGGGCCGGTCCTTTCCGCCGCCCGGCTCTCCCTTGATTACGAACTCCACGAGGGCAGAGACGACGGGAAGTTCATCAATCCGGACATTACCGTGAGTTTTGACGGGGATGACATCGAGTTGCTCCTCGCTCAAAAAGGTGAATTGCTTCTCGCCTTGGAACAACTTACCCTCGAAGCGCTGCATGTCCCGCACGAAGATCGCTACAGGATCATCTTCGATGCGCACGATTATCGCCTGTTGCGCATCGAAGAATTGCGGATGAGCGCCGAAAAAGCCGCCGAAATGGTCAAGCGAACCGGCATGGCGTACAGCTTTAACCCCATGACGTCTCGTGAGCGGCGCATCCTGCATCTCGCCCTGCGTGATGACGCCGAAGTCTACACGACGAGTGAGGGCATCCCGCCGCACCGCCATACCGTGGTCCGGCTCGCGAAAGAGGGTGGTAAGACGAACTGACTTGGCCTGGATGTCTCACCTGGTGGCGAGGCGAAGTTCGTGAGAGGGCCGGCAGGACAAGGCGCGAGCCGGGCGGAGGAAAAAGGCGCACGCAACACGGCCTTTAAGGTTTTTTACGAATCACGAAACACGAATCACGGCCTTTTTTCGCGTTCTCCGGCCGTCTGGCGGTGAGCAATGAAGGCCAGGACTACGTTGTCCGGCTCCGGGGCTTACCCGGCAATACATCCCGACGATACGATCGTCGCGGTTTCCACTCCGCCCGGCAGAGGCGGCATCGGTATCGTTCGCCTCTCCGGACCGCAGGCCTTGGAAATCTCCGAACAGCTTGTCCGGCGCACTGATGCGGCGCCCGCGCACGTTCGAAGGCCGCTGCTTGGTTCATTGCTCGACGATGCCGGCAACGTCGTCGATGAAGTGCTCGTCACCCTGTTCTGCGCGCCGAAATCATATACAGCCGAGGATGTCGTCGAAATCTCCTGCCACGGCTCGCCCGCGATCCTCGCTTTTGCCGTCGAACGCGCTGTCAGACTCGGTGCTCGCCTGGCCGAACCCGGTGAGTTTACCCGGCGGGCCTTTTTGAATGAGCGCATCGACCTGGCGCAGGCCGAGGCAATCCACGACCTCATTGAGGCCACCACCGTCTATCAGGCCCGTGTCGCCCTGCAGCAGGCCAAGGGCGCGCTCTCGAATCGACTTGCTCCCGTCAAGCAGCAGCTCTGTGACTTGATCTCATTGCTCGAAGCAGGAATCGACTTCGCCGAGGATGACATTGACGTTGCTTCCGCTGACCAGCTTCTTGAGCGTCTTGAGCCCATTCAATCGGAGGTCCAACGCCTGGTCGAGAGCTATCGCTACGGAAAAGTCGTCCGAGGTGGACTGACGCTGGCGATTTTGGGACGCCCCAACGTAGGCAAATCCAGCCTGTTCAATCGGCTGCTCGAGCGTGAGCGAGCCATCGTCACGCCACAGGCCGGAACTACCCGCGACTCGGTCAGCGAAGTCGGTTCGATTCAGGGTCTCCCTATCCAGTTCATCGACACGGCCGGTATCCGCGCCACCACCGACGTCGCCGAGGTGCAAGGCGTGGAACGCAGCTATCAGGCTTTGGCGGACGCCGACCTCGTGCTCGTCGTCATCGATCTGTCGCAGCCTCTGGATGACACCGATCAACAATTGCTGGCGGAGGCGCGCGAGCGCGGCAAGAGCCTCGTTGTCGGCAACAAGGCCGACCTCCCTTCTCAAAACAATTCGGCGGTCGATCTCCGGGTCAGCGCTGTCACGGGAGAGGGGGTTCAGGCTCTCCGTAAGAGCATTCACGACAGTGTCTTACCCGCTTCCGGCGTCGAGGAAGAGGCCGGCTGGATCACCAACCTGCGCCACGAAACGCTGCTCAGGGAGTCGCTCGGATCGCTGCAACAGGCCCGCGAGGCCGTCGAAAACGGCATCCCCCATGAGATGCTGCTTCTCGATTTATACGCGGCGCTCCAGGGTTTCGATCAAATCACCGGCGCTACGACCGTGGACGACATCCTCGCCAACATCTTCTCTCGCTTCTGTATCGGCAAGTAACCTTAGAATTAAGATATGCGAGCGGTCGTTCACGTCACCCTCAAGAAAACGGTTCTCGACCCCCAGGGTCGCACTATCTGCTCCACTCTCAACGGCCTCGGCCACGGCAACATCGTGGACGTGCGTCAGGGTAAGTACTTCGAGATCGAACTCGACGGCGACATGGACGAAGTACGCGAACAGATCGACAAGATCGCCCATGACGTTCTCGCAAATCCCGTGATCGAGGAATACCGCGTCGATGTGGAAGATTAGCGAGGCTCCGCCTCAGACCGACAAGAAGGATATCTGATCACCTCGTGAACTTGACTCAAATGTAAACCTTAGCCGGAGACAAAAACTAGCGAGGCTCATATCCGGTTTTGTGGGGGATTGTTGCGCACTAGTGCCGTCTCGGGGGCAGATTTGTTGCACATGAGCTGGTGTCCGCGGACCTTCCGTAGTTCTCGGTCGGCACACGACAAGCGCCGTCGGCCGCAACTCCCGTCGCCCTGCGGACTTCTTGCGATGCCGTGAAGGCCCAATGAACCATGCTGAGCAAGGGGAACGTTCTTTACTGCACAAACAGAGGAGCTTTCTGGGTCGCGTTGGCACGCCCGGCTCCAATCTTGACAGCGAAGTATAGTACCCCCTAATCTGAAAGTTCGAAACCGTACTGATTGGTATAGTTTCTTTTCCTGTTACCGGACGGAGATCACCACTCTGGTCTCGGCCGGCCCTGGAGACCTGATGAGTTCAACAAGCGATCTCGATGTCTTGACCAGCCAGGACTACAAGTACGGCTTCGTCACCGACATCGAAGCCGAATCGGCGCCGCCCGGACTGAACGAAGACATCATCCGATGGATCTCGGCCAAGAAGGAAGAGCCCGGATTCCTGCTGGAGTGGCGTCTCAAGGCATTTCGTCACTGGATGACGATGGTCGAGCCCACTTGGCCCAACGTCCACTACCCGCCGATCGACTACCAGGCCATCAGCTATTATTCAGCCCCCAAGTCAAAGAAGGACGGCCCCAAGAGCCTCGACGAAGTCGATCCGGAGCTGCTTGAAACCTACGAGAAGCTCGGTATTCCGCTCAACGAACGCGAAGCGCTCGCCGGAGTGGCGGTGGATGCCGTTTTCGACAGCGTTTCCGTCGCGACGACCTTCAAGGGCAGGCTCGAGGAAATGGGCGTCATCTTCTGCTCGTTCTCCGAGGCGGTCAAAGAGCACCCCGAACTGGTCGAGAAGTATCTGGGAACGGTTGTCCCTTTCACGGACAATTTCTTCGCAACGCTGAACTCGGCGGTATTCAGCGACGGCTCCTTCTGCTACGTCCCTAAGGGCGTTCGCTGTCCGATGGAGCTGTCGACCTACTTCCGCATCAACGCCGCCAACACCGGCCAATTCGAACGCACGTTGATTGTCGCCGACGAAGGCAGCTACGTCAGCTATCTCGAGGGCTGCACCGCTCCGATGCGCGACGAGAACCAGCTCCATGCCGCTGTCGTCGAACTCGTCGCGCTCGACAACGCCCAGATCAAATACTCGACGGTTCAGAACTGGTACCCCGGCGACAAGGACGGGAAGGGTGGCATTTACAACTTCGTCACCAAGCGCGGCGCTTGCCGAGGCGTCAACTCGAAGATTTCATGGACCCAGGTGGAAACCGGTTCCGCCATCACCTGGAAGTACCCGAGTTGCATTCTCATCGGGGACAACTCGATCGGCGAATTCTACGCCGTCGCCGTGCCCAATAACCGCCAGCAGGCCGACACCGGCACGAAGATGATCCACCTCGGCAAGAACACGAAGAGCACGATCATCTCGAAAGGCGTCTCCGCCGGACGAAGCTCGAACACCTACCGCGGCCTGGTGAAGATCCAGAAGGGAGCGCAGGGCGCGCGCAACTTCTCCCAATGCGACTCCATGCTCATGGGCGACAAGTGCGGAGCGCACACCTTCCCCTACCTCGAGGCCAGGAATCCGACGGCGCAGGTCGAGCATGAAGCCACCACGTCGAAGATCGGCGAGGACCAGATCTTCTATTGCAATCAGCGCGGCATCCCAACCGAGGACGCCATGTCCATGATCGTCAACGGCTTCTGCAAGGAGGTTTTTCGAGAACTGCCCATGGAGTTCGCCGTCGAGGCGCAAAAACTGCTGGGTGTCAGCCTGGAAGGGAGCGTCGGCTGACGAGCCGCTCCTGACGAGCCTGGGGACACGGCCTGCCGAGACGCGGGCGGAAAAAGAATGACCATGCTGGAAATCAAGAATTTGCAAGTAAGCGTTGAAGACAAGCAGATCCTCAAGGGGATCAACCTCTCCGTCTCTTCAGGTGAAGTCCACGCCGTCATGGGGCCGAACGGCTCCGGCAAGAGCACCTTGGCCCAAGTGATTGCGGGCCGAGACACCTTCGAAGTCACTGCCGGCTCGGTCACCTATTTTGGTAAGGATCTGCTTGAGCTGGCGCCTGAGGAACGCGCCTGCGAAGGTATCTTCCTTGCGTTCCAATACCCGGTCGAGATTCCCGGCGTCAGCAACCTCTACTTCCTGCGCGCCGCCGTCAATGCTGCTCGCAAGCATCGTGGTGAAGACGAACTCGACGCCATCGACTTCATGGAGATCGCCAAGAAGAAGATGGCCTCCTTGGGAATGGACAACCAGATGGTCTCACGGGCAGTCAACGTCGGCTTCTCCGGCGGTGAGAAAAAGCGCAACGAGATCTTCCAGATGGCGCTGCTCGAACCGAAGCTGGCAATCCTCGATGAGACCGACTCCGGTCTCGATATCGACGCGCTCAAGACCGTTGCCGACGGCGTCAATGCCCTGCGCGGCCCCGAGCGCGCGATCGTTGTCGTCACGCATTACCAGCGTCTGCTCAATTACATCGTTCCCGACTTCGTTCATGTGCTGGCCGACGGAAAAGTCGTCAGGTCCGGCGACAAGAGCCTCGCTCTCGAGCTCGAAGACAAGGGCTACGGCTGGCTTGGGAACGGAGCCCGGCCTGAATTGGCTGTCCGCGCATAGGGAACGTGATAACGATGCCGGCTGTTACAGAAGAGTTGAGCACCTACCTCGATGTTTTCGGATCCCGCGCCGAGCGGCGACGGGCCGAGCCCGATTGGCTCGTCGAGCGCCGCAACCGGGGCATGCGTCAGTTCGCCGAGCAGGGCTTCCCCACGACGAAGCACGAGGAATACCGCTACACGAATCTCGCGCCGATCGCCAAGACGCCGTTTCGGATTGCAGACGGCGGCACGGTCACGCTCGACGATCTCGCGCCCTTCCTCTACAACGAGATCAAGGGCGATCGGCTTGTCTTTGTCAACGGACAGTTCTCGCGGACACTCTCCAGCGTCGCTGACCTCAAGGCCTCCGTCACAACGACCGGCTCCCTCCTCGCGGACAATCCCGCTGTCATCGCGCCGCACTTGGCACGCTACAGCACCGAGCGCAACAACCCGCTTGCCGCCCTCAACAGTGCTCTGTTCAGTGACGGAGCCGTCGTCCGCATCCCCGAGTACAGTGCCTGGGACGCACCGATCCATCTGGTTTTCGTCTCGACCGCCGACGCCCCTGACACAGCCACTCATCCGCGAGTGCTGGTCATTGCCGGACGTGACAGCGAAGCCGCAGTGATCGAAACTCATTGCGGGATCGGCGGCACACCCTATTGGACGAATGCCGTCACCGAGATCGTCGCGGCCGACAACGCGCGTCTCGATCACTATCGACTGCAGCAGGAAACTCTGTCTGCCTTCCATTCCAGCCTCGTAGAGATTCACCAGGGCCGCGATGCCAATGTCACGACGCATTCGGTCTCCTTCGGTGGCGCGCTTGTCCGAAATGATGTCGAGGTCGTGCTTGAAGACGAAAACTCCGAGTGCACCATGAACGGTCTCTATGCGATCAATGGCCGCCAACACGTCGACAACCGTACCTGCGTCGACCACACAATGCCGCACTGCACCAGTCACCAGCTTTATAAAGGTGTCCTTGACGGTTATGCCCGCGGGGTCTTCGGCGGCAAGATCATCGTCCGCCCCGATGCCCAGAAGACGGATGCTTTTCAGAGCAACAAGAACCTGCTGCTCTCCGAGAACGCAGATGTCAACACCAAGCCCCAGCTCGAAATCGACGCCAACGACGTCAAGTGCTCGCACGGTGCGACGATCGGACAAATCGACGGCGAGGCGGCCTTCTACTTGCGTTCGCGAGGTCTCGGCGAGAGTGAGGCTCGCAGCCTGCTGACCTACGCCTTTGCCGCTGACCTTCTCGAACGCATGAAGTTCGCCCCGGTTCGTGACCGGTTCGAATCGCTGCTGATGGCGAAGCTCGTCCAGCAGAGAGCAAGCAAGAAATGACCGCCCATCCTGCGACCTTGGACATTGAACGAACAATAGGTCTCGATCCCGAAGCGTTGCGTCGTGACTTTCCGGTCTTGCACCAGGAGGTGCATGGGAAGCCGCTCGTCTATCTCGACAACGCCGCGACGACTCAGAAACCGCGCTCCGTCATCGACGCCCTGGTCCGTTATTACGAGCACGACAACGCCAATGTCCATCGCGGCATTCACGAACTGAGCCAGCGCGCAACCAACGACTACGAAGATGCCCGAACGGTCGTCCAAGCGTTCCTCGGCGCGGCGGAATCGGAAGAGATCATCTACACCCGCGGCACAACCGAGTCGATCAACCTTGTCACCGCGAGTTGGGGCCGTGCGAACGTCGGCGCCGGAGATGAAGTCCTCATCTCCGCCATGGAGCACCACTCCAACATCGTTCCCTGGCAGATCTTGTGCGAAGAGAAGGGCGCCCAACTCAAGATCGTCCCCATCAACGACGATGGCGAGTTCCTCCTCGACGAATACGAGAGGCTTCTTTCCGACCGCACCAGGATCGTCGCGGTCAACCACGTCTCGAATGCGCTCGGCAGCGTCAACCCGGTCCGAGAAATCGTCAAGCTCGCCCACGAACGCGGTGCGCTGGTCTTGATCGATGGTGCTCAGGCTGTGGCTCACATGAAGGTCGACGTCCGGAGCCTCGATTGCGACTTCTACGCTTTCTCGAGTCACAAGATCTTCGGCCCCACCGGCATCGGTATTCTCTACGGGAAGCGCGCCATTCTCGAGGCCATGCCCCCTTGCGAAAGCGGCGGCGACATGATCAAGCATGTCACCTTCGAGAAGACGATCTACAACGATTTGCCCTACAAGTTCGAGGCCGGCACCCCGAACATCGCCGACGCTATCGCTCTCGGAGCCGCTCTGCGCTATGTGAACAACGTGGGCCTGGAAGCTATCGGCGCCTATGAAGAAGACCTGCTCGCCTACGCCACCGAGCGCCTCGCGGCATTCGAGGGGGTGCGCTTGATCGGCACGGCGAAGCATAAAGCGAGCGTCCAATCGTTCAACCTCGACTCGATTCATCCTCACGACCTGGGCACGGTGCTTGATCGCGAGGGGATCGCCGTGCGCGCCGGCCACCACTGCGCGCAACCCGTGATGGACCGCTTCGGCGTCACGGCCACCGTACGGGCCTCTTTCGCCTTCTACAACACGCGCGCCGAAGTCGACCGGTTGGTCGAAACGCTCCACAAGGCCCGGGAGATTTTTGCCTGATGTCGGACTTGCAGGACCTCTATCAAGAGTTGATCATCGATCACAGCAAACGTCCGCGCAACTTCGGTTCGATGAATGATGCAAACCGCACGGCCGACGGCTTCAATCCGCTTTGCGGCGACAAACTCAAGCTCTTCCTCAAGATCGAAGACGGCGTGATCCGGGATGTCAAGTTCATCGGTGCGGGCTGCGCGATATCGACGGCTTCAGCGTCCGTGATGACCGATATGCTCAAGGGACAGACGATCGAGCAGGCCGCGAGCCTCTTTGAAACGTTCCACTACATGATCACTGGGCCGAAAGATCCGCAACACGTCGGGAGCGGGTTGGGCAAGCTCGCCGTATTCGCAGGCGTGAGTGAATTCCCGGCGCGCGTCAAGTGCGCCACTCTCGCCTGGCACACCATGAGGAACGCGATCTCGGGCAAGACGGAAGCAGCTTCGACTGAGCAGGTCAAGTGATATGAGAGATTACAACCCACTGAGCATTCTCAGGGAGCCCGAACATCCGAAGTCGGACACACCCTTGGAGCCGCCGCGGACTAGTCAACCTGTGGCCACCACTCCGACCACCTCGCCGGAGGCCCCGTCGTCCGCGAACGGTGCGTTACCGAAGGAGTTCCCGCCGTTGGACCCTGCGCCCGGCAGTGTCGAGGAACGAGTGGCGGCTGCCATCAAGGAATGCTATGACCCGGAAATCCCGGTGAATATCTACGAACTCGGGCTCATCTACGCCATCGAAGTCAACGCCGAAGAGCACGCTAGGATTACGATGACGTTAACGGCCCCAAACTGCCCCGCCGCGCAGTCGCTACCGTTAGAAGTCCAAAGGAGGGTCGAGGTGGTGGAGGGCGTCAAGACGGCCGAGGTGGACATCACGTTCTTCCCGCAGTGGACGCCTGACAAGATGAGCGATGCAGCAAAGTTGCAGTTGAATATTTTGTGAACGGATATGAGCTGGATAGACCTTGCGAAAGCTGGTGACACATGTACTTTAGCGCGCAGGAAGAATACGGCCTACGTTGTCTTTTGAGATTGGCGGCGGCCGGCCCCAACGAAAGCCAGACAATCAACGAGATCAGCCGGGCGGAAGGAATTTCGGCGCCCTATGCCGCCAAGATGATGCGCATCCTGCGCTCCGGAGGCCTCGTCACAAGTGTTCGCGGACAGTCAGGCGGATATCGCCTGGCGCGCCCGGCCGTCGAAATCACCGTCAGCGAGACTCTCGGAGTGCTTGGCAGTCCGTTGTTCGAGGGTGAGTTCTGTGACAAGCACAGCGGCAACGAGGAGACCTGCACGCACTCGATTGACTGCTCGATTCGGTCGCTGTGGCGCGGCGTCCAACGGATCGTCGACAGAGTGCTCAGCCGCACGACGATTCAAGACTTGCTCCGCCAGGAACCACAGATGGACGTATTCGTAAAGGATCTGGTGCTCTGGGCGACGGCCAATGAGCCGGCTCGAATTGAGGTGAGGCGCTTCGGATAGAGGTTCGTGATGGTCAACCAGGAAACAGTACAAGATGCGTTGAGGGTGGTAATCGACCCGGATCTGCGCCGCGATATCGTCTCCCTCGGCTTCGTGCAGAACCTCAAGGTCCACGCTGATCGAGTCGCTTTCACTTTGAAGCTGACTACGCCGGCTTGTCCCGTCAAGGACGAGCTCAGGAAGCAAGCTGAGGATGCCGTTCGATCAATCCCCGGTGTCGAGGCGGTTGAAGTCGACATGACGGCCGAAGTACGCCCCAACCCGGGTGCGATCGGTCGAGCAATGCTGCCCGGTGTAAAGAACATCATTCCCGTCGCCTCCGGCAAGGGCGGCGTCGGCAAGTCGACCGTCTCAGCTAACCTCGCCGTCGCACTGCGCCAGGCCGGCGCCGACGTCGGTCTTCTCGACGCTGATGTCTACGGCCCCAGTATCCCGATGATCATGGGAGCAACGGAACGTCCCATGCCCAGCGGAGGGAAAATCCAGCCCGTCGTGTGCCACGGCGTGCCGGTGATTTCGTCCGGCTTCTTTGTGCAGCCGGGACAGGCCGTCGTTTGGCGCGGACCGATGCTCGCAAAGATGGTCGAGCAGTTACTGGCCGGCGTGAACTGGGGCGAACTCGACTACCTCGTGATCGATCTGCCCCCGGGGACGGGCGACGTGCAGTTGACCCTCTGTCAGCGTATCCCGCTGACCGGAGCGGTCATCGTGACTACGCCACAGCCCGTCGCCGTGAACATCGCCGAGAAGGCTGTTGCCATGTTCAATCAGCTCAAGACGCCCGTGCTGGGCGTGGTCGAAAATATGAGCTACTGGGAATCGAGCAAGACCGGCGAGCGCGAATTCATCTTCGGCGCCGGTGGCGCGGACCGCATCTCGCTCAAGTGGGACTTCCCCGTACTCGGCAAAGTCCCGCTCGCGACCACGGTGCGCGAGACCTCCGACGGAGGCCGGCCGATCGTCCTCGATGAACCCGAATCACCAGCAGCCGTTGCCTTCACCGAGTGCGCCCAGAACTTGGCGGCGCAAGTCAGTATTCACAACCTCAAATCGGAAACCGACGATTTGGTGAAAATCACTTTCTGACGGTGCAGAGGGCTCTGCTGAATGAATAGGATGTACAAGCTTGCTCGGCGACATCTCGGCAGGGTTTTGCGGGAGGCCGGTACGGACGAATCCATTTCAGGTCGAGGAAGGGTGTTCCAGAAAGCGTTGCAGGCCGAAAATGAGAGCTCCTGAACCACCTCGTCCAATCGAAATCGGCCGCGCCAACGAACACGACGTCAAAATCCGCTGGAAGGACGGCGCCGAAGCCGTCTATCCGGCGCGTCTGCTTCGTCTCGAGTGTCCCTGTGCCAACTGCGTAGATGAGTTGACGGGCCGCAAACTTATCCAGGAAGGCGTTATCGCAGAAGATGTTCACCCAGCCGGCATCGACCCCGTCGGACGTTATGCCATCCAGATTTACTGGTCCGACGGCCACCAGACGGGCATTTATACTTGGGAACGCCTTTACGACTTGATGCGGAAGTTGTGAAGATCAGTCGGCGGCTTCGACTTGCGTCCTCAGGCCATGGTCGAAGCGGCGGTGGTGCATCGCGAGGACATCGAGCCCGAAGTCACCCTTATAGTCGCGCCACACTGAGTGGCTGTGATTACTGAGGTTCTGCGTATTGTCGTACTCGATGAGGAATGTCGGAGCCTGAACACGGTAGTAGTTGCCGTTGTGCTCACGGTTGCCGGTCGTCGGGCCGCCGATCACGACAGGCTTCGGCTTTGGACGCCTCACACGGCCTGCCCATGCGAACAGAAGCTGATCGCGCGGCGTTTCCTCAGCGAACTTCATCCGTGCGGCAGCGACTTCCGCAGGCATGTTGAGGGCGTATTCGGCGATCAGGTTCATTAGTAGATCAAACTGTAGAGGGGTCATCTCCGAAGCTGGCAGGCCCTTGCCGGCGTCCTCCAACTCGGCTCGTGTATCCGCCATCGTCAATATATCGTAGGGAGCAATTTCGTTAATGAGGGCCTTCTTTTTCTGCTTCTCGTCGAGCGAATTCATCAGGTCGGCGGCGAAGTCTTCTTCATCCTTGAGAGCGATCATGCCCTTGTGAGGCCCTTGCGCCACTTCATGAGGATTGGCCCCGAAAAAAGTCGGTGTCGTCGAAATCAACTCGCCGTTCTGGATCGTGTAGTGTAGCGAGAGGTGATGCCCCTCGACGCGCCAGCCCCAGGTGCCGGTCGCTGACGGTTCCCCGAAGATCGTGAAGTGAAAGCCGTCGGCATCACGGTGTCCTGTCGTGTCGTCTTCGATGACGCGAACAATCTCCTCGAGCGTCATCACGTCGACCGCCTTGAGATAACCCTGCTTGCTGAGACCGCTGCTGAGCAGTCCATGCGCCAAGTGGCGTTGCTTGGGATCCATGTCCGCGAACGTAATGCCGTTGCGGGCGTAGCCGTGTTCTTGCGTAAATCCGCCTTCGGGGAAGTAGTGCCAATTGGTGCGGTCCGGAGTGTCGAACTTGAAGACCGTGTGAGGAAGCTGGAATTTGTCAAGAGAATCGATCAGCCTCTGTGCCGTCTCGGTCATCATGACTTCCGTTTTGGCGGCCTCGTAGGCAACCGTAAGCGCCGTTGCGCCAAGAAAGAGAACAAGTAGACGAAGTTTCAAGTTCTTGTCCATGGAGATCCTCCGATCCTGGATGAAGTCTCGCTCAATTATACCGCTATTCCGCTGGGCACAAAACGCGGATGAGCGGAAGAAGTGGAGTACGTTTCGGCTCAAACCGGCGACCTTCGGAATACTGATTGGTATCGGTCAGGCTGATTTACCGGGTGTAATTTACGACGACGTCAGGGGCAAACAGTAATCACGGTGATGAGGGTTCAGTTGAGCTTTCGGGGGACAGTGACGGACCAGCTTTTGTTGAAGTGGCGCATTCCGTTCACCGTAATATCCACTTCGACCATATGGTGATAGGCGGCTTTGTCACTGGCAAGCGTGGAATGGGCGCTGACGTTCACCTCGGCATTGAGCAGAGGAACGGGAAACTCGTAGCTGGATCGGATGACAGCCTCGGCGGGATCTCTTTGTGAGACCGTAAAACTCGACCGGTTGACTCCTCTGACCGGTGTGCCCGACGGGCTGTTGAAGCTGCTGGTTGTGGTAAGGTTCACGAGGTCCTGCGTGACCGTGTGCTCGGCACGCGGCACGTCCTCGAGTTTCGGGTCCGGATGCGGTGACGGCTTGAAGTCGGGCTCGGGCAGTTTCGGATTCTGCTCCGGTACGATCGGAAGTGTCAGGTGCGAGGATTGCCGCGCGCCTCGGTAGACGGCATTCACCGCCGGCTTTCCGGCCGGCCAGGCGTTCTGGAAGTCCGAACTGGTGACGTTCACGCGAATGCGGTGACCCTTTTCGAAGACGTAGGCCGTCGACTTCAGTTCAAACTTCAACTCGTAGACTTGACCCGGCTCAAGCGCCTTGGGATTGGTGTGGGAATCGCGGTGAGTCGCCAGCAGTCCACTGTCGGTGACGAGCTTGGAGGTGCCATCCGGAGCAACATCGCAGAGCTTGACAGCGAAGTAGGCGGTGTCAGCGGAGGACGAGACGTACAGCGTCGCCTCAGGTTCTCCCGTGACCTCCGTGTCTTCTTCCAGCGGTGCCGTCGTGTAGCTGAGTGAATATGCCTCATCGATTCGCTGATCGAGAGGCATGGCCCATGGAGTGATATTTCCCCTTCCGTGCCTGCCTGCTGCGATACCCACGGCCGGATGGTACTCGTAACTGTCGTTGGTGTAGCTGGCCTCCTCGGGTGCCTCCGTCCCCAGCTCCCAGTCAGGCTGGAAGTACATCGGAGTATTGTTCGCCCGGGCGAGCGGCCATGTGCTCTCGTTGCGCCAGAAGCCGTTTTCTTCGAGGTAGATCGGTGCCGGTTCCTTGTATTTGCGGATGAAGAGAGTCACCGGAGGCTCGTCCATCACGCCCGTGTCAAGGTCCTTGAGCCAGTAATCAAACCACTTCAGGTACTCGTAGCGGCTATCCACTCGCGGACCGGGGAGGGCCAACTTTTCTTCGGGGTAATAATGGCCCCAGGGTCCCACCCAGGCCTTCTTGGGGACGTTGAGGTTTGAAAAGGCCTTCAACAGAGGCGTCGCGTACCAGTCGGCCCATCCGCCGACTACAAACACGGCGCACTTGACGCGGTTGTAGCCCGGCTGCAAAGAGCGCCTCTCCCAGTATGGGCCGTGGAGGATGTTCTCGATGTAACTGATGCTCCACGGTTCGCTCTCGTCCAGGCGTTCCTGCCAGATCTCCGACCACTTGGCACCGACGATGTCGATGTCAGGGGGAGCGAAGTTGTAGGCCGTCATCAAGGGGCCGTAGCTCTCAAACATGTAGGGTCGGATGGCGCCGCCCGGGTTAGTCCAGTCGGTGTAGACATCGTGGTTTGCCGAACGCACGATGATGGCCTTCAAAGCAGGCGGGTTTTGCACGGCAACCTGCCACTGCACGACCGCGCTGTAGGATTTGCCCAGCATCCCGACCTTGCCGGTGCACCAGGGCTGCCTGGCGATCCACTCGACTATCGTGTAGGCGTCTTGGCGTTCTTCGTCGGAATAGATATCGGTGCTGTAGCCTCCCGAGTTGCCGGTGCCGCGGACATCAAACTGGACGATGACGTACCCGCGCTCGGCCAAATAGGGAACGGGTGGCGGGTACTCGTCGTTGTAGTCCGGGAGTGGCTTGGCGATACGGCGGTAGGGGTTGTACTCCATGATCGCCGGGAACTGTCCTTCGGCATCAGGGCGGGTGATCTTGACGGCCAACTCCACTCCATCGCGCATCGGCACACGAACGTCCGGGATGATCTTTACCTTGTATTTCGCTTCAGAGACAGCGGCCTGAGTGGTCATGGTGATCGTGATTGTGGCAAAGACAGTTGCGATGAGGCGGAGCTTTGCCAGGCCCGACATATCTTTATTCCCCATTGTGCATTGGAAGATCGTCTTGACCGGGCTGTTGTGTCCTCTCGAAAACGGTAAGGTAGGCGGGCTTCGACCGGCGTTGGTTCAGTTAAGCCTGCGCGGAACCGAGACACGCCAACTCTTGTTGAAGTGCGGCTTACCTTGGACGGTCACCTCGACTTGGGTCAGGAACCGGAACGAGGTAATGTCGCTGACTAGTGTTTCGCTGGACTCGACGATGATCTCTCCCTCCGCGCCGTTCAGAGTCAACCTGCATCCGGCCCGCATCGAGGCTTCCGCCGGATTGGCCTTTGAAACGGTGTAAATGGAGGAGATGTACCGCCCGGTCTGCCTGCGGCCGTCATCACTTTCCCCATTCCTCTGTGCCATCAAGTGAACCGTGACGGTGTCGCTGACCAAGTCACGTGTGATCTCATGCTTTACGGTATTCAGATCCTCCAGCTTGGGTGCAGGACGCGGCGAGGGTTTGAATTCGGGCGTGGGCAGCTTCGGGTCCTGAGCTGGTGTGATGGGCAAGACGACATATGACGTGTTGCGGCCGCCACGATGGATCTTGTTGACGGCCTCTTCCGCAACCGGCCAGGCGTTCTGGAAGTCAGCACTGGCGATGTCCACCCGGATACGATGGCCCTTGGGGAACACATAGGCTACGAATTTGAGAGGGATGCGCAGCTCGTAGATTTCGCTAGGCTCAAGGGGTTCAGGGACGGCATGAGAATTTCGGTGCGAAGCCAGCAGTCCTTCGTCCGCAATCCACTTCGAAGTGCCGTCCGGCGCAACATCGGTCAGTTTGACATGGAAATAGGCGCTGGTCGCGGATGAGCTGACGTACAAAACAGCGATCGGCTCGCCTATTGTTTCCACGTCTTCTTCAAGAGGCGGCGTCGTGTAGGTCAACGACAATGCTTCGTCAGTGCGTTGGTCAATGGCCATACCCCAGGGAAGGACCCCCCCTCCCCAGTAAATGCCGGATGTCGCTCCGACAGTGGGATCGTAAGTGTACTGGTCGGCCTCTTCGGGAGCCGAAGCGGAGGAGTCCTCACTCAGCAGTCCATCTGCGTGTAGATACATCGGCGTATTGTCGTTGCGCGCCGGCGGCCACTCGTTCTCGAAACGCCAAAACCCGTTGTCATCGATGTACATGGCAGGTTCGGGTTCCTTGTACTCCTTCACGAACAGGGTCACGGGAGGCTCATCCATCACACCGGTATCCATCCCCTTGAGCCAGTGGTCGTACCATTTGAGCAGCTCGTGTCTACCATCGATCCGAGGCCCGGGCACGGCCATTTCCGGCCACCAGTGCCCCCAGGGTCCGACCAGGACTTTCTTGGGAACCTCGAGATTGGCGAAAGCGCGGAGGATCGGAGTGGGATAGACGTCCGCCCAACCACTCCAAAGAAGCGTGGGGACCTTCACACGGCTGTAGTCGGGTTGCAGCGAACGGTCGGTCCAGTAGGAGCCGTGAACCGGATGAGTAATGTAGCCAATGCCCCAGGGGCGATTGTTGGCGAGGCGCTCTTCCCAAATCTCGGTCCACTTCTGACCGACAAGGTCGATATCGGGCGGCGCGAAATTGAAAGCCGCCATCAGAGGGGAATAGGTGTCGAACATGTACGGCCGCAGCGAGCCGCCCGGGTAGACCCAGTCGAGATATACATCATCGTTGGAGGAGCCCACGACCAGCGTCTTGAGATGCGGCGGGGTCTTAATGCCGACCTGCCATTGCACCACACCGCCATAGGAGTAGCCCCACATACCGACACCGCCATCGCACCAGGGTTGGGCTGCAATCCATTCGACCATGTCGTAGGCGTCGTTTTGCTCCTTCTCGGAGTAGATGTCCTGACTTGAACCTCCGGAGTTGCCGGTGCCGCGGACGTCGTAATAGACAACCGCATAGCCGCGTTCCGCGAAATAACTTGGGCCATGAATGGTGTTGCTATACTTCTCCTCGTCGTAGGAGGATTTTACGTGGCTCAAAGTGCGATACGGCGTGTAGTTCATGATTGCGGGGAATTGACCCTCCGCGTCGGGCCGCACGACAACCGCGCCAAGCTCCACGCCGTCCCGCATTACGGGCCGTACGGTTCGGTCGATCTTGACTTTGTACCGCGGTTGTGAGAGAGCACCCAATGCCGTTGCCGTGAGCAAGGAAACCAGAATGAACCGCACCGCATGTTGAACAATCATCAATATCATTCCTCCTAGCGCGCTATTGTAGAACAGTCCTCTTGGCTCGTATGCCGTCGTCCGACCGCAGGGAGATAGTGCATTGAAAATAAGCGACTCAACCCGGTTCGCAGACAGCGGCCGATACGACGACAGCGAGCTCGACCGGATGGACCGGGTGGCTACTCCCAGGTTCAATCCCTGGTTGGCGCTGATTCTGCTGATGTCAGGAGGTTTTCTTTACATCTGGATCTGGGGAGCATTGCTGCGGGGATAGATGGTGGAAAATCTGGAAGCATCCTGGTGGCTGATCGCCGCTTATCTCATCGTGATGCTGGGGATCGGCATCCTGGGGCGGGGAAAAGTAACAAACATCGAGGATATGGCGGTGGCCGGACGCCGCTCGGGAGTATGGTTGATCGCTTTTTCCGTGGCGGCGACGTGGATCAATGGCACGACCCTGGTAGGCAATTCCGCCCTCGGCAGGGATTTTGGATTAAGCAGTTATTGGGCCGGCGGCTCCTTCCTGTTTGTTACGGTGTGGATCGGATATTATGTGGTGCCCAGGCTTAGAGAAACCGGAATAATAACAATTCCCGAGTTGTTCGAGCGTTTTTTTGGTCCGGCATATCGGTTACTAGCCCTCGTACTGGTCATCCTTCGTGATTTGGGCGTCACGGCGGGCACTCTTGGGGCTCTGACCGTGGTGACGATGGCATTGCTGGACATCTCCGCTATCGAGTCGCAAGCCCTTTGGCTGGGTGTCACGGTGATCTATGTCTTCCTTGGAGGCATGTGGGCCGTCCTGGTGACTGACTCTATTCAGTTCGTCATCATTGTGGCCGGCACCGTGGGGCTGCTATTCTCGGGCATTGGTCAATTGGGCGGCCTCTCGGAACTCGGCAGCCGCGTTGACCCCATACTTCTTGACCAGTTCGGCCGGGCGGGCGGCTTGCAGGTCTTGGGGTGGATTGTTATCGGGATCGCCGTCACTTGTGGATATCAGGGGATTATCCAGCGAGGGTTCGCCGCGTCCAGCCCGGAAACCGCAAGGAAGGGTTTTCTGTATGGAGGAGTTCTAGGAATCCTTTGGTATATGGTTCCTCCTCTGATCGGTCTGCTCGGCTTGGCGATCCACGACAGCACCGTAAGAGCTGAAGATACCTTCGTCCGAGTAGCATTTGAGTCAGCAAGCGGTCAGATGGCAACCTTGATCGTCGTCAGTGTCCTGGCGGCAAGCATGTCTACGCTGTCGTCGACGATCAACACCTTGGCTTCGAACTTCACACTCGATATTTACCAGCGCTTCATCGACCCGAATTCCAGCATGCGGCGCCGGCTCTGGGTCTACCGCGTCAACGTCATATTGATCGGACTCTTGGCGGCCTTGATTTACTATCTCGTTCCACTGCTAATCGAGCTGTTTTGGCTGGGCGGACGAATTATGGGCTCTTCGGTGGCGCCGGCTCTGGTAGCTCTCGTTATGTTTCCGGCTGTCAGGAGAGCACCAAAAACGGTCTTGGCCGCGATGATATCAGGAGCCACGACCGTTGCCGCGTTACAGATTTTCGGAGCTGTTCAGGAAGTCGGATCGGTCGTAATCATTTGGCGGCTCGACCCGATCCTGGTGGGTTTCCCCATTGCCGTTCTTACGCTGTGCGTGGGCACCTGGATCGAGACACGACGGACGACCGGCGCGGCGGGCATCCCAGCCTAGAAAAGTTTCAGCATGAGCACTTTCAGATTGGGTGTGGACATCGGGGGCACATTCACGGATGCCGTAATGATGAACGAATCGACAGGCGAGATTCGTTTGGTGAAGATGTCGAGCACGCCGAGCGATCCGTCCGTGGGCTTCGTTAACGTCATCGAGCGCATTCTCGAGGAATCGAAGGTCCCCGCACGGAGCGTCACGTACAACGTGCACGGTACGACGGTCGCCACGAACACCATCATCGAAGGCAAAGGCGCCAAGGCCGCCTTGATCGCCACCAAGGGCTTCCGCGATGTTTTTGAAATCGCGCGGCAAATTCGGCCCAAGCTGTACGACATCTTCTGCGACAAGCCGAAGCCGTTGATCCCTCGGGCGCTCTGTTTCGAAGTGCCCGAGCGGCTCGATTTCGCCGGGGATGTTCTCGCGGCGCTGGACGAGGCGAAGGTCCGCGAGGTGGCGCGGCGCATCAAGCGGGAAGGGGTCGAAGCTGTCGTTGTGTGTCTGCTGCACTCGTACGTGAACCCGGCTCATGAAAGGCGGGTGGGCGAGATTGTCCGTGAGGAGATGCCGGGGGTGTTCGTAAGCCTTTCCTCGGACCTGTGCCCTGAAATGCGGGAGTACTTTCGCGCCAGCACTACTGCAATCAATGCCTTGGTGATGCCGATCGTCAGCCGTTATCTCGAGCGCCTCGAACGGCGGCTTAAGGAGATCGATCTCCGCGCGGGGCTGCACTTGATGACTTCAGCCGGCGGCATCATGTCATCGCAAGTGGCTCGGCAACAGCCCGTCAATCTTATCGAGTCCGGTCCGGCGGCGGGGGTTGCCGCGGCCACTCACTTGGGGAGGCTACTGGGGCCGCACAATCTCATCAGCTTTGACATGGGGGGCACGACAGCGAAAGCGGGCTTGGTGGAAGGAGGCGTTCCGAAGATCGTTCCCCATTTCGAAGTCGGCAGCGCGGCAGTTTCCGAGAACCGCTCGGCAGGATACCCGGTGCGCACGCCGGTGGTGGATCTGGTCGAGATCGGAGCGGGCGGCGGATCAATCGCTTGGGTAGATCCGGGCGGAGGACTGAGGGTCGGACCGCAGAGCGGAGGAGCCGATCCGGGCCCGGCCTGTTACGGCAAGGGTCAGACCGAACCCACCATCACCGACGCGAATCTCTTCCTGGGCCGCATCGATCCCGAGTACTTCCTGGGAGGAGAGCACAAACTGAATCCCGATCTTGCCGTGAACGCAATTGGGCATCTTGCCCGAAAGCTCGATCTCCAACCGGTCGAGGCGGCGCGGGGCATCATCGAGATCGCCAACGCCAACATGGTGGGCGCCATACGGCTGATTTCAGTGCAAAGGGGTTTTGACCCACGGGATTTCATGCTGGTCGCCTACGGCGGCGCGGGACCGATGCATGCCAATGCTCTAGCTCGGGAGTTGCATATCCCCATGGTGCTGATCCCGATGAGCCCGGGTGTGACGTCGGCGCTTGGACTCTTGGTGACAGACATCAAGCATGATTACGTCCGTGCCCATATCCGTCCGATGGAGGCAATCGATTTCGACAAGCTGACCCAGGAGTATCAGAGCTTCGAACGACAGGCACGAGACGTGCTGCGTTCCGAAGGCATTTCAGAGGCCGACATCTCCTTCTCGCGATCTGTGGACATGCGCTACGTCGGCCAGTCTTACGAACTGCGGGTGGAAGCTCCGTCTCGATATTTGAAGCCAGGCGACGAAGGCAAGCTTAATGCCGCATTCTTCGAAGCTCATCAGCGGGCCTACGGCTACGCCGAAACTTCTGAACCGACGGAAGTGGTGAACCTGCGGCTGACGGCGCTGGGCCGCATTCGGCGACCTCAGTTGCGACGGCTCGCGACCGGAGGGCAGGACAGCACCGAGGCCGTCAAAGGCGTGCGACAGGTCTATTTTTCCGAAGCCGGCAAGAGCGTTGCCTGCAAGATCTATGACCGCTACCGTCTTCGATGTGGTAATGCCGTTCCCGGGCCGGCGATCGTGGAAGAAAAGGATTCGACGACCGTGATACATCCGGCCTTCCGCGCAAATGTGGACGAGTACGGAAATCTGATGATACAAGAGTCACACTGATGGCAACCGTTGCCAGTCACGAAGACCAGCAGCGATCGAAACTGGAGATGGACCCGATCCGTTTCGAAGTGATTCGGAGTGCTTTCGATGCCGCTGCTGACGAGATGGGGGCGGCCCTCCGAAAGTCGGCCTATTCCACAAACATCAAGACTCGAGCTGATTTCTCGTGCGCGCTGTTCGACGCCAAGCTGCGAATCATCGCCCAGTCGTTCTCACAGCCAGTTCACTTGGCGTCGATGTCGCGGATGGTGCCCAATGCCATCCGTCAGTACGGTGTGGACAAGCTCGAGCCGGGCGACGCACTGGTCATGAATCACGCTTACCGCGGGGGCGTTCACCTGAACGATATCGTAGTGATCGCCCCTTATTTTGGTGATGAGAAGCTGCAAGGGTTCGTTGCCGCGCTGGCCCATCACGTGGACATCGGAGGCTACGCTCCTGGTGGCTACTGCATATCGACGGAACTTTACCAGGAAGGCATCATCCTGCCTCCGGTAAAACTCGTTTCGCGCGGGAAGATCGTCGAGGATCTCTTTCAAGTGATCCTGGCCAACATCCGCTCCCCGCGGCAGTCAGCAGGGGACTTTCGAGCGCAGATCGCTTCCTCTCTATTGGGTCAACGAAGAATGGGTGAAATCATTCGCAAGTTCGGAGAGGAAACGATTGAAACGTTCGTGGACGAGCTGATCGATTACACGGAGCGGTGGTCTCGCCAGGAAATTGCCAACCTCCCCGAGGGCGTGTACCACTCGGAATGTTATCTCGACGACGACGGCATCAGCGACGAGCCCATCAAGCTGGTGGTGACCGCCAGAATCCAGGGCGGGCGAGTCTCCTACGATCTGACCGGTTCGGCGCAGCAAAGAAACTCGCCGATGAACGCCACTCTGACGCAAACCTACTCCCCGCTGGCGTACGTCATCAAGTGCCTGATCGACCCCAACGTACCGACGAACGAGGGCTTTTACCGCTTGATCGACGTCAGCGCACCAGAGGGGACGGTCGTCAATGCAAAAGCCCCTGTCGGTGTGGTAGGAGGCTGGGAGGTCGCCATGCGGCTGTGCGACCTCACCTTCCGCGCCTTTTCCGAGGCGATGCCTGGACAAGTGATGGCTAGCACGAAAAGCATCAACTGCCACATGGCGTGCGGAGGAGAAGATCCGCGCAGCGGGGAGTACTACACTTTCATCGAAACAATGGCTGGAGGATACGGTGCGCGGCCTACCAAAGACGGCTTGGACGCCGTTCAAAGCCACATCCAAAACACCGAGAACTCTGCCATCGAAGAGACTGAAAACAACTTGCCTTTCCTAATAACGCGATATGAGCTCATACCGGATTCAGAAGGTGCGGGCCGCTATCGAGGAGGCCTCGGCATCCGGCGCGATTGGAAATTTCCTGACCACGAGGCCACGCTCACGGTGTTTTCCGACAACCGCAAGTATGCTCCTTGGGGATTGTTCGGAGGAGGGAACGGGGCCAGTTCCCGGTACGTACTCGACCCGGACGGCGAAGCCAGGGAACTGCCTTCGAAAATCACGCTGCATCTTGCGCCGGACTCGGTGATCAGCTACCGCACACCCGGAGGCGGCGGGTACGGACCGCCTCACGACCGAGATCCGGAAGCCGTGCTTGGCGATGTTCTCGACGGCAAGGTGACCGCTGCTCGCGCCCGAAAGGTTTACAGGGTGGTCGTGGATACCGAGCATCGTTGCGTTGACTTTGAAGCGACCAGGAAACTCAGAGACGGTAATCGATGAGCGGAGCCAGAACCATCATTGCCGGCGCAGGCCGTTCGGATATCACTCCCCCGGTCGGGTCACCCCATTTGAACTGGGGAGCCGCGACGCACGAAGTTGCCGCGGGAATCGACATGGAGCTGTATTCGACGGTGCTCTATCTCTCGGACGGCGCCTCTGAGGTCGTTCTCCTCAACCTGGACGTGGCGACGCTGACCGAGGGGTTGGCTCTCGAAGTACGGCAGGCGGCGGCGAGGGAATCCTCAGTCTCGCTCGACAGAGTGCTTGTTACGTGGACGCACACCCATTCTGCCGTCCCGTTGCATGACACGCCATGGATGGAACAGGGCCGCGAGCTGTTTCTCGAATACCAGAGCTCGTTTGCGGCGAGGGCGGCTCAGGCGGCCGGCGAGGCCAAGAGGAACGCGCGTCCCGCGAGGTTGGGGTGGGGCAAGGGCCGCTCCGGCATCGGAATCAACCGCCGTCAACACTTGGACAACGGCCGAATTATCACAGGCAACAATCCCGCAGGCCCGGTCGATCATGAGGTGGTCGTTTTCCGCATTGACGATACGGACGGTATGCCGATAGCGACCGTGGTGAACTTCGCGATGCATCCGACCATCATGGGACATGAGAACGACAAGATCACGCCGGATTATCCCGGGGCTATGAAACGAGTTGTCGAGCGCAACCTTGGAGGGCTGAGCCTGTTTCTCCAAGGAGCGACTGGCGACATCGGTCCCGTAGAAGGTTTCACCGGCGACCTGGCGGTCTATCGCCGCGCCGGAGCACGTCTCGGATATGAGGTCTGCCGGGTCGCCGAAGGCATTCGCACCGCCGGAGGCAGACTCGAGTTCCAACATGTTCTCGAATCAGGAGCTCCGCTGGGCATCTACAAGTGGCGGCACGAACGGGAAACGCCCATTTCGATCCGTAGCGAGAGCAGGGTCGCGCGACTCATGCCACACTCGGTTGAACCGGTCGAGAAGCTGGAAGGCGAGTATCAGGATCTCGATCAAAAGCTTCGGCTTGCCCATCAGGATGGTGACGAGAACGAAATCAAGCGCTTCCACTACCAAGTCAAGCGAGCGGCGCTACAGCTTCAACGTGCTCAACGGCTCTCGGAGCCGGGAGCGGTCGAGATCCCGGTTCAGGTGATCACTTTGGGTGAAGCGGCTCTAGTCCTGACGCCCCTGGAACCCTTCTGTGAAATCGGGATCGAGGTCAAGAGGCGATCACCCTTGCCCGCGACCATGTTTTGCGGTTATTCCATGGGCGGCTACTTCCTGTGCTACCTTCCAACCGACGAAGCGCTGGACGAAGGCGGTTATGAACCCGGCATCTCTCTTTTCGGCAAGGGTTCGGCAAAGGAGCTAGAGGACACTGCGGTCTCATTGCTGAAGGAGCTTTCGACGCAAATGTAGGTCCGCAGACACCCGTGGAGCGATGTTTCGAGTGTCATGGACTGTTCGCACGCGGGGCAATGTCCTCCGCAATCGCTCGGGAGGAGGACGTCAGATGATAATCATGCCGGCTGGTGTCTTCTCATGGGGCTCACGCGGATGAGGACGGTGCTTGCCTTGCTGCTTACGGCTCCGTCGCTGTTCGGGGCCGGCTGGGAAGCGGCTCTGCAGCGTGGTCTGGATCATTTCCGTGCAGGCGACTGCGAATCCTCACTGCGAGAATTGACAGCGGCCGTGGCCGGGAACCATGAAATCGCGCAGGCCCACCTGGCCATTGCGATTTGCGAGACGCGCCTGGGCCGCCCGAACCGCGCTACACCGTCCTTCGAGCAAGTTGCGAAGATTCGTCCCCACGACTGGCAGGCGTGGAACAACCTCGGCGCTAACCTGATCGAAACCGGGAACCCGGACAAAGCGCTGCCGGCTTTCCAGCAGGCCGCCCGGCTCAATGGCGGCAACGAGTTGGTCTGGTTCAACGTGGGATCGACCCTTCTGAGCCTGCGAAAGAACGATGAAGCCTTTCGGGCGTTGAGCCAAGCCCGGAAAATCGCACATCAGGATCCGGAAATTGAAGCCGCCTGGCAGGCGGCGGCAACCCGCGCCGCCGAAGACGCTCACGAGATGTTCGGCCGAGAGCAGTACGCCGAAGCGAAGAACGTTCTATCGGCTGTTCAGCCGGCTTTGAAAAACAGCGGCGCTTGGAACAGCCTGTTCGGACAAATCGAGTTCAAACTCAACCAGCCGGAATCAGCACTTCAGCATCTGCAAAGAGCGCTGGAACTGGAACCCGGCAACGAACAGTTCCTTATAGATATCGGTCAGTTTCTGATTCACTATCGTGCCTTCGCCGCGGCGCTTACGATGTTCGAAGAGGGCCGCGGAAGGTTTCCTTCTTCGGTGGGTGTCCAGTTCCTGCTGGCGCTGGCTTACATCTTGGAGGAGCGTAGACCGGCGGGCATCGAAGTGCTCAAGCAGATTCTTGCGGTTGACAAGGAATTCGAGCCGGCGTACAAGGCGCTCGGCGAATGCTATGAGCAAGAGCGGGACGGCAACGCATTGGTCGCGCTCGGCGAGGAGTTCATCGGCATCCGACCGGCCAGCGCTACGGGATATTACCTCAAGGGGATGGGATACTTAAGGCTGGCGATGGACAACCGCACGTCGATGTTACCGGCGATCGAAGCACTGCAGAAAGCCGTCGAGCTCGAACCGGGCGTTAGCGACCGGCATTTCACTCTCGGCAAAGCATTCCAATGGGAAGAAAAATATGACCAGGCGATCACGGAGTTGAAGGAAGCCATCCGTTTGGACCCGCGGCATGATCGAGCGCACTATGTGCTCGCTACTTTGTACAGGCGCACGGGAAGCCGCGAGCTTGCCGCCCAGGAACTGAAGATCCACCAAAGTCTGCCCAAGCGTGTCCCGAGGGGGATACGTCTGTTGGTGGACGTCAAACCTCGCTGAGCACCTCCGGGCGCACTGACCGTAATTCGCGCGCGGTCTCCGTTATCTCTATCTCGCAGGGATGACCGGCAAGAGGATGTGAGACCGATGCTTCTCATCGTGATAGATGGTCTGATGCGCCACCCGCCGTTCGGCATCCTCTCCGATCGGGTGGCCGGTGTTCGGGTTGCGGTCGTACTTGGGGAAATTGCTGCTCGAGATCTCGACCCGAATTCGGTGTCCCCGGCGGAATAGATTGCTCGTCGACCAAAGATCGATCAGGTACTTCTCGATCTTTCCGGGCGTGACGAGCTTCTGCCGCTCGAACGATTCCCGGTAACGAGCGCGGATGACGCCTTCCAACAAGATCTGCGCATAGCCGTTCGGCCAAACATCCACCAGCTTGCCGGTGAAGTCCGTATCCGTAGCGTCGGTCGATGCGTACAGCTCGATGAAGACCGGTCCGGTCACCTCCAGATCTTCCGAAAGAGGCGGCGTCGTATAGACGAGGACATCGTCCCGCCGCTCGATCGCCGTCTGATCATAGGGCCCGGAGGATGCCGGCTTCATCGAAACATTGCCGCCGAGAGTGGGGACAGGATTGTCGGGGTCATAGGTAAAACGATCGGGCGGTTCGGGTCCGGGCTGCTCGGTTGACAGGGAGCCATCCCCCAGAAGGCTATTGGCCCGGCCCTGACTGCGCAGATAGTACTTGGTGTATTCCGTGCGGGCCAGCGGCCACTCGTCTTCCAAGCGCCACTCATCCGCTCCCATCACATAGATTCGGACGGGAGGTTCATCCAGGAAATCGTTCTGTGTCCCTTTGAGCCAGTAGTCCATCCAGCGCAAGACGATCTTTCTCATATCGGGAGCGGACTCGGGCGGGAAAGTGAGATCGCCCTGCTTGCGCGTCACCCCGAAGCTGACAGCGTGCGTCCAAGGTCCCATCAGCAACTTATGCTTGCCGCGCAAATGTCCGGGGCCGTGACGGACCATTCCCAGATAGTTGTTGATGGTGGCCTGGCTCACCTGGTCGTACCAACCGGAGATGTTGTAGGAGGGCACCTTGATGCGATGGTATTTACCGGGCCCGTTCTTGCCCGGCGCGATGCGATGGCCTGGTCCGGGCCAGTAGTTATCTCGCGTCGGATGGTCCAGCCAATCGGACCAGAACTCCGCTCTAAGCCCCAAGGCTTCCCGGTCAAGGTTCCTGAGGGGCAGGTGCCGGTAGACCTTGTCCCAATCCAGCACGGCGTCGGGATTCTGGTTGGTATGCTTGCCGAGGATCCAGGCCAGGTTGATGCTGTTGGAAAGCTGGAAGGCCCCGGAAGGATAAACATTGTCGTAATGATCGTCCGGGCTTACCATGGGCACCATGCAGGTGTAGTTCGGATTACCTTCCAGGGCTGCTTCCAGTTGGACAAAACCGAGATACGAACCGCCGGTCGTTCCGATCTTGCCGGTTGACCAGGGTTGCTCCGCCGCCCATGACTGAATGTCGTAGAGGTCGGGACCGTCGTGCGGGCCATAGAGGTAGTTCTCGCCGTCGGAGTCATAGCGGCCCCGCACATCGGCGATGACGGAAGCGTAGCCCCGCTCGGCAAAGTACTGCCCCCATTCGAGGTACGCTTCCCTCATCTTGTCGTAGGGGGTGTTGATGAGGAAGACGGGAAACCGTCCGGGCGCGTCCGGGCGGTAAATGATCGCCCGCAAGATGACGCCGTCCCTTGCCGGAATCTCCTCGACACCGAATCGCAGTTTGCCGTGATAGATGGGTTGAGAGAGCATCTTATGCCAATCCGGATCGGAGGCAGAACTGTTGACCATTGACACGCAGAGCAGAGCAGCCAAGACGCCGAACCGCGTTGTGGGGAGCCGGGAGTCCCGCTCCATCATGATCCCCGGGAGCGATAGTATCCGATACCCGTATCCTACTTTTTTTTTCATGACTCTCCAGGCTCTTCCACGAGCATACTGCAGTTGACCTGATCGACAGAGACGGACTGCTCCGTTCCAGCGGGCCAGCGGACAACAAAGGTCGGGACCTCGGTGTGCTCACCAAGTTCGAAGAAGACCCTCGGGTACAGAAAGAACGGCTCGGGCACCGAAGTGGCCCCGAGCCATTCCTTTCAACCGTGCTCAGGTGTTAGCAGCCTGTGGCAAAAGCCCCACTACATTCAAGCGGCGATGCATCCGGGCTGAACTGCGTTGCTGCTCGGTCGAATCTGTCCAATATGCTCCCTCGTCGAGCCTTGTCAGCCGGTCGCCTCGCCGCTCTCGGTGCTACGCGGGGTTTCACCACGGACTGCTAGAAATCGTACCGCAGGCCGAACTGAATCGTACGGTTCGGGACGGACGTTCTTCGTATCGTGCCTGTCCGACCCGGGATATACGGCAACGATGCATTCGGATTGCCGAAGTTCGGGTGGTTCCAGGCATTGAAGAACTCCGTTCGCCACTGCACCGAGTGGCCCTCCCAAGGAAGGGGGAAGCGCTTCATGATGCCCAGGTCCCAGAGGTTCAGGCCCGGTCCGACGATGCTGCCACGACCGGCATTGCCAATGGATCGCCACACATCCTGTCCGGAATCCAAGACCTGCTGCAGAGTTGGAGGTCTGACGAAAGCCGTGTGGTCGAACCAGTTGTCCAAGGTTCTGGCGGCGTTCGCCATGGGGTCCCCGATCTGATCCGGCCGGTTGCCGCCCGCATTGCTGTTGTTGTAGGTCAGAGCCGGCGTGACGCGACTGCCTGTCTGGAACGTGGCAATGGCCGAAACCTGCCAGCCTCCGATCACCATGTCGAGTCCGGGGGATGCATCACCCCCGAAGCGTTTTCCGCGGCCGAACGGCAGTTCGGCTACACTACTGATCACCAGCCTGTGGCGGATATCGGCGGGTCCCGGGCCCTTGTCCAGCCCGAAGTTGGTGGGGTTGCGGAACCCTTGACATTCGTTCTGCGACCCTACGACACAGCCGATGGCATTCGACTTGCCCCAGGTATACGCACCGACAAAATTGAAACCGCCGGTGAAGCGCCGCTCCATTCTCACCTGCAGGGAGTCATACCAGGACTGTCCCACATTGCTCACATAACTGATGTTCTGCAGTTGCGGGAACCGGCGCCGAGCCTGCGTCGGTCCGAGACCGGCCCCGACGAAGTTGGGATTCCAGCCGTGGACCGTGGAGATGCCGCGATTCGCGACGTAAGCGACATCGAGCACCGTATCGGTAAACAACTGCCGCTGCAGACCGAGCGACCATTGGTGGACATAGCCCCCCCTGAGGTCGCGGGCCACGGCAGTTCCGGTGGTGGCGTCCGCCGCCGTCGGCGTAGACGGAATCGGCCCGGGGAAGGGGTTCTGGAACGTCAAGGTCGGGACATCGGGATTGCTGCTCCGCGGGTCCTGGAACTGCCAGGGAGGAGACTGGTTCATGTTGAAGAACGAGTTGGCGATGCGGTAGTCGTAGAAGATGCCGTATCCTCCTCGGACGACCGTCTTGTTGTCGCCGAACACGCGCCAGGCGAAACCGATACGGGGCATGAAGTTGTTGTTGTCGGGATCATACCCGGCCCGCGGGACGCCGGCAGTGGCAACCACCGGGCAGAACTGCTCGATGTCGAAACAGAAGGTGTTGAAGCGGTCGAACCGCTCGTAGACGCCCGAGTAACGCTCCCAGCGCACTCCCAGGTTCAAAGTGAAATTAGGGCGGACTCGCCAGTCGTCGTGCAGGTACGCGCTCCACCAATTCGACTTCGTGATGTTGTCCGGGAAGCCGAAAGCGCGGTTGGTGGCAGTTATATCGCCCAGCAAAAACTCGGCAAAGGCGTTGTCGGGTCCGCCGGGTCCACTCACCAGTTCCGTCGAGTAGCGCGGACGAAACTGATACGTGCCACGATCGTTCGCGTGGAAATGGAGCGGCGAGGTCTTGTAGGTGAACTCGACGCCCGCCTTGAGCGAATGGTTGGTCAGCTCTTTGCTGATCTTGTTAAAGATCTGGTAGCTATCGTCCGACTGGAACAGCGGAGCAAAGGCATGCTCGTGGGGCATCGCAAAGCCCGACACGCTCAGGGCAGGGAAACCGCCGGTGCGCTGTCCCTCCGGCAGGCCGGATTGCTCGGCCAAGCCCAGTTGCGCTCCGATATCTTCTCCCTGATGTCCGTGATAGCGGTTCTGGAAGAAGCGGTTATAACCCAGAAGCAGCTCGTAGACCATGGTGGGATTAATGATCTCGGTGTGCGTGATGTTGGCGTTCTGGGCCGGGAAGTTCTGAACCTCATGGAAACCCGGGAACATCACGCTACCCAAGAAACCCGGGACAATCCCATTCCTCTCGTTCCAGGTGTACCTTCCGGAGGTGATGGAATTGGCGTTCCAGTGATGATCTCCCTTGAAGGTGTACTGGTTGACGTCGGTGCTGGCGCTCGGAGTGGCGGTGTAGTTGTTGGTCTGGCCCGGGCCGTTGGGGAGCGGCGTAAAACCCAGATAGTTGATGGACACCGGATCGATGCGGCTGGCCGGGATCATGTTGTTCGGGAACGGCATGCGCGAGTTCGTAGCCGGATTCAGAGTGGTGGGGTCGTGAATGATCCTTGTGCGTTGGCTGAAATCTCCGTCCCGCAGAAAGTTGTCGGGCACGGTGAGAACCCCACGGGCCACCTCACGGATGCGTTTGCCTTCGAAATTGAAGAAGAAGAAAGTCTTGTTTTCGTCGATGGGTCCACCCAGCGACACGCCGAACTGGTTGCGGATGTACGGGGGGCGCGGGGACAGCCCGGCCGCGACGCGCTGCTCGGTCGACTGGTCGAAGGTGTTCAGCGCCGCCAGCTTGGCGACACGGTTGAACTCGTACAAGGAACCATGGAAGTCGTTGGTACCGCTTTTGCTGATGGTGTTGATCTGGCCGATCCCGGCGCGCCCTTGCGAGGCATCGAACTGAGCGGTCTGGATCTTGAACTCCTGGATCATGTCCATGCTCGGAACGATGTTCGGACGCCCGAAGGCCGCCTCGAAGTTGTCGACGCCATCGATTTGCATCAGGCTGCCGCTTTGACTGCCGCCGCCGTTGATGAAGACGCCGCAGGTCTCCCCGCAGGCTACGCCTCTCCGCTGCGCCACGCCGGGCGTCAATCGGGCAAGGTCAAGGAACTCGCGGCCGTTCATCGGCAATTCGATAATCTTCTTGTTGTCGATCACCTGACCGACCGTGGCGTTTTCCGAGGCCACCACCGGAGTGGTCGCTTCCACTTCGATCACCGTGCCGACCTGACCAATCTGCAGGGTGAAGTCGGTGCGAGCCACCTGATTCACCTGCAACACCAGGCCGCTCTGCACCTGCGTGTTGAAGGCGTCAGCGGAAACCTCGATCGTGTACGAACCGGCCGGCAACGGCGCCACGCGATAGGAGCCCTCGACGTTCGATTCCACTTCGCGAACCGCCCCCGTGGCCTCGTTCGTAGCCGTTACCGTGGCTCCGGGCACAACGGCTCCCGAAGGGTCCATGACGGTGCCTACCAGCTCAGCCGCTTGCTGTCCGGAAGCGGGCATCGCGATCAGGAACACCGCGAGCACGGTGACTGCCCAATGATAAAACCATCTACTTCCTTTCATCACTTCTCTCCTCCTGAGTGTGCTAGAAATCCTTGGCCATCATACGTTTGACCAGTCAAACCTCTTGCGGCCCTTCCATTTTCCCCGAGTGTAGTCGGGGATTTCCTGGGGCATGCCCTTTTCTCGAATCGACTTCGCCGACAGAGGAATCAGGGAACTCCAGGTAACAGCGTCATAAACATCAATGCCGAAAGGTTTACCCTCGCGGATACAACCGTAGAAGTGCTGTAGCGTGAAATAATCTCCGCCGCCATGTCCATACGTCCGGGCCTTCTCAGCGTGGCGGAGCCAGTAGGGGTGCTCATAGTCTGCGTAGTACTTCGAAATGGGGTCCCAGCCCTTGGATTTGCCGTCAATGTAGATGCCGGCCTCATCGTCATAGGAGGCGCCGGTTCCCTGCAAGGTGTAGAAGTCCATGTGATGAGGCCGCGGTGATTGGACATCAAAGCGGAGCGAGATAACGACCCCGTTTGCGGTCTGAATCAAACTGTTCGTGGTGTCGCCATTCCAGGTGGTGACCTTGCCGGCGGGGCTGTCGGGGCCGAAGCGTTTCAGGGCGGTCTCGCGGAAGGTGGCCGAGCGGCTCATCATGGTGGTCGCGCGAAGCATCCGATCACCCCGCGTGATACCCAGCCACATCGAGACGGGGCCGAGGGAATGGGTGGGGTAGGTATTGCCAATCAGCTCGGCGGAGCTGTTCAAGCGGCCGCGCCAGTTCAGGGTGCCGTCGGGATTGAACTGCAGGTCACGCGCCTCGTGGATGTAACCGCATTCCGCAAAGGTGAAGGTTTTGAACACTCCCTTCTCGACCATGTTCAAAACCAGCAGGTTGTGGCGCATGAAACAGTAGTTCTCGGCCATGAAGTAACCCTTGCCGGATTCTTCGGCGGCGTTGATCAGATCCCAGCCCTCCTCGATCGTGTTGCAGGCGGGCACTTCGCTGAAGACCCACTTTTTGGCCCGCAGGCTTGCCGCGCCCATCGGGCCGTGAAACACCGTGGGTGTCGTGACGAAGACCGCATCGATGTCGTCTCGCTGCAACATCCTTTTGTAATCGTCGGGACCGTCGGAGAAAAGGGCGGGCTTGTAGTCGAGTTTCGTCTGAACGAAGTCCGCGCCGCGGTTGACCGCCTCGCGCCGGATGTCGCACAGGGCGGCAACATCAATGCCGCCGATGGCGAGGGAAGCTTTCAGAACGCCCATCCCGCGCCCTCCGACACCAATGACGGCGATGCGCAGGCGCTTTTCGTTCTTGTTGGCGGCCGCATCGGGTGCGGCCGAGCCGGCGCTGTAGCCGGTGAGGGCCGACGCGGCGGCGGCCACGCTCAGAAATCGTCTGCGAGTGGGTGGTTGCGTTGCCACGGAGTTTCCTAGCCCGGCGCGCGCCCGAAGTCCGGAATCTTCTTCCACCCGCCTGCTTCGCGGGCGGACTCGTGAGCGACGATGCCCGGGGCGCAGAAAGCCACCGCCTCATACACATTGATCGCCGGCCAGCGTTGTTCTGCCACACTGCTCACGAATTCATGGGTGAGGTGGGTATGGGACCCGCGGTGGCCGCTGGACTTTCTCAGTTCCGGCGGGAGCAGGTCCTGATGGTCCTCGATCTCCCAGTCCGTCATTTCGTGTGGCGGCGTGCTGACCGTCGCCTCGCCGTTGCCCATCTTGTCAAAGAAGCTCATCCGGGTCCCGTAGAAGGCGTTTCTCACCATCCCGGCTGGAGCGCAGTGGCGGAACTCGGTAATGCGCGACGAGTGTCCTCCCGAGGTCTTGAACAGCGCGACCGAGTTGGAGAAGGAATTGTCCCGATAGCGGTTTTCGCGCAGGGCGTCATGATCGTGCCCCCAACCCAAACAGGCCACCTCGGTCAGCCGTTCACCCGTCACGGAAATGACCCCGGCGGACGAATGGGTGATGTAGAACATCGGGGGCAGGCCCAAGCGCCAAGTGGGTTTGCCCTTGAAGTAGAACCACTTGGATTCTTTGCGGAGGTCCTCGATGTCGTGGTTGTATTCCCCTTCCGAGTAGAAGATCTCTCCAAACTTCCCTTCACGCTTCCATCTCCGGCACGTCATCACACTCGGGTAGTAGTAACTGGTCTCGGCATTCATGTAGGTCATGCCGGTGGATTTCACGGTGTCGATCAGACGCCGGCATTCCTCGAGGGTGATCGCGGCCGGGACCGCGCAAACCACGTGCTTCCCTCGCTTCATGGCGTACTCGGCCATCCAGGCATGTTCGGGGACGCCGGTGAAAACAGCTACCGCATCGACCCTCTTGTCTTTGACGAGGTCCTTGAAATCAACGTAGGCTTCGGCCTTGGGGTTTTGGCGCTGCAGCCTGGACCGTCGATCCTGGCGTAATTCCGCTACGGCAACCACTTCGGAATCCGGGTGCTCGTGCCAGTGAAAGCTGGCGCCGAACCCACCCCCGACAACTCCCATGCGGACCTTGTTGTTGGCTCTGGGGCCGGGGAGCAACTGCGAAGGAGCAGCCAAGAGGAGACTGGAGGAAGCAGTGATCTTCTTCAGGGCTCCCCGACGGGACACTTCATCCCCATCGGTAGCCGGACGGCAGATTTGAGACATGGAGCAGATCCCTCCGACCTTGGTGACCAAAGCCGGGTCTGTACAACAATCCCGTAGCCTGAACTAAACCACCGTGCACGGCGAGTATGTCAAACCGGCCGGCGGGTGTCAAGGTAGTTTCCTGGTCTGTCAAGGCTCGATAGAAATGCGTCATCGCAATATCGAACGTTCCCCTTTCTCGGCATGGGTTCATTCGGTGTTGGCCGCAGCGCAAGGAGCCTGGAGGGCGATGGGAACTGCGGCGAACGGCGCTCGTCTCGAGGCCGACCGAGAACGGCTGATGGGGCAAGGACACTGGCGCAGGACATTTTTTTACCGAGCAATTCCGGGCAATGCCGGGCAATTCTGGGCAATTCTGGGCAGAGAAGCAGTGACTTGTCGGCGGGCGCGACGGTTCGGGCGGCGAAAAAAGCCGTGTTTCGTGTCTCGTGATTCGTGAAAAGCATAAAAGCCGTGTTGCGTGACTCGTGTCTCGTGAAGAACCTTACAGGCCGCATTCCCGGTGTGGACGGAGAGGGGACACTGGCTCCAGGGTACTATTTTTAGCTGAACAAGGCGGTGGACCCCTGAAGTGAGACAAGCCGGTAAGCAGGTTTTCCCCATTTGCTGAAAAATGGTGGGCTGGGGAACGGCCCTCATAGTAAACTCTTCGTCGGCTGGCGAAGCGGAGGCGGGCTCTGCTGGAGAGCAACCC
>JAPOOG010000151.1 GCA_026713545.1 Bryobacterales bacterium
CAACCCAGGCGACAGCGGATGCCGTCGATTGCAGCCATCGGTTCCGGCAGCGAATCCTGCACGACCTCACTTGTGATGGCACCGTCAATCAGCTAACCGGTCAGTGCGACGATCTGACCTACACGCCTTGAAGCTGAGAAACCCCATGACACTCCACTTTCGACGCTTCATCGCTCTCAGCTTCACCCTGCTCCTGCTGGCGGCCTCTTCGGAGGCCGCCAAGCGCATTCACCTCGAGGACTTGCTCGAGGACGTTCCCATCCAGGCCCGCGTGCGCCACACCACCGTGATCGTTCTGCCCCCTTCGGAGAACATCCTCGACTTCATCGCCGGCGACACCACCACCTGGGCCGTCGTCGGTTCCGCCAACGTCGCCTACCTCAAGCCCGGCGAGAAAGACGCTTCCACCAACATCGTTCTGGTCTGCGAATCCGGAAACATCTACTCCTTCAAAGCCACCGAGAGCGAAGACGCCGATCCCGACCTGGTCGTCTACATCGATTACGCCGCAGCCATGACCGACGAGGAAGCGCCCGACAGCACCAAACCCGTCTTGCACCAGCCGAAGTACGTTTCCCGCATGGACGTTGCGGTGTATCAGGAAGCCGCCCAGCGCGCCGAAGAGAATGCCCGTTCGGCCTGGAAGCGCGCCGAGCAGCGGATGCAGGACGCCATCGATCAGTTTCGATCGACCTATCCCACCCTGATCCGCTTCGAGTACCGCCTCGACAAGAAGGCCCAGCAATCGCCGTTCCGGATCGCCGGCATGTGGCATGACGGCCGCTTCACCTATGTCCGCTCTCATGCCACCGAAGCGCCGGCGCTGTATGAAACACGCGACGGCGATCCCTCGCTCGTCGCCTACGAGCTCACACCCGATGGGCTCTTCATCGTCAATCGAGTTCTCGAAGACGGTCACTTCCAGATCGGCAAGCAGCGGGCGAAGTGGTGGCGCGAGCATCCACCGGCGCAACCCGATCCTCAGCTCGTTCGTGGCCGCATCAGTCTCGCCACTCCCAAGGTGAAGGATGAAACTCAAGCTCCCCAACCTGCTGCCGAACTGGATCAGTAACCGCGTCGCGGAGCCCGAAGGGACCGCTCCCAAGGGACTCGTGTTCAAGAGCGGAGTGGTCTTGCTCGCGCTCCTGATGGCGGTCGTGATCTTTCTCGCGCCCAGCGAAGAAATCGATAGCGAGCAGACGGCCGCCGCGCCGGAACTGCCGCCCCCTGCCGGTCCAGCCGCCGTCACCAAGGGCGATCAGGATATCCAGTCCGCCGCCACCCGCCGCGCCGCCGAGCAGTCAAGAGCCGAGCGCCGCAAACGCGAGGCGGCCGAACGCGCCCGCCAGTTCGAAGAACGCTTCCTTCGCGAACAGGCCGATCTGGAATCCGAGGCCGCCGAGAACCGCAAGGCCATCGCAGCCGCGCGTCAAGAGAACCTCACGGCGGAGGAGGAGCTCGAGCAGAGCATCCGCCTTGAAAGAATCCAGCGCGAGGACATGAGCCTGCGATCTTCTCCCGTCGCTCTCAGCTTCCGCTCCGAAGAAACCCAGGCAAGACCACTACTGGTGGAGCCTGAAACCACTCCCCCGCCTGCCGCCGCTCAGCAACCCCCGGCGCCGGCGCAAGCCCCACCGCCGCCACCGGCAACGCCGGCGGAGCAGGCTCTTGAAGAAAGCAATCTGGTCGCCGCCACCCGCCGCCCCGCTTCCGCTCGCGGTTGGGAGCGCATCGAGGGAGGACAGTGGATCGAAGCCGTTCTGGTGACGCAGATCCGAGGCGACGCCCCCGGCCCGGCGATCGCCCGCGCCTCGACACCGTTCTGGTCGCGCGACCGCCAGCGCATCCTGATCCCGCGCGGAGCCCGCTTCGTCGGCCGCGTGCAGGCCGTCCAGGGAATCGACCAGTCGCGGCTCAGCGTCACCTTCGACCGGCTGATCTTCGACAACCACAACATCCGGATGCCCTTCGCCGGACTCTCCCAGGCCGGCGAAGCCGG
>JAPOOG010000053.1 GCA_026713545.1 Bryobacterales bacterium
GCAGGAAATCTGCCTGTCCGGTTCGATGAGCGGCGACTGGAAACGGGGCCACGGAGAGGAGTGAGGCACCGGCATCGGCGAAAGCCCCCGGCAACAGCTACCCCCTTTGCCTACCGCCACCGCGCCAGTCGTCGACTCTACGAAAAAAGGGCCGAATAAAAAAGGGATGCCTGAAACGGTGAGAGCGTCTCTCTGCGCGGCTGTGCGCGCACGGAGGGTATACGGCCTCCATTCCTGGTACGACGATACTCTGTGCTGGAACAGTCCTGTATTCGACGACACCGGGGGCTATCCATGCTGGATGGAGATTTGCTACAGGAAGTGTGAGGACCGCGAGAAATCAGGCGGATACAAGATCCAGGTGTATGGCTGTGACGACAACTGCACCAACCCGATCAAGCAGCAATGCGTGAGATGCGACTAGGAGGCGACCATGACGAAACAGACATTGACCTACTTCGTTGTCTCCATTCTGGTCACGGGGGCCTTCTGATTCCTCGGCCACCTCGAACCCACGCTTTAGTCCCGCGGCGGCCCGACGGCGCCGGCCGCCTCGACGGTGTTCGAGAGGACAACACGGGGCGGGATCTCCATTCAGGAAGTCTACGCCTACGACGTCAACGGCAACAGCGTGTAGGCCCGCACCACATCCGCAAGGGGCACGAACCGCGTGATCCGCGATCGTGTGAACGGCAGGGTTTGCTCCTATGACGGCAACCTGCGGACGATGGTTGAAGCCGATCTGTCGAGGTCCAACCAAGCGGCCCTCGACGAGCGCTACTTGGGCAACAATCCCGATTGCCAAACCGATCCCAAGCCTTATCTCACGTATCCCGCGACCCCGGCCATCGCGAATGTTCTCAACTACCGCACGGTCAAGCACACCACCGTGATCGAACCCGCGCCTTGCGGCGGCGACGACTGCTCGCCGCAATCGTGGGCGAAATCGGTTTCGGTCCGCTGGGACTGCCTGCCGGTGCGTGGCCAGTAAGCCGTGGCCTTGATCGCGGTGAGCGCCTGGTTGTCGAGGGCCTTGGACTGCTTGGGCGCGGCGGGCAGAGCGTCGTACTCCTTGGCTTCGGCCCAGTCCTGAAACGCGGCCCAATGACCCAGGTAGGCGCGCCGCGTGTTGGCGCTGAGACTACGGCGAGGGCCTGCCGCACGCGGGCGGCGTCGGGATCGGAAAGACCGCGGACGCTGGACGCCCCGGCGACTTCCGGAGCGCTGGGGGCGAGCGCGTTCTTCTGTCTCATATTGCTCCGTACCGGCCCTCGTCCCTCCTCACCCTGGAGGATTCCGAGCTTCAGACCCTATTTCGGCCCCTCTCAACCCATCGCAATGCCGCTGGTGAGAAAAGGCGGCTAGCCGATCATCATAGAATGGAGATTCGAATACTCGATGCCTCGTCGAGGCAAGACACCAAAACCCGGCATCTCGTGACAGATCCTACTTAGCGGGTGCCTCTCAGGCGGTAGAGCTTCATCTTCAGCCTCGTGTAAAAAGCAGAATCCAGAGGACGCTTCAAGGAAAACCGGTGAACCGACGGACGGCGCACGAATGCCTCGCTTCCGCTCAGGGCATGCACCTCAAACCGGTAGGGGTCGGAAGACCACACGGCTGCAACGTCACGGTCCAGCCGCCATTTCCGTGATTCTCCTGGCGCATCGGTCGAATACATGATCCACTGCGGGGTGAAGTAGAGCGTTCCCTGGGATCCCTTGAGCAGCCTTACATGCTTGGCGGGAATCTCCAGTTCGGTCCCGGGAGGTTCACTCACAACCCGGTCTGTCGCAGGTTTGCCGATTCGCGCGACAACCATCTGGTAGAGTTCGTCGGAAAGTGTGCCGTTGACGAGGACGAAGCGGTACCAGCGGTCCCTTCCCATCCGCACGACTGAGTCCCGGTAGGATTGCACCGCCACCTCGGTGGGGCTCGCGCGATCAAGATGCTGAACATCCTCGAACACCCAAGTCAGAAGTGGCTTTCCATCCTTTCTAGGACGGAACGAGATCCCTTTTTCTCCGATACTCAGCACGCCTTGTGTGTCAGGTCGGATCGGCCTCTTCCACTTGGCGTCGAAGGAGAACTCGGCCGCTGTCAGCGGCAAGACAATAAGCAGCAAGAGGAGCAAGTTCACTTGGTGACCTCCTTATGGGCGGACAGCCGTGTCAACGGCCCGACGTTCCGGTAGTAGTAGAGGACGGGAAAGATTACTAACACGACGAATGCCGATGTTGCGACACCCCCGAAGAGCGGGGTCGCAATCCGCTTCATGACGTCGGCACCGGCTCCGGTGCTCCACATGATCGGCAGCAAGCCCAGCATGTCCGTGCTGACCGTCATCGTTATCGGTCGGACACGGGCCACAGCGCCTTCCTGAATGACACGAATCAGAGCTGCGGGATTCTCCAGCAAGCCACGCCGCCTGAAATCATCCCGGGAAATGTCGAGGTACTTCCAGAACACAATGGCGGTCTCCGCATAGAGACCGGCCAAGGCTATGAGACCGATCCAGACGGCAACGCTGAGGTTGTAATCGAGGATGGCCAGCAGAAGGAATGCTCCACTGAGAGCAAACGGAACTCCTGCGAGCACGATCAGCGAGGTCAAAGCAGATCCCGTGCTTACCAGAAGTACCGAGAAGACGATCACGAGCGTGAGCGGAACCAGCAGGCGCAGTCGGTCCTGAACCCTCTGCATCGACTCGAACTGCCCACTCCAGGCGAGGGAATATCCCGCAGGCAGCTTTACAGCGTTCTCGACTGCGTCACGGGCGGCAGCCACATATGTCGCCATGTCAATGTTGGCATCGACATCCACGTAGACCCAGGCGTTCGGCCTGGCATTCTCACTCTTGATTGTGGCCGGGCCAGAAGCGTACTCGAGGTCGGCCAGTTGCGACAGCGGCAGGTGATGGCCCATCGGAGTCGTGACCAGCACGTCGCGGAGCGCCGGCATGTCGGCCCGCAGATCCCTGCTATACCTGAGATTGACAGGGTATCGCTGGAGACCTTCGACTGTCGTTCCCACCTGTACTCCACCCAGCGCCGTGTGGATCGCTTCCTGGACATGGTCTATGACCAGCCCATGGCGTGCAATCGCGTCGCGGTCGATCCTGATATCCAGGTAGTTCCCGCCCATGACTCGCTCGGCGTATGCGCTGAGAGTTCCGGGCACCCCACGCACGACACGCTCAATCTCCTTCCCGATATCTTCGAGGACTTCAAGATCGGGACCGGCGATCTTGATGCCAACAGGGGTTTTGATGCCTGTCGCGAGCATGTCCAGCCTGGTCTTGATCGGCATGGTCCATGCATTCGTGAGACCTGGCACTTGCACTGCTTCCTGCATTTCTGTCACGAGCTTTTCTGGAGTCATTCCTGGACGCCACTGGTCTCGGGGCTTGAGCCTTATCGTGGACTCGATCATCGACAGCGGCGCTGGATCTGTAGCCGTGTCGGCCCGTCCGGCCTTTCCGAAGACGTGCTCGACTTCGGGAAACGTCATGATCATCTTGTTCGTCTGCTGAACCAACTCACGCGCCTTTGCAATCGAAATGCCGGGAAGTGTGGTTGGCATGTAGAGCAAATCCCCTTCCCACAGAGGTGGCATGAATTCCGATCCTAGCCGCCGATACGCTCCGATCGAGCCAGCCAGTAACGCGGCCCCGACCAGCAACGTCACGACGCGGTAGCGCATCGCCAAACCCAGAAAGGGCCTGTACACCCAGGCCAGCAGTCTTCGCGCTGGATTGCGGACATCCGAGAAGCCGGCCCTCCGGACTGCAAAGCTCACAAGAACCGGTACGAGAGTGACCGACAGCAGAGCGGCGCTCGCCATCGCGAGTGTCTTGGTCCAGGCCAGTGGACGAAATAATCGGCCCTCCTGCTCCTGCAAGGCGAACACCGGCAAGAACGAGAATGTGATGATCAGCAGGGAAAAGAACAATGATGGGGCCACCTCTTTGCACGAATTCTGCACCACCTCCCAACTCGACATGCGCCCGTTGTCCCGGGACATGTGCTGGTGGGCGTTTTCCACCATGACAATCCCGGCGTCGACCATCGTCCCCACGGCAACGGCGACGCCGCCGAGCGACATGATGTCGAGGTGAATACCGAGTAGACCTGCAGCAATTCCTGCGGTCAGGACGCCAACCACGATTGTGACTACCGCGACCAGTCCGCTAATCACGTGAAACAGAAACAGCAGACAAACGGCTCCGACGATGACGAACTGCTGCGTCAGGCTCGATCGAAAGCTCTCGATCACTCTGTCGATGAGCGATGTCCTGTCGTAGGCGACTTCCAGCAAAACTCCCTCCGGAAGCTGGGGCTTCAGTTCCTCCAGTCGTTCCTTCACCCGTCGGATGACGTCCCGGGTGTCCGCCCCGTGACGAACAATGACAATGGCCCCGACGGTTTCTCCTTGTCCGTCCCATTCCGCCAGTCCCCTTCGAATCTCCGGTCCGACCTCAATGCGGGCAATGTTGCGCAGTTGTATGGGAGTTCCGTTTCTGTCAGTGCCGAGCGAGATTTTCCGAATATCGTCAATCGACTCGATATATCCTTTCCCACGGATCATGAATTCCTTTTCGGCCAGTTCGATGAGGCGACCGCCGACGTCACGGTTGCTGCGCTGCACAGCGTCCCTAATCCGCGAGATCGAAACTCCATATGCCCTCAGCTTCACTGGGTCGATTGCGATCTGGTACTGACGGACATAGCCGCCTACGGAGGCGACTTCGGCGACGCCAGGGATACCGGTGAGCTCGAATCGTAAGAACCAGTCCTGCAACGACCGCAATTCGCTCAAGTCGTGCCGGTCAGACCTCAGGGCATACATGAATGCCCAGCCTACGCCCGTGGCGTCCGGGCCGAGAGTCGGAGAGACACCTTCCGGTAGCTGGGACGCTACCTGGCCAAGCGTTTCCAGCACGCGCGACCGCGCCCAGTACAGATCCGTGCCGTCTTCAAACAGCACGTACACGAGAGAAAATCCGAAGAACGAATAGCCTCGTACTACCTCCGCAAACGGCACGGCGAGCATCTGGGCTGTGAGGGGATATGTAATCTGGTCCTCAACGATCTGTGGAGACTGGCCCGGGTATTTGGAGTAGACGACGACCTGCACGTCGGACAGGTCCGGCAGGGCGTCAAGCGGCATAGTACGGATCGAATATGCACCGGTGCCAGCAAGCACCAATGAGGCGATCACCACGAGGAGCCTGTTCCGGAGCGACCAATCGACGATTCTGTTGAGCATTCCAGGACCGTCCTTCCTAGTACGCATGCTGATGCGCACCGCCGGAACCCTCCACGAACCGCTCGACTGCAGCCTGTAGGTTGCTTTCGGAATCCAGCAGGAACTGGGACGAGATCACCACTCGCTCGCCCTCGGAAAGTCCTGCCACGATTTCAAGTCGCCTGTCACTCTCGATTCCTACTTCGACCTCGCGAGGAAAGAAGAGCCCGTCCCCTCCGTCGACGATCACGATGTCACGGTGGTCCCCCGCATGCAGGACGGATTGAGCGGGTACGATCAGAGCGTCCCGAGCGCCCGGAAGCTCAATCTCGATCGTTGCGTACATCTTGGGGCGGAGTCGGCCGTCCGAATTCTCGACCTCGATATAGCCTGTCAACGTCTGGGTCTGGGGGTTCATGGCAGGCTGAAAGAAGAGCACTTCCCCCCTCCACCTGCGCCCGGGAAAGGCGTCAAGAGTGATCTCGGCCGAAAGGCCGGATCGAAGGTCCTGAAGGTAATGCTCGTAGAACTCTACCTTGGCCCACAGAGTGGAGTGGTCGGCAATCTTGAGAAGGGTTACTCCAGGGACAGCTCTCAAGCCCTCCAGGGAGTCTGCTAACTTCTCGACCACGTAGCCCGATGCAGGCGAGTAGATCTCCAGCGTTCGGCTTGCACGCTTGACAGCAGCTAACTGCTCGATCTGGTGACTGGTCAGGTCCCAATGCCGCAGGCGTTCCGCGGCAGACGCAAAGAGCGACTCGGCGCGGTCGACAGCGTCGGAATACGCTCCGCCTGTCCGAAGCCGGCTTGCGTATTCCATGGCCGACAAATACTCTTCCTGTGCAGTGACAAGTTCCGGGCTGTAGATCTCGAACAGGACATCGCCTTCCTCGACCCGCTCGCCAATGGTGTTGACCCTGGACTTCTCAATCCATCCGCCGAACTTGGTATTGACGGAGACAAGCTTCTCCTCGTCCTGGTCGAGGTATCCAACTGTCCGAATCCGAGCGGGCAGGTCATTGCGCTCGACTTCTGCGATGCGCACGGCGAAATTCTGCAAGAAGTTCTTGCTTACGCGCACACCTCCGGTCTCGACTTTTTCAGAATGCGCAGCACTGGTTTCGATGGGTGTCAGGTCCATGCCGCAGATCGGACACTGTCCGCGACCCTCCCGAATGACCTCCGGATGCATGCCGCAGGTATAGAGCCCATCGGATTCCTGCGGGGTGGCAGCAGGTTCCGAAGAAAACTGCTTGACTCCTATGAGATCAAGGTCCCAGATCGCGACTCCCCCAGCAATCCCCGTTGCGAATGCCACAAGTACTACTGCGGCGAGTCTTACTTTCGTCATGACGACTCCTCTTCGGGAACGACCGCTCCGATCGCTCGCTCCAAGTCGGCTACAGCCTTCAGATAGTCGGATTGAAGCCGAGCCAAGCCGAGTTGCACGTCAATAAGCATGCGCTGGATGTCGAGCAGTCCTGTCACCTCGACAGTTCCGTTCGAGTAGGCCGCTTCGGTTGAGCGGAGCGCCTGCTCTGCCTGAGGAACCAAAGTTCGCCGGTACAGGTCAATCTGGCCTGTAATCGTTTCGATTCGGAACGAGATCGAGCGGACTTCGGCCTCCATTTTTTTGACAGAGTCCCGATACGCGAAGCGGGCTGCCGAATACTGTTCGGAAGCCTCCCTTACGGCGGCGGCGTACTTGCCTCGGAAAAGAGGCAGAGTGAGACCAACTGAGAGGCCGTACGAGTCCTTGCCATTATCAAGAATTGGGATTGCGACCGTATCTATCCCGCGAGCACGTATGTTTCCCCACGTCAGACCAAGAGTGAAATCGGGACGGTGCTGGATCTTTGCCAAGTGTACGGACTTTTCTCGTTTCTCGGTCCGTAGCAGAGAGGCCCTAATTTCCGGCCGTGAGAGGCGGCCGGTCTCGAAGAGCGACTCCCACTCCAAGTCGAGATGGGGTAGTTCGGCCAAGCGAACATCCGGGACCGGTGTGTCGGCCGGAACGTCACGCAGGGCGTTCAGCGACGCTTCCAAATCAATCCGCTGGCCCATCAGCTGCCGACGCTTCAGCATGGCCTGAGTAATCTGCACCTGGAGCCTGATGGCATCGCCCTGTAGCCCGAATCCTTGGGCGTAGCGGTGGCGTGCAAGCTCCTCAAAGTGCTCCAGCAGGGCTTCGTCCTGCCGGCTTGCCTCCAGGGCGAGATCCAAAAAGCCGAGATCGTAATATGCATGCTTTATGCGAAGCACGATCTCTGCTTTCGCAGCCTTGTACATCTCGTCACCGACAGAGGCGGACTTGATTGCAAGCTGACCCTTGGCGGTCCGTTTACCCAAACCTGGGATGCTCTGGGATATGGACAGCATTCTCTGCTGGGATCCGACCCTGGTTTCGACACTGCGGGCAAACTGGGTGACGGATAGAGTGGGATCTGGCAAAGCGGTAGCCTGCGGCACGCGATGGAGCGCGGCCTGGTAATCGGCAAACGCCTGCAAAATCGCCGGATTGTTCTGAAGAGCCTCCTCAATCAAAACCTCGAGGCGGTTGTCGCCATGAGTGGAGTACGCAGGTTCGGATGGTGCCGCTGCCAGAACAATCCCGGCGACCAAGTGAATGAACATTCCCAATTCCTCCTATCGTGATCAGCGGACTTCGTGGGACGCAGATTCTTGCGTGTCACGGGTCCAAGACCTGTCTCGCTCCCGGTCGACCTTCGGACGGTCGGGACTCGTGAAGGAGTCTCCCGGAAGAGGCAAGCGGGGATAAGCTGGATGCTGTTCCCGGCTGCGGAAGGAGAAGAAATGCTATACGAGCAAGACTGAGAGCACGATGTACCGCGGACTAAGCGGCAACGGAGGCTCTGATGAGAGAACGAACTGCTGGCGGGCTGATTCCCCGGTAGGTTCGGTCAGCGTTTCCGATAGGGTAGGGTCTATCGTATAGGTGAACTCACCTGCGACTTGCGCCTCAGTTCGCGCAAGCGTTGCGTCCTCGGCTGCACAGCCGGACACACAAGGCTCGTCCGTATTGTCACTCGGAGCCAATGGCTCCGTACTGCAATCGGGCGCATGCGAGGTCGCCGCATCTGGCACAGATCCCGCACAAAGGCAGATTCCTGACCCAACTAGGAGCCACACTATTAGCAAGGCTGTCGCCGAATTGGCTCGCACTGGCCTCATCTTGCGTCTACATTGACAGAATGTCAAGGGGAAAGCGGAGCCAGAGAGGCTAGGGACCGTCCCCTGGAACTGATATTTCACCAGATTGCGACGACAGGTAAGTAAGGGCGTAGATGAGCCGTCAAGACCAATTCGACGAAGCCCTTGCCGCGTTGCACGATGCGTCGTTGGGCGGGACCGAATGGCTGCGAGCCATGGTGGCACTCGACGACGCATGCAGCGTCGACGGAAGTCACATTGCGATCGTCCGCCGCCATCGTGCTGGATAGAGGACTTGCACCTCCAAGCTGTCGATCATGCTCGGCATACGAAAAAAGGCGGGGCTTGCGCCCCGCCAGGTAACGGCTTGCCGTTAGGACTGCTGTTCGCTGTCCGGGTCGGCGGTGTTGCCGTTGGCGACCTCGAAAATCTTGGTGTGGGCCTGGTCGGCGACCTTCGCCACCACGAGCAGGTCGTCGCGGCCGAAGCTGGAAGTGGACTTCCAATCGCCGTTGGCATCCTTGTAGATGCGCGAGAAGGTGACGTTGTGGCGAACGACACCGGATTCGGTCTGGTTGGGCCAGATGGCGGCCTTGACCGCTCCGATTCTGAC
>JAPOOG010000004.1 GCA_026713545.1 Bryobacterales bacterium
CCTGCGACCCCGGGTGCGCTTCCCTCCGGACCAAGCCGCCAGCAATATCCAAGTGAGCTACTTATCCAGGCGCTATACGGCAGATCCATGATCCCCCGCGACAAGAAACGCGTGAACGCCACGCTGGTCCCCGCCATGGTCACACAGCTCGACCGCCTGGCCCGCTACTGGGGCGTGCACCGTTCCACCGTCATCAGCGCCGCCCTGAACGCGGGCCTTCAAGACCTTGAAGCGCTGCGAACCAGGACCGGGGCCTCTCCCGACAGAGGCAAGGCGACCCTGAAGGATCTTGCCGCCACCCAGCTCGAGCTTCCGCTGCCCTCCCGGATCCCTCCGAGCCTTCAGGCCATTAACGTCGAAGCGGCCGGCACCGAATGCCGACCGCCACCGACGCCCGGCGCAGCTTCTCACGATCCCTCAAGATAGCAAACCACGGCCGAGACGCCCCTCCCGGCGTCACCTTGGCCGGACTGGTCCTCAACGGTCTACGCGGCGTCAACGCCCGCCTCGACGGTTTCGATTCCCGCTTGCGCGCTGTCGAAACCGGCCTCGCCGAGATCAAGGGGCAGCTCACAATCGTCCGCGACTATATCTCCGGCAGAAACGCCCGGGGCCAAGAAACGGCTGAAGCCGGAGCAGACGAATAGCGCCCGATAGTCCCGCCAGCCCTCCCGGATTCGACACGGAAACCGGCGTCCCTCCGCCGTTCCCAGCCCTCTTCAGTCCTCTTCGTCAACCCCGCCAAGAGGACTGAAACCGTCATCCACTATCCGCGGCTTGTAGATCTCGCCCCATCGACGGTCACCCTCCCGAAAATGCGCAGCCCACTGCGGGAAGCATCCCTCAAGAATTACCCGCATGTCATCGCAGTCGTTATCCGCTCTGCGCACTTCCGGAAACCGCATGATCTGTTGCACCCCATAATGCAACGCCTCAGCGATCAGATACTGCCCTCGCGCGCTCTCCAGTTTCTCGCGAGGCGACATCCGCTCCCAGTTTACCGGCTCGTCCACCATCGCCAATTCACCCCACGGCCTTCCTCACCTCACCATACCAACGTTCGCAACCCCTGTCCGTCCACAACAATACCCACAGCTCCCAGCGTCTCCATCATCGACATCAGCTTCTCCAGGCCTCACCGCCTGCCCCTATCTCGCCGCATGACACAGAATTCGCACTCCGGCTAACTCCGGCCTCCAATCCGACAACCGCCAACACCGAGCGCGCCCCATGACCGAACATTATCTCCCGCACTACACGACCGGCAGGTCTGTCTGCTGCATCGCAGCCGCTCACCCGTCGCGAGCCGCAGCCCACCGTTGCGGCCGCCGCGAGGCCCGATTTCGCGGCGACGGCAGCGCCTTCGAGGTCATGACCCGGGACGAGCATGAAGCCCGCCTCACCCTCGTGCGCCGCCGCACGCGACAAGGCCTGCGGCTTCTGGTCGAGACCGTCCAGTTCCAACAGGCTGAAGGAGCCTGCGAAATCTCTGTTGCCCTTGCCCTCAACGGCGTTGCAGTCCAGGTCCAACGCATCGATCCGGACACCGGACGACTGAGGTTTGGCAGGAGATCAGAGAAGACTCCGACCCCATCGCCATGTAATTTCGTTTCGGAAAGGAGCCAGCCTCCTCATGCAAGCATTGAAACAGGATCGCCGCGCCGATTACCGGGACGTGTTGAATGCCCCCGCCCACATGGTCGCCGAGGTGATCGACGGCGCGCTGCACACGCATCCCCGGCCGGCCCCGCGCCATGCCTGGGCAAGCTCGGGGCTCGGAGCGCGGATCAATCCGCCGTTCAACTACGGCGACGGAGGCCCGGGCGGCTGGTGGATCGTCGACGAGCCGGAGCTACACCTGGGCAAGGACATCCTTGTGCCCGATCTGGCCGGGTGGCGCCGTGAGCGGATGCCGGATTATCCCGAAACCGCCTGGTTCGAGATCGCGCCGGACTGGGCATGCGAGGTGCTCTCGCCCGGAACGCGCAAGATCGACCTGTATGAGAAGCGGCCGATCTACGCCCGTGAAGGCGTCGCCCATCTCTGGTTCGTCGATCCCCTCGCCCGCGGTCTGGAAGCCTTCGAGCTCCGGGACGGCCAGTGGCTGCTGATCGCATCGCTCAAGGACGACGACGCCGTAAACGTCCCCCCCTTCGAAGCGATCACGTTCAGCTTGGCAGACCTCTGGCCCGACAATCCCCAAAGGAATTGATATAGCGATCCAGTCCGCCGCCCCTTACCGCCAGTTCCGGGGCACCTACGAAGCCGAAACGTCCCACTCCGCCGTCGACGAGGCCATCGCCATCAACGAATAAAATGGGAATCAAATTGTTACGGGAACCGGAATGCCCAACCGACTGAATCCGGGCCAAAGAAGGGCGAATCAGGTTCCCGTAATTTTCAACCCTTCTTGATGGCTCCGAGCATCGCGAGCAGCTCGTCCTGTACCCCGCGGAAGGATCCCTTGCGAAGCCCCGGCGGGTGCCTCGCCTTGAGCGTTTCGAGCTTCTCGAAAGGCTCCGCACGGAGATACATTTTCGTGGTTTGTATGCTGGAATGGCCCAACCACAGGCTCACTTTCCTGACGTCCTCGGTATCCTTTAGGGTATGAATCGCACAGGCGTGGCGAAGGAGGTGGGGGTTGACCGTCCGCTGCGCGAGTGACGGAACCGTCCGTGCCGCGGTCTCTCCGTGCAGGGCGAGCCGCTTCGCGAAGCCACGCCGGGTCATGCCTTTGTTCATGGCATTCAGGAACAGGTGCGGGTCCTCGACATCGGGACGGATCAAGAGCCAGGCGGTGATCGCCGTCGTGGTCTTCTTCCACAACGGCAGTACCCGCTCGCGCCGGCCCTTTCCCATCAACCTCACCTGGTCGAACCGCGGCGGCTTGAGGTCGTCCGGCGTCAACGAGACCAGTTCCGACACCCGTAGCCCGGCGTTGTAAGTGAGGATCACCATCGCGTGGTCGCGAATGCCGGCCCTGGTCTTTCGGTCAGGGGCATCGAGCAGGGCGAGGATCTCAGCCTGGTCGAGGTTGCCGATGAGCGGCAGTTCTCCCTTCTTGACAGGGATTGCCCGCACTTGCCCGGCAAGCGAGAGGTAGGCGGGCTTGCGGAACTCGATGAACCTGAAGAACGACTTGACCGCCGCCAAGCGCACATTCCGCGTTGCCACCGAGTTCCCGTGCTCCTTTTCAAGGAAGGCGAGGAAAGCGAGAATGGTGTCGGTATCGAACTGTTCCACCTCCAGCTTGCAGGGCCTTGTGCCGTGCCTGTCAGCGGCGAAGACCACCAGCATGTTGAGACTGGTGGCATAGCTCACAATGGTATGGGGGCTCGTATTCCGGTCACGGGGAAGCCAGACGCAGAGGAACGTATTCAAGAGGCGAGCGAGTTCGGTCATTGTCCCGCCTGATCGCGCTCCTAAAATTAAGGTGGGAAACCAAAGGACCCATTTTGGTGCCCCCTATTTGACCACCTTGTAGCATGTCGTCCTGGGATTTGTCTCGCCGCGCACCGGGGGCCTAAAGGAAATGGAAATAGAAAACCAGCAGTTGATTGCCTCAGCCGAGGTTTCCCCCGGGCCAACGGATAAGTATACTAGCTTTGTGGGTATTCACGCTGACCTGCCGAGCCGCATGCGTCGAGGGGAGAATTCTAGCCGATGGCAGAACGGTCCGCGCGCTGTTGTCGTTTGAAAGTATCATCGTGCCCAGCTACCTCCCCCTCCCCCCGCGGCACTGGTACACGACTTAGGTCAGTCAATCCGGATGGCTTCGCTTGCCCGAATTCTGGAGTTTAGACAATGCAAAACATTCTGAACAGCCTCGTCCGTCCCTTTGGCTTCCGGGTTGTCAAGGCTCATCAAACAAAGTTCGTATATCAACACAGTTATGCGGGTGGTTATACGCAGTATCGTGAAACGCAAATCAAATACAATAAACGCAAACTCGAACAGGTATGGGCCGACGAAGCCACACTAACGGCAATTGTGGATGACCTCCGGCTGCATGGTCTTGGCAATACCGGCATCTGCCATGGCGCACGCAATGGATTCGAGGTGACATGGTTGAGGGAACGTCTCGGTGGAGATGTGATCGGTACCGATATCTCCGAAACGGCAACCCGGTTCCCGCATATGCACGTTTGGGACTTCCACGAGGACAACCCTGACTGGGAAGGTCGGTTTGATTTCGTATATACAAACTCACTCGATCAGGCGATGAACCCGGCCCGCGCCATGGAGGCCTGGTCGAGGCAAATTGTTCCTCATGGCCGCATCTACGTTGAGCATACTATGGCGCATTCTGCCGCCGGCGCCGGCGAAATGGACCCGTTTGGTGCCCATCCAATGGCCATGCCTTATCTCTTCTTTGTTTGGGGACGTGGAGCCTATCGACTGAATGCTATTCTTGAGATAGAATCCAAGAAAAATAATGGCTTGCAAGCTTGGGTTTTCGTCTTGGCTGGTGGCGATGCAAAGCTCGGTCGGCCTTCCGGTGAGCCTTCCCACTCGGGTTCGGACGAATAGCAACGCCACGGGTGACGTGGTGTGATTGACCGGGCATGGATTATCGAAAGCCGCAGATGCTCGACGAGAAAGAGGCCTGTAAGATGGCTCCGATCATAGCGTAATGTTGGTACGCTAAAACCGTCAATGCCAGTCGAGATTAAAGCGGGGATGGGTCAGGCGGTCGGTCCTAGCCCTTAGATTGTGAACGCGAGGGGCGTGGTCAGGAATTTGTCGTTCATGTGTTTCGCAAAAAATGTAGTCGATTCGCGACAGAAGGTCCGGCCTTTCCAACAAAGCTTCCAAGAGATCGAGTTCCGCACCTTCGATATCGATCTTGATTATGCCGACTTCTTTATCGAGATCGAATAGGTAGTTGATGAAGTTTATTTGGCGGACTTCGATTGCTTGATTATGGTCAAGGATATTGAACTTATCAGAAATGACCGAGCTGGATGTCGAGTATTTGTCGGGATCATCGTTGAACCGCGAGTGCCTCCATAGAAGAACTGTGCCCTCCTTTATACCTGCGGCGGCATTTTCGATTTTGACATTAGAGAAATTGGAAAGATTGGACTGAAGCCGGGCAAATGTCCAAGGGTCAGGTTCGAATGCAATAACGTCACTCGCAAATTTTGCTAACTGTTGGGTGTAGTGGCCGATATTGGCGCCCAAGTCTATGCACGTCTTCCCGGCAGTATGGCGGATAGCGCGCTCAAATTCGTCCAGGGCCAGAAAGGCATTAAACTTGCGAGAGTAGCGCCGCCCGCGCGAGCCGGGAAGACGTCTCAGTAGCCTGTATCTGGCGCGGTTAAACATGTTTTGACTTTGCCGGAACGGTGAGGAGTAAGCACGGGAGTTGGTGAAGCGACCTTGGCGGGTTGGGGTTGGTAGGAAATAGCGTGATTGCGGTGGCTCATGCAAGCCGATGGGCCATTGGCGTCTATCGGGCGCCGACTTCACCAGCATTCTCTACTCGCGGTAGGGGATTGGTGTCTTCCGCACGATGCCGAGCGCCAGCAAAGCAAGGACACGCGTCTTGTATGGAAGAGCGCCAACGCTGCGACACAGACGTTGCGCGGCGGCGCGCGGTTTCGCTTTCTCTCGCCATTGCTTTTGATCCGTCCCGCTCTCAACCCGCCGGCGTCCCATCGCCGGCACAATCTGCATCGGGCGGAGCCGTCGCGCCGTCCTCGAGTAGCGAAGGTCGAACAGGGTATGGTCAACCGTGTGGTCCGGGTCGGCAAACGCCTCCAGCGCGGTTTGCGCCCCGCGCCGGTCAATCATGTAAGCGGCCGAGCCCCCACA
>JAPOOG010000037.1 GCA_026713545.1 Bryobacterales bacterium
CCGGTGCGGTGGAGTTCACCAGCGATGAGTAGTGTGCGCCGGCGCCGGCGCGACTTCTCCGGTTCGTAAACGCGGGTCAGAGTGATCGACCTGGCGGCCGTCGATTGGCTAGGGGCAGATCTCGAATCCGCAATCTGCCCAGCGGCATACGCGCATCGAGGCGGACGCATCGAGGCGCACGCGCTTGAGGGCGCTTTTGCGGCCACACTGCGGGCAGCGGGCGCGCAGCGCCTGGCGCTTCATGGCTTCGCTCAGATGGGACTGCGAGCGGTTCTTCGCGCCGGCGAGGTCTTTCTTGTAGAAGGGCATCTATCGGCTAGTGTGCCGGCGCAACAGCTAGGCTGGGGGTACGCATGGAATTGCTGGCGATGATCGCGGTGCTGGTGGCGTTCTACTGGATCGGAAAGCGTCGCCGGCGCAAGCGGCGGGGCGACACGATCAAGGGCTGGGCGCGGGTGACGGACGGCGACGGCATCAAGGTCAGGGGCTACAACGTGCGCCTGGCCGGACTCGACGCTCCGGAATGGAATCAGCCGGCGAAGAACCGCTTCGGGTTCTGGTTCAACCACGGCAAGCGGGTCAAGCGGGCGCTCCAGCGTCAGGTGGGCGGCCGGCGGGTGCGCGTCGCGGTCGAGGGGTTCGACCGTTACGGACGGGTGCTGGGGACGGTGAGCTGCCGGGGCAGCGACGTGGGTGAATGGTTGGTAGTGGGGTAAAATTGCGTGGTGGCTACAGGACGGACTCCTGCAATAGATGGTCCAGTGTCCACAGATGCCGCGTGATCCCGGCCTCCATCGCCGGCTCTTGCAAAAAGGAGAACATTCCGATGAAAGCGCTACACGTTTTGCTCGCGGTGGCCCTTGCGGCTCCGCTCCATGCCGGCAGTTTCCTCTCTGGACATCTCAAGCCGCTGCTCGATGCGCAGCGCAAGATCACCATCCACCACATGCCGCTGACCCTCAAGAGCGAATCCGCTGTCGCGCCACCCGTTCTCACAGGCGCGGAAGCCTATACCATCGAGGCCTTCCGTGAATCGCTCAGGGGCCGTCACCCCGTTATCGAGATCACCACGGCACAGCAGGTGATTGACCTGCTCGACATGGCGGAAGCGGCCAAGGGCAACCTGGGCGTCGCCGGCGAACTGGAAATGGTCGACCTGGGCCGCTCGCTGCTTACGGTCAATTGGGTTCACGCCGTGATCCTGGGCCGCGCCGAGGAAGCCGATACGTTGCGCGGCGAGCTCGACAAGCTTGTCAGCGTCGACGGCAAGCCCCGCGTCACCCTGGCCCACTTCATCGAAGCCCGCAATACGAGCAACACCGAAGCCTTCGGAGACTTCCCCAACTGGACCGACCAGCACTCCCACGGCTACTTCGCACTGGCGACCGCGATGAACGGCTGGCACCGGAGCCTGCCTGATTCGGTTGATCCGCAAGGCTACCTGCGACAGCGCCTGCAAGGGCTGTCCGAGCGCTACATGGCTGTGGGCAACTACTTCTGGTCGATCGGCTACTGAGCCACCACGTACTTTTACCCCACTGCTGTTCGGCTGACCACAGCACCTGAAAGGAGAACCATGCCCCGACAACTCGAAGAAGAAGCCCGCGGCCAGCAGGCCGTCTACGCCAAGCTCGAAGAACTCATCAACGATCTCACCAGCGAGGTCATCCGGAAGGATCGCAGCATGGGAGCGCTGATAGCCACTGGCCATGCCACGTCGCAGAGCTTCCGCAACGGCGTCAATCACGCCCGCTCCAATCTCCTCGCCCACCTGAAAAAGGTCGTGCTACACTAGCCCCCCGCTACAGCATTCACTCCTTCAGGGCCGCTTCACTCGAGGCGGCCCGATTTTTGCCCCGAAAGGAGAGACAACCGTGAACACATCGAAAACCGTTCTGCTCATCATCGCCTGCCTGCTCGTCGGCTGGACCGTCCAGGCGCAAATGGAACCGGCCCCGCCCGCTGACACCATTCCCCTCGACCTGCTCGAGAAACTCACCTGCCGCTACGAGATCGTGAACATTCCCGACACCGGCCCGGCGATCCTGCTGAACCAGTGCACGGGAGAGAGCTGGTGGTACGACGCCGGCAGTGAACCCACCGACAGCTTCCGCAGCGGCCGCCCGCGCTCATGGCAGCCGCTGCCGATGGAAAGGCCCGCGGAATGAATCCCCTTGCTCGGAAGGGCTTGCTGTGGGTCCTGGTCGGTGCGGCCGTTTCCGCGTTCGCGCAGGCGAACCGCAAGGTCATTCCGTACATCGCCCAGGACGAGCACTCGATCACCTGGATCCACGCCATCAACGCCTGCTCGAAGACCGTCAGCTACCATCTCGCCTTCGAGAGCGTGGACGGCCCCGAGTCGTTCTCCGTCGAGAACAACGAAGGGCTGTGGCAGGGGATTTACATCGAAGAGATGGCGCCGAGAAGCAATCACTTCTGGGTGCTTCCGAAAACAGCGTCGGGCATCGTGAGAACGGGTTACGCCATGGTCAGAGACGACAGCGGAGGTTGCGTCAGCTTCGACATGGCCTACGGCGAAGAGGTCGATGCGGGCGACATGCGGGTTGCGCTCGGTTTCGTCAGCGAGACGTCGGCGGCCGGCGTGGCGCAGCCGTTCATCAACTCCACGGGTTGCGACACCGGCGTCGCCGTCGTGGGAAGCGGCCAGCAGGTCTCGATCGAAGCGACCGACTGGCAAGGAAACCCGCTGGGAAGCTCGTCCCTCGGCCCTGTCCGCTACCAAGTGTTCCTCGTCAACACGGAGTTTCCCCGCGCCGCCGGCGAGGAAGGCCTAGTTCAGATCACCGGCGGCGACGTGGCGTCGTTGGGCTTCATCATCTGCAACGAGCGGCTGGTGTGGTCGCGGCGGTCTTACCCCATCCCTGGAGCTGGCGGTGGAATCACAACCGGCCGGCCCGGCGCATCTGCTTCGGAGTACGAGATCGTCGAGTTCGCGGCGAAGCTCATCGCCATAGACACCACGGGGATTGCAGGCCACACCTATTCCTATCGACTGAAGCTGAAGAATCCATCACCGGTCGATCACAAATACAGGGTTGAGGTGCGATTCAGAGACTCAGACGGCTTTGTGGTGGCAGGGGAGCGTGTCAACGTGTGGGACGGATGTTATTGCGTGCCAGCGGGCCAGACACGCCTGTTCGAGGGAACATTTCTCAACAACTTCCGAGCGGATCAAGGAGAGTACACGGTCGAGGCGGCGATTACCGTATTGGAGTGAGTGCTAGGCATCGACGCAGTAGAGGATACGCACCGTGGGGCGTCCCTCTCGGGTGGGTTCCCGTAGCGGCCATGGCGATCTGCAGCGGCCACTTGTGTCGCTGATGAATCGAAGGCGTGGCTAGTAGTCCTCGGCCTGGCCGGCCGCCCGCTTTTTTCCCCGAATACCGCAACCCCACTTGACGCCGGCAGTGAACCCACCGACAGCTTCCGCAGCGCCCGCCCGCGCTCGTGGCAGCCGCTGCAGCGGGAAACGCCCGCTACAGATTGACCCCCCCTGCTCGGAAGGGCTTGCTGTGGGTCCTGGTCGGCGCGGCCGCGGGCTGCCTGCTGCTGCTGTTCCTCAGCGGCATCTACTGGGACATCCTCTGGCTGCTGTTCGGCTGACCACGCACTTTTGCTGTCCTGTCCCCAGCATGTTCGGTTCCGGATCGCAGGGTTACATCGCGTGCATAGACGAGTGCGACTGACCTGAACAATTTAGTGAAGGGGCGCGGTCTGGACCACGGAATGCTCTCTGACGGGAGGGTTGGAAAGGGCAAGCGGCCTTCGCTAAACCCGCCAAGAATTGATCTTCTTGGCTCTTTCCACAAGGGGCGCCGGCTGTCCCCCGGCGCCCCGCTTTTTTTGTAGGATGTTGGCGTGGACGAGACAGCGAGCTATCCGTCGATCGAGCTGGCCGGCGTCAACTTCGAGAACTCCGCCGAGCTGGGCCGGGTGGAGGTGAGTTTCCTGGTGGAGATCGACGGCGGGACCCGCGACGACCTGGGGGTCGGGGTCAACTCGTCGCGAGTGCGGGTCTACGTGAAGACGGGCGACGACATCCACCTGATGATCGCCAAGGCGCGACCACCTGGCGCGGCAGTTCTCGGCGCTGCACGAGCAGGCGAAGCGGGGCTCGACCGGACGCGATCCGGGCGGGAGAGCACGAAGCGGAAGGAGCAACACGAGATGACTGACACCAGCCCCAACGTGACAGGGAATGAGATGAAGCTGTTTCAGCGCGAGATCAAGATGATTCTCGCGGCGCAGGAGAGGAAGCTGGACGCGCATTACGAAACCCTGACCGGGGCGATCTCGGACCTGACGGAGAGCGTCCGGCAAATGGGCAAGAGCGAAGACCATCTCGAACGGCGCCTGGCGGCGATCGAGAACCTGCTGACGGCCCGCCGAACGGATTGAAACCCCTGTTGAAAGCCTTTTGAAACCCGATTTTTGTGCTAGCGTACCCCTGGCGGCGGGGCCGCGCGGTATCACAACCGCGACTAGGCGTTTTTACTGGCGCGTCTCAAAGAGAACGGCGTGCGTGCTTAAGCGAAGGATGAAGGGAAAAACGAACCGATGAGCAACCCCAAAGAGGCTAATGGACGGCCTGATGCATTCGATCCAGATACCCTGGCAGATCATCAAGCTCTTTCCATGTCGGCAACGGCCCCCCGCTACGCCGGTCTGATGCTGGAGAGAGCCCGCCAGCGGGCCTTTTCGTGAGGAGGCGACAATGCGCTCTCAGAGCCCCAAGGGAGCACGGAGCACGAATTCGAGCCGGGTCTCTGACGGAATCTTGAGCTTGGTTCCCCTCGCCGCTGCCACGGCGACGCCCGTTCCGGCACCGGCACCAGCACCAATCGCGGCACCTTTCTTGCCACCGAAGATTCCTCCGATGACCGCCCCGCCGACGCCGCCGATTGCAGTGTTCCGAATCGTCTTGCGGCCTTTGCCTTTGCCTTTGAGTTCAGCGTAGTCCGTGGCCAGGTGATAGCTCCGCCCGTTCACGGTAATGTCGTAAATCTTCAAGGCAACCTCATCGCTGCCTTTCAGTGCGCCGCTTTGCTCGACGCGCATCACCTGCACGGGCGCATGAGCATAGCGTGGGACCACAACCTGACTGCCCACGACAATGGGATCATCGATGCTCGCCCGGAAGCGTTCGCCGACTCCCGTGAGGTCGGCGTCGATCGAGTCAATCAGCCGAACCGTAATCAACGTCCCCGCCGGTACCGTGACG
>JAPOOG010000003.1 GCA_026713545.1 Bryobacterales bacterium
GCACGCAAGCGGCGATGCATCCCGGCTGAACTGCGTTGCTCCTCGGTCGAATATGTCCAATATGCTCCCTCGTCGCGCCTTGTCAGCCAGGCGCAGCGCCGCTCTCGGTGCTACGCGGGGTTTCAACACGGGCTGCTAACGACGGCGCAGGGGGAACGCGAACTACTCGGAGAGCGGCATTTGCCGCTCGACATCACGCCAAGCGCTGACCTTCAGCCGGCGGCATACCCAACACAGCCTGTCCGACCGTTCGGTGGCGCCAGCTTCACCGCACACCTTGCAGGGGAACGTCTTCGGGGGTATCGGACGGAAGACTCCCTCGCGCGCCGACTTGAGCACTTCGGGATCGACAACCGTGTCCGTTTTCAGGTCCTTGGGGCCGATTTCGTAGCTCATGGCTCCCTCTGCTCCAACAACGCCGCTTCATCATGGGGCGGCATCTGATTATAGAGCCTGAAGCACATACTAGCACCCGTGGCAAAAGACCCCGCTGCATTCGAGCGGTGATGCATCCCGGCTGAGCCTGCCTTTCTCACCGCTCTCGGAGTCACACGGGGTTCTATCGGGGTTGCCATTCTCTCACGAGCCGCGACGTCTCAACACTCCCAGCGGCTTGCGTGGCGAGACCTTCCGCCGCGTCCGCGCAACGAGCCCGCCGCAGCGGCTGTGATAACATAAGGCCTTCTCGTGAAACAAAATCCCGAAGGAAATGAAGCAAACGCGGCAGCCGCGGTACGGGCGCCTCTCCGCAAGCGCGGTATTCGCCTGACGCGGCAGCGGGAGTTGCTGTTCGAGATCATCAACAACGCCCACGACCATCTCAACGCCGACCAGCTCTACGAGTTGGCGAAAAAAAGGGACTCCAAGATCAATCGGGTCACCGTCTACCGCACCCTCAAACTCCTGAAGAACGAGGGGTTGATCGACGAACTCGACCTGATGCACTTCGGGGGAGAGCACCATTACTACGAGACGCGGCTGAAGCAAGAGCACGCACACATCGTCTGTCTTCGCTGCGGCGCGGTCCAGGAGTATTTCGGCGATCCGCTGCGCAGCCTACGCGAGCAGGTCGAGTCGGGTTTCGGTTTCCAGATTCTCGTCAGCCGCACCGAGGTGGGAGGGTATTGCGCGGACTGCCAGAACACCTTGCCCAGCAAGGAGCTGTCGTCTCGCGGCGGCGAGACGGGCCCTTCGCGCCGCAAATCGCTTCGTCCGCGCGGCCGCTCGAGATCGCGCGGCTAAGCGCGGCTGAGCGCGGCTCTTTGGGCCCCGGAGATGTCATCCACCAGTCTCCGCTCCGGCTCGCAACGACGGACTGAGCAGGCATCCCTGAAGCTTGCTCTGGTGGACGCGGCCGGCAAGAAAACCTTCTACGAGGTCAACCGCAGCCCCTTCCGCATTGGCCGCCTGCCCGGCTGCGAAGTCACACTGCGGGACAGCCGCATCTCGCGGAAACACGCACAGATCCTCGTCGAGGGCCGCGCCTGTTTCATCGAAGACTGCGGCAGTCTCCACGGCCTGTTCGTCAACGGCGACAAGGTCGAGCGGCACAAGCTGGACCAAGGCGACCGCATCGAGTTCGGGGTCAAAGACTCCTACCACCTGATCGTCGGTGAAGAGCAGGAGCCTGCCGCGCTCATCCGAAAAGCCGCAGAAATGCCGGACGCCAAGGACGGCCCCAGCGGCGAACTCGGCCGCCTCAGCGCGGTCCTCGCCGTAGCGCGCGCCCTGCAGTCGTCCCTTGCCCTCGACGATGTCCTGACAGCGGCCGTTGACGCCGCTCTCGCCGTAACCGACTGCGAGCGGGGCTTCCTCATGCTGACCGGCAAGAGCGGCGAATTGGAAGTGAGAGTCGCCCGGAACCAATACAGCAAGAGCCTGCCCGAGGACGAGCTGCGAGTGCCCCGAGGGCTGATCGAAAATGCGCTGCTCGGGCGCCGTGACTTGCTTTCGATGAGTTTCGATCCATCGCCGGCCGGAACAGACCACGAGGCAGCCGGCAAGACCTTTCAGGAACTGAAATTGAGACGCGCCGTCTGTGTTCCCCTCGTCAAGATCCGGATCGGTCAAGAGCACGAGACAAGCATGCTCTCTCCGAGGCAAAGCACTCTCGGCATGCTCTACATGGATTCCAAGAGAGACCGGGAAGACCTCTCCATCGGCAACCGCGAGCTGCTCCAGACCCTGGCGATCGAGATCTCGACCGTCCTCGAGAATGCCCGCCTGCTCGAAGAAGAGCGTGATAAGAAAGGGCTCGAACAGCAGCTTGCCATCGCGCATGATATCCAGCTCTCGATGCTGCCTGCGATCTTGCCGAAAGAGGGTTGGCTGGTAGCCACAGGCCACAGCGAGGCTTGCTATCAGGTGGGGGGAGACTATTTCGACGTCACGCGCTACGGGAACGATCATTGGGGCTTCGTCCTGGCGGACGTCTCGGGCAAGGGAGTATCGGCGGCCTTGCTCGCTTCGTTGATTCAAGGCGCGTTTTTTTCGGCCTTCAACCTTGAAGCCCATCTGTCCGAAACGATTTCCCGTATCAACCGCTACGTTTGCGAGCGATCCAAGAGAGCGCGCTTCGCGACCGTCTTCTACGGATTGATCAACCGCGACGGTTCGACGAAGTGGGTCAATTCAGGACATTGCCCGGCGTTGCTGGTCCGCACGGAGGGTAAGGTCGAACTGCTCAAGGCGAGCACCGTGCCTCTGGGGCTGTTCGCCGAGGCGGAGTTCCCGGTCGCAGAGGCGAACCTCACCGCCGGCGACAAGCTTGTCGTGTACAGCGACGGCGTCTCGGAGGCAAAGAACTGGTCAGGCGAGCGGTTCGGAGAGAAGCGGCTGCAAAGGGTCCTCGCGGCGAACGCGGCGCTCCCTTCCGATGAGCTATACGAGACGCTCCGTCAGGAGTTATCGGTCTTCACGTCCGGCGCCGATCAGGACGACGACGTCACCTTGCTCGTCCTTGGGTATCAGGGCTAGTTTTTCCTCTTTCAGTTTTTAGTTTTTCGCCGCCCGCATGCGGATCATATAAGTGGGAAACATCCGGACCGGTGACGGCACCGCTTGATCAGGAGGATGTTTCAGGCCAGATTCCGAAGAACCTTGTCACGCCTCCCTTACGCGGCCTGTTTTCGCAAGACGGGATTTCCTCACCCATAACGCCGGAACCTAACCGCTGCGCAGCCCTCTCAGCGGGTGGCGCAAGCCGTTTTCCGGACCCCTTACGACCGTCACACGTTGCAGTATGATAGGGCTGCCATGACGCCTTCCCGCTTCCCGACACTCCTATCGACAGCTCTGCTTCTATGCACTCTTAGCTGCCAACTCAACCAGCCGCAAGCCGAGACGCAAGCATGGATCGAAGAGGAATCCCGCAAGCGTCTGGCTCAAATTGAAGGCTCGCTGCAGCTTCCCGGGCTCGAACAACCCGTCGAGGTCCTTCGCGACAAGTGGGGCGTCGCCCACATCTACGCCGAAACCGTTCACGATCTGTTCCTCGCCCAGGGTTTCGTAGCCGCGCAGGACCGTCTTTACCAGATCGAGATCTGGCGCCGCACGGGCGCCGGCGAGTTGGCCGAAGTCTTCGGGCCCGACTACATCGAGCGGGACCGCATGGCCCGTCTCGTGCGCTATCGAGGCGACATGCAGGCCGAGTGGGAAAGCTACTCCCCCGACACCGAAGCCATCGCGACCGCCTTCGTCGCAGGCGTAAACGCCTTTATCGCCCATGCCGGCGACCGCCTGCCGGTCGAGTTCGAGCTGCTTGACTTCAAGCCTGGCGAGTGGAAGCCCGAGCACTGCGTCCTGCGCATCGCCGGCCTGATGATGACCCGCAACGCCCGGCAGGAAGTCGCCCGCGCGGAGATGGTCGCCCGCCTCGGCACGGAAACCACCGAGAAGTACTTCCCCACCGATCCCGTCGTGGATCTCAAGCCCGACCCGGAAGTCGACCTCGACGGGCTCGACCGCAGCGTGATCGCCAGCTATCGCGGCGCGACCGGAATCCCCAAGCTCCTCTCGCAGGACGCCAGCAACAACTGGGTGGTCGACGGCACGCTCAGCGAAACCGGCAAGCCGCTGCTCGCCAGCGATCCCCACCGCTCCGTCATTCTGCCTTCACTGCGCTACCTCGTCCATCTTGTCGGTCCGGGATGGAATGTCATCGGCAGCGGCGAACCCGCCCTGCCCGGGGTGGCGCTCGGCCACAACGAACGCGCCGGTTGGGGATTCACGATCGTTCAGCACGACCAAGTCGACCTCTATATCGAGAAGCTCAACCCGCAGAACCCCGACCAGTACCTGTACCAGGGCGAATGGCTCGACATGGAGATCGAAAAGCAGACGATCCAGGTCAGAGATCAAGAGCCTGTCGAGGTCGAACTGAAATACACGCGCCACGGCCCGGTCATCTGGGAGGACACGGCGAACCACCGCGTCGCCGCCGTCAGATGGGTCGGAGCCGAGCCCGGCACAGCCGGCTACCTGGGCAGCCTCGCCACGGACCGCGTCGAAAACTGGGACGACTTCGTGGAAGCCATGGCGCGCTGGAAGATCCCTCCCGAGAACATCGTCTACGCCGACGTGGACGGTGACATCGGCTGGATCCCCGCCGGCCACGTGCCCATCCGACCCAACTGGAAGGGCCTCTTCCCTGTCGCAGGACACACCGGCAAGCACGAGTGGGCCGGGTTCCGAACCGTGGACCAGCTACCCCAAATCCACAACCCGGCGAAACACTACATCGCCACCTCGAACCACAACATTCGCCCCGAAAACCATCCCCACGACATGGGTTTCGACTGGTCCGAGCCCTACCGGTTCCGGCGTGTCGACGAAGTGCTGAGCCAAGCCGAGAAATTCACGATCGAGGACTTCAAGAAGCTCCAACACGACGAGATGTCACTTCCGGCGCGGCGCCTGATCGGCATGCTGAAGCAGCTTCCGCAAGGAGGCTCAGCAGACTTCCAACAGGCCCGCAAGCTGCTCGAGGAGTGGGACCAGGTGCTCGACCGCAACTCTCAAGCCGCGCCGCTCTACGAGATCTGGCAGGAGGAAACGCTCGTACCGAAGTTCGTCGAGACCGAACTGCCGCCCGACGCCCGCGAGCGCGTTGCCCGCAACATCAGGCTGCCCACGCTATTCGACCTGCTGGAACGCGCGCCGGCCGATCAGCGCAACCGCGTCATCACCGAATCACTGGAAACGGCATTCGCAAGGACGAAGGAAGTGCTCGGTGACGACGCGGCAAGCTGGCGCTGGGGCGCGCTCCATCTCGCCACATTCGAGCATCCGCTCGCCAATACCAAAGCCCGGGCCGCCGTCTTCAACCGCGGCCCGGTCGAGCGCGGAGGCGACGCCTACACGCCCAACCGCTCACCGGGACCCAACTATACGCAGGTGCATGGCGCATCCTACCGCCACATCCTCGACCTGGCCGACTGGGACCGCTCCGTCTTCACCAGCGTCCCCGGCCAATCCGGTCAACCCGAAAGCCCCCACTACGGCGACTTGGTCGACCTCTGGGGAAACTACGAATACGCCCCGCTCGTCTACAGCCGCGAAGCCGTCGAAGCGAACACCGCGAACAAGCTGCTGCTGGAACCGGCCCCATAGACGGCAAGACGATCTCACGGCCGAAGCAGGCGATACAAAGGCCGTGACTCGTGATTCGTGATTCGTGAAAACCTTACCTGCCGTGTTACCGGTGCACGCGGCGCCTACTGCAACCACCGCCCGCGCCGGCGCTCCGCGGCACGCACTTCCCTCTCATTCATGCCCAGATGATGGGCCAGCTCGTGCCACAGCGTGTCATAAATCACCTGCGGCACATCCCGCCAGGAAGGCGCCGCCCGCTCGATCGGACCCTGAAACAGTGTCACGCGATCGGGCATGGCCAGCGTGTATCCGACCCCCCGCCGTGACAACGGCACCCCTTGATACAGTCCCAGCAAGGTATGCCCCGGCGCGACACCGGCCGATTCGAGTTGCTCCTGAGAAGGCTCGTCCTCAACGAAGATCGCCAGATTGGAGAACCGCTCGCGGAACTCGTCGGGGATGGCATCCCAGGCGTCCTCAACCAACGCCTCAAATCGTTCCCGGTCCATCACGTCGGCTCTGACCTCAGCGGATCATTGTAGCGGCCGGTCCGGCGAATGCTCCGAGTCCTGCTGCGACGAGCCGAAGCGGGGCTGTCTCAATGATGACGGTCTCGACGGAAGCCTACCAGGCCACCATGGCGTCCTCGAACAAGCGCGCCAAATCTTCGCGGTCCGCCTGCCGCGGCGAAAGCTTTGTGACGCGGTGTTGCGGCAAGGTCCCTTCGACCAGAGCGGGAATATGCGAGCTGTCGTAGCCGAGCGCGCTCAATCCGTTCGGAACGTTCAGCCGCTGCATGAATCCGGTGATCGTATCGGCGAGAATCTTTCCGGCGTCCTGGGACCTGGCGCCCGCCACATCGGCTCCCAAAACCTCGGCCGCCTTGAGATGCCGTTCGGGATTGACCGAAGCGGTAAACCGAAACACCGCCGGCGCGTTCAGAATCACGGAAACGCCATGCGGCACCAACGGATGGTCCACCTGATAACCCGGCGGCCGATATTCCTTCACCATCCCCGACACCGGATACGACATGCCGTGAGGCAAATGCACACCGGCGTTCCCGAAGCCTACTCCCGCATAGGACGCGGCGAGCAGCATCATCCCGCGGGCCTCGTCGTCGCCGGGGTCTTCAACCGCCCGCGGCAGGTACTCCCGCACCATGCGCAACGCCTCCAGTGACCATAGATCGCTGATCGGATTGGACCCCTGATACGCCGGGCGCACCAGCGGCCGCTCGGGCCGCGGCCGCGCGGTGTAGGGCATCGCCGTGTACGATTCGATCGCGTGGCTCAGCACGTCAAGTCCTGTTGAAGCCGCGACCTCGGGGGGCAGCGTCCGGGTGTTCTCCGGATCGAGAATCCCCAGCGCCGGCTTGAGCCTGCGGTGAGCGATTCCCGTCTTCGCATGCATCTCTACGAAATCGAAGATGGCCACACCCGTAGTCTCGCTGCCTGTTCCCGCCGTCGTCGGCACGGCGAACAGCGGCTTCAGCGGCCCGGGCGCAGGCAGTCCCTTGCCGATCGGCGGATTCACATAGTCCAGGAAATCGGCCGGATGGCTCGAATACAGATTCGCCGCCTTCGCCGTATCCATCACAGAACCGCCGCCGACCGCCAGGAAGGCGTCAAACGACTGCCCGGCCGCCACTTGAATCGCCTCGCGAAACGACTCGTCGGTCGGCTCGACACGAACCCGGTCAAACAGGACGTAGCTGACCGCGTTTTCCTCCAAAGACTCCCGCGCGGCCGCCACGGGCGGCAGGTCAACCAGGTTGCGGTCCGTCAGCAGTAGAACCGACTTGACTTCCCGGTCGGCCAAATCCATTCCGATTTCGCGCGTCGCGCCCGCTCCGAACCGCAGATTCGACGTAGCCAACTCGACGGCGTATTCCTTCTCCATGCCGAAAACTCCCCTTGTCGATACTTCCCGGAACCCGGCCATTCTACCCTGCCGGGCCTGGACCCGGCGGGGAGTCTTCGACAGAACCGCCGAATCCGTGACCACTTCCGCGAAGGATTTCCATCCCCTTCCGTGTCCAAAAGATGCATTTTCAATGCGGCTCCAACCTGCATTCCTCGGGCTATCGGGGTATAAAGGGAGAGGGCGATCGAAACTACGCTCAGCAGTAATAACCAGATAAGGCGCCGCATTCCCACTTTCGTGACACAGGATCGATGGATGCAACCGCAACCTCGGAGCTTGCGATCGGGAGTTCTGCTGGATCATGATTGTGTCAGGATGTTTTGAGAGCCATGGCAAGAAGCGAACGCCAGCTCAAGCTGCCGCTGCCGGGCCCAAGCAAGGCCGATCTCCTCGCGGCCATTCGCGATCGTCTTGACGGTTACGAGATACGGCAAGCAGCCCGCGAAGCCAAGCGTCGCGAAAGCACCAGGAAGCGCATTCAGCGCTCGCAGCGGCAGGAGGAAGACATCATCGAAGACGACCCGCAATTCCTGATCCCCGGCGTCGAGAGTCTAACACCGGTTTCCGAGAGCGATTCCAGCCCCGGGATTCAGAAAACGGTTCTAGCGAACGGGTTGCGCGTCATCACCGAGCAGATGCCGCACGTGCGCTCCGTATCTATCGGCTTCTGGGTCGACGCCGGTTCCCGCCACGAAACCGACAGTGAGAGCGGTATCACGCATTTCATTGAACACATGGTGTTCAAGGGCACGTCCAAGCGGACGGCCGAGGAAATCGCGTGCTCGATCGACGCGATCGGCGGCCACCTGGACGCTTTTACCACCAAAGAAAGCGTTGTTTTCACAGCCAAAGTTCTGGATGAGCACCTGCCTCGTGCCCTCGATGTCGTTTCCGACATGGTAAGCGACCCCTTGTTCCGAGACGAGGATATTACGAAGGAGAAGGGAGTCGTCCTCGAAGAACTCAAGATGGACGAGGACAATCCCGACTACCTGTTGCAAGAGACCTTTGCGAAGAACTTCTGGAAAGGCCATTCGCTGGGGCGTCCCATCATCGGGAACAAGCATACGATCAACCGTTTCAACCGCTCTCAATTGAGGCGGTTCTTTACGCGGACCTACAACCCGGCGAATCTGATCGTGACGGCTGCCGGCAATCTCGACCACCAGCAGTTCGCACAGATGATCGAGGAACGTTTCCAAGGCATCAAGGCGCAGCGGTACAAAAAGCCCCCCGACCCTCCGAAGGCGAATCCCGCGGTCGTGATGCGGGACAAGCCCTCGCTGGAGCAGGCGCACGTGTGCCTCGGCGTGCCCACGCATCGCATGGCGGACCCGCGGCGCTACGCGAGTTTCGTCTTGAACACAGTTCTGGGAGGCGGCGTCAGCTCACGACTGTTCCTGAAGATCCGGGAACGCGCGGGACTGGCCTACGCGGTCTTTTCGGACTTCAGCCTGTATGCCGACGCAGGATGTCTGACGGTGTATGCAGGAACTTCGGTCGAGACGGCCCGTGAGGTCGTGGAGCACGTGACGGCCGAATTTCGGAATCTCAAGGAAAAACCGGTAGCCGGCGACGAACTACGCCGCGCCAAAGACCACCTCAAGGGAAGCCTGCTGCTGAGTCTCGAATCCACTTCGAGCCGCATGTCAAACCTGGCTCGGCAAGAGAAGTACTTGGGCCGCTTCCTGACTCTTGACGAAGTAGGCCGCAACATCGAGGACGTGACAGCCGCTCAGGTCCGCGATTTGGCTTGGGAGTGGTTTCAGCCGAACCGCATTGCGCTCGCGGTCCTGGGCAACCTGGGCGGTCTCCGGATCGATCGGGATTCACTCGCCTGCTAACCTGCATTTCTCACCACCCGACGGCCGAAGCACGCGATAGAAAGGCCGTGATTCGTGTCTCGTGTCTCGTGTCTCGTGATTCGTGAAAACCATGGGCGGAGGACCGGTTCGCTCCAGAAGAAATGTCTGACGGCCGGTGAACCGTAAAGGCCGTGTTTCGTGAACCGAGGGGTGAAGGAGGCGATGCAGAGGAGTATCCGGGTCAGTTCATCGCGCACGGGCCCGGCACGCCGCAGGTGTTGCAGAGGCCGTCAGAAGGACCCTCCGACGCTCCCGCACTCGATTCGTTTATCGTCTGGGCAGCAAAAGTAGAGTGGACTTTCCTGACGGTCGTACCGCCGCACCCGGTGCAACTCGGATCTTCGACGCGGCGGCTCAACACGAGCCACTCGAACCGCGTGTCGCAATCGGAGCAATGGTACTCGAAAATCGGCATAGCCCTTTGAGTATAGGCGGTAACGCAACGGCCGAAGCAACCACGAGAGCATTGGCCTGCATTTCTCACCACCCGACGGCCGAAGCACGCGATACGACCGCCAGGACTTCGCTTTTCCTTCGCAACGCTTGCTTGCCGTGCTCGACGTACGGTCAAGTACGTCTGCGCGCGCCTTTTTCCTCCGCCCGGCTCGCGCCTCGTCGTGACGGCCCTCTCACGCACTTCACCTCGCCACATGGTGAAAAATGCAGGTCAGGTTGCCTCCGCCGCCTCTTCGTCGCTGCCTTTGGCCGGACGAACTCGTGCCTTGACCTTGGAAACCACTTCCTTGCCGCGCTCGACCACGCCGCCCGCTTCGTCGGCAAGATCCTTGCCCCTTTCGTACAGTTCCCGGCCGTGCTCGTAGGCTTCGCGGCCGCCCCGCATCAGGGCGCTTCGCCCCTCGACGGCCCGCCGCTTGACAAGCCGCCGAGTTTCGGTGCCCGTATGCGGAGCCAGCAGCAGAGCTATCGACGCGCCCAGCGCCGCTCCGGTCAGGAACCAGACGACATTCGTTCCGCTGTGTTCGTCCGACATGTTATTGAGATCCTCCAGAAATCAGTATAGGGAATCACTGGGCGGAGGAGGCGGCAGCGATGCCGTAAGCTACTCGCAAACAAGGATTTCCCGTCAACAACAGTAGACACACCCATGGCAACTTGCTAAGATTCCCGGCCATGGAGATTCACCCGCTCGTTGTACTGGCGATCGCGATCGCCGTCGTCTTCGTCTTGATCATCCGCATGAAGATCAACGCTTTCATGGCGCTGATCACGGCGGCTACGATTGTGGGACTGCTGTCATCGAAGGTGACTTTGGGCGAAGTGATGCCCGAAGTGGCGGGGGCGTTCGGCCGAGTATGCGGTGGGATCGGGATCGTCATCGCGCTGGCGGCGCTCATTGGGCAGTGCCTGATGGAGAGCGGCGCGGCAGACAGAATCGTCAGGGTTTTTGTCCGCCTGCTGGGCAAGAAGAACGCTTCGCTTTCTTTGCTCAGCAGCGGCTACGTACTCTCGGTGCCCGTATTCTTCGACACGGTCTTCTATCTACTGGTGCCGTTGGCCCGCGCCATGCGAGTGAGGATGGGCGGCAACTACGTGCTTTTCGTGATGGCCATTTGCGCCGGCGGGGCCGTGACGCACAGCCTGGTGCCGCCGACACCGGGACCACTCGCGATGGCGGCGACGCTCGACTTCGATTTGGGGATGATGATACTCGTTGGCGCGCTCGTCGGCGTGCCGATGTCGATCGTCGGCTGGCTGTTTGCGAAAAACCGCGACCGCGCGCTGGATATTCCGCTCCGCGAGACGTCCGGGCTGACGTTGACCGAACTCGAGGCTTTGGCCAAGGAAGAAGAAAGCCGCCTGCCCAGCTTCTTCATGGCCATCCTTCCCATCGTGCTGCCGGTGATCTTCATTACTTCCAACACGGCGGTGAACGCCATCGACAAGACGAGCGCGATCGCGGGCGTGACCGGTTTCTTGGGGAACCCGAACTTCGCTCTACTGGCGTCGGCGGCAATTTCGCTCTACTTGCTGGCAAGCCAGAAGGGGTACAGCCTGAGTGAGTTGGCGAAACCGGTTGAAACGGCGTTCGCAAGCGGCGGCTTGATCATCTTGATCACAGCGGCGGGCGGGTCGTTCGGGGGCATGTTGGTGAAAGCCGAGGTGGGGACGATGCTGGGCAACCTGGCGCACGACTTCGGTATCCCGTTCCTGTTGCTGAGCGGGCTGCTCGCTGCGCTGATCAAGGTCGCTCAGGGGTCCGGAACGGTCACGATGATCACCGTATCGTCGATCATGGCGCCGCTGATCATCGCGTCGCCGCCGCCCTACCACCCGGTCTATGTGGCGTGCGCGATCGGCTCCGGATCACTGATCGGGTCGTGGATGAACGACAGCGGTTTCTGGGTCTACAAGCAGATGTCCGGCTTCACGGAAATGGAGGCCCTGAAGACCTGGACTCCGTTACTGGCCATCATGGGCGTAGCGGGCTTGATTCTCACCCAGGTGTTCTCGATGATCATGCCGTTTCTGTAGACCCGCAGTCAGCGCGGTGCTCGAATCAACTCCGGGCCAATAGATCTTTCATGGTGAGAATGCGGTCGAAAGCGCAATCGATCGCCTCGATGTTTTCCCGGCCGCCCTGCTCACGGTCGACGAGTGCAACCGCGCCTAGGACGTCCATGCCGGCTTCTCTGGCACGCTCGATCGCCTTGATCGTGGAACCGCCCGTCGTGAACACATCATCGACGATGACGACTTGCAAACCCTCGGTTTCATCGATGCCTACGAGGGAGCCAAGCCGGCCGTGCCGCTTCGGCTCTTTTCGAACAAGGAAGGCGTTGACGGGCCTGTCGGTGTCGAGCGACTCGCGGGCGATAGCGGTGACGACGGGGTCCGCACCCATCGTAAGCCCACCGACGGCCCTCGGTTCCCAGCCGCGCTCTCGAAACTTCGCGAGGAAAGCCCGCCCGATCAGCGGCATCGCCTCGGCGCGCAAGGTCGTGAGGCGCGCGTCCACGTAGACATTGCTTTTTTGGCCGGAGGCAAGCGTAAAATCGCCGTAGCGGACGGAGTTCTTCTGGAGGAGTTGCAAGAGTTGTTCCAAATCGGTCATGCCAAGGGTTGCTCAGCGACAGTCTACTAGAAGAAGGATCTTGCTCAGAGTCAGGGGCCTGCGTTTCTCACCCCGCGACGAGGCAAAATGTGGAGAGGCCTGTCAGGACGAGCGAGCCCCTTGGCGCGTGGAGGCGTACTTGATGCTACATTGAACACGGCAATCAAGCGCAACAAAATTACAGGGCTGTATTATGATCGACCCTCGTTCTCGGAGTTCCCACCTTGTTGGCACTGCCCGGAAAGGATACAAAGGCAGCGCGAGCCGGATCGCGTTTGTGCAGGAGGCGCTCGCCGACTTCCACGCCACGGCTTCAATCATCCCAAGCTCACGCTACCTGGCGCGAGCCATGGTGAAGCCGCTCCCCTTGGAGGAAGCGGAAGTCGTGGTCGAATTCGGCCCCGGCACGGGAGTCATGACGCGCCATCTCCTCGAACTGATCCCCACAGATGCTCGGATTCTGGCGTTCGAGATCAACCCGCGGTTCGTGAACTACCTGCAGGCAGAGATCAACGATCCCCGGCTGGAAATCGTAGCGTCGGGCGCGGAAAACGCCGAGCTCGAACTGCGGCGTAGAGGCTACCGTCGGGTTGACGCCGTCCTCTCGTCTTTGGGATTCGGCATGATGGACGAATCCCCCTGCCATGAGATCATGCAGGGCCTGATGCCTTTCCTCGATGAGCGGAGCGTGTTCACGCAATTCCAATACCTGCACGGCTTACGGTGGTTCCAGAACAATGGCAAGGGCAAGCACAAAGTCGAGTTCTTCGACCTTCGCGTACTCCTGGGCGATTACTTCCGAACAGTCCGCACGAGTATTGTCTGGAGAAACGTGCTGCCCGCAAGAGTCATGGCCTGCCGGCTTTGACACTACTCGGACACCAAAGAAGGCGCAGCACTCGCCGTCTTCCTCTTCCGATTGACGATGAGCGTCTCCGGCCCGACTACCCATCGCGATCCACCGCCTCGGCAAACTTGAGACCCGGGCTCGACTCGACTATGCTGTCGAGGATGCTCGGACAGGGAATGAACAGGCGTTTTGCGGTGGTGCAGGCCCTGGCCGCCGCGATCCTGCTCTTCGCCGTGTCGTGCCGCCACGGGGACGGTCCCTACCCCTCGAAGGAACTGAAACTGATCGTGCAGGCTTCTCCGGGCGGGATCTCCGATACCGTCTCGCGGTTCATGGGCAGCCTGATCGAAAAGGATCTGGGCGTGCCGGTCGTCTGTGAGAACAAACCCGGCGCGAGCGGAGCACTGGCCTTCTCCTACGTAGCGCGCCGTGCGCCTGACGGATATACGCTGGGCCACGCATCGATCGAAATCGCGGTCGTCCGTACTCTAGGTTACGCCGATGTCGGGCCCGACAACATGGGCCTGATCTGTCTTGTCTCGAAGACGCCCGCGGTGCTCGTCGTCCGGGAAGAAGCGCCGTGGAACTCGTTCGAGGACTTCATCGCGGCAGCCAGGAAGCAGCGCGGAGGGCTGATCCTGGCTCACGCCGGCACCGGGTCGATCTGGCACTTCAACGCGCTGTTGATGGAGCAGGCGGCGGATATCCGTGTCACGTATGTGCCGTACGGCGGCACGTCGCGATCGTTGGCTTCGTTGCTGGGCGGACACGTGGACGCGGTGATCGCCGGCACTGGGGAGGCCATTGCCAATGTCAAGGCGGGGCGGCTGAAAGTGTTGGCCGTGCTGGATGAGTCGCGGTCGCAACTGTATCCTGAAACTCCGACCAGCCATGAACTGGGCTACAACTTCGGCGCACCGGCCTGGAGCGGTTTTTTTGCTCCCGCGGGTGTTCCGGATGCCATTTTGGAGCGGCTCGAGAAGGCGTTCCGGAAAGGCTTCGCGTCGTCCAAGTGGGCACGGCTGTGCAGGGAGCGCGGCATGGAGGCGGTGTTCATGGGCCGCAAGGAGTTTCGGGAATTCGCGCTCCAGGAGGCCGCGTTCTTTGGACGCGAAATCCCGCAGCTGCTGACTCTGGAGCGCTAACCGCAATCGCATGACCCGACCTGAACGCAGGGTGAGAAGTCGGACGGACTTGGTTGTCGGAGGACTTTTCCTGGTGCTGGGCGTCTACCTGACCGTGAGCGCGGCGGCCCTTCCGGCTGATTCCGGGGGGCTTCCCGGCGCCGGTTTCTTTCCGCGCATCATCGGCGTGGTGACGGTCCTGCTGAGTTCCGCGTTGCTCCTGAAAGCATTGCGCGGGTCTTCGGCGAGCACATTCGTGCTGTCGCACGGGCGTGTGATCGGCGGGGTTGTCGGGCTGACGTTCGTATATCTCCTGCTGTGGGGCACGGGGTTCTTCACGCTGCGAACCTTCGCTTTCCTGGTTCTGTTCTTGCGATTCCTCGTGCAGTCGTGGCGAGCAAGCCTTACGGTCGCCGCTGTGCTGACCGCGGCCATCGCGGCCGCCTTCCAATACGGGCTGCGGGTGTCGCTGGAGTAAATGCGGAGATGACGGCGGATCTGCTCGCGGGACTGACGGCCGTGCTGCAGTGGGAAGTCCTGACGTTTCTCGCCGTCGGTGTCGTGCTGGGCGCTATATTCGGCTCGCTGCCGGGCCTGACCGCGACCATGGGCGTAGCGGTGCTGACGCCGCTCACGTTCTGGGTGTCCGCCGAGCAGGGCCTGGCGATGCTACTCGGGATCTACTGCGGAGCGATCCCGGCAGGGGGCATCCCCGCGATTCTCATCAACGTCCCGGGAACACCCGCCTCGATCGCGACGTCTTGGGACGGCTACGCGCTTTCAAAGAAAGGGCAAGCCGGTTTGGCCCTCGGCATCAATGCTCTGCTCTCGGCCGTCGGGCAGCTTACGAGCATCTTCTTTCTCGCGGTGGCGGCATTCCCCATCGCGAGCTTCGCGCTGCGGTTCGGTCCGGCGGAGTATTTCGGGCTGGCGTTGTTCGGTATCAGCCTGATGGCCGGGGTATCCGGAGACCGTGTAATCAAGGGCATGCTGGCCGGCATGCTGGGACTGGGGATCGCGACTGTCGGCCTCGATCCGATGACCGCCTACCCCCGCTACACCTTCGGCCAATCGGAATTTCTGGACGGCATCTCGTTCGTGCCCGTGATGATCGGTTTGTTCGGATTGGCAGAAGTGCTGATTCAGATTTCAGACCGCTGGGGCAAGCTCGACCAAGCGCCGTCCAAGCTGGGCCGCATCTGGCCTGCGTGGATGGAATGGAAGCGGATGTTGCCCTCGACGTTTACCGGCGCAGGGATTGGCACGTTCGTCGGCGCCGTACCCGCCGCGGGCGGCGATATCGGTTCGGTGATCGCCTGGGAACAAGCCCGTCGCTTGTCGCGCAACAAAGAGGCATTCGGAAAGGGATCGTTGGAAGGACTGGCGGCCAGTTGCTCCTCGTGCAATGGAGCGATCGGCGGCGCGATGACGACCATGCTGACGCTGGGCATCCCGGGAGATGCCGTCTCGGCGGTATTGATCGGCGCGTTGCTGATTCACGGCATCCAGCCGGGACCGTTGCTGTTTCGCGACCACCGCGATTTCGTTTTCAGCATCGTGTTTCTGATGGCCTTCGCCTCGATGGTGATGATGGTGGTGGGTCTGCTCGGCGCGAAGCCCCTGGCGCGCGCCCTGCGGATTCCCAGCCCGTGGCTCTGGGCAGGCATCGTGATGTTCGGTGCTATCGGGTCGTATGCGCTGAACAACGCTGTTGTCGACGTCTGGGCGATGTTCGTGGCCGGGATCGTCGGTTTCCTGTTACGCAAGGCGGATGTGCCGTTGGGACCCCTCGTGTTGGGGCTGATCCTAGGACCTATGATGGAATCGAACCTGCGGCGCGCACTGATCCTCGGCCGCGGTGATTGGCTGGGCACGTTGACCAGCAGTTCCATCGTCGTCTTCTTCATGGTGGCCACCATCCTGAGCCTCCTACTTCCGCTCTTGAAGAAGCGGCGGGCTGGGTAACCGATGCGAACCTGGTTTCTTACGGCGCTGATCGTCCTGGGGGCCGCCCCCGCTCCGGTTGCCGCAGGCGATCTGGAATTGAGGGGCCGGATCGTTCCACCGCTGCGGTCGGCCTGGGTCGGCCTGCAGTCGGCCGACCGGCCTTTCCACACGCAAACACTAAGCGACCTCAAGGGCCGCTTCCGCTTCAAGAAAATCAAACCCGGCGGCTACGCGCTCATCGTGTTTCACCCGAAGTGGGGTGAGCAACGCCGCTCGGTCGAGGTCACTCCCAGCTTCGCGGACAAAAAGAATCGCGTTGAGATCACCATTGTCGTGAAACGGTCAAACCAGGCGCGGGAGAGGCAGACGATGGAAAACCACACGGTCTCAGTGCGAGAACTCTCAGTTTCGAGACACGCGCGCACAGAGTTTCTCAAAGCCAACCAACGACTCGAGAAGCACGACGTCAAGGGCGCCGTGGCGCATCTGAAAAAGGCCGTTGAGATATCGCCGCAGTTCGTTGAAGCCTGGAATCAACTGGGGACCATCGCGTATCAAAATGGAGAACACGCCCAAGCAGAGACCTATTTCCGCGAAGCCTTGGATCTTCAGTCGGACGCCTTCGGCCCTGTCGTCAACATGGGTGCGGCGCTACTTGCGCTGGGACGCCATAGCGAAGCACTTGGATACAATCGCTACGCAGTAACTCTGCGGCCCGACGACGCGCTTGCCAATTCCCAACTCGGTCTCAACCACTTTTTTTTGGGTAGCAACGCGCAGGCGATCAAGTACCTTCAAACAGCCAAGGGGATCGATCCCGGCCACTTCAGCCTTCCGCAGGTGACGTTGGCGGAGATCTACAGCCGTCAAGGCAAAGTGGCCGCAGCCATTCGCGAGTTGGAAGACTACATAGCCCGCCATCCGGATTCAGAGCGAGCGGCGCTGACTCGCAAAACCCTGGCGCGTCTGAAGACTCAGGCGGCAACTGGCGGTCCGGCAGACGCGGAGTCCCGCGCGGCCTCAAGCCAACCCTGAATCAGGGGGTTCAACCTCTCATGCCCGTATTCACCGAGGAATCCCTGTCGAACCTGCGCCTTCGGCTGAAGGCCGGTGATCTGGCGGCAGCCGATCTGATAGATGATTGCCTGGACCGTATCGAATCGGAAGACAAGCGCATCGAGGCCTGGGCTTACGTTGCGCGCGACGAGGCGCTCAGGGAGGCAAGGAAGCTCGATCACGAGTTCGCCCGGAAGGGCCCCCGCGGGCCACTGCATGGCTTCCCGTTCGGAGTGAAGGATATCTTCGACACTGCTGCGATGCCGACGGAGTGGGGCTCGCCGCTGCACAAGGGCCGTGTCCCGGCGGAGGATGCGGCGCTTGTCCGGCAACTGCGCGCAGCGGGAGCGATCGTGTTGGGCAAGACGCATACGACGGCCTATGCCTACTTCGATCCAGGGCCGACCCGGAATCCGCACAACAAGGCACACACACCCGGAGGTTCGTCCAGCGGGTCGGCGGCCGCTGTCGCCGCGGGGATGGTCCCGTTCTCCATCGGTAGTCAGACGATGGGGTCAGTACTACGGCCGGCTTCGTTCTGCGGCGTGGTGGGCTTCAAGCCAACTTTTAATCGCTTGCCGTTGGGGGGTGTCATGGCGTTCGCGAAGAGTCTCGACCATGCGGGATTCTTCACCAGGACGGCGGCAGACATGGCTCTACTCTGGTCGGCGATCGGTGGCGGTACGAGGGACGAATCTCAAGGCGAACCGCTGAGGTTTATCAATGTCCCCTGGCCCATCGAAGACGGCTTGGAGCCTGAGATGGAAAGGGGGTTTGGAGTGTTGCTCGAACGGCTGCGCATGGCGGGGGTACAGATCGAGCAACGGTCTTTGGCCGAGAGCTTCCGTGGTCTGTTGCGGGCAGCTCGGACGATCAACAACTACGAGGGTGCGCGAGAGAACCGCGAGCGCTATTTGGAGCATGCCGAGGCAATCGGCACGAAGCTGGCCGCGCTCGTCGAGGACGGGCTCGCGTTGCCCGACGAAGTCTATGGTCAGGCGTTGGATACGGTCGCCGCAGCCAGTAACGAGTTTGAGGAATCAACAAGGGATGGAGCGCTCTGGTTGATCCCCGCCGCACCCGGACCGGCCCCCCCAGGACTGGCATCCACGGGAGACCCTCGGTGTAACGCGCCAATCACGGCGATGGGCTTACCCGCTCTGTCGCTGCCTTTCGGACGCACGGCGAACGGCTTACCGTTGGGCTGCCAGATCGTGGGGCCGAGAGACCGTGAGGACCTCGTTCTTGCCGCCGCAAGCCGTTGTGAAGCGTTTCTGAACGAAGCGCTATTAGAGAGTTGATCCGACGTGTTTTCCGCGCTCCCGAAAGAACCTGATTTCGTGATCGGAACCCGTGCTAGTCTCGTAGTTAGGTAATCGTCATCCAATGAAAGTCGTCATTGCAGGCGGTGGTCAAGTCGCCATGCTGATCGCACGCCGACTGGCGCGTGAGGGTAACGAAGTTGTCGTTGTCGAAGAGAACAAGAACCGCAGCGAGCAGTTGCAGGACCTGCTCGACGCCAAGATCGTGCAGGGCAATGCCTCCCGCGTGTCAACCTTGCGGAGAGCCGGTCTGGGCGAAGCCGACATGTTCATTGCGGCAACGAACTCGGATGAGTCCAATCTGCTGGCCTGCATGATCGCGCAGGCCGAAGCCGGACACCTTGTCAAGATTGCCCGCATTCGCACCCACGAAGCCGAGCACTGGCGCCGTGTCAGCGAACAGGTCGGTCTCAAGATCGACTTGATCATCCACCCGGAAAGCAGTATCGCCGAGCGCATCATGCGCGTGGTGGGTGTTCCCGGCGTCTCCGACATTTACGATTTTGCAGGCGGAGCCGTGAAGCTCTTCGGGATGAACGTTGATGCCGACAGTGGGTTCAACGGGAAAACCCTCGAACAACTGGACCAGGCTGGGCCACCCAAAGATTCATTGATCGCTCTGATCTTTCGCGGCCAACAGGTGATCATTCCCCACGGAGAGGAGCGCCTCCGGACCGGGGATCACATCTATATCATGGCCACGCAGGAGAACCTAACCGATGTACTCCGCTTCATGGGGCTGGAGCACAGAGAATCGATCTCGCGCGTCTTCGTTGTCGGAGGCAAGCAACTCGGGATCGGCGTGGCTGAGGTGCTCGAGAAGAAAGGCGTCAACGTCAAGCTCTTCGAGCAAGACGCGGCGCGATGCGAAAAGATCTCGACGATTCTCAAAAAGACCGTCGTCATTCATGGCGACGGCACCGATCAGACAACGCTCGAAGAAGAGAACATCGAAGGCGTGGACGCGTTCCTGGCCTTGAGCAATCACGATGAGGACAACATCATCGCCTCGCTCCTCGCTCGGCGGTTGGGAGCCAAGAAGGTGGTTCCTCTGATCAATCGGCTCAATTACCTGCCCATGGTGCAGCGGCTCGGCATCAATACGTCAGTCAGCCCACGGCTCGAGGCGGTCGACCGCGCGCTGCAGTTCGTGCGCAAAGGGCGCGTCTTGTCAGTCACGACATTCCGCGAGGAAGAGGCCGAGGCGATCGAGCTGATCGCCGCACCGCGCTCGAAGTACGTGGGCAAGCAGTTGCGCCACATCCGTTTTCCCCGAGGCGCCATCGTCGGGGCGATCGCCAGTCCGACGGGTCAAGTCATCGTTCCCCGTGGTGAAGCTACGATTCAGGCTGGCGACCGCGTCATCTTCTTCACGCTGGAAAGTGTGGTTCCCGAACTGGAGAGTGCCTTCCTCGCTGAGCCCAAACGCCATAGGAAAGTCGGTTGATCCACCGTTCAGCGATCACCCATGTTCTCGGTCAGTTCCTGCTCGCATTCGCGGGCGCGATGCTGCTTCCACTAACGTACGGCCTGTTGTCGGGAGCGCCCGACGCCATGACGATGGCTTGGGCATTGTGTACGACAGCGAGCGCCGGAGCGGTTCTGTTCATCTTCTCGCCACGGCCCGAGCGCGAGTTGAGTCAGCGCGAAGGTTTGCTGCTCGTCGTAGCGGTCTGGGCATGTGTCTCCTTTTTCGGGAGTCTCCCTTTCCTGTTTTCCCCGAACTTCGAAACGTTCACCGACGCCGTGTTCGAGTCGACTTCGGGATTCACGACGACCGGTGCGACCGTACTCGGAGACATCGAAGCGTTGACGCCGACCCTGCAGCTTTGGCGTTGCTTCTCTCACTGGCTGGGCGGAATGGGGATCGTCCTGTTGGGCATTGCCATCTTGCCCCTGGTAGGGCACGGCGGCATGCATCTGTATCGAGCCGAGTTCTCGGGCGCCACGTCCGAGAAGCTCAAACCTCGAATCGCCGAGACGGCACGCTCCTTGGGGAAGATCTATTTCAGCCTGACGCTCGTTCTGTATTTTGTGCTGCGGCTGGCGGGCATGGATGCTTATGAAGCGATGTGCCACACTTTCTCGACGCTCGGCACGGGTGGCTTTTCCACGAGAGAGTCCAGCATCGCTGGATTCGCAAGCCCTGTTGTCGAATACCTGATCATTCTCTTCATGCTGCTCGTGGGCATCAGCTTCGCACAGCAGTACCGGCTTTGGATCCAGCGCAGACCGGGAAGGTTTCTGGCTGATGTTGAAATCCGCTCGTACGTGCTGCTGGTCGTGGTTTCGACCCTCGTCATTGCCGTACTTCTCGTTCTCCACCACGGCTACGCGATCGAGAGCGCCTTCCGAAGCTCGTTGTTTCAGGTCAGCACGATCATCACCACGACGGGGTTCGTCACGGATGACTTCGAGGTCTGGCATCCGTTGGCGCAGCTCATGTTGTTGGCGCTGATGTTCGTGGGGGGGTGCACCGGGTCAACAGCAGGTGGCCTGAAGGTTGCGCGCATCCTCTTGCTGTCCAAAGTGGTCGATCGGGAGTTCAAGAGGATGGTGGAGCCGCGCGGGGTTTTTTCCGTGCGGCTAGGCGGCGCCGTGATCCCCGAAGGAACAATACAAAGTCTGTTGAACCTGATCTACCTCGCGTTTGTTGTAAATTTCGCCTCGTGCCTGTTCTTGGCGGCGATGGGCGTTGATGTCCTGACGTCCATTGCGGCCGTAGCGGCTTCGATGTTCAATATCGGTCCGGGACTCGGAGGAGTCGGTCCGCTCGACAACTATGCTCACCTTCCCGCGCTCGCCAAGTGGGTGCTGAGCGGATGCATGATCGCGGGACGGCTCGAGTTCTACACAGTCCTGGTGATTCTGACGCCGGCTTTCTGGCGCAAATAAGCAGCGCCCAGGCGGCAATTGAGGATAATACTCTACTCAGATGCCAGAACGCGCCAACACGGAACTCGTTCAGCGCGCCATCATGTGGAGTTTGTCGGGGCTGGTCGTCTATTGCCTGTATCTGGTCAGTAAACCGTTCCTGGCGGCTCTTGTTTCGGCCACAGTGCTGAGCATCTTCGCGTTTCCGCTGCATCGGATGGCCTGCCGCAACATTCAGAGTGCGAATCTGGCGGCGTTCACGTCGGCCTGTTTTGTGTCCCTGGTGATCCTCGTCCCTCTCGGCTGGCTGGTTCCGGCCTTCGTCAGAGAAGCTCTCGCTGTGGTGAGAACGGTGCCAACCGTCGAGGTGCTCCCGCGGGCCAAGGAGTTCTTCGACAACTATCTCGCGCAGTCGCCGATCCCGCTCGGTGACTTCGATACCATCGTGCGCAACTTGTCACAGCGAACGGCCACGTTTCTCGCAGAGGAGTCGGCGCGCCTCGCAGGAAACGTCGCCGGCTGGATCATTGACCTGGTTGTCATGGTGCTGGCGCTGTTCTACCTGTTCCGTGACGGCCGTAATGTCCTGCAGATGCTGAAGGAAGTCGCTCCGATGGGCGCCCGGCACCGCGAGCGCATGATGGCGGAAGTCGTTGAGTTGATTTCAGTGACGATCTCGAGCGGCTTAATGGTCGCGGTCTTGCAAGGCTTTCTGTCGGGTCTCATCTTCTGGCTGATCGGCATACCGTCGGCTGTTTTCTGGGGATGCATCTCGGGCCTCCTGGCCTTCCTCCCGGTGGTGGGCCCTTGGCTGGTTTGGGCTCCTGCAGGGATCGGCCTCATCGTCAGTGGCGAAATGGGGCGTGGCGCCTTGCTGTTGATTCTGGGTTTCATCATCATCAGCGGAGCCGACAATTTGGTGCGGCCCATCCTGATTGCCGGCCGGGCGCAACTAAACGCTCTTCTGGTGTTCGTTGGCGTGTTCGGGGGCATCCAAGTGTTCGGCTTCATCGGCGTGGTCGTCGGGCCACTGGTCGTTGCCACGGCGGTCGGCTTTCTCAAAGGCTACAGCGAGAGTCTGCGTGAGCAACGCGCACAGCCCAAAGCCCCGGCGAAGCCATCGGCAGAAGCCGCCTGACGCGCGGAAACCATCCTTGTAAGGCACCGCACACGGTTCGTTGACATCAATCCGGGTGTTGGCTATAGTGATCCGACAGAGGTTAGGATTTCGCATCTAGCGTGTTTTCGGGGGACTTCGCGCTAGTATGAGTTCTGCATAAGACCGATTGTCGGTCTCGGTTTTCAAAGGTAGTTCTTGACAAGCACCGGGCTGGCCGCAACACTGCCCGAGCGGAACAGCACCTTGGAGGAGCCCGGTCTCCGCAGCCGCCAATCGCCAACAGGGCCACACAGAAGGGGAGATGGCAAGCGAACCGGATGTTTTCGACCGTGGCGGCGAGCTGCCAACCAAGACGTTACCTGTTGCCGCGGCCGCGCTCCAAGGGCCATCCGAATCCATCAAGCCGGGCATGCCGGGCATGCCGACCGAACCGAATTCGGCTGGCGAGTCCGAAGACAACCCGCCTCATCCCTCTGAACTCGGTGAGTTGAGCGAGGGACACGACGACCTGCCGGACGTGCGTCCGGGTGAGATTTGCCAGGGCCACGTCGTGAGCATCGGTCCAGCCGGTGTGATCATCGACATCGGGGGAAAGACCGAAGGCTTGGCGCCCATCGACGATTTCCGAGATGCGGCGGGCGACATCATCGTCAAAGAGGGGGACGTAATCGAGGTCTTTGTCCAAACCCAGGCCGAGGGTGGCGAATATGCAGCGCTCTCCTACCGCCGCGCGCTGCAAGCACGTATCTGGTCCATCATCGAAGAAGCGGAGACAACCCGGGAGCCGATCCACGGGCAAGTCACCGGGCGGGTCAAAGGAGGCCTGGCGGTCGATCTCGGTATTTCGGCCTTTCTGCCGAGCTCGCAAATCGACCTAAGACCGGTCCGGGATCTGGACGCTCTCGTCGGCCGGTCGATTCTGGTGCGGGTTGTCAAGACCAACAAGCGCAGGGGCAACGTCGTTGTGTCGCGGCGCAGCATTCTCGAAGAGGAACGTCAGCGCCTCAAGCAAGAGACCCTTCAGCAACTGACGGCAGGGGCCGTCGTTACGGGAACCGTCAAAAACGTGACCGACTACGGCGCTTTCGTTGATCTAGGCGGCATTGACGGGATGATTCACGTCACCGACATCTCCTATGGCCGGTTTAAAGGACCATCCGAGATCCTGCATAAGGGACAGGAGATTCAAGCGAAGGTTCTCCACTTCGACGCCGAAAAGGAGAAAGTTTCGCTCAGCTTGAAACACATGAAGCCCGACCCGTGGGACGGCGTCGGAGAGCGCTACAAAACGGGTGGGAAGGTGGCCGGGAAGGTAGCCGGCTTGAGTGACTATGGTGTTTTTGTTGAATTGGAGAGAGGTGTCGAGGGCTTGGTCCATGTTTCGGAGCTCACTTGGTCGAGACGTTGCCGGCACCCCTCCAAGCTCTTCAAAGTCGGCGATCCGATCGAAGTGATCGTCCTCGACGTGAAGCACGCCGAACGCCGCATTTCCATCAGCGTGAAGCGTCTTAAGCCCGATCCCTGGTCAGCGCTGGAAGAGAGACTCCCCGTGGGCACGGTCGTCGAGGGGCGGGTTCGCAACTTGGCCCCGTACGGCGCCTTCGTCGAGATCGAAGAAGGAGTTGATGGTCTCATCCATGCCTCCGACCTTTCCTGGGACCGCAAAATCAAGAGCCCTCAGGAAGTCCTCAAGAAGGGCGAGTCCGTACCCGCAGTGGTCTTGCACATCGATCGAGAGAACCGCCGCCTTTCGCTCGGTCTCAAGCAGCTTCAGCCCAACGTATGGGAAACGTTCTTCAGTTCCTATGGACTGGGTGATACGGTAGTCGGGCGAGTCACTCGCAAGGCGAAATTCGGCTGCTTCGTTGAGCTTGCGGCAGGCGTCGAAGGGCTTTGCCACAACCTGGAGATCGCCAAGGGCTCAGGCCGCAAGAAAAAAGGACTCGAAGTCGGCGAGAGCTACTCGTTTCGCATCATCAAGATCGACGAGTTCGAACGCCGCATCGGCCTTAGCCGCAGACACGTCGAAGACGCGTCTGCAATCTCCGAGCCGTCAGAAGCCGCGGCGAAGATCGAATTCTGACGGCTAGGGAGGACCCAACGATAGCGACCGCTCGACTCGCTGCGCAGTCTGATCAGGCGAAAGATGGAGAGAACCGATGCCATACGGCGGTATAGCTCCTGCCTGAACCCATCTTGCCGAGTCAGTCATGGTAGGATGCATTCCGTAGACGCGGCGGCTGGTTCACGCCGAACAGCGGAGAGTTTTCAGAAATGACCAAAGCGGACTTGATCGAGGAAGTTTCTCGGGTCGTCGAGGTGACGCGAAAGGAATCCGAGGTCATCGTCGAAACGATTCTCGACAGCGTCGTGAGGTCTCTCCGTCAAGGTGAGAAGGTCGAGATTCGTGGTTTCGGAAGTTTTCGAACACGGGAGCGGCAAGGGCGCATCGGGCGGAATCCAAAATCCGGCGAAAGAGTCGAGGTGCCACCCAAAACCATCCCCTTCTTCAAACCCAGCAAGGAACTACGCGACGTTGTGAACGGTGGCGCCGTGCCCGCTGCGGAACCGATCGCTAGAGACCTCTCCTCGCACACGCCACCCGTCGACCCGCTTCTCTGATCACACGGCCGCAGGCCGAACAGGTGGCGGCTGCCCGATGGGTCGTCTCTGGAGTCCCTGGCGCTACGACTACCTCGAGCAGGAGACCACGGAAAAGGGGTGTCTCTTCTGTCACATTCTTCAGTCAGAGAATGACGCCGACAACTATGTCGTTCATCGAGCTCGCGAGAACTTCGTATTCCTGAATCGCTATCCCTAAGCGAACGGACATGCCATGGCTGTTCCGAACAGGCACTGCGCGACGCTCGAAGAATGTCCGTCGGAGGTGCTGGGAGAGTTGACGGCCCTGACCAGTCGGCTGGAAGCGTCGCGGCGCCGGCTGTATCGCGCTGCAGGAATCAACTTCGGGATGAACATGGGCGAGGCTACCGGCACCGATGTAGCAAGCCAAATCCACATGCACGTTCTCCCTCGCTGACCGGCCGCTACAATCTTCGTCACGGTCATCGGAGAAACGAGGGTTGTGCCGGAAACTCTTTCGAAAACATGGGAACGGCTTCGGAAGGAATTCGCAGAGTAGCTCAACAGCTCCTCAAGAAAGACCTGGAGTCCATGCTAAGCTTTGGAGGCACCCCCCTACGGCTGCGCGGAGGGGGCAGCCAGCCGTTCAGGCCGGAGGGATTGCATGAATTCCATGGATCGTCGCGGTTTTATTACGTCTTCGGGCAGCGCCGCAGCCTTGCTGAGCGCCGCTTCCTATTCCCAGGTGAAGGGCGCCAACGAGCGCATCGCTGTGGGAGTAGTCGGACTCCGGGGCCGCGGCAAGTCGCATATCGCTGCCTTCGTGAATCATCCCGAAGCCGAGGTAGCTGCGCTGGTGGACATCGATCAGGCTGTCCTGGAGCGAGCGGCGGTGGCGACCCGCAAGGAACAGGGCCGCAAACCGGCTGAATACGCGGATATCCGCAAGATGCTTGACGACAAGTCGATCGACGCCGTTTCGATCGCCACGCCGAACCACTGGCACGCGCTGATGACGATCTGGGCCTGTCAGGCAGGCAAGGATGTCTATGTCGAAAAACCGGCCAGCCACAACATCTTCGAAGGCCGGAAGATGATCGAAGCCGCACGCAAATACACGCGGATGGTGCAAGTCGGCACTCAGAGCCGCAGCATCGAGCACAAGGTCAAGGCAATCGAGTTGCTGCGTGACGGTGTCATCGGCGAGATCTATCAGGCAAAGGGCCTGTGCTTCAAACGACGCAAGACGATCGGCAGCATGCAGCCCGGCGATGTTCCGCCGGGGGTGGATTACGACCTGTGGACAGGACCAGCCGAACAGGTTGTCTTCCGAGAGAACCGTTTCCACTACAACTGGCACTGGCATTGGGCCTTCGGAAACGGCGACATCGGCAACCAAGGTGTCCACGAAATGGATATTGCTCGATGGGGTCTTGGGAAGAACGAGCTTCCGCCCGTCGCGTTCTCATCCGGCGGGCACTTCATCAACGACGACGACCAGGAGACACCCAACACCCAGCAGGCAATTTTCGACTACGGGGATTCCCAGTTGATCTTCGAGGTACGCGGGCTGATCACCGGAGGCGAAGCCGGCTTGCAGCATGGTGCGAACACGATCGGGAATATTTTCCTCGGCAGCAAGGGGTACATGACGGTCGACCTCAACGGCTTCCGAACGTATTTGGGCGAAACCCGGAAGCTGGGGCCGTCGATGTTCTACGTCGAACCGCGGCGTTGGGCCTACTTTCCCCACTTTGACAACTTCTTGAAAGCCGTGAAGTCACGCAAACACACCGATCTGCATGCGGATATCGTCGAGGGTCACTTATCCGCCGCCCTCTGTCATATGGCGAACATCTCATATCGCACGAAGCAGCGTCTGGAGTTTGATCCGAATACCGAGAAATTCACGAACAGCGATGCCGCTAACAAGCTGCTGTCGCGTGACTATCGCGAGCCCTTCGTCGTGCCAGAGAAAGTCTAGATCGGCCCCACCACACGGCCGATCCATCTCATGGATTCCGTCGCCGCCAAAGTCGCTGCTCGTTCCGGGGTCTTTCTCTCCGGAGCCACCGTCACTTCTCTTCTGTTCATCAACGCCTGCGATCTTTTCTATCAATGTGGCTGTCAGGCTTGGTGGAACGGAGCCGCGGCGCAGTGCAACATCCACCACACTACGGGACCGCATTGCCCCTGGTGTCTGGACGGCGGAACTCGAGGGTACGTCGTCTTTGCGTTGACTCTGATCGTGCAGGCCGCTACGGCGTTTCACTCGGGAGGCCGAGGATGGTTTGGGCGACTGGTTCTGACGCTCTTGGCGTTCCCTATCGTGGGAGGACTGATGGCGCTCTCGTTCGGCTTGATGACGGGGTACTGGGCGTAGCGCCTGTCCCCAACCCGCAGCTAAAGGGGTGTGACCGGAACGATGACTTCAATAGTCTTCGGCGGCAGGCACGCTCGACTGTTGCAGGCCTGGTAACGGAATTCCCCCTTCAACTCAGTCAGTGTCGCCGGCACGTTTTCGGGCACCGCGAAGTGGCTCACGATCACGATTTTGTTCGAGTACACCGCAAGCGGCTTCTTCGAGAATGAGTAGCTGACGATTTCGGCTTCGGGGTAGTCCGTCTTCTTGCAAACCAGCAGTGAGGGTTCCCAGGTCAGCTTCGTGGGGATCAGGTATTCATCTGCGGGAGCGTTCGAGTTGATGTGATACGCGGGCCGAATCCGGACAGTGACCGGCACTGCGGCGGTCTTGCCGGGTTGCAGCTTCACTGCCGGTCCTGGGACGATCGAGGCAACACGTAAGCCCCGCGAAAAGCTCTGGGCCGACAATACTCCGCTGGCCAGCCCCGGCAGCAGCAGGGCTGCAATCAGGCTTGAGAAGAGCCTCAAGTTCTCCCTCGTATTCGCTCCTATGAGTCCTCGCAGAACACTCCAGACTGAGCGCAGAGCAGAGCCTCTATTTCCTCCTCGTATTCGCCCCGTCCGACAAGGCCCATATGCGAACTCGTAATCCAACCCTCATTGTCGATGATGAAGGTCGTCGGCAAAGCTGCAACGCCGCCAAATTCGTCGGCCATCCCGTCAGTACCCACAACGACCGGGAAGTTCAACCCATACTCTTCCACAAAGGGTCGGACTACGTCCCAGCCCTCTTCATCGAGAGACACGGCGATCACTGTAAATCCCTGGTCCTTGTACTTGCGCTGGAACGCAACAAACCAAGGCATCTCAATCTTGCAGGGCCCGCACCAAGTCGCCCAAAAATTGAGCAGCACAACTTTACCCCGGTAGTCGGAGAGCGTCACGTCTCGACCAGCCTCATCCTTCAAGGTAAAGTCGGGCGCCGGTTTCCGCTCTTCGACCTCGGATGCCGCCTGTATGAAGCTGTCGCCCATCGTGGCGTCCTGGACGCAAGATAAAAAGCCCGGCAACGCCGCCAGCACGATAAGCAACGGCGTCTTGGTGCTTGAAAACATGAGATATCCCCCGCGAGCTCAACTCGATTATACCGTTTCACTGAGCGCGGCCCTCGGGCACACACCCATCCCTCACGCCGGTCCTGCGGCTTTGCCCGGCAGGGAATTACGGTCTTCGGGTTCGACCAACTCAACACGTACGCCGAGACGGCCGCAATGAAGCCGCACTCCCAACCGCGACCCTTCGTCCGTCTGCTCCGCGACCCGGACGATCGAGCCGTCTTCCGCTTGAACGATCGCATATCCACGTCTGAGAATCGCGACCGGACTGAGGTGAGCCAGCTCTTTCCGCAGCAACTGCAAGCGCGTATCGGCGCGCTCGAGCCGCCAGACGGCCAATGCCGAAAGCCGCCCAGAGGCACCATCCAGGCGCGCTTGGCCGCGCGCCAGCCGCACCCTGAGATCGAGCTGTTTGAGCCTGCCCCGGCGACGTTCCCACGCCCGCTCCGCGTCTCGCACACGGCGTAGAATGGAATCCCGTAGCGCGAACGTCAGCTCATCCATTTTCTGCGAGAACGAGGCAAGCTCTCGCCGCACCAAGGCCGTAGCCCGCTCCATCCGGCGGTCGAGGACATCGCGGCCCGCAGTGGCCAGTTTGTAGCGCGCCGCTTGAGCCAGACGGGCCTTCAGAGCGATGACCACTTCGAGAAACTCCTGCTTCCGGCGAACCACCAACTCGGCGGCCGCCGAGGGAGTCGGTGCACGAACATCGGCGACGAAGTCCGCGATCGTGAAGTCAGTCTGGTGGCCGACGGCCGAGACAACCGGGATCTCACTATCTGTGATGGCGCGCGCAACTACCTCCTCGTTGAACGCCCACATGTCCTCGAGCGATCCGCCGCCGCGCCCCACGATCAGTACATCAGCGCATCGGGTGCGGCTAAAATAGCGCACTCCATTGGCGATCTGTTCCGCAGCTCCCTCGCCCTGCACTTGCACTGGATATAGCTGTATATGGAGCCCGTCAAAGCGACGCTCCAGAATGCGCAGCATGTCGGCGATAGCAGCGCCCGAAGGAGACGTGACGATGCCGATGCGGCGGGGCAGGCTCGGTAGCGGTCGCTTTCGATCGCTGTCAAACAACCCCTCGTCCGCGAGCTTCTTCTTGAGTTGCTCAAAGGCCAGTTGCAGAGCTCCATAGCCTCGCAGTTCGAGATGCTCGACATAAAGCTGGTACTCACCACGTGCCTCGTAGACGCCGATGCGTCCCCGGGCGATGACTTCCAAACCGTTCTGAGGTTTGATCTTGAGATACAGTGCATGCTGCCGAAAGCAGACCGCCCTGAGCTGCGCTGTGCCGTCCTTGAGAGTGAAGTAGTGATGTCCACTGTGGGCGGCGCGTGCATTCGAGATCTCGCCGGCGACCCAGACGTCGCCGAACTCAACTTCGAGCAGATCACGAATGCCGGCGGTCAATTCTGCAACGGAATAGATTCGCCGCCGAGGTTCGAGGCTGAGATCGAGTTGGCCCAAGGTTGTCGGCAGACTGAGTCTGAATCACTAGGATGTCAGATCTTCAGTTGAGAGCACAGCCTCACACTATCTCTTGCCGTGGGACAGCAGCACAACCACCGCCGCCGTCGTAACGCCCACGGCTGCCATCTGCATCAGGTCCAAGGCGGCCCTCAGATTGAGGTCGATATCAGGAAGAACATGGTCCATGAAGAGGCCCGATGAATAGTGAATCCAAGCCGTCTGGATGGTAATCACGCTCATGACAAAGCAGCCGACTTCAAACATGTCCTCGCCGCTGACAGTCGGGAGCCGAAGGCGCAACAGGCTCCAAGGCGCGGTCAGTCCGAGCGCAGCGGACAGGATATTCTTCCCAAAAAAGAGAAAGAGCCGCTCTTCAGAATTAATTGTGCTGAGCGAGTAGCCTAGCCCCAGCGCCATGAACAAGAAACGATACGCAAGGAAGTAGGCAGCGGCCCCGGCGAGCAGCACAAGAGGACCGCGGCTGCGGAAGAGCAGCCAGCCGAGGCAGGCAACTCCCAGGATGATCGCCGTCACCGAGGACAAAACTCGCCCGCTTCCGGCTGCGCTCCGCAATTGCTCAGCCTTGAGGATCCCTTCAAGGCGGCCTCGCTGCTCGTCGGCGCGCACTTTCGAGCGCTCGGATTGATCACCGGTGAGAGCCAAGCTGTGCCACAGAACGTCTCCTTGACTCGTCGCGGGCAGCGGCAAACCGAGCAGGACGCAGAGCGTCGGTGCGATATCAACCACATTCGCCTGCCAACCACGTGCTTGGCGAATTCCCTGCCCGGTGAAGACCAAGGGCACCTCAACGGCTTCCCGTTCGGAACCTCCATGGCCCCCACCGCCACGGCGATCGATGTGGCCGTGATCGGAGACGATTGCGAAGGCCGTCCGTCCATTGTCCAGAGCGCTCACGAGCAAGCCGAGACAGTGATCAACCTCTTGCGCAACTTCTCGATAAGCTTCCGATTCACCACCGAAATCATGGCCCACTCCGTCAGCGGCTGTGATGTCGGCGACGAGCAAGCCCGTGGGGCGCGACGCAAGGAACCGCTCAGCTTCACGGCACTGGTCAGCCTGCCATTCAGCGATGGCCTTCGTGCCGGCGGCTCGCGGGGAGTATTTCTTCTGGAAGAGAAGGTTCCCTTCCAGATATTCACCAAAGGCGCGCGCCCAGAAGGGCGACCCGGCGGCGGCTCGCGGAAGACCCGCCTCCGCGGCGAGAGAGAAAAGCGAGTCGATAGGCGGCGGGTGGAAAAAGCTATTGTTCGTAACGCCATTCACTTCTGGCCACGCCCCGGTCACGAACACCGCTCGGTTGGGATTGGAGAGCGACGGTTGCGCGGAGCGCGTCATTCCCGCTGACCCGCGTTCGGCCAACGCCTGTAGCTCGCGCATTTCTCTCGAGACATCGAGCCGGATGCCGTCCAACACGATCAGCACGGCCCGCTCTACAATCGGCTCACCCCCCAGTAGACCGCCTCGTACGTTGCCGTACGGGCTCTGATACCTCGTGATGCTCGTCCACGCCGAGTACGTCAGAGCCAGCGCACTCGAGGCGAACATCATCAGAAGAAAGGCCCGCGCCATAGAGAAAGTATCGATTCTAGCGGCAAGCTCCTACGCTACGATCGGATCGATGGCGCATACTGTCGAAACCTATTCCGGATTCCGGGCTGATGAACGTCCTAGACGGTTCCTTTGGGAAGGGCGGTCTGTCGTCGTCAAGCAGATCCTGAGTCAATGGCGTGAACCCGACGCGGACTGTTTCCGACTGATCGGCGATGACGGCAATCCCTACTTACTTCGTCGAGGACGGAACGGGGACTGGACCGTCACGCAAGCTCTAGACGCAACCAACGACGAGTCGAAGTAGCCCGGATTAGCCACCAAGAAGTCCGCGGCTCCGCTAAGTCATTCACCCTCCCGCAAACTGACTGCGTGACCTGAGCAGGAACCGCTGCCAAGGCTTCATGCCTAACCTGCTCTGTCGTATCCGGTTCGGTCGTTGGAAAGAATCTCCCCCATGACACAGGATCCGCTACGGTTACCAGGCTCACAGTCGCGGACTCGGGGTCCGCTAGTAAACCCGTTCCGTACGCCTCGGGCGTCGGTAAGGCTGTTCAAGATACTTCTGTGCCTCCCCAAGGGCGCCTTGGGTGTTGTCTCGAGTACGCAGGGCGAGTTGGTACTCGTTCACGGCACGATCACGCTGGTCAGTGATATCGAAGATATTTCCGAGGCTGATGTGCGCCCAGACTTCTGTCCACTCCGGCTCCCCATCGCCGTTCAGCGCTTCCCTAAACTGGTTGGCGGCCGACTGGTAGTTGTTCTGTCTGAAGAAGATCTCTCCGATGCGGTAGTGCGCCAGCGAACTGTAGCGGTTGATGTCCAGCGCTTGCTGATAGGTATCAAGCGCATCGTCGTAATAGCCAAGTTCCATGAGCTGCTCGCCCTTGCGAATCGCCACCTTTACGTGGATCGACTCGTCGTAGCGCAGGATGCGGCTTTTCGGGTCGAGGACTACCCTGCGCGGCTTGCCAAAGGTTTCGATCACATAGTCCGATGAGCGGCCCCGCACTTCGATCATTTCGTACTCGGGCTCGCCTTCGGTTTGGACTTCCACCTCGACGGGCATGCTAAAAGTGTCCATGTCTTGCGAGATCTTGCCCATCACGCGGAATCCCTTGCCCCCCCCGAGTCGATAGATGGTGTACTCCTGTGAGAACTCCGGCGTGCCCGTGTTCTCCGTCCATTGAATAATAAACGACTTCAGGCTCTTGCCACTGACAGACTCGGCTGTTTCCAGCAAATCCTCGGTGATCACGGAACTCCAGGCGTGCTTCTCTGCGAACTGCTTGAGCGTCGCAAAAAAGGCTTCGTCGCCCATGGTGAAGCGGAGCATATTCAGAACCATGGCGCCCTTGGAACCTGCGAGAGCATAGATTTCAGGCGAAAAATCCGGCAAGCGGCCGGCTTGCAATACGGGAATCTCGTCGTAGGTCAGCGCGTCAATCTGCGTATCCCGCAGGAAAACGATGAATTCGGTCTCGCCTTCGTTTTCTTCGATCTCGAGCATCGCGGCATACTTGGCCAAGCCCAGATCGAGCCAGGAATGATTGCGGTTCCCCGGAGAGATCACTGTCCGCCACCATTGGTGGGCGACTTCTGTCCCCAGCAGCAGACGATTTACGTCCTCGCCGATTCCGAAAGGACTGAGGAAGACGATGCCCGGCGCCGTATAGGCGTTCGGTGCATAATCGCCCGTCTCGATAACCGTCAGTGTCGTCGAGTAGGGGGGGCCGAACTTTTCTGTGAAGAAGCCCATGATGCGGCCAACCTCGGCGCCATATTCTTCAGCCAGATCCGCCGAGGCTGTCTTGAAATAGAGCAGCGTGTTGATGCCCTCGTAGTCCACGCGGACCGGCTTTTCTCGAACTACGGCGATGCTGCCGGGAAACGAGGGCTGCGTGAAAGTAAAGCTGTACTGAACCTTGTCGTCTGACTCGGATCTCGTACCGATGCCGCTTCCGACGACTTGATAGCCTGCCGGCACGGTGATATGCATCTCGGAGGAAAAGCGATCGGCAGCATAGCCGTTCACTGGGAACCAACGACCCGGGTAAAGCAAATAGGCACGGTCAGGGTCAATGGAAGCCAGGCTCACGCCCTGCACGGGCGAGTTCTCTACGCCCGTCAACTGCCCTTCGTACTGGAAGGTGACCGTGACAGGATTACCGACGACCAGAGCACCTGGGAAAGTGAGACGAACCTGATTGTCTTCGCGCACGCGGTCAACGGAAACATCGTCACCTTCGACGGTCACCACCCCGTTCACATTGAGGTTTGTATGCAGTTCGAAAACAACAAGATTCATAGCCTCCCGCGGCACGAAACGCACCTCTGCCAGTGCTTCGATCGAGCGGCCGAGTGGATCGATCTCGGCGTGTATGCGATAAAACTCGACGTCAATGAGCGGGACCTGCGTTTGGGCCCGACCCGGAGGAAGGAGCGCCAACGCGGTCAATAAAAGTGCCGCGAGCATAACCCGAGGAGCTAGGGCAGTTGTCTTCGCAGCCGCCGGCATGACGCCGGAACTGGCCGTGGTCCTAATCGTTCGCCTGCACATCAAATGTTGTCGCATATTACCTCCGCCGCCCGTTCTGCCGCTGGCCGGTCCCCGCTGAGGACTTCTGCTATGACCGACAGTTCCCGGCGCATCCGTTGTCTCTCATCTTCGTTCTCCAACAAGCGCCGCGCTTCGCCGGCGATCTTGTCGGCCGTGCAGTCCCACTGGATCAATTCCGGAACGATGAGGCGGTCAGCCAGCAGGTTGACCATGCTGTAAAAAGGCACATCCACGAGCATCTTCGCTACGAGCCAAGTTCCAAAACTGATCCTATAGAAGACAACCATCGGTGTCCCAAGCAGCGCAGTTTCGAGCGCCGCCGTGCCGCTCGCGACAAGCGCCAAATCGGCATGTCCGACTGCGTTGTGCAGATCATCTTCAACTACATGGACGGACGACCCGCCGATGCGTTGCAAAAAAAATGCTTTTCCCGTGGTGCGGGAGGCCGTTAGAACGAAGTCGGCTGGTATGCAGGTACTGATTTGCCGCACTGCCCCGAGCAGGTGTGGAAGGTGACGGGCAGCTTCGTTGCGGCGGCTTCCGGGCAGCAGGGCAATCACGGGCCGTTCACCGCTGAGCCCGAGTTCGCGCAAGAACTCGCCTCGCGATTTCGTTGTCTTCGTAACACGGCTGAACGGATGTCCAACGTACGTTGTCGGCACGCCGCGGTCTCGAAAGAACTTCTGCTCGAACGGGAAGATACACAGCAGGTGCGCCACCAAACGCCGGATCGCCCGGATCCTCCCCTTGCGCCAAGCCCACACCTGGGGCGCCACATACCAGAAGACCGGTATTCCCTGCCTCTTGAGGAAGCGGCACAGATCGATGTGGAACCCGGGTGCGTCCGTCACGATCGCAATATCCGGCCGCTCCCTGTGCACGGCACCGGCCATACGAAACAAGAGTCGATAGACGCGCGGCGCATGCAGAATCACTTCGAAGATGCCCACGATAGACAGGCTCTCGGTCCGTACTACAGGTCGCACGCCGGCCGCACGCATCCGCGGACCGGCGCAACCGAAGAATTCCGCCTCAGGAAAACAATCTCGCAACCGCTCGACAAGCTCAGCGGCATGTCGATCCGCTGAAGCCTCTGCCGCGGAAACCAGAATCTTCATCACGAATCATCAGGGAGCCGAGCATCTGGAAACCCACAGCGCGGGAACTCGGTATTGCGTTCCACGACTTTCCCCTGCACCGGACTTAAAAGCTGAACCCCAGCAAGAAGCGAAACGTGCGGCCGTCGTTCAGGGTGTTGGTTATGGCGCCGAAGTTAGGGGCAGCAACTTCGCGGCCAGGTTCGGCGAATTGCGGCGTGTTGAAGAGATTAACGGACTCCGCACTGAAGTTTAGCGCCATGTCGGTCTTCAGCGGCCAGCGGCGGGAAAGGGCCGCGTTGATGTTGCTGATACCATCCTTACGGAAGGTGTTTCGCCCCAGATTGCCACGGGCCTCGGTCGGATCAATAAACGAAAACGCCGAACGCGGCAGCAGTAGGGTAGAGGTGTCCGGATGTCCAATCGTACGGCCCAATACAGTGGGGGCAATGACGTGCGGCCGGTCGCTGCTGGCTCCGTCAACATTGCCGAAGCCCGGCCCGTCGGACCCGGTTCGCACACTGAACGGCGTTCCTGATTTCAGCAACAGGACGGTCGAGAAGCGCCAGCCGCCGAAGGCAGCGCGGAGCCATCGCGCCTGAACGTTCAGCCGGGGCGCCTCGTAGTTCACTCGCCACAAAGCGGCGTGCGGTTGATGGAAACTGCTGGGCCCTTTCATGTCCGCGTGAACATCGAACTCGGACTGCCCTCGAGCCGAAAAGCTATCGCGTCCGGCGGCAGTGTTCGTATAGTCGGCTCCGAGATCGATTGCTTTGCTGAACCAGTAGGAGGAGTCAACGGTCAATCCACGCCAGTTGTCCGAGCGGAACGTGATCTTTGCGGCGTCGTAGTAAGCGCGGGAGGAGTTCATTGTCTCGCGAATAATGAAGTATCGTTGGTTCGGCCGGCGCTGATTGACGGTCGCGGTCACCTGCGGGATACCGGGTACCGGGCGGGCGCGATTCGAGTTCCACGTTGCAAGCAGCTTGTGAGACCGGCTCCCCACGTAGCCGAGTTGCAATGTGTGCCTACTCTTGAGAGGAACTTCCCAAGTGAAGTTGTATTGGTGTGAGTAGGGAACGACAAGATCAGGGGAGATGCGAAAAATGTCGCTCCGTCCGTTGGGATCGAGAGCGTCGGGCCCCAGAGAGCTCAATGGATCGAGCAAGTCAGGAACGGGGATTGCCACACGCCGGCTGAGCGGGGGATTGTAGCGGACCTGCGCATAGGTAACTGGAAAGATCTCTCCGTAGTGGACGCCGTACGCGCTGCGAATGACTCCCCAGCCGTCACGCAGGCGATGTGCGAAACCAAAGCGAGGGGCGATGTTGTTGCAATCGCAGTCGTAGGGTATATCACTCAGATTGTTGACTTCCGACGGCGCTGCTGTCGGCGCGAACTGAAGCCCCGTGGTCAGGGTGAGGTCTTTCGTGGCGCGCCACTCATCGCCGATGTAGATCTGGCTGTCCCAGTTGCGAAAGCCGCGATAGACTTCACCGATAGATCCAAAAAACTCACTTGCCGTACCCAGGCGCAGATTGGTAATCGCGTCTCGACCGAAATCGAACCGGAAAGAAAACCCGCCTCGATGACTGCTGGACTCATAGCCGTTCACTTGCCGTCGGACAACTTCGAACCCTGTCGTTACCGTGTGGCGGCCACGCACCTGCTGCGCCCGGCCAGCGTAGCGGAACCTGTTCCACGCACGGTCGATGGGGACGCTCGTGTCAGGTCCCAGACCCTCGAGACCGCGGGTGAAGAGATTCGGACCGAGACTGGTTTCGTCAGGCGTGAGCAGAGACCCGAGCCTGTCGAAGCCGACAGAAAAGTCGGTCGTCGTTGTGGACGACCAAGCGTGAGTCCATGTAACGCGCGCGTCGTGTGACATTGTCATCGTGTCCGGGTTTTGCCCGGCGACAAGTTGGAAAGCGTCTACTTGTTGACCCGTGAAACGATACCGCATCACGAGAGCGTCATCGCCCCAGCTTTGATCGAGTTGGATGTCGCCGGCGTCGTTGTCGACTCCCTGAGGCGCGTTGGTGTTGAGGGCGCGCTCGTTGATATCAGTGCGATTCGGCGGCTCATCCGGATAGCCAGCCAGGGCCCGGGCGATAAAGTCACGTTTGGCGGGGTCGGTAGTGAGCGGCGTGCGTTCATCCTCTCGCGGCACCAGCACGTTGCCGTTCACATTGCCGCGCGAGTGCTGCTGGGCTCCCCGGAGTCCCAGGGAAGCACCTTTCCACAAGGGAACGTTCAACTGGAAGCCATAGTCGTTCTCGCGCGCCGGCTGCACTTTGCCTGCCTGGAAGAAAGACCTTGCGGTGAAGATGCTGTTCGAGTGCGCTTCATACAGACTGCCGCTAAAGCCCCTGGAGCCCGCAGGTGTTACGTGGAGCGGCTGGGAGGGTGCGCCTCCAAACTCGGAACCGAAATACCGGTGATCGACACTGAATTCCTCAACGGCGGTGGCGGTGGCGCCGATTCGGATGTTGAGGTCTTTAAGAACACTATTGTCAACAAGGTTTATCTTGACATTCTCGTTGCGGCGATTCTCGCCGGAGGAGATATCAACCTGACCCAAAAGGTTGAGTTCCGTACGGCTTGCTTCGAGGTTGCCAGGGAGCGACTCATCGGACTGCGCGGAGTCGTCAGGCTCGCTGGCGGAGGCCTCGCCTTTCAAGATGTCATTTGCCGCTGCTGACCGGTCTTGCCCGTTCTGTTCGGCCCAAACAACCGGGATCAACGCAACCAGGAGCCCCAAGGCGCAGGAAACGGCCCTGCCCGCCTTAGATGTCGAGGTTCTTGACATCTAAGGCATGCTCGCCGATAAAGTTGCGGCGCGATTCCACACTTTCGCCCATTAGCGTCGTGAAGATTTTATCCGTCTCGACGCTGTCGTCAGCGCGAACTTCCAACAGGCGGCGCGTCTCTGGATTCATGGTAGTGTCCCAAAGTTGGCCGGCGTTCATTTCGCCGAGGCCTTTGTAGCGCTGGATGGCGGCTCCCTTTGTGCCGATGCCCTTGATGCGCTCCATGAGCGAAACGCAGTCGCCGACCTCTTCTCTCGAATCCTTGGTCACGACGACGAACGGGGGCTTGTTGAAGGCGGCAATCTGCTTCGAGAGCGAGCGCAGACGGCGGTATTCGGGCTGGGCGGCTAGCTCCTTGTCGATGTTTCGCTCGCCCTCTGTGCCCTCTCGGAAAGAGACCTTGTAGGCCGAGTGCATCTCGTCGGGCAGAACGCGCACCTCGAGCCCACACTCCTTCAACCGACTTGCGAGTTCCCGGGCGTTAGCTTTCGTATCGAGATCATCCCTGTCGATCGGCAAATCGGGATCAGACAAGGTTTGGATGACCTGAGGGTTGCGCAGACGGCGGTCGAGCTTGCGAAACATGACCGCATATTCATCGACCTTTTCGAGGAAGCCGCGCAATTGGACGCTCCCCATCGAGTGGCCTCGCGTGCCATTACTGCCGTACTCGACGACGACATCTTCCATAGCGGATCGGATGATCTCCTTCGCGAACTCCGATTCGTCCTTGATGTAGACCTCCGAGCGACCGCGTTTGATTCGATAAAGCGGCGGCTGAGCGATGAAGACATGCCCGCGGTCGATCAACGCCCGCATCTGTCGGAAAAAGAACGTCAGCAGCAGCGTGCGGATGTGAGAGCCATCAATGTCGGCGTCCGTCATAAGGATCACCTTGTGGTAGCGGAGCTTCGAGATGTCAAAATCGTCGCTCCCGATCCCCGTGCCAAGAGCGGTGATCATGGCGCGGATCTCGTCATGCCCAAGCATCTTGTCGTAGCGTGCCTTTTCTACGTTGAGAATCTTGCCCTTGAGGGGAAGGATGGCCTGATTACGCCGGTCGCGTCCCTGCTTTGCGGTGCCTCCGGCCGACTCGCCCTCGACGATGAACAGTTCGGCGCACTCAGGATTTCTCTCCTGGCAATCAGCGAGCTTGCCGGGAAGCCCGGCCGAGTCAAGCGCCCCCTTACGGCGGGTAAGGTCGCGGGCTTTCCGGGCTGCTTCCCGGGCACGGGAAGCGTCGATCGCTTTCTGCACGATTTTCTTCGCGACAGATGGATTCATCTCGAAGTAGGCGCCGAGCTTATCATTCACAAAGGCGACCATGCTGCCCTGGATGTCGCTGTTGAGCTTGCTCTTGGTCTGTCCCTCGAACTGCGGTTGTGGCAGCTTCACGCTGACTACGGCGGTCAAGCCTTCGCGGACATCATCGCCGGACAGATTCTCCTTGACATTCTTGAACAGCTTGGTGGTCTGCCCGTAGGCATTGATGGTGCGCGTCAGCGCAGAGCGGAAGCCCGCTAGGTGCGCACCGCCCTCGATCGTATTGATCGTATTTGCGAAACTGTAGACGTTTTCGGAATAACCATTGTTGTATTGGAGAGCGACCTCCATCGACAACGTGCCTCCGTCACCGAACGGCCGCTCCTCGTCTATGTGAATCGGCTTAGGATGCAAAGCCTGCTTGCCACGGTTCAAGTACCCTACGAATTCCGAGATCCCACCCTTGAAGTGAAAGTCTTGCGGCTTGCGGCTGTCATCGCGCTCGTCCACGAGAACGATCTTCAGTCCCCCGTTCAGGAAAGCCATTTCACGCAGACGCCGCGCGAGGATGTCGTAGTTGAATTCAGTAACCGTGAAAATCTCCGCGTCAGGCTTGAACGTGATCTTCGTACCGGTCTTGCGGCCGGCCCGGCCGGCTTCTCGCAGACTGTCGACCGGAACACCTCTCTTATACTCCTGCTCCCAAGCCGAACCCTCACGCCAGATCCTGAGCGTCAACCACTCTGATAGTGCATTGACACAACTCACGCCAACGCCGTGGAGTCCGCCGGAGACCTTGTAGCTGTTCGAGTCGAACTTACCGCCGGCATGCAGCTTGGTCATCACCACTTCCGCCGCGGAAACACCCTCTTCCATCTTGACGGCAACCGGAATGCCGCGACCGTTATCAACTACGGTCAGAGAGTTGTCGAGGTGGATGGTGACAGAGATCTCGGAACCGTGACCGGCAAGGTGTTCATCAACGGAGTTGTCGACGACTTCGTAAACGAGATGATGAAGACCGAGCTCGCCGGTTGAGCCAATGTACATCGCCGGGCGGAGCCGAACCGCCTCCAGGCCCTCAAGCACCCGAATGCTATCAGCACTGTAGTCTTCAGAAGGAATTACCTGTTGTTGCAGCATCCTCCGTATCTCGACCTGTCCTTAAATCCTCATTGGCATCACGATGTAGCGGTAGTCGAAGCGGTCCGCGCTCGGTAAACGCAGCTCGCCGGCGCCGTTTTCACCCCGCAGTCCGAATTCAACCGTTTCCGATTCGACGGCGCCCAGGTAGTCAAGCAAGTACTGCGCATTGAAACCGACCTTGAACTTCTCGCCATCGTACTCAACCGGTATCGACTCCTCACTTTCTCCAGCCTCCGATCCACTTGAGACCAGCTTGAGGTTGTCGGAGTCGAGTTCGAAGCGGATCGCGTGGGAACGATCATCGGCGAACTGTGCAACCCTCCGAACTGCGGCCAGCGATTCTTCTCGCCCAAGAACGAGAATATTGCCCCGCTCTTTCGGCAGCACTCGCTCATAGTCCGGGAACTGGCCGGTTAGCTTGCGCGAGATCAAGAGCCGCTCGCCGCACCGGAAATAGAGATGATTCTCGTCCGTGGCGAAGTCAAGCACCAGAGAGTCGCCAGCCTCAGAGGCAAGCTTCAGTACCTCAGCCATGCCCTTCTTGGGAACCAGTGATTTGAGATGGCCGCTAATACCCTCAAAGGCCTGCGAAGCCTCGATGTACGAGAGCCGATGGCCATCGGTCGTGACCATCACCAGCCCGTCTTCCCTGAGCAACATCAGCCCACCGGTAAGGGTATAGCGTGACTCTTCATTTGCAACCGAGAAGATCGTCTTTGAGACGACATTCGCCATCAGAGCAGCGGGGATTTTAGTAACGGGCGCCGGCATCGCGGGCAGATCCGGGAAATTCTCTGGAGACAGCCCTGCAACACGCGTTCGTGATCGACCGCAAACCAACGCAGCCGAGTGCTTCTCCGAGACCTTGATCGAGAGTTCCGCATCCGGAAGCAGGCGGACATAGTCCAGCAGCTTTCGGGCGGGAAGCGTTGTCGATCCCGCCTTCTTGACGGTTGCCTGGCAGGAGCTACGGATTCCCAACTCAAGGTCCGTGACCGTCAGCACCAGTGTGTTGTCTTGAGCCTGCAATAGGACATTTGACAGCACGGGTATGGTAGTTTTCTTCTCAACCACCCCCTGGCCCAGGCTCAGTTCCTTGACCAAGTCAGCCTTCCTGACCGTGAGTTCCATGTGATCTGCTTCCAGCCTGCAAGATCTGCAGGCCCGTGCGCTCAAGAGTATGATTTTTGTTAAAGAGAACTTCTTGGTTACATCAGATTCATAGTAGCTGTGAACCTGTGGAAAAGTCGCTCAAACGACTGTTATTCAGCACTTTACAGTGTACCAGACTCCGTGGACGGATGTCCTCCTCTTGTGTGTTTCCGTTGGGTTGCAAAATCCTCGATCCGGGCTCTTGAGGGAGCGTGAGGCGGATTGTGGATAAAGTATCGATCTCTAATTGATTCTATCAGTTAGCCGTTGGAGGAGGGTGTCAATTTCCTGATCACCGCGACGTTGCGATTCGATCTTGCGGACGGCGTGCAACACGGTCGTGTGATGCTTGCCGGCGAAGGCTTTCCCGATGTCGGGCAGCGAGAGCTCTAGCAGTTCCTTCGCGAGATACATGGCGATCTGTCGGGGGTAGGCGATCGACCTTGTGTTGGTTCTCTCTTTGAGTTGGGCCAGTTCGAGCCCGAAGTGTTCAGCGACGACTCTGAGCACTTTATCAAGGGTTGCTCTTGAGCCCCCGGATGCAGTCACGGACTCCAGGGTTTGCTTAGCCATTTCAAGAGTGACCTCGGAGCGCGTCAGTGAGGCAATGGCCATGAGGCGTGTGAGCACTCCTTCAAGCTCACGGATATTCGACTTCAAGTGCGTGGCCAAGTAGATACGGACCTTGTGGCTTAACGAAAGAGACAGCTCTTCTGCCTTGTGGTCGAGGATCGCCAACTTGGTTTCGAGGTCGGGCGCCTGTATGTCAGCCATTAGGCCCCACTCGAACCGTGATCGGAGCCGGTCGACTAGCCCCGAGATCTTGTTCGGCGGGCGGTCGCTCGATATGACAATCTGTTTCTGAAGGTTGTGTAGCGTGTTGAAGGTGTGGAAAAACTCCTCTTGTGTGCGTTCTTTCGAGCCAAGCGTTTGGATGTCGTCAACGAGAAGCACATCGGCCGACCGGAAGCGCCGGTGGAAGGAACCCATGCGGTCGTAGCGGAGCGAGTTGATCATCTCGTTCATGAACTCTTCGCTCGAGACGTAGACGACTTGGAGCCGCGGAAAGTGTGACTGTGCCTGCTGGCCGATCGCGTGCATGAGATGAGTCTTGCCCATCCCCACCCCGCCGTAGATGTAGAGGGGGTTGTATGCACGAGCCGGGTTTGTTGCAACCGCGCGTGCTGCTGCATGAGCCAGTTCATTGCATGAGCCGACGACAAAGTGGTTGAAAGTGTATCGGTCGTTGAAAACGCCGGTTGTGCTGGAGAAGTCGAACACTGTTTGGGTAGCAGAATCCTCGTAATGCGGTGGTCGCGGCGATAGTTGAGGGGCTACGGCAAAACGGAGTGCTGCGACACCGATACCGAGATGTCTCCCGGCAGAGAGGATTCTTTCGGTGAACTCGTCCTCGATCCAGCGCTTGGCACTGAGACTGGGCACGATGAGGTGGAGCGCTTTCGAGTCATCAAGATGGCTGAAGCGAACAGGCTCAAGCCAGTTCTCAAAGCTCTCAGGACTGATCTGGGGCTGGAGGCTCTTGACGATTTGCTGCCACGGATTCATGCGTCTGCGTCTGGTACCCAGCAAGCACAAGAGCGAGGGTATTCCTGCTTATGAATTACGACTTACGGTTGTCCCGAGGGATGGCAAGCGGCGATACAATTCTCAACCGCGCCGAAGGAGACAGTAGTGTAACATGGCGATCTTTGCACTCGACAAAGTTAGTGGCGGAAAATTCCACATGCCGCGAAACCTAATGGGCAGTTGGAGATGAGCGGTTTACACGGCCGCTCAGGAGAACAGAAACCGAGCCGTCTGTTACGACAGTACCGGAAGGATTTGTTTGGTCTGAGCCGAAGGTAGCACTTCGTTCAGCGAACCCTGGCGGTAGCCCTCGAGATCAAGCGTGACGTAGCGGAACCCGATGGCCCGGAAGTCCTCGGTGAGACGCGCGGCCATCGTGGGGTCGAGCGCACGCGCGAGTTCGTCCTTGCCGACTTCGATGCGCACCAGTTCGCCGTGATAGCGTACACGATAGACCCGAAAGCCGAGTTGCTTCAGCGCCTCCTCGCCCTGTTCGACGAGCCGGACATTCTCTCGTGAGACCTTGGTGCCGTAGGGAATGCGCGAACTGAGACAGGCGGCGGCCGGCCGGTTCCAGGTAGGGAGACCTACGTTCTTGGAGAGCTCACGGATCTCCGCTTTTGTGAGCCGCGCTTCGAGTAGCGGCGCGCGGACACCGTGGTCCTTGGCGGCTCGATGACCAGGGCGGAAGTCCGACGTGTCATCAACATTCACGCCATAGACAATGTTCTCGTAGCCGAGCTTGTCACCGACCTCCTTGAGGCGCGTGAAGAGCTCATCCTTGCAATGGAAGCAGCGGTTGGAGTCGTTCTTCACGTACTCCTCGTTCTCGAACTCGTACGTGTTGATGTATTGGTGCCGCAGGTTAAAGCGCTTGACGAAGTCTTCGGCGTCGCGCTTGTGCGATTCCGGAATGGATGCCGAGTCGGCCGTGATGGCGAGAGCGTCGCCACCCAGTACCTTTCCTGCGGCCCAGGCGAGATAGGCCGAGTCCGTTCCGCCGGAGTAGGCCACCATCACACGCCCCATCGTCCGCAAGATGGCGAAAAGCTGATCCTGCTTAGCGTTGAGTGACCTGGAATTCACGTAAGACATTATAGCTATAACGCCCCGAAAAGTGACTCTCATGCATGTCGGCATAGACTAGGCAGTGAGGGAAAGACGGATGCTCGCTCTTGCTCGACCTATTGAGTCCCGCATAATATATAGTAACCTTAGGGGGGCGGTGGACCCCTGAAGTGAGACAAGCCGGTAAGCAGGTTTTCCCCATTTGCTGAAAAATGGTGGGCTGGGGAACGGCCCTCATAGTAAACTCTTCGTCGGCTGGCGAAGCGGAGGCGGGCTCTGCTGGAGAGCAACCC
>JAPOOG010000002.1 GCA_026713545.1 Bryobacterales bacterium
TCATCAAGCGCCGTTCCGCCAAGCGCGTCACAGAGATGATCGAGAAAGCGAGGCGATAGCGCCATGTCCGATCAGTTGCACTTCATCCGAGGCGGCCGGCCGCTCGATCCCGAAGTCAAAGTCCCGATGGTCGAGTGCGGCTGTTGCGAGTGCTATCACCGCTCCGACTTCTGGGGCGACTGCCGCAACGACTCACAGCGTTTCCTGTACCACGACCTCTCCGACGGCGAACCCGAGTATGTCTGCGCAGACGGCGAACCGTGGATTACCGATATCGAGCTCTCACGGCGCATCATCCATGCCGTTCCGCTCACCGACTCTCACCCTCACCATCCGCACGAACAAGGAGCCTCATCATGATTCGCTACGAAGAGATCGTCATGGAAACCCTGCCCGATCCCTGCCCCGATACGTCCTATCTGGAGCAGGAAGGCTTCGAGGAACGCATGCAAGAGTTGCAGGACGACCGCTTCGGGTTCATGGGAATCCGCGCAAGCTGCACCCTCCACATCGGGATCGGCCAGTCCGATCACGTCATCCTTCACTGTTTCAAGAGCCCCGGCATTTGGGCCGTGGAAACTGACTCCTCTCCAGAGTACATTCAGGAACTCTTCGAAGACGAGAAGACGATCCTTCTCACCATGCTCGACGCCATCGGCTGCCAGCACGAAGCCCACAACGCTTCCTGAGCAGCTCCGCTGTCAACCAGGCCCTCGTGCACTCGAGCTCTCGCATTTGAACGCAAATCCATTCCAGAGCAAATGGATCCGGACACGGATTCCTTTGCTCGGCCGACCATGCCTCAAAACCGTTTCACACCTTCAGAGAATCTTCCCTGGAGTCGAATCCGCTACCTCCCCTCGCCAGGGTTCTCCGCTTTCCGCCAGGTACGAGTGAGCGGAAAGCTCCCAACCCTTATCCAGCAGGAGGTAAACACTTCATGTCCCCCAGCCTTCAAGTCGCCGTTTCGCTCGAAGAACCTTCCCCGGCCGAAGAGGACGACCGTCCGGAAAAGCCGGTCTGCGAACACTGCCGCAACTCCGAAGTCACCTTCGACGCCACCGCCTATTGGGACGCCAAGCAGCAACAGTTCGAATACGACATTCTCTTCGACGAAGTCTACTGTCAGCATTGTGAAGGCAAGCAGCGCGTCGATTGGATTCCCGTCTAGCTCGCCACTATCCTCTACTCATGCCGAACCCCAACATAACCATCAGCTTCGAATGCGATCCCGAGCTCTTCGAGAAGATCAGCACCGCCAGCCGCAACGAAAGAATGTCAATCGAAGAGTACGTTGCCCGGACCGTCTTCGAACACTTCAACCCGGGCGCAAAGCGCCGCAGGGAATACTACCCCCCCCGCCGCTTCTACACCTTCGAAGTCGATCCCGACTGATCGTTTCAGTTCTCAATACTCCTCTCCCCCTTGCAGCGGGTTCTCCGCTTTCCGCCATCAACGTGCGAGCGGAAAGCTCCAAACCCTCACGTACCGGAGGCCCACAGCCGTCATGACCGACCATCCCGTCAACCTCTCTCTCGAAACCCTCGATCTGAACATTTGGGAACGCGCGATCAAACCGCTGATCACACAGCTCACCGAATCAGACGAGAGCGACCTCTCCGATTCCGACTTGTTCGCCTGGCTGCTGCAGCAGCACGGCCGCCTCAAGCGCGGCGAGATCGAGAAGGCCGAGATCAGCGTCATCATCGCCATCTTCATGGACCAGGCGCTCGAACTTCTTCGGGAAGGCCGCTACCAGTTTCGCGAGTTGATGAAAACCCTTCTCATCCTGTGTTCTTCGCCCACCGTCAACGCCCGCCAGCGGCCGAGCGCCCTCGACGAGGTTCGCAACTACCGTTGGTTCATCCAGACCTTGCTGCGCGACAACCCCTCGATCACACTGATTCTTCGCGACATGATCCGCTTCGCCTGGCGCGGCGCCCGCACCGGAGCGGTTCACACCCTCACGCTGCGCTACGGCCACATCAATTGGGAACGGCAGCTTCCCGAGGACTGCCCCTGGAGCGCTGCACAGATTCTTGCCTACGATCCTTTTGACAAGGATGACTACCTCGTTCACTCCAAGGCGCTTCCCCCGCAGCGTTTCTTCCCCTGATCTTGCTTCATCGGGTTCTCCGCATTCCGCCATCAATGGGTGAGCGGAAAGCTCCCAACCCGATCCATCAGAAGGATTCCAGCCATGGCAGACACCAGCTACGACCTGACCGATCCCGCTTCACCCCCGCCGATCGACTACACCCAGCCGATGCTCCCCAAGTCCATGTCACGACTGATCGCGATCGCGATCGCGGACGCCCGCTCGCTCGATCCCTCGCTCTACCACCCCATGAGCGGGCAGTGGCACGCCAAACCCCTCGTCGGCCCCTGCGAAATCTGCCTCGCCGGCAGCCTGATCGCCGGAACCTTCAAGTCTGCCTCCGACCGCCAGCGCTTCCCCTGGTACTTCGGCCTCGACGTGGAGAACAAGCTCTTCGGCCTCGACTCGATGCGCTGCGGCCATTGGACCAGCGCCTTCCGCTTCATCTACGGCTTCGGCCCCACCGCCGAGATCGATCAACGACTCTACGCGCTGGGCAGACCCGACTACATGGACTTCGACGGCTGGGACCAGTTCCGCGCCCACCTGGATTCGCTGGAAGCGATCCTTCCCGCGCTTCGCGAGATCGAGGCCGCGGCCTTTTCCTCGTAAGTCCACTCGCATGCCCCTTCGGTCGGGTTCTCCGCTTTCCGCAGTCAACAGTTGAGCGGAAAGCTCCCAACCCTAACCACCAGGAGGAAACCTTCATCGTGTCACTCGACAGCCAACAACCCCGTACCCCTGCAGAACAGTGGAAGCAAGACACCGATCCCCTCATCGAGAAGCTGCTCCACAGCGGCGACCGCAGCCTCCACGGCAAAGACAGCCTGGCCTGGATGTTTCACATCATCGGACGGCTGCAGAGCGGCCGTTTCGACCGCATCGACCTGGCCCACATCATCAGCACCTTTCTGGTGCAAGCTGATGATCTTTTCACCA
>JAPOOG010000136.1 GCA_026713545.1 Bryobacterales bacterium
AGGTCGATCTGATCGAACTCGCGGCGGCTGAGATGGCCGATCTGCTTGAGATGCCAGGCGAACGAATCCTGGGAAGGATCGACCGTGTCGTGATTGCGGGTGAGCATGCGGTACGAATCCCGGGTATCGAATTTCCATTGGTCGTGGAAGGCGCTGATGATGTGCATGTAAGCCTCTCGTTGGTCAGGGTTAGGAGCTTTCCGCTCACTTGTACCTGGCGGAAAGCGGAGAACCTGTCCAGCGGGGGAGAGAGTTAGCTAGACGGCCTCCGCGTCGAGCTCGATTTCCCGCAAAGGCTCGACGGCCTTCTCCAGCGAGATCAGGTGAGATCGAAATTCCTCCCAGCCACGGAAGTAGGAGCAGAAGGGCTGCGGAAGGTAGGTGAGCTGATTGCCTATGGCGAAGGAAGGCTCTTGGCCGTAAAACTTGTGATAGGCGAGCTTCCAGGCTCCGAGTCGCATGCAGTCGAGGGAGTCGAGCTTGGCGGGCACGTCGCCGGTGAACGACTCGGGAAATACGGTCTTGTCGGGCGAAGTCTGCAAGGTACCGGCGATCAGGCTGCCGGCGAAGCAGATGGCGCAGGTGTCCTTTTCGGCGGTGTGCCAGCGATAGCAGTCGGGGTGGTAGGTTTTGGGATCGAGCTTGCGGGCGTCGGCGATGGCGGTTGCGAGAAGACCGCTCATGGTGTCGGGCAGCGAATGGGGATCGGGAGTGGTGACGTTGGGATTGTCGGTCATCGATGAGAATCTCCAGTTGGGTCAGGGTTGGGAGCTTTCCGCTCGATCGTACCTGGCGGAAAGCGGAGAACCCGACCAGCAAAGGGGAAGGAGAGAAAGCTAGACGGCCTCCGTGTCGAGCTCGATTGCCCGCAAGGGTTCTATGGATTTTTCCAGAGAGTCGAGAAAGGTGTGAAATTCTTCCCAGCCATCGAAGTAGGAGCAAGAGGGCCTTCGCAGGTAGCCGAGTCGATGGCTGATGGAGGGGGAAGGTTCCTGGGCGTAGAACTGTTGGTAGGCGTCAGACCAGTTTCCGAGACGCATGTTTTCGAGAGCGCTGAGCTTGGCGGGCACGTCGCCGGCGAACGACTCGGGAAACACGGTCCTGTCGGGCGGAACCTGGAGGGTTCCGGCGATCACGCTGCCGGCCAGGCAGACCTGGCATTGCTGCTCTTCGTCGGTGTCATGCCAGTAGAAGCTGTTGGGATGGTAGATGCGGGGATCGAGTGCGCGGGCTTCGGTGATCGCGGCAGCGAGCAGACCGCTCATGGTGTCGGGCAGCGATCGGGGATCGGGAGTGTTGATGTTGGGAATGTCGGTCATCGAAGAGAACCTCCAGTTGGGTAAGGGTGGGGAGCTTTCCGCTCGCTGCTGATTGGCGGAAAGTGGAGAACCCGAATCAACAGGGAAGCGAAGGGTTAGAAGAGATGCCGGGTTTCCTCGATCTCGCGAAGCTGAGGAAGGATCGCTTCCAGCGAATCCAGGTGGGCGCGGAAGGCGTGCCATCCGATGAAGTAGACGTTGCTCGGCTTTGGCAGTTGACGAAGACGCTGCTCTGTGGAGCTGGTGGGCCAGTGGGTATAGAACTTGCGGAATGCCGTTACCCAATAGCCTCCGC
>JAPOOG010000001.1 GCA_026713545.1 Bryobacterales bacterium
GCTCGCTTGATGTCGTACTCGGGAACATCCTCCATCTTCTTGATGAACTTGTAGTAGCTCTCGACCGGCGTGTAGTACCGCAGCACGTCCAAGATAAAGCCTTCCTGGATCGCGTGCTTCATGGTGTAGCTGTGAAACGGGCGGTGCTTGGTCTGCCCGGCCGTCTCGTACGCCTCGCCGAAGATCTCCAGCGTCTTGTTCTTGGGCGTGGCGGTGAAGGCGAAGTAGCTCGCGTTCGAGAGGAGCTGCCGCGACTCCATGATGCGGTTGATCTTGTCCTCGGTGGTCTCGTCGTCCTTCTCGGCGCCCTCCTCGGAGAGCACCCCGCTGACCGCTGCCGAGGTCTTGCCGCCCTGGCTCGAATGCGCTTCGTCGATGATGATGGCGAAGCGCCGGCCCCGCTGCTCGTCCCCGATCTCGTCGAGGATGAACCGGAACTTCTGCACCGTCGAGATGATGATCTTCTTGCCACTCTCGATGAATTTGCAGAGGTCCCCCGAGCGTTCGGCATGGCCGACGGTGGCCCCGACTTGGGCGAATTGCTTGATCGTGTCGCGGATCTGCTTGTCGAGGATGCGCCGGTCGGTGACCACGATGATGGAGTCGAACACCCCGGCGCCGTCTTTCCTGAGCCCGATCAACTGATGGGCGAGCCAGGCGATGGAGTTGGACTTCCCGCTGCCGGCCGAATGCTGGATGAGATACCGCTTCCCCGCGCCGCGCCGGCGGGCATCGAACAAGAGCCGGCGGACTACGTCGAGCTGGTGGTAGCGCGGCCAGATCTGCACCTTCTTCTTTTTGCCGGTCTTCTCGTCCCTGGTCTCGACGACCTGCGCGTAGTTCTCGAGGATGTTGGTCAGCCCGTCGCGGGTGAGAATCCGCTTCCACAGGTAGTCGGACTTGAGGCCGTCCGGGTTGGGCGGGTTGCCGGCGCCGTCGTCCCAGCCCTGGTTGAAGGGCAGGAACCACGAACCCTTGCCTTTGAGGTGCGTGCAGAACCGCACCTCGTGATCGTCCACCGCGAAGTGGGCCACGCAACGGCCGAACTCGAAGAGCTTTTCGCGGGGGTTGCGGTCGCGCTTGTACTGCTCCACGGCGTCCTCGACCGTCTGCTTGGTGAGGCTGTTCTTCAGCTCGAAAGTCGCCATGGGAAGGCCGTTGATGAACAAGCCCAGGTCGAGCGCCCGCTGGTTTTCGTCGCGGCTGTAGCGAAGCTGGCGCGTGACGGAGAAGCGGTTCTGCGCGTAGCGTTCCGCGGCGGCGGGATTGCCGGGAGACGGCGTGCCGTAGAAGAGCTCGACGTGATGCGGTCCGTCCTTGACCCCCTTGCGCAGCACGTCGATCACGCCGCGTTTGCTGACTTCGCCCTGGAGGCGCGCAAGGAACTTGCGTCGCGTCGGGCCATCGTCGTCAAGGTGCAGGCCCGCAAACACCGCTGGTTGCGTCTCGACAAGGAAGGCAAGAAGTTGTGCCAGATCGACCGTATACTCACGGTCGTAGTCGCTTGGGTGGCCGCAGATCCAGCCGGCTCCATCTGCTGCTGACGCGGCTTCGACTTCCAGACCTGCCGCCGTCAACGCGGCATCACAGGGACGGCCGGTCAAGGCAGTGCAGATCAGCCGTTCTAAACCGCGTTCGCTGGTGTCAGTCGTCATTTAACCATCTGAATATAAAAGAGTTGTTGAGATTCTGAATCCTGGAACGCTTACTGCTCGGAATCTTATCAAGTAACGGACTGAGGCGCCGCCGCCATGCGCACATCGATCTTGCCGGTGACCACGTCGGCGATTAGGCGAGTGCGGTATTCGCGAAGGAGGTCGATCTCGCGCTTGGCGGACTTTACGGCAGCACTTATGCCTGATGTCTTGGCGATAATGTGCTCAACGATCAGCACTTGTTCAGGGACCGCAGAAAAACTGATAGCTCTTGCCGAGGTATTCTGGAGATTCGTTCGTTGACGTGTTGCCCCTGTCGAGAGAAGGGCTGATGCCACAGTTGCGGTGGCGGTTAGTTGAAGCGCGATGAACCGTGGAACAACGCGGGTCTGGTTAAGGCGAAACCTGAAGCAGTCTGCCTTGACCATAGCGGGGAGGATGCTCGCTGGTGCTACGCATGCGCGACCTGCTGGATGGTTATCATCGCCCAAACCAGCTATCAAGATGTCACCTTCCTCAACCGAATGATCGCCCAGCGATGAGTAGTATTCGGGCGAGATGAAGGCTGCATCGGAGTTCCTGAACTCTCCATGACCGATGTTCTGAAGCCGCACAACCCTTACTCCCCCCTCAGTGTAGTGAGATGACTTCAGACCAGAACCGAACGGCCCGTCACAATAGTCAAAAGCTACCCGCCGCAACGGCACAACCTCCCAATGCTCCGGCACGTCCCCTAGCCACTCCACACCGGAGTCCTTGTAGGCCGGGTAGGGCCGGCCGGTTCGGACGTCGATCCGGCCGGTGACGGCCTGGTGGATGACGGCCTGCTTCTGCTCCTCCAGCAGCGCAATCAGCTTCTGCTTGGCGCGGATATAGCGCTGAATACGCCGGTCCACATGGTCGAGATAGCGGACAATGGCAGTTTGTTCAGGGAGGGGCGGTAGTGGGAATGGTGCTCCGAGGAATGCTTCATCTGTCAACTGAAGGCGAGAAATCCAGATGCCTTTCGAGCGAATTCGCAGTTCCCAGTTGAAGGGTGTTGAGCGAACAAGCTCGTGAACGTAAGCAGAGTAATTGGTATAGGGCGGTCGTAAGCGGTAAACACCATAGGCGGAACTGATGATGCCGTGGTGTCGAGATACGCCGAGACCACACGCCCAAGCCCATAAACTGTTGACCACCAAATCGCCAGGCCAACAAAGCTTGTAGCCCGCGTACGATTCGGCCTTGAACATCGTGACCGTCGCGGAAGATCGAGGTATCACTCCGCGCTCTGACGAGACTGTCAGCAACTCTTCTTCGCCGGTTGATGACCGAACGTCGACGCAGTGGAACAGCGCCTTACCGCGCTTCACCGTCCAATGCTCCGGCATGTCCCCAAGCCATTCGACGCCGGAGGCCTTATAGGCGGAATACGGCTCAAGTTTGCCCGCCGAATCGTGTTGCAGTTCACAAGCCGTTTTCACTCGCAGAAGCTCCGGACGGTCATTTCGTGGCGCCGAACAACACCCATCAGAATCCCCGACAGCGACATCCTCTACCGACTGTCCTCATCTTGACAACCAGCGCCTTTTCCCGTCAGCCTTTCAGCGTTGCGGCTCCTCACGGACCCCACATGATTCCCTACCCTTATACAGAAGCATCCTCCTCTTCACCTCTCGGGGAGTCCGTCTGAGTCGACTCCTCGCCTGCGGCGCCAAATGCGCGGCCGATGCACTTCAGTTCCCGTTCGACTGTCAGACATAGTTCCTCGAAATGCGCCGTATAGGTACCGTGCTCCCGAATCGCGCCAGCCACTATAGTTGCCGCTTCCGCTCCGCGCGCGTGTGACCCTATCTTGCTTCGAATACGTTGCACCGACCTCAAACCGTGCAGTCGATGGTCGTCGCCGCTTGACGGACCGTGAGATAGGACCCGCTCCAGCAGGCTAAGGCTCTTCTCGTTTCGATTCCATTGAAGTCCCATTTCATCCAATCTTCTACGGATCCCCTCGATCTGGAATCCCTCGATAACGAGGACAGCCACGTTCTTAAGTTCTTGCGCCCACTCATCGACACTGCCTGTCCGTGGTGTTGCGGTCCGCAGCATGGATGTCGCATCGCGAAGAGTCCACCACGGCGTTCGCTTCTTTTCCCAGGCTCTGAGGACGCGCTTGACTTGTTCCAGGGGATCTACAAGGTCAACAAATTCGCCGCAGAAATCGGTTTTCCAAGCGCGCTCGGAAATCCCGGTCTTGGGCGGCTGATTGAAGCTCTTCCAGTACAGCTGCTCAGCGTATGGAAGACTCCGAAGATCGCAAATGTACACATGGACCTGGCCAGCCTCATTAGTGTCGTAACCGCTGAGCGTCCACGCAGCACGACAATGTATGCTCCGGGCTTCAATTGCGTACTTGTCTGTGTCGTTCTTGTATTTTGCCAGCACTTCCGGGTCAAAAAACGCCGGAGACAATTCGAAGGGGAGCGAGTTTTCACTCGCCTGGAAGTAGTTTGTCGTCGCTCGGGGGTCGGTAGAGATCATCGTGACTTTCTTGTTGCGCCAGTCATATGCCCAAAAGTCCACGTAGCGTTCATGGCCGAGCCGCTGCCGCTCCATCGCGGAGACGGTCGTCGCGCTACGAGGTGATGGATGAATGATCTGTACGCCACGGGCATACGCGGCACTTCCGGCGATCCTCTGTCGGTAGAATATGGGACTCTGTTCTACGACTTTCTCGGGAGTATCTCGTAAGCTGCTGAAATCCTCAGATCTTCTCATCAACGTAAACTCGAACATTCGGACGAGAACAGAACGGGAGGCAGCGAGGTATTCGTCTAGTGGGCCACGTTTGAAGGTCACGACTGTAACGTCGTTGTCTGCCGCTTCCCCCGTGATCGTCACAAGCTGTTCCATGTCGCCTTGGTCGTCGAATCGGCAGTATGAGTGGCGCTCGGGGTAATGATGAATGTTGGTTAGGTGAGAGTATTCTTGTACCACTTCGAAATACGTGCGGGTCTGCCCGGGAAGTCCATTTATTTGTCTTGCGAAAACGAGGAGACGCGCTCCACTGAGTGCTCTGGACCCGTTCACCGCGCGTCCGGGTTCGATTCGAACATCGTTGCCGTCGCCTCCCGAAACGTACGACGCGGCGAAGGAATACGGATTGCCGCTCCACTGGAGCAAGTCGTTCACGTCGGGATCAGCGAGCGCGTCGTGGCTGACAGCGACGGCGTGGATGAATGTGTGCTCGCCAGATGCATAAATGATCAGCTCGTCGTCCGTTGCGTTCTGGCGAAGTAGTTCGAGGTGCGCTTGGGCAGTAAGCCACTTGGTGAACGCGGTGTTGTCGTCAGGTGACCGGCCGATCTCCGCGATACGCGCAAACAGCTTGTCGTGGTCGTAGTTGGGCATCGGGTGTCCTTGTTCATTGAGCCTCGGGCGAGGAGAGACGTCTTGGGGTCTCGCCCAAGATACGTCCTAGGAGCCCCTCCGTCTCCTTCTCAAGCGCCAGGATGTCGGCACGGATCTCCGCCAGCGTCCGCATCGGCTTCGGTTTATAGAAGTAGCGGGGGAAGCTGATCTCGTAGCCAACTTTGACGCTGTCGGCCTGATACCACGCATCGGAGGCGTAGGGCAGCATCTCACGCCGCAGGAATGCCTCAATGCCGCCGGCCTCCTGCAACGGAATCTGCTCGGTATCGCGCAGGTCGGTGTCCGGCTCGTACTCGACCACGGCGGGACGGCCATTGACGATGGACGCGAACAGGCCGCGTAGCGGGTCGGCTTCCGTGCCCCGCTTGTGAATCTTCCGGATGACGGGCGGCGAGTCCGCGCTGCGCTCGCCGGCTTCCTTGAGTTGCTTGATTTCCGCCGGCTTGTAGGCGCGGGTCGGGTCGATGCCTACGATGCGCAGCGGCCTCTCGACCGTCACCTTCCAGTAGCCGAAGGCGGCGTTCGGGAAGATCTTAGACTGCTCGGTCTCCTCGAAGGCCAGGAACGTATCGCAGATGCGGGTGATGTCCTCCTCCGACAGCTCGCAGTTCTTCTTGCCGAGGTTCTTGCGGAGCGGCTTGAACCATTGCGCGGCGTCGATGAGCTGCACCTTCCCCCGGCGGTGCTCCGGCTTGCGGTTGCTCAGCACCCAAATGTAGGTGGAGATGCCGGTGTTGTAGAACATGTTGAGCGGCAGCGCGACGATGGCTTCGAGCCA
>JAPOOG010000071.1 GCA_026713545.1 Bryobacterales bacterium
AACTCCTGGATTTCCTCATCGCTGTCCTCATGCTAGGCGGGCCGCGGCGGGAAAAAAAGCCGGAAGGGCTTCCGTGCCCCAGCGCAACGATTCGACAAAAACGGAAAAGCCGTGATTCGTGAAAAACCTTACCGGCCGAGTTGCCGGCGGGGGCGGCTTGCGCCTGGTCCCGCCAGCCCTCTCCCTCACTTCGCATCGCCACTTGATGAGACGTTCGGGTCAGGATTCCGGCCTCTCTGTCCTCATGCTACGCAGGCCGCGGCGGGGAAAAAAGACTGAAGGGCTTCAGTACCCAAAGGTATTAAAAATTCGTGATTCGCGAAAAGCATTGGCGGGGCCTGGTTCGCTCTAGATAAAAAATGTCTGACGGCCGGTGAAGCGTAAAGGCCGTGTCTCGGGAAAAGCCCTGATTCGTGTCTCGTGATTCGTGTTTCGTGATGCGCACGGACTTCTCTTTGCCACATGGCGAGACATGCAGTCCCGTTTTCCCTCCGCCCGTGGACGGCTCATACCGGCAGTTTTTGGTTTTAGTTTTCCTCCGCCCGCGTACGGATCATACCAGCGGGAAACACCGGGACCGGCGTCAAGGCCGCTTGATCCGGACGATGATTCAGTTCAGAACAGGGGGATGATTCAGGTCAATGTGGGCGGAACTTTTGCACGCGCCAGTTCTTGATTTCGGCGACGTAGAGGTTGCCCAGCAGATCGACGGCGAGGTGGTGCGCGTAGTTGAACTGCCCCGGCAGCTTGCCCTTCTTGCCGAGTGAACCGAGGATCTTTCCTGCCAGGTTCAGCTTGAGCACGCGGTTGTTGTGACCGTCGGCCATATAGATTTCCCGCTCGGGGGTGATGTGCAGTCCCCAAGGAGAGCCGACGTGGTCCCATTGGGTGAGGAACTTGCCATTCGGGTCGAAAATCTGGATGCGGTAGTTCTCACGATCGCCAACATAGACTTTGCCGTCCGGGCCGACGGCCACGGTGTGAGGCAGGTCGAATTCGCCGGGGCCCTTGCCGGGTTTGCCCCAGGCGGTCAGGAAGGAGCCGTCGGCAGCGAACCTGGCGACGCGAGAGTTGCCGTAACCGTCGCTGACGTAGAAATCGCCGTTCTCGGCGAAGGCGATATCGGTGGGGCCGTCGAAGGTGTCATCGCCTTCACCGGCCTGCCCCTTGCGGCCCATCACCATCAGCACGCGTCCCGCATCGCTGAGCTTCAAGACGGTATGGTCCGCCCGATCGGTGACCCAGATATGGCCGTCTCGATCGATCTCCACGCCGTGGGCGGCTCCGATCAGCCCCTCGCCCATGGAGCCGACGACCTTGCCGCCGCGGTCGATCTCGATGATCGGATGACTGCCGCGGTGGAAGATGTACACCTGCTGCTGCGGTCCTATAGCAACGCCGGGTGTTTCCAAGAGGTTCCAACCGGCAGGCAGCCGGGGCCACGAGGCATCGAGCTCGAACGGCAGGCTCGGATGAGAATCACCAGGCAGGAGTGAAAGGCCCAGCAGCAACAACGGCGCGATTCGCCTCAACATGATGACCTCCGTATCTTGGTATCGATCTGGTTTGTCGGCAGCCGGAGACGTTCGAGCGTCGATCGCCCGGCCCAGGCGGACCGCTTAGAGGTTTTTGACGATGCCGGTGTTGTTGTTGAACCGTTCTGCCTTGACGCCCATCTTCCGCGCCAGCGTCAGGTGCAGGTTTGTAATGTGCGTATCTTGGGGCAGAAGAACGTGGCGACCGGGGTTCAGGGCGCCCTTGCCGCGGCCGGCAAGCAGAACCGGCAGGTTCTTCGTCGTGTGACCGTTGCCGTCTTTCAGGCCCGATCCGTAGAGAACGATGGTGTTGTCCAGCAAAGAAGCGCCCCCCTCGTCGATGGCCTTCATCCTCTCGACAAGATAGACGAACTGCTCAACGTACCAGCGGCTGACCTTCGTATAGTCGGCGACGAGGTCGGAGCTTTCCTTGTGGTGCGAGATCGAGTGATGATCGCTATTGACACCGATGAACGTGAAGTTCTGGCGCGAGAACCCATGAGCCATCATGAGTGTGGCGACGCGCGTCGTGTCGGTCCACAGCGCCAGCACCAACAAATCCATCATCATGCGCAGGTGCTTGTCGCGGCTTTCCGGCAAGCGGTCTCCGGGCCGCACCAGCTCCGGCTCCGTCAACGGCTTCCAGGCCGACTCGCGCGGCTTCATGCTCTCCTGAATTCTTTTTTCCACGTCGCGCACGGCTGTCAGGTACTCGTCGAGCTTGCGGCGGTCGGCCATGCTCGCCTTCTTCCGGAGGCGTTGCGTATCGTCCGCGACCCGATCGAGAAGGCTCCGCTCGAAAGCCAACTCGAGCGGCGTCTTCCCGCTTTCGCCGAAAAGGCGGTCGAAGGCCGCTTGCGGGTTGATTTCCGGCTCGATCTTCGTATCGTTCTCGGCCCACGAAACGGTGTTGGCGAAAGAGATCGGAAGATTGTTCTCGCCCCCGGAGCGCGGTGGATCGAGGCCGAGCTCGATCGATCGAATCCTGGTTTCACCGCCGATATGCCTGGCCGTGAACTGATCGAGCGAGACGCCCATATTGGCTCGCGACACCGTGGGGCCACTGGCCTTGCGCGCGAGCGGCGTGCCGGTGAGGAAAGAGGAAGTCGCCTGGACGTGACCCTTCACGCCGGTCGACAGGTTGGAGAGCACGGTAACGTCGCTTTTTACGCGGGCCAGCGGTTCAAGAATCGGCGACAGCTCGTAGTCGACCCCTTCGCCTGTCGGATCCCAGTTTTTGGGATACACTCCGTTCGGCTGGAAGATACAGGCCAAGCGCCTGGGGGCGCCGGAAGAGCCGCCGACCCGGGCGGCGGCAACGGGCTCCATGATGTCGAGCAGCGGTAGAGCAACGCTCGCGCCCAAGCCGCGGAGGATCGTCCTACGGGAAACACGCCAACTCTTTGTCATTCTGAGGCTCCTGCGGCTGATGAGAACCAGTATTGAAAAGGATAGCTCAGTGCAATCTGTTCGATCAACACGGACGGCCGATAATCCGACTCGATGACGGCCTCGGTGATCTCCCGGATGACGGATTCGTCGTAATAGGCCAGGGGCCGGCCCAAGGCAAAAGCAAGCATGCGCTCGGTCACCGTCCGGGCGAAGGATTCCTTGCGGCTCAGCAGAATGTCCTTGAGTTCGGCGGGGCCGTTGAAGTGCTCGCCATCGGGCAGCTCGCCAACCGTATCGAGGGGCCGGCCGTTCTCGTCCGTCAGGCGCCAGCGGCCGATGGCGTCGTAGTTTTCCAGTCCGTACCCGATCGGGTCGATGCGATCATGGCAGGCAGCACACTGCGGGGATTCGCGGTGCTGCTCGAAGCGCTGCCGAAGGGTGAGGCCTTCTGTCGCCGGGGTCGGCTCGGGCAGGTCGCCCGCGTCGGGAGGGGGCGGCGGCAATTCCTTCCCCAACAATGTCTCGAGCACCCACTTCCCCCGCAGCACCGGGCTTGTCCGCACCGGCAACGACGCCGTCGTCAACAAACCCGCCATGCCGATCACACCGCCGCGGTTGCGATCTTGAATGGGGACCTTGCGGAATTCCCGCCCGATGACTCCGCTGATTCCGTAGTGCGCCGCCAGTTCTTCGTTCACCGTGAGGTAATCGGCGTCGATGAGTTGGAGCAGACTGCCGTCCTCTCGCAACAAGCGGCGAAAGAACTCGACGACTTCCCGTTTCATCGACTCCTCGAGCGAACCGCTGTACTCCGGGAAGACGCCGGTGTCGGGTTTCGCGCTGCGGCCGAGTTCCACCGAGCCGAGCCATTGGCTGATGAACCGGCTCGAAAAAGCGTCAGCCCTGGGGTCACGGATCATGCGGCGGACCTGGCCGCGAACGACGCCGGGCTCGCGGAGACGCCCTTCCCTCGCCAGATCGAATAGAGTTTCGTCCGGCATGGAGAGCCAGACAAAGTACGAGAGCCGCGAAGCGAGAGCGTAGTCGTCGACTCGCTGTTCCGCACCGCCGGCCTGTTCGAGCCGGTAGAGGAAGTTCGGAGAAACGAGAGCGGCCTTGAGCGATCGGCCGACGGCCTCGTCGAAGGGCAGACCTTGCCGACCGGCCTGCTGGAAGAGCTTGAGCAGGTACTTCAACTCTTTTTCGTCGATCGGCCTGCGCCAGGCGCGGGCGGCGAACCGCTCGAGGATGCGCCTGGCAGCTTCCCGCTTCGAGGGTGCGGCATCGGGCCGGGCGATGAAAACGCGGGAACCGTCAGAGAACTCGGGTGTTTCCTCTTCGATCTCGATCCAATCGAGAGAGAGAACCACCCGCGTTTCCTCGATCCTGGGCTTCTTGTCGCCTCGAGCTTCGGCTTCCTTTCTCTTGCGGCGGACCACCGCGAGAAGCTCTTGCTGCTTGTCGTTGGTGACGGCGGTTTTCTCGATGTAGCGGTGCAGCGAGAGGCGGTGATTGCCGGCGGGAATCCAGCCCCGCAGGGTGTAGACTTGCGGGTCGCTCTCTGACGCGACGACCACGCCGCGGGCCACGATGCCGTTCGCCACGCGAATGGTGATGCCGGGCATTTGGCCTTCGGTGCCCGAGCGCCCCCAGCACCGCACCCGGAAGCGGTACCAGCCGCTGCGGGGGAACTGCACGTAGCGGTAGATGGTTTGCTGGAAGTTATTGAGGTCGAAACCGTAGTCGAGCACCGGATGATTCATTTCGGTGCGGTACATCGTCTCGACTTCAACGCGGGTCCTGAACGGCTCCGTTCGGCGGCGGGCCGCGATGAGGGCATCGACGACTTCATGGGCGGCCTCCAGGTATTTCTCCATCAGCAGCGGCGAGACGAACAGGCCGGCCCGGTCGTTGTCGAATCCGGAGTTACCGGCGCCGTCGGCGGGAAAATGGCGAGCGGGCCGAAGATCCAGGCCGGTCAGGTCACGGATCGTGTTGTCGTACTCCGTACGGTTGAGACGGGGGATGACGGTATGACCGGGGTTGCGTATCTTCGACCAGTCGATGTTCCGCAGAGCTTCGTCGGCCCAGTCGGCCACAGCGATTCGCTCGGCCTCATTCGGGAAAGGGGCCGCGGGCGGCATTTCCCGCTCCCGAAGGACGCGAATGACGCGCCGCCAGACATCGCGGCGCTGCGCGGCATCCCCTTGCGGACCGATCGACTGGAAGTCGATGCCGGCGGTTCGCGTCTCCGGGCCGTGGCAGCGAATGCAATAGGCCTCCAGAACCGGCTTCACGTCTTGTCGAAAATCCAACGCGGAGTCATCGGCGAGGGCCGGCAACCCGGCCAGGAGCAGAGCGGCAAGAACCGCCTGCCGGACCAGCGGCTTCCGAGCTATATACGGGGAAGAATTCATGGGCTTCAGGAGAACCGATCAACCCCGTTCATTATGCCTGAATCAGGCCCACCCGACTCGGAGTCGCCATGTCGATCCGCCGGCCTGGACTGGAGAGCCCCGTGCTCATCGCCGGGTAGCGGCGTGGTTCGCTATGCCGATCCCTCTTCCAATCAGAGGTCTTTCTCCGGGTCTGCGGATCGGCTGCGACTCATGTAGACCACTGACAACTCCTGTGAGATACTGTTAGCGCCAAGCCACACCACGTGCTTTTGCATGTCGGGTGAGCTCAACGCGACCGGGGAACGCGAATGAGTTGCGCAAGCCTACGGCCCGGCTTCTTAGCCTGTATTTCCCACCACCCGACGGCCGTAGCACGCGATACGACCGCCATGACTTCGTTGCGCTTGCCTGCCGTGCTCAATGTACGATCAAGTACACCTGCGCGCGCCAAGCGGCTCGCGCCTCGTCCTGACGGCCCTCTCACGCACTTCGCCTCGCCACGTGGTAAGAAATACAGGCTCGTGCGGACGTTCCTCCTTCTTGCCTTCGCATCAGCCTTCGCTCAATGGGCTGAAGGCGCTGACAAGGTTTCTCCGGACGACCTGCATTTCTTCGAAAACAAGATCCGGCCGGCATTGGCCCGCCACTGCTACACTTGCCACTCCGCAGAGGCCAAAACCGCCATGGGCGGGCTGAGGCTCGATAGTCGAGAGGGTGTCCTACGCGGCGGCAACCGGGGAGAGGCGATCGTACCCGGCAGTGTCGCCGACAGCCTGCTGCTCGAGGCGCTGAGTTACGAATCCGAACTGAAGATGCCTCCGACGGGCAAGCTGTCCGAGCAGGTGATCGCGGACTTCAGGCAATGGGTCGAGAGAGGAGCCCCGGATCCGAGAGAACAGGTAGTCGCCAAAGAGGAATCCCAGATCGACCTGAAGAAGGGGCGGCGGTACTGGGCTTTCCAAGCCCCCGAGCGGCCGAAACTCCCGTCCGTGGACGATCTTTCCTGGCCGCGAGGCGCAGTGGATCAGTTCCTCCTCGCGAAGCGCGAGCAGGCCGGCCTGCCGGCCGTCGCCGACGCCGACCGCCCCGCGCTACTTCGCCGCGCCACGTTCGATCTGCTCGGCCTGCCCCCGACGCCGAAGGAAATCGACTCCTTTGTCAATGACCCGGATGAGAATGCCTTCCGGAAGGTGGTCGACCGTTTGCTGCGGTCTCCGCGGTTCGGCGAACGTTGGGGGCGCCATTGGCTCGATGTCGCCCGCTACGGCGAAACCATGGGCCGAACGCTGAACTATCCCTTTCCGGTGGCTTGGCGGTACCGCGATTACGTCATCGACGCCTTCAACCGCGATAAACCCTACGACCGGTTTGTCGGCGAGCAAATCGCCGGCGATTTGCTCGCCTCCGAATCCGACTGGCAACGGCGCGAGCAGGTGACAGCGACGGGGTTTCTCGCTCTGGGCGCCCACGATCTCAACGAGCCGGACCGAGTGCTGTATCCGATGGATGTGGCCGACGAGATGATCAACGTGACTTCGCGCACCATTCTCGGGCTGACGGTCGGATGCGCCCGTTGTCACGACCACAAGTTCGACCCGATACCGACGCGCGACTATTACGCGTTGGCCGGGATCTTTCGCAGCACCGAACTCAAGGGTGGACTGCGCCAGCGTCCCAAGTACGGCGCCGGCTACTTCAAGGTCGACAAGCTCATGCGGCTGAATCGAGCGTCGAACTCCGCGGAATCGGGGGCCGGCTGGGCCGAGCTCCGGCGGGAGGAGCTGTGGGGGAAGATCGAAGACGCCATCAAAGCCGAGGACCGGAAGAAGGTTCGGGACCTGTCGAAGGAACTCGATGAGTTGCCGTTGCCGTGGAACGTGGCGATGGGCGTCAAGGACAGTGACGCCATACAGCCTTGCCGCATCAACATCGGGGGTGATCCCCACACTCTCGGCGAAGAGGTGCCGCGCGGATTCCTGCAGGTGCTTGATCGAGAGGCTGCCGGCCGGCCGAACATCAGCGACAGCGAAAGCGGCCGCCGGCAACTGGCGCAATGGCTGGTCCGGCGCGACAACCCGCTTACGGCGCGAGTGATGGTGAACCGCATCTGGCACCACCTGTTCGGCCGCGGCCTGGTTACCAGCGTCGACAATTTCGGAAAGATGGGCGAACAGCCCTCGCATCCGGGATTGCTGGACTACCTGGCGGTCCAATTCATGGACCAGGGCTGGTCGGTGAAGAGCGTCATTCGGGAAATCATGCTCAGCCGCAGCTATCAGCTTTCGACGGGGTTTCACCGCGCGAACTTCGAGAACGATCCCGACAACAAGCTCTTGTGGCGCATGAATCGGCGACGGCTGGAAGTCGAGGCCATTCGGGACGCGATGTTGTTCGTCAGCAGGGAACTGCAACTCGAGCCGCCGCGCGGGTCGCCGGTTCACCGGTGGAAAAGAAACGCTCAAGTGAGAGCGGGGAACAAGCAGTTGGAACCTTGGGACATGGAGCAGAACTACCGAAGCGTCTACGTTCCCGTCATACGGACTCAACTCAGCCGGTTCTTCGAGACGTTCGACTTCCCCGAGGCCAGTGAAGCGAACGGTTCGCGCGACGTCACGACCGTTGCGACCCAGGCTCTCTTCTTCTTGAACAGCCCGTTTGCGCGAAGGCAGGCCAATGCCGCCTCCGAACGGCTGTTGGCCTCGACCGCAGATGACCGCGCCCGTGTGAAGCACGTGTACCGCCAAGTCCTTTCCAGGGAACCGACGCGGCAGGAGTTGGAGCAGGCGCTTGCCTTTGTTCGGAGCGCCTACGACACGATGAATCAGACCGAGTCCTCGGCGCCGCAGGCGCAACAGGCGTGGGCTCGGCTGTATCAGGCCTTGTTCGGCAGCGCCGAGTTCCGCTATCGTGGCTGAGGAACAACATGAGGATCGAGTCGCGGGGGATTACACGCGTAAGGATCAGACGATGACGGACCCAAGTTGCACACGCCGCTTCCTCTTGAAGAACGCCGCCTGTGGATTCGGCTATCTCGCCTGGGCGGGGCTGGCAAGCGAACAAGCCGCACTCGCAAACGGTTTCCGGAATCCTCTCCTGCCGAAGAAGCCCCACTTCGAAGCCAAGGCGAAGCGGGTCATCCTGATGTTCATGCAGGGCGGGCCCAGCCAGCATGACACGTTCGAATACAATCCCGAGCTTGACAAGGCTGCCGGCCGGGAAGTCGGCTCCGAACTGAACGGTGTCAACACAAGCGGCAAGATCCTGCCCGCCCAATTCAAATTCCAGCGGCACGGTCGAAGCGGAATCTACATTTCCGAGATCTTTCCCGAATTGGCGAAGCATGCCGACGACCTGTGCCTGCTGAACGGCATGCACACCGACACTCCGGCGCATCCGCAGGCCACCGTCTTCGCGCACACCGGCAGCATCACCTTCGTGCGGCCTTCCATCGGAGCTTGGGCGCTGTACGGCCTGGGGACGGAAAATCAGGATCTGCCCGGCTTCGTCACGATCAACCCGCCCGTATTCGGCGGAGCGCAGCTCTATGGCTCGGCATTCATGCCCGCCACCTATCAAGGGACACGAATCAACATCAAGAAAGACAAGGACCCGATCGAAAACATCCGTAACGCCCGCATCTCAACCAGGGAGCAACGCGAGCAGATCGACTTCATCCAGTCCATGAACCGCAATATGCTGGAGCGCTCCGAGGTCGACCGGCAGTTGGAGGGCATCATCCAATCGTACGAGCTCGCCTTCCGCATGCAGAACGCCGTGCCGCAAGTCATGGACATATCGCGCGAGTCCGAGAAAACCAGGCAGATGTATGGCCTGGACGACGATGCGACGAAGGATTATGGAACACAGTGCCTGCTGGCGCGCCGGATGGCGGAGGCAGGCGTCCGCTTCATCGAGATCGGCCACCGGGGCTGGGACCAGCACGCCAAGATCCGCGAACGCCTGCGCAAGAATGCAACCGCCGTCGACCAGCCGATCGCGGCGCTCATCACCGATTTGAAGCAGAGAGGCCTTCTCGACGAAACGTTGCTCGTCTGGGGCGGCGAGTTCGGCCGGTCGTCGTACGAACAGAACGACAAGTCCGACGGACGCCGCCACAACCACCGCGGCTACACCATGTGGATGGCGGGAGGCGGCGTCAAAGGCGGTCTCCAGTATGGGGCTTGCGACGTTACGGGCGCGGCGGTTGAAGGCCGAATCCATCTCCACGACCTTCACGCCACCATTCTCCACCAACTCGGCCTCGACCATACGAAGCTCACCTACCGCTATGCCGGGCGCGACTTCCGGCTCACCGATGTCCACGGCAAGGTCGCCACCGACATTCTGGCTTAGGCTTGTGACAATCGCGTTCGGTCGCCCGGCGATCGAGCCCTAACAGCCACTTGTCCTGTGAACAGGACGAATCCTCAGTCGCTCAAGGTCATGCCGCGCGCCAAAGCCGGAGCGGTGTGCGGTCCGCAATGTGGCTGAAATCCCGGTCGGTGGACATCATGACCAGTTTGTGGCCGATGCAGAGATGGGCCAGCAGCGCGACGATGGTTCCGATCTGAATGCCTTGCCGGCGGCAGTGGTTGCGCAGGCGGGCCGCGGCGATATGGTCGCCGACCCTCGGCACGATCATGGCGATGGCTTCGAAGCGGTCGATGATCAGCGCCTCGGCGCGTGGTCCGCGGCAGCCCTGCAGTAATTCCTGAAGCACAAGGCCGGTCGTGTAGACCGTCTCACCTCCGCCGAGCGCCTCCCGTAGACGCCGCACCTCGGAGCCTTGCGGCGGCGCATCCCGTCGAAGCGCCAGAGACCAGACGCTGGTATCCACGAACAGGCTCACTTACGGGTCCGCTCGCGCTTGTAGTCGTAATCGCCGTCCCAATCCAGTTTCCCGAACAGATCGAGCAGCCGTTCCTGCCCCCGCCGCGCGATGAATTCGCGCAAGGCGCGGTTGACAGTGGCTTTCTTGGTTTTCTCGCCACCAATCGCCAATGCCTTCTCAAGCAGGTCCGGATCTATTGCAAGGTTCGTCGCCATCGTGTAGATCTCAACACATACTATTACACAAATCCTGCTCCAAGATCGTATCGGTGACATCTGATACGTGTCCCGCCACGGACCGTGGACGGACATGCCCCGGATGAACGCCGCCCATAGCAGCCGGTGAGAAGGAGGCAATCAGCTCATGCGTTGCGCTTGAAGAAGCCGGACCGCGCGACAAGCCGCTTCCCGAATCACGTGAAACCGCCGTTGCGGGTTTTTCCGCCTTTGACTTTCACGAGACACGAGACACGAGACACGAGACACGAGACACGAGACACGAGACATGTCCTTTCCCGCCCTTGCGGCCAAGAGTTTCCGTCCCGGTTTCCCTCCGGCCGGCGCCACTCTATGCTAAAGACCGATCTTCCGCCAGGATGGCGATGATTCGGAGGCTGGTCAGATGATCCGCAAGCTGGGAATCGGAATCGGGACGGCGATGGTGCTGCTCTTTGTCCTGGAGGGCGCGGCGTGGCTGCTGCTATCCCTGGGCTCCGGGCCGGCTCGCGGTTTCCTGGTGTCTCGCGGCGGAGCGTTTCACCGCCGACTGGCCAGAGGGTTCGACGGGACCTCACGGGGGCCTCTGGCCGTAGACCCGCACTTGGGCTACGCACTCGAGCCGGCTTTCCAGGTCTTCGGAGAGGGAGAAGGGGAAGGCGCTCTCCGCATCGTGGCCCTGGGAGGCTCCACCACCGATCCCTTCAATCAGGGACACTGGTCCGGCACCCTCTCGAAGCTCCTGGCGAGTGAGGGGATTCCGGCTCGCATCCACAACGGCGGCGTCGGCAGCTATTCCACCAACCAGGAAGTGATCAAGCTGATCCGGGACGCCCTGGCTCTGAACCCCCACGTGGTGGTCTCGGTGGACGGCGTCAACGACCTGGGTCTGGTCAAGTCCATCTCCCCGTCGACTCCGATGGTGAACGAGCCCCAGCGGGAGATCATGGAGTACGTGGCCGGCTCGGCCTCGCAGAGCGTGTTCCTGCCCAACCTGGCGCGTCTGCTGGGATCCGGCGAAGAGATCCTGCAGGAGCCGCACTGGGGTCATCCGGCCGAAATGAAGGCCGAAGAGGTTTGGGAGAGGAACGTGCGCATCATGAACGCCGTCTGCGGGGAGTTCGGCATCCGTTACCTGGCGGTCCTGCAACCCATCATGGGATTCGGGAGCTATGAGCGGTCTGCCCGCGAAGAAGAGATGTGGGAAGAACGGAGTCAGCGGTTGCACCCGGACGGGACGCCCTACCACAAGGCCCTGACCCGCTATTACGAGGCGGCCCAGGTCCGCTGCGAGCGCCTTGCCTACTGCGCCGATCTAACCGGGATCTACGCCGGGAGAAGCGACCTCTACGGCGATCCCCGCCATCCCAACCCGGAGGGATACCGCTTGTTGGGAGAGGCCATCCACCAGGAGCTTCGGGACCGCGGCCTGCTGGTGTTGCCTGAGGATCATGAATCCGAACCGTAAAGATGCCGGCCGGGATCGTCGAGCGCCTTGATCAGACGGGCATGAAGCCCCAGTCCCATCTTGTTCTCCCGCCGGTGGCCAAATCCGGCTCATCAGATCTCGGCAGCGCATCTCGGCTTCCGCAAGCTCTCGCGACGCCGCGCGTGCGTGAGATTCAGAGGCTGCGCTCCATTTCCTGTTCCCGCTCCGGCTTCGGATCGCGGATGTGCGCCCTTTCCAGAGACTCCCTGGCGAAAAGCTCGTTCCGGAGGGTGTCGATCCGGCCCAGGCCTTCCCACAACTTCCGATCCTGCTGCATCTCCCCGCGCATGGCCGTGTCGAGGCGCTGTGCGACCGGTCCGCCTTCTCGTTCTCGAAGAGGATTGCCGGTAGCCGCGCTGAAACTTGACACCCTGACGGGGTCTTTGCTGGGATAGGTGAACCTCCCCGCACACACGGAATCAACGGCACTCGGGTCGCCCGCGGGGTTGGCCTTTCCCTTTCCTGGCATTCCCTTCCTCAACTCATGTCCAGCGCCTGCAGCCACGACCCAACGGACATTCGCGGCAAGACTTCCTATCGCCGCCGGCGCATCTACAAGAAACAGGTCTGCCGGACCTGCGGATGGGTCAGGGAATACTCGATGCCGTCCTGGGCACATGGAGAGTGGAACTTCGGGGAGTGGACGCCGCCCGAGGATTTCAGCAAGCGCGACTAGCCCGATCGACAACCAGTGTCGTTCGGCACGAAATGAACAACTCTGAAGGCAAGACCCGAAGCTATCCCGACAGACTTTTGGGGCGAGAAGGCATATCCCACAACGAGCGCCTAGTGTGAAACATCCTCCTGATCAAGTGCCGGCGCCGCTTGATCAGGAGGATGTTTCAGGTCAGGTGATGATTCCTCCCGGACGGCTCCGAGATTTCATCCTCGGCCGTCTCGGGATGGCCTTCCGGGTCGTCGTAGCACTCGCCGTGTTTTTCATCACGCGGAAAGCTTTCAGTTGGACAGGGGCCTCCTCACCTTCATTCAGTCTTCATCTCATTCTTCAACAAAGGGATCCAGATCTTCTCGTCTTTGCCTCATGGTTTCCTGCTCAATGGTACCCCTTATCGCGGCTACCGGCCCTGACCAGGAGCACCCGCAAAGCGTCCTGCTCGATGCGGGCGATAATGCGGTAGTCACCCACTCTCCGCACGGCGGCGTACTTCCAAAACTCGCCTAGCCTGGAGCCCTTGAAACCCGTGAGGGCTTCACCGATACTGCACGGATCGTCCAGAGTGGCAACGCGGCCGTGCAGAAAGGCAAGGATGCGCCTAGCCGTCTGCCGGTCGAGCTTATCCAAGTCTCTTACGGCGGCGCGGTCAAACTCAACCTTCCAAGCCATAGCGCTTCATCACTTCTTCCAGCGGTACGATCTCGGACTTCCCGGCTCGAATATCGATCAGGCGTTGCTCGGCAAGGGACAAGTCCTCGAGATCGTCCAGATGCTCGTTGATGGCTTCGATCATGTCGAAGGTCCTGCTGCGTCCGGTGAGGCCGGACAACCGTTGCAGGCGTCGAGAGACCTCATCAGGCAAGCGAAGGGCTTCGAGATTCATGACGGCTCTCGCGGCGTATTATAGCCTGCATTTCTCACCACGCGACGGGCGAAGCACGCGATACGACCGCCAGGACTTCGTTGCGCTTGCTTGCCGTGCTCAACGTACTGTTCAAGTACGCCTGCGCGCGCCAAGCGGCGCGCGCCTCGTCCTGACAGCCCTCTCACCCACTTCGCCCGCCACGTAGTGAGAAATGCAGGTTAGCCATAATGACAGTATTATAGATTCGCTCCAGCTCGAGGATGGAAAGAGGCTGACTGCCAGACTGCCGCGCATGAGCGCGAAACGGAATGCAGTCTTTGCCGGCGGGCCTACTGTTCCGGACCGGCAGCCACGGGCTATTCGCGATATGCGCGTGACCACGTCAAGAACTTTTCCAGATGCTCGCCGTTGGCGTCGATCCATTCTCCGATCCCATCCCAACTCACGATTTGATGGGTGTGATAGACGAACGGTTCGGTGAAGCCGAAATCTTCAAGCTCCATGAAATACGGCACGTAATGGTCCCATGCAAAACCGCGCTGCTCCTGCTTTGCGTCGATCGAGCTTAATACAGTGAATAGCGAGCCGAAGCGGTCAAGCGTTTTCTCGAGCGGCGTTTGGTCCTTGCTCTCCGGCAAGTGCTCGACCGCTACCGTCGCCGACAGCACCATCTCGGCTGCGAGGAAGTCTCCCTCGCCGGTGTTCGCGTCGGGATTCAAGAAGATCGTGATGTTATTGTCGCCGTCCTGAGAAGCCTGTCCTGCCAGGATCGAGTGAAGCGATTGCAGCGCGACGCCGGACCGGGCAGAGTCCGGTTCCAGAATGAGGAACCGCACGAAGGCAAGCAGGGCCGGTATGCGGTGGCCAAGAGAGACATATTGCTCAGCCAGCGCAAGATGGCTGCTGGCGTAATTCGGGTCGTTGTCGATCGCCTTCTTGAAATGCCGGACGGCCTCTTTGCTCTTTCCCAAGTTCTTGTAGGTGACGGCCAAGTTGTAGTGGAGAAGGTGATCCGTCGGGCTTTGCCGCAGGGTGGAGCGATAGAGCTTGACGGCCTTATTGGGCTTTCCCGACTCGTCCAGGCAGTTTCCCCATAGCACGTAGAAACGCGCCTGCAACTTGGAGAGGTACCTGGTACCGCTCTTTGCCGACCGTATGCAGTTGGAGTAGTCCTTCTTCTTGGAATAACTGAATGCGAGTTCGTAGAGGGCGACGATATCGTCGGGATTCTCGTCGAGCACCTGCCGGTAGGCCTTGATCGCGCCGTCGTAGTCGCCCTCGTCATGCAACGAGATTCCCTTCTGGATCAGAGCCACATGCTTCTCGAAAGTCGGCACGGCGTTGAAATCCGGCTTCTGAGCCACAGCGATTTGAGCGAGGCAGCCAACACCGGCCAGGACGATCGGCAACATGGTGCTTCTACCTAGGAATGCTGGAGGTGTCATGTCCGGATGCCTTTCGTTTTCGAGTTTCCCACCGCCTTCAAGTTTCTCGGTGGATTGCTCAAGCAGCCTTCACTTAGTAAGACACCGCCAAGAGGGCGTTTGGTCCAGTCAAGCCAACGAACTACGGCTCAGAGAACAGCCACTACGCTGGCTATGGGTCAGGATTTTCTTTCCGGTCATCGCGGCATGGTAAAGATAGCCGATCCGGAGCCGCCGTTGTCCGGCGGCCCAACGCAGGGCGGCGTGCTCGTGACCTCTTTGCGTGGCATATCCGGCCGGCCGGGCCGGGGGACCTGGTGACGATCAATGGGCCAGCCTGCCTATCTCACCACTCGACGGCCGAAGCACGCGAGGGAATGGCCGTGATTCGTGACTCGTGACTCGTGAAAAACCTTACCGGCCCAGTTACCGGCACGGGCGGCTTGCGCCTCATGCTGGCGGGCCTCTCAGGCACTTCACCTCGCCCTATGGTGAGACAGGCAGGCTATACAGCCCGTGTCAAAAGTCACGCAGGCGGCGTTACGCGCCCTAGCCCGATTGCGTAACGTCTGGCCGTTCAAGGAATACAGCGCCGCCCTCTCCGCGCAGCCAGCGGAAGCGGCGCGTAACCCTTTGGGCGACGGACGTTTGCGGTCGTCGGCTTTGTCGTTCGTCGGAGGAGATCACCCGGATCGCCATCCTCCTCACTCCGAGCCGAGCAACCGCAGGAGCCCGCCGCGCCTTCCACGGGACTTTTGACACAGGCTGTATAGTGTTCAGCGCCATGATCAACCTCGACGACCTTCCCATGCGAGTGGGGCTGGGGCAATTCCATGACATTACCGAATCGCGGCTGCGGTTCATCAAGCAATGCGGCTGCGACGACTTTCAACTCAACACGCCCAACCTGCCCGGGGAGGAGCGTTGGGAATACGAGGACCTGGCGGTCCTGGTCGAGCGGGCGAAGAATGCCGATCTGAGGCTGATGGCGATCGAGAACGTCCCGGTCAGGTTCTGGGACCAGATCCTGCTGGGCGGCAGCGGCCGAGAGAGGCAGCTCGACAACATGGTATACACCGTCCGCAACGTCGCCAAGGCGGGGATTCCCATTCTCGGTTACGCCTTCATGCCGTCGGGGGTCTGGCGCACCTCGCAAGACCGGCCGGTACGCGGCGGAGCGTTGGCGACCGCCTTCGACTACGACAAGGCGAAAGCGGCGAAGGCGGGCGACGACATCCCGGATGGGGTTTGGGGCCGCGCGCCGGTCGAGCGCGAATACTCCGAGCAGGAGATCCGGGAGAACTACTGCTGGTACCTGGAGCGCATTCTTCCCGTATGCGAGGAGGCCGGGCTGCGGCTGGCGCTTCATCCCGATGATCCGCCGGTCCCCACGCTGGGCGGCGTGGGCCGGGTCTTTCGCAACCTGGAGAACTTCCGCCGCGCCATGGATCTCTTCGACAGCCCGATGCACGGCTTGGACTTCTGCCACGGCTGCTGGTCGGAGATGCGCGGGGGTGAAGGGGTCACGGACGCGATCCGGTTGTTCGGGGAGCGCAACAAGATCTTCTACGTGCACTTTCGGGACGTCCAGGGTCCGGTTGAAGACTTCACGGAGTGCCACCTCGGCGACGGCAACTGCGATCCGGTGGAGACCATCCGCACGCTGAAGCAGGTGGGATTCCGCGGGTTCCTGCTGCCGGACCACGTTCCGCGGATGGAGGGTGACACCGATTGGTGCGACCGCGGGCGCGCCTGGACGGTGGGCTACATCAAGGGGCTGATCGCGGCCGTCGAGGCGTGACGGCCCGCGGTTGCCGGATCAGCCGAAGCTCAGCCAGCCGGCCTGGATCGACCACACGCTTGGCTGGAGGCTCACCGTTCACTGCCCAATCGGGCAAAAATAGCCCCGCCCGAGGCCGTTAGGCGTGTCGAGCGGGAAGCACAAGCGTCCCGCAGGATACTACACCGTGGGCTGACGGCCGTCAATCGGTAGTGTCTCAACATCGCGTTGGCTGGATTAGCGTACTTCTTCGAGAAGATCATTCCGTGTCCACAGATGGCGGGTGAGACCTACGAATCTGGTTGCTCGTCCTGCATCAACAAGACACCAGACTTCGGGGCAACCAACAGCGCCTTGCTGAAAATCCTCAAGAAGGACATCCCGATCAAGATGTGTCCGGCCTGGGGCCACGATCACTGATCCTGCCCTAGTCTCGCTTCCCAGGGTCACGTAGCCCCACACCACTGGACACAACCTGGACGTCCCATCGCCGAACCCCACATCCACGGCTGATCGGGGCTCCGGCTGTGGGAAGGACAGTCTCGCTGCGGTTTCCTGGGGGACTTGAAGGAATCCCGTAGATCCCGTGTCGATGATTCCCGTCAGCGTTCTCTTGGGAATGGGGCTGTTTTCCGCCTGCAAGTCGAACTCCATGCAGGGAAAACCGTGCTCGTCGAAAAAGCCAGAAATGTTGTCAGCCATGCAGCGGGGAAGAACTCAAACTGAAGGCGGCAGGAAAACCTATACGGACCAAATAGAAAAACCCTTCAGACGATCCGTTGTAGGCTTTCTCAAGAGCCTCCTCAGAGTGCTCTGCCATGTAGGCTTCCCCGGTGGTCACATCAACGGCGACAAACTTCCCTCGGTGCTTCTCTTCAAGGCTTTCACGATGGCGTTCATCGTAGAGTTTCCTGCCAAGAAGAGCAATCTCCTCGGTGGTCATGGAAGGCGGGGCCGAAATCGGTTCGGTGCTCATCCTTACGCTCCGTTGCGGGGAACCGCTGTGCGGGAATTGCTATATGAAGTATGACCGCACCCACGGGCCGTGTTCAAGGCAATTCTTCAAAAACACGCCGCTTCGATCAACTTTTCCACCCCCCTCGGCTCGGTGGAGAGCCTTGCCTCCATCGCGGGCGTCACCTTCAGCGTGCCGTAAATCGGGCAGAAGCGGAGGCACGATCATGTGGAGAGCCGCTGACCTGCATTTCTCACCACCCGACGGCCGGAGCACGCGAGAAAAGGCCGTGATTCGTGTGTCGTGTCTCGTGATTCGTAAAAACCATTGGCGCGGGTCTGTTTCGCTCCAGAAAGAAATGTCTGACGGCCGGTGAACCGTAAAGGCCGTGATTCGTGTGTCGCAACCCGAGGGTCGAAGGAGGAAATAAGGCCGCTACGGCTGCGCGCGCCAAGCGGCTCGCGCCTCGTCGTGACGACCCTCTCACGCACTTCACCTCGCCACGTGGCGAGAAAAGCAGGCTAGATCAGCCGAAGCTCAGCCAGCCGGCCTGGATCGCCAGGGCGATGAGAACCCCGCCGGGGGAGACGATCGCCAGGACGATGGCGCAAACCCACAGCCAGCCGGTAATCAGCGGGCCGGGAACGAGCCGCGAGTCCAGCTTGCGGTGCCGCAGATAGAGAACCCCCAGGCCCAGGACGGGAAACATCACGGCCGCAATCAGGCTGCTGGTGACGAGCAGCATCTGCGGCGGATTCTCGAAGAGCCAGTAGGCGATGGAATAGATCACCAGCGAGACGACGACGAACACGCGAATGAACCTCAGCCGCGCCCCGTAGTCGGATGGGTCGATGAGGCCGATCACCGCCATGGAGTCCGCAAGGAACCGGCTGTGTCCGGCGGCACCGGACATCACCGTGGTAAGCAGGACGAAAAAGGACCCCACCAGAAACAACGTGGCGGCCCAATCGCCGAAGCTTTCGGTGTACATCAAACTCAGAATGACGATCGTTTCGCGTCCGTCGGGGTTGAGTCCCTTCGCATGCAGGATGGCCGCTCCCAACAAGTAGAAGCAAACGGTGCTGACGGTATAGACGACCATGGTCACCAGCACGTCGGTGTACATGACGCGAATCCAGCCTTTGGCCCGTTTCGCCCAGGCTGCGCCGGGTTGAATCCGCCCGGTGTTGCGGGCATAGCCCTTCTCGACGCACCAGTAGGTGTAGATCCAGATCTCGCCGAAGGCGACGCCGGTGCCGGCGTACATGGCCAGCGCAGTGAGGACCAGCGCCGTAGTGATCTGGTTCGGCACGTCGAGCGAGAGACCGCCGGCAAGCTGGGACCAACTCACGGCGTATCCGGTCCACTGCAGGATCACCGTGCAGACGATCGTGAGCCCGGTAAAGACCGCCACCAGGATGACGAACATCTTCTCCATCGACGCGTAGGTGCCGCCGAGCAGCAGGGCCGCGGAGAGAATCGCGATCAAGAATGACCAGTAGCGCGCACCCCCCTCGCCAAGGAGCCCCGGGAAGGCCATCTCGACGACCTGGCCGACCCCCCCAAGAATCGCACCCGAGTTCACGAAGATCAGCAAGGTCGCCGCCAGCCAGACCCAGGTGAACCAGTTCATCTTGCGGCGCACCGGTCGCCTGGATTCTTCGCCGCTTCGGCGCAGGATCCAGGCGGCAACGACGCATACCACGCCTACGCAGGCGCCGAGCAGCAGGGCCGCCGTCGTGGTTTGCGATGCCGGATCGAGCCGCACAAAGGCGGCAACGGCCACAATGCTGGCCAGCACGAGCACCGCCATCCACGGCAAGGTCAGCCAGCCCGGGCGGGGCGCCGCGGGACCAGGCATCGCGTTGAACACGGTCAAGAACGTCTGACCGCTCGCGATGGTATGCCGCGTCAACTCGGCCTGCACGACGGCTTTGACAAAGCAGGAGAGCAGAACGAACCACAGCAGGACGAAGCCCGCCATCGCGCCCAACTTGGTGGTGAGGATCAGTTCTCCGGAGCCCACGATCGAGCCCACCAGAATCATCCCCGGCCCAAGGTGCCGAGCAGTTGCCCAGAAGCCGCGAGGCGGTTCGCGATAGTCACTGGTGTTTCGCGCGTAGGGATCGGTTACGGTCATGGGCAGGGGGAAAGGCGGTGATTCGTGAAAAACATAAAAGCCGTGTTTCGTGACGCCAAAACCCGAAGCAGGAGGTACGACCGTTACTCAAAGTCGGCTTGTGAAAAAGCCGTGTTTCGTGTCTCGTGATTCGTGACCCTCAAGCAATTCTTCTCGCCACGTGGTGAGACATGCAGGCTCGGGGCTCCTTCCGAGCCGAGGCGGCGCCTTTTCCTTTTGTCAGAAGGGTTCTCAGGCCAAAACCGGTTTGACGACGCTCGCGGGGTCGACTCCGGTGAGCCGTTTGTCGAGGCCCTGGTGGCGGAAGGTGAAACGCTCGTGGTCGATGCCGAACAGGTGCAGAATGGTTGCCTGCAGATCGCGCACGTGGACCGGATCGCGAACGATGTTGTAGGAGAAAACGTCCGTTTCGCCGTGGACGACGCGGCCCCTGTTGCCGCCGCCGCCCCACCACATGCTGAAGCAACGAGGATGGTGGTCGCGGCCATAGGTCTGCTCGGTGAGCTTGCCCTGGCAGTAGACGGTGCGGCCGAATTCGCCGCCCCAGATGATGAGCGTCTCGTCGAGCAAGCCGCGTTGCTTGAGATCCTGGACGAGGGCCCAAGCGCCCTGATCCACATCTTTGCATTGACTGGGCAGGACCTGCGGCAACCGCCCGTGGACATCCCAGCCGCGGTGATAGATCTGCACGAAGCGCACGTCGCGCTCGACGAGGCGGCGCGCCATCAGGCAGGTGTGGGCGAAAGTGCCCGGCGAGCGCACGTCATCTCCGTACATCTTGAAAGTGGCCTCGGATTCCCTGGTGAGGTCGGTAAGCTCGGGCACCGAGGATTGCATGCGGAAAGCCATCTCGTACTGCTCGAGGCGGGCGAGCGTCTCGGGGTCGCCGATTTTTTCATGGCGCACGCGGTTCATTTCGCCGAGCGAGTCGAGCATGCGGCGACGGATTTGAGGCGGCACGCCCTCGGGATTGTTGATGTAGAGCACCGGGTCAGATCCGGAGCGCAGGGCGACGCCGGCGTATTCCGACGAGAGGAAACCGGAACTCCACAAGCGCGCCGAGATGGCCTGAACGCCAGCCTTGGGGTGCGAGTGGCTGGCTTTGAGGACGACGAAAGTGGGCAGATCGCGGTTCATGCTGCCCAGACCGTAGGTGATCCATGAACCGATGCAGGGCCGTTCGGGGACCTGGCGGCCGGTTTGGATGAAGGTGATCGCGGGCTCGTGGTTGATCGCCTCGGTGTGCAAGGAGCGGATGACGGCGACGTCGTCGGCCATGCGCGCGGTGTAGGGCATCAACTCGGAGATCCAGGTTCCGCTCCGGCCGTGTTGCCGGAACGCGAACTTCGACGGCACGATCGGGAAACGGTCCTGGCTGGAGGTCATGGTGGTGAGGCGCTGACCCTGGCGGACGGAATCGGGAAGATCCTTGTCATACCAGTCGTTCATGACCGGCTTGTAGTCAAACATCTCCATCTGGGGCGGCGCGCCGACCATATGCAAGTAGATGGCCCGGGTGGCTTTGGGAGCGAAGTGAGGCAAGGAGGGGAGGCCGGCCGTGGCACCGATCTTCGCGGCAGCCTGGGCATCCCGGCCCATGAGCGAGGCAAGAGCGAGAGCGCCAAGACCGCGCGCGCCGCGGCCGAAGAACTGGCGGCGGGTTTCGATGCGAACCGCTTCATCACAAAGGTTGTCGGGCAACAAACGGTGAGCGCTCATTTGTTCAACACCTCGTCGAGATTCATGAGTTGATTGGCAATCATGGTCAGGGCGGCGAACTCGGGCCGAGGCAGGGTTGACTCCGGTTCCGAGTCCCCGACCAGAAGGGCGCGGCGGGCCTGATCGGGATTCGAGTCGTAGTAGCGCAGATAGTCTTGATAGGCGGCGCCGGCGATGCCGCGTTCGCGATCGTCGAGCCGGCGGGCGAGCAGCCTGGCTGACATGAAGTCGAGCTGCTCATCGAGTTGCCGCGACGAGCGGAGCGCGCGCTGCGCCAGATGGCGGGCGGCTTCGAAGAACTGCGGGCCATTCATCGTGAGAAGCGCTTGCAAGGGCGTATTGGTGCGTTCGCGGCGCACGGCGCAGAACTCGCGGGTCGGCGCGTTGAGAACGGTCATCGCGGGAGGGGGCGCGGCTCGTTTCCAGAAGGTATACAGGCTGCGGCGATAGAGCCGTTCGCCTTGATCCTGTTCGTAGAACCGCGTGTTGCTGCCGATCATGGCCACGGCTTCCCAGATGCCCGATGGCTGATAGGGCTTGACGCTGGGACCGCCGATTTGATCCGAGAGCAGCCCGGCGGCGGACAAGGCGTGGTCGCGGATCATCTCGCCGTCCATGCGGAAGCGCGGGCCGCGGGAGAACAGCCGGTTGTCCGGATCACTCTTGAGCTTCCCTGCCGTGATGGCGGCAGACTGCCGGTAGGCGGCGGAAGTGAGCATGAGTCGGAACATGTGCTTCATGTCCCAGCCGGACTCGCGGAACTCGACGGCCAGCCAGTCGAGAAGTTCGGGATGGCTGGGAGCTTCTCCCTGCGAGCCGAAATCCTCGGAAGTCTTCACGATGCCGGCGCCGAAGATCTCCTGCCAAAAGCGATTGACGGTGACGCGGGCGGTGAGCGGATTCGCATCATCGACGAGCCACTTCGCGAGGCCGAGACGGTTGCGGGGAAGCGAAGCGTCCATCGGCGGAAGCACACCCGGCGTGGCGGGCTGGACCTCTTCGCGCTTCTGGTCATACATGCCGCGATAGAGGATGTGCGCCATGGGGTCTGAGTCATCCTTCTCGCGCATGACGTGCGTCACGGAGCTGCGGCGCAGGATCGCATCGCGCTCGGTTTCCAGGTTGGCCAGTTTTTCGCCGGCGCCGCGGTAGGCCTCATTGTGGCGGAGGAGGTAGTAGGACTCGAGGGATGCCTTCGCCTTGTAGTTCAGTTTGCGCGGGGATTTGCCGCGGGCCGTGGTCAGCGAATCCCAGCGGGCAAGCAACGGCGCTTCGGCTTCGGTCACGATGCGGTTGAGAATGCGGAGGTCGCGGATCGATGCGTTCAGGAACCCGCTTTTCGATCCGTCTTCGACGGGACTGGCGCCGATCAGCAAGGGCTCATCGGTGTGGATCGGCCCGCGCAGGGTTTGAATGGCGCGGCCGGTGTTCTCGATGGGCAACTCCTTGCCGTCAAGATAAAGCGTGATACCGGTTCGTTGCCGTTTGCCGTCATAGGTGACGGCGATGTGATGCCAGGCACCGGCTTCGGCGCGGCGGTCGCCGGTGGCCTTGCGGCCGATGGCGCGGCCGTCCTGCACACGCAGCGTGAGACTGGGAAGGCCTTTGGCGAGATCGATCCGCCAGCCGCGGCCTTCGTTGCCGGGGTCGTTCTGGCTGATGAGGGTCCCCGAATCGGCGCCTTCATGCAAACGGAACGCCAGCGCTACGGTGAACGGCTCGTCGGCCTTGAGGGAAGGGAAGCCCGGCAGCGCGGCAAACGCTTTCTCCGACAAGCGCAGGACGCGGGCGCGCGATTCGCGTTTGACCTTTCCGCCGCCTTCGAGTTGGAGCGGCATGAGGGTCGAACCCAAGCGAGCATTCGCTTGACGATGCAGTTCGAGGGAAAGGATCTCAGAGGGGTCAAATCGGTCCGTCTCGAGCTGAATCTTCTTTTGGGCGCTCAGCCAGTTGTCGAAGTCGTTCCGTGCTTGCCGGCGCACCTGCTCGAGATTCTCTCTTGCGGCGGGTTCTTCGGTTCGAAGTTGCCGCCAGCGGGCTTCCTGCTCGGGCGGAGGCAGAAGAAGCGCCGGCGGGGTGTCGTAGTAGTTGCCGTCCATCGCCTTTTGCGTGGTGTTGCGGAAGAAGGCCGCCATCGAATAGAAGTCTTTTTGGGCGATGGGGTCGAACTTGTGATCGTGGCAAGTCGCACAGCCGACGGTCAGGCCGAGCCAGACGGTACCGGTGGTGTCAACGCGGTCTTTGGCGTACATCACGAGGACTTCCTCGGCGATGGAGCCGCCTTCGCTGGTGGTGATGTTGCAGCGGTGGAATCCAGTGGCGATCTGCTGTTCCCTGGTGGGGTCGGGAAGCAGGTCGCCGGCAATTTGCTCGACGGTGAACTCGTCGAAGGGCTGATTGCGGTTGAAGGCGCGGATGACCCAGTCGCGGTAGGGCCACATCTCGCGGTAGTTGTCGTGGTGCAGGCCGTGGGTATCGGCGTAGCGGGCGGCGTCGAGCCAGTAACGCGCACGGTGCTCGCCGTAGGCCTCGCTGCCCATCAGGGTGTCAACGAGATTCTCGTAGGCATCGGGCGATGAATCATTGACGAACGATTCGACCTGCTGCGGGGTGGGCGGCAGGCCGGTGATGTCGAGAGAGGCGCGGCGGACCAGCGAGCGGCGGCCGGCTTCGGGAGCCGGCGCCAGTCCCTCTGCATCAAGTCGCGCGAGGATGAAGCGGTCAATCGGATTGCGGACCCAGTCGGCGTTGTCGACTCGAGGAAGATCGGGGCGTTCCGGCATCGTGAAAGCCCAATGCTCCTCCCAGTTGGCGCCTTGCTCGATCCATTGGCGGATCGTGTCGATCTGCTCGGGCTCAAGCTCCTTGTGAGAGTATTCAGGCGGCATGCGGCGGGCCTTGTCCGGGTTGGTGATGCGCTGGTAGACGAGACTGCTTTCAGGGTCGCCGGGGACAATCGGCACGCCGGCGGGCCGGCTGCCGAAGGCTCCCTCGCGGGTATCCAGTCGCAAGCCGGAAATCCGCGTGGTCGGGTCGGGGCCATGACATTGGAAGCAGGCGTCGGAGAGCGCGGGACGGACTTGACGTTGGAAATCGACAGCGGCGCTGCCGGGGGCAGCGTGAACAGCGATGGGCAACACGCTGAGCAGGGCCAACGCGAGGAAGCGTCTCGCGGATCGACTTGCCGAAGATGCGACGGTCATGGTGAGGTACGGCGCCTTCATTTCTCTGTTAACAATCCTTGAACGATGTTCCCGCCTACCTATTCTATTCCCGTTGTCCACTGCAAGGGAACAGCGGGCATGAGGGTGAGGGGACAGAAGCCATCCCAATCGCGGAAACGCCGGATCAGAGTCCGCCGGGCGTTCTATGAGCCGGCGCTCTTCACTGGTTTTCTCAACACCTCCAGATGGTCCCGGTACGCCGAGCGGGCCGCGATGAAGTCGGCGTGATCCAGCCGAAGTTCCTGAGTGATCCGCCGGATTTCATTGTCTTCCGCCGTCGAGACCGCCTGATCGGAAGAAGAAACGGCGTAGAGGCAGTTGAGAAGCGCGAGTTTCTGCTGCCGGCTCGCGATGCGGTTGAACTCCTGGGTGACAACGAAGTTCTCTGTGCCGCCAAACAGCAGCGCCTGCGTCTTCGCCAATTGCACTACAAGGATCGCCTGTTCTTCGGGGAGCCCGCCCAGACCCTGAACGATGCGTTCCATCTCGCGGGTCTCCTCGTCACTGATCTGGAGGTCGGCATGCGCGACGCGGCCCAGGATGTAGGCGAACGAGGCGATGTACTTGGCCTGATCGCGGTCCATGTGATTCAGCTCGTCGGTGATTTTACGAACGGTGTCGGAAGCGCTATCCTGCTGCTGCTCCCAAGGGTCTTTGGAGGCAATACCGAAAAGTTCCAGGATCCCCATCGCGAACTCAGGATAGCACCCGGCTCCTTCCAGCCCCTGCGACCAAGCTGGGGTTGGGTTTCCCGCGTCCTCCGCTTGTGCCAGAGCCGGGAGCACCGCCGGGAGGCGAACAGGCCTTGGTTGAACTCAGTTCGCCGGGCGCAGCGCTTCGTCCGCGCCGAGCCCCTCGGTCAGCCAACCGGGATACCAGCGAAAGACGTTGCCTGTAAGGCTTCCGATGAAGATCAGCCCGTCGTGGGTCTTGTGGATCCAATGACCGGGGCTTTCCATGGCGCCCTGAATCTCGCCGGTCTTCCGGTCGATCTTCATGATTCGTCCGGCCAGCGTGTCGTAGGTCAGATTTTCGATGTTGTTGCGGTGGGTGATGACCCACAGTTCGTCTTCGGGAGTGACAAAGATGTTCTGGGTGGCTCCGAGGTGATTCCACTCGCGCAGGTATTCGCCGTCGGAGGTGAAGATCTGGATCCGATTGTTTTCCCGGTCGCTTACGTAGACGACTCCCTCTGAATCGACAGCTACCGAATGGACCGTATTGAACTGGCTCTCGCCGGTTCCCGGCGTACCCCACGAAGTGATGTACTTCCCCTCGGGGGTGTATTTGACGACACGCGAGTTCCCATAGCCGTCCGCGACGTAGATCGACCCGTCGGGACCGAAGGCGAGGTCGGCGGGACGGTTGAAGCTGTACTCGTCCAGTCCGGGCTTGCCCTGGTTGCCGATGGTCCGCCGCCATTCGCCTTCGCGGGTGAACTTCATGACGGTGTGATGCTGAACATCCGTCGTCCAGACTTGCTGGTTACTGTCGATGCGCAAGCCGTGCGGCGTGCCGAACATCCCGCGGCCCCAAGAGCGAACGTAATTCCCTTCGGCATCGAAGACCACGATCGGGTCGGCCTTGCCGCCACGGTGGAACACGTAGACAAACCCGTCCTTATCCGTCGCAACCGCCGAAACGCGCCCGAACTTCCAGCCGGCGGGCATCGTATCGGGCTCTTCGCCGAACCGGATATTCACCCTGTACTTGAGAAGGCCGCCTTCGTGGGGATACCAACCCTGTTGAGCAGCCAGAGGCGCGAGCAGCCCGCACAGCAAACCCAGGCATAACCATCGCTTCATCATTCCAACCCTCCCCGATGATTTCGTTCAAGAGAATACCGCACCCGCGGGGGCAAGAGAGCAACCATGCTACGGCTGCGATGAGAACTCAGGCGGCGGGAAGGACGAAAAACTCGTCCCGCCACGCCGGAAGGACGATCAGTGGCCACGGGCGGAGCAGAAGGCAGTCGTGCGGGGTCGTCCGATTTGACGGAGCTCGTTCGAGCTTCGGCCGGATGGCAGCCCTCATCATCGAATCGACAAGGTCGTGGCCTTCTGGTATCTCCCCAGTATCAAATACAAGAACCCTAACAGCAGGTAGATCGCAACGCAGTATAGAAGGACCGCCCACACAATGCTAATGTCGCGCTCCATGAGTATTGGCATTAGCGGCAGCAACGCGAGCGAGATCCCGGTATCGGCAACGCCGATGAGAATTCTACTCCTCGACGTCAGCTTTAGCCCCTGTCCGCAATGGGGGCAGTCCAGTGTGCGATCACCAGACATCTCTTTCCAACTGCGCCAGATACTTCGACTGTCTAACGCGTGCTCGCATACCGGGCATCGAGCCGCCATTGGTCACCTCTCGCCAACAATGATCCCACTGAGTGCAGGGATTGTGCACCTGCAATCGAAAGGTTTACGGAACAGATCTGGAGTGGGGGTGGAGCTGCGATCGCCTTTACTGAAATCTCGCGAAGTTCGTCGGCGTCTGCCCGTTGAACGTGACGGTGACTGAGCGGTCGCCCGCTGGCCACGCCGACGATCCCGTGCCGCAGGTCAGTTCTTGACCATCCAGCCGCGGTCCCAGGGTTGGGCCAGAGTCGGCTGGTTGACGTAGCGCTGCATCTTGAACTCGAGGCGGTCGCCGGCGCCGGGTTCGAGGCGAACGGTGACATAGGCGTGATCGATGGGAGTCGTCTCGCCGCCGACCGTCACGCTGTCGAACTGATGCTCGCCGTAGCCGCCGGCTTGCACCATCACGGTTCGGGTGTGGGCCTGGCTGGTGTTCACCAGCGTGACCGAGACCGAGTCGGCAGTGAGCTTGTCCACGAGCGCCGCCACGTCCTTGGGCGGACCGGAGCGCCGTTCGACGGGGTCGAAGTAGCGCAGCCGGCTGTGCAGGGTCCAGAGTTTGCCGTTCGAAAAATAGCCGCCGAGCATGAGTTGGGTGAGAACGTCGGTTTGCGCCGGAGTGAACCCGAGGAGCCAATCGGCCAGGCGGGTGTCGGGTGACGTCGGGTCGGTGCGAATCTGGTGCAGATTATCGCGCAGCCGGTCGAAGGCTCCTTGCAGCGCTGTCTCCGGATGGCCGGGATTCCTGCCTTCCAGGAAGCCGATCCATCCCTCTTTGGGAATCCGCTCCAGGTCCCGGCGGTCCATCGACCAAAGGTAGATTTCGGTCAGCCGATCGTGGTGCAGCCGTGGCTCCCACAGGTACCACTCGGCATCTCCCTTGTACTTGTAGCCCTTGGGGTCGCCGTACATTTGCGGGATGAGCGTCCGGCCGTTCTCGACGCGTGCGTGCTCGTAGAACTTATCCATCTGCGTGCGAAGAGCATCGATGTACTTCTTGTCGCCCGTCAGAAGGTAGGCCGTGCTGAAACCCGGCCAGGGTCCCACCGGGAAGTAGTTGCGATGGGCGATCTGCTCGATTTCACCGTCGAAAATGGTGAAGTTCCAGCCGTAGGTGCTTTTCCACCATTGGCCGTTGAAGTTGGAGCCCGGCACTCCGTCGAGCCCGACCGTGGACGGGATCATGCCGCCCGTCTGCTGCGTGCGATCGAGCCAGGCATCCATGTATTCGAGCACCCAATCGCGGTACTTGTTCTCGTGGTCAAGCATGTAGGCGTTCAGGCCCAGGATCGCCGTGCCCATGTTCAACCAACTGTCTCCGACGCTGTCGACGTACTCGGTGCAGTGGGCCAGCATCTTGTCGTAGACGGACATGAGGTCGAGCATCTTGTTGCGGCGCTGCGGGCTGTGCAGGATATGGAACATCCCCGGCACGGGGTCGCCGACCCAGTCGTACACGGTGGCCTTGTGCATCATCGGCCCCTTGCTGCCGTTCCAGATCGAGCGGATGACCTTGTGCTTCGGGTCGTAGTTCGGCGCGGACGGGTCCTCGTTCATGTAGAGGCCGGCAAAGCGCTTCGTGCGAATACGGAACTTCTCGTCAAGCGGGTCTGCGAGGCCCATCATCGTGAAGCCGCGGATGCCTTCTCCGGTGTGGAAGAAGTCGGACATCGTGATGAACTCGTTGTGGTATGCGCCGTGCTCGGCGATCTTGGTCTTCGTGGTGCGGAGTTCCTTGTACTGCATCAAGTGGCCTTCGAGACCTTTTTTGTAGATGTCGAGAACCTTGTCGCGGCCACCCAGGGCGTGGAGGAGAGTCCAGTTGTAGTAGGTCTCGATGGCGTCGTCGGGGCCGTCGAGCGAGCCCCAGCGAATGGTGTGCAAGAGGTAGCCGCGCTCGTCAATGTACTTGTCGGCGAAGATCTCGATGGCTTCCGAGTTGGCGTCCAGCAGTTGGCGCTCCATCAACGCCCATGCCGGCGGCGCTATGGGGTTGTCAACGACAATGGTGAGGTCCTTGGCGGGGATCGATGCTCCCAGGCAAAGCGCCATGGCGGTAATCAGGGCGGCCTGGCGGACGGAACGGGGCATGGGGATACCTCCTGCTTGAAAAACGAAGTGTTTCATTGTACATGCGGTGGGTTGCTCGCCGAGAAGGGGTAAGCGGAAAGCCCGGCAGCTCGCGCTTTCACATGCTGTAAAAAAACTCTTGAATACCGCAGAACCGTAAACCGTCCGGTAATTTCCGGGCACGCTGTTAGAGTGGGGAACCTGGAGGTCGGTGGGGATGGGAACGGCGTCGCAACTGCGGTGGGGGATGATCGCGGATGATCTGACAGGGGCCTGTGATGCAGGTGCGGCGTTTGCATTGCAGGGGTTCGAGACTCGCGTGCTGCTGGGGCCGGGTTCTGAGGTGGTAAAGGAAGCCGAGTTGACGGTCGTTTCCACCGACAGCCGAGACGATGCGGCCGACGACGCGGCGGAAAAAGCCGCTGCCGCCTGCCGATGGATGAGGGAACGAAATATCACCGTTCTCTTCAAGAAGATCGATTCGGTATTGCGGGGGAACATCGAAGCCGAAGTGGCAGCCGTGATGAACGCCTGGGGTTTCGGGTCGACGGTATTGACTCCCGCGTTTCCGGCGATGGGGCGGACGGTTCGGCAGGGCGCATTGCGCGTCTTCGGGGAGCAGCCGGATTACGGACCGGATCTGGAAACGATGTTCCTTTCGCGAGCAACCGTTTCGGTTGAGGACGCCGAGACGGACGAAGATCTCGCGGCGATCGCGGAAGCCGCGTTGGCTCGGAACCCGGTCCCGCTGTTGGCGGGATCGGGCGGTCTGGCAGGCCCGGCGGCGAGGACATTGGCCAGACGGTGCGGCAAGCCGGCGCCTGATGATGCATCCGGTACGTCGTTTTCGGCCGGGCCTCCGAAGTCTTCGTTGCCGATCTGGCTGGTGATCGGTTCACGGCATTCCTCAACGATGGCTCAACTTGCCTACCTGGAGGACAAGGGGCTTTTCAGCGGCGCCGCTGAGCTTGTCCTGCTTCAGGTGCCCTTGGAGTCGTTCGATGAGAACGCCGTGCGGCCCGCCGCCGAGGCCGTCCGACGCGGTATGGTGGGAGCTTTGGTGCTGAGCGGCGGAGACACGGCTCGACTGCTTTGCAGCGCACTGGCGGCGGACGCCATTCACCTTGGCGGCGAAGTCCTGCCGGGAATCCCCTGGGGGCGGCTGGAAGGCGGACCGGCCAATGGAACGACCGTCGTGACGAAATCGGGCGGCTTCGGCGGACCCGACTTGTTGCTTCGAGTCGTCGATTCGCTCAAGGAGAAGGAACAGGCATGAAGCCGACACTCGCGGTCACGATGGGTGACCCGGCCGGTGTGGGCGCCGAGGTTGTGGTCAAGGCTCTGGCCGACCCGCAGACCGCGGGCCTTGCGAGTTGGCGCATCGTGGGCGATGAGAGCGTCCTCGAGAGCGCCCGCCGAATCACGGGTCTGGGGCCGCCGGCCGGGGTCGAAATCGTGAATCCCGGACGGGTTTTCTCGGAAGCGCCGCCATTCGGCGAGTTGAGCGTGGAGTGCGGTGAGGCGGCAGTCGCCTACATCAAGGGCGCGACCGATCTCTGCCTGCAAGGAGAGGCCAATGCGATGGTCACCGCACCCGTTAACAAAGAGGCCGTGACGATGAGCGGCATGGCGTTCACCGGGCACACCGAGTACATCGCCGAGCTTTGCGGCGTGGAAGATACGCGGATGCTGCTCGCTAGCGAGCGGCTGCGCGTGGTGCATGTCTCGACGCATCTGTCGCTGCGCCGCGCTTGCGATTTGGATCAGGGACGCATACTGCGCACGATCGAGTTGGGTAACGAGACGGCTCTTGCGCTGGGGATCGCAAAGCCTCGAATCGCCGTATGCGGACTGAACCCTCACGCGGGGGAGCATGGGCTCTTCGGCGATGAAGACGCCGAGCGGATCGTTCCCGCGATTGCGGCGGCGCAAGACAAAGGCATCGACTGCATGGGGCCGCTGCCGGCCGACACGGTTTTCCTCAAAGCCGTCCGGGGACACTATGACCTGGTCGTCGCGATGTATCACGATCAAGGGCACATTCCCATGAAGCTGCTCGACTTCGAGCACACGGTGAATATCTCACTCGGCCTGCCCATCATACGAACATCGGTGGACCACGGGACGGCTTTCGACATCGCGGGCAAGAACCTTGCGGACCCCACGAACATGAAGGCGGCGATTCGTCTCGCCTGCAGGATGGCCCGACAGAAGGCATCGCCCGCTACGGTCTGAATCCACTGGAATAACAGCTTCTCGCCGGGGCGTTGCGGCCGCTCGTATTCGAGAGCGAGAGCGTGCAGCTCACCTGCACCGACGCCGGGCGTAGCTGTGACGGAACTCCCGGGTCCGGACGAAGACCGGGGGCAAGGGCCGGCCGTTGGGGATGGTGAGCCAGAGCCGCATCATGTGGCGGCGGCGAGCCGGATCATCGTGGTCTTCAAATGAAGTTCGGCAGTGCAAGACGTCGTAGTTGCTCGCCGCGAGGACATCCCCGGGCTGCATGTCGAACTCGAAGCACATGCCGGGCTCGGCGCAGATTTCGTCGAACAGGTCGAGGGCTTCGATCTGCCGTTTGCTCAGCGGCGGCACTTCCGGAAAGCGCTGCGCAAGCTCGATATAGAACCGCTTGTGGAGCGTGCTGAGGCGGTTTTCATGATAGTTGTAGATCGGCACGCACTGAGCCCGCGGCTCTCCTTCGTTCTGCTGGCCGCGGACATCGAAGTAGAAGGGCCGCTGAAGAATCTCGGCCAACTCGGGGCTACGGTTCACCATCTCGTTGAAAACAGCGGCCGAGCTTACGAGGCGGCTGCTGCCGCCGCTCTTGGCGTTCCGCACGCAGAGCAACAGGAAGATATCAGAGCCATCGTTGTGAAAAGGGATGTCCTGGTTGGTCTGGTATTTGCGGATGTCGTCCTGGGAGAGATCCCGGCCGGTGTCGCGGACATGGTGAAGCAGGTTGCCAGCCACGTCCTGCGGTTCGGGTGTGCCGAGATGGGTGCCGAGACCCCAGAAGAGTGTCGCGATGTCGTTGTCGGAGCAGCCGTCCACAGGCAGGCCTCGAATCAAGGCAAAGCCTCGCCCACCTTCCAGGTCGTCCAGCAATTGCTTCCGCATGGCGGCGAACGAGGGCAAGGGGAAGTGGCGCGGCTCGATCTGAAACATCTGCCGACCCGACTCACAGACGCCGTCGAGGGCGGCCCTGAGTTCGTTGACGACGGACGGATGCAGCGTATAAAGCCATGACCGGTCGGGCTCCCACTCGGAGCCTCGCCAGGCAGCCGGAATATCGAGGGTGTGATTGAGGATCTGCGGCATATCGCGAAGAACTTTCAGACTAACTCAGGCGCAAGCGACAAGGTTCCAGGAGAGGCGCGGCGGCTCCATCTGCTCCTTCATCGGCGCCAACAGCCAGCAAGGGGTGGGATGAACGGGAGGCCGCCAGTTGCTCTATGGCGGCGCTTGAATGAACCGGATCAGATGGGCCATCTCTTCCACCGTGATCTGATTTTCGAGGTCTTCCGGCATTGCGGAGAGCTGTGCGGACCGCATGCCCCGGATGTCGGTCCTGCTGATGATGTCCTGTTCGCCTCCTTCACGGCGCAGCGTCACGAACGTGGGGCTCGGGGGACCTAGCACTCCCTCCAGAATTCGTCCGGCGTTCGTTTCCACGATATAAGACTCGTATTGCGGTTCGATCGACTGGTTCGGAAGGAGGATGTCGTTGAGGATGAACTCGGCGGGACGAGTGCGGACCGTTGCCAAGTCGGGCCCAACCTCTTTCCCGACGCCATCGACGGCGTGACATTTCGAGCAGGCGCGTTCGAAGACCTGCCGGCCCGCCTTGCTGTCGCCCTGTTGGTCGAGCGCGGCGCGGTATTGCGCGAGCACATGCCTTCTTTGTTCGGGGGGCTGCGTGATCAGCCGGCGGGATCGTTCACGAAGGGGCGCATCGCCATGCATGATCAAACGTCTGCGGAGCTGGCCACGGACCGTCCACGGTTCGACATCGCCCTGTTCGATCCTGTTCAACACCAGAGCGAGGCTCTCGTCCTCCTGCGCCAGGATGTCGCCGGCGGCGTTGCGGGCTCGCGGGGGCAGTTCGCTCCATTTGGCAAGCAGGAAGGTTGTCAGGCCCGCGCCGTCCGTGCGGGCAAGGGCGCGAACGGCGGCGGCTTGGACGGCTTCCGGCTCGTCGGGGACGACCAAGCTTTGCAACCGTCGCTCATCCGGATCCGGCCCGAGCGCCAGCAGCCGGATCGAGTCGGCGCGGAGTTCGGGGTCGAGGCCGGGATCCTGGGTTCGTCGGATCGCAGCGGCGAGAGTGCTGGGCGTCAGCCGCGGCATTTCGAGCTGCTCGAGGATACGAATCGCCGGGCCTCGGAGGTCTGTTTCGGGCTGTGCAGCGAAGTCAAACAATGTCTTCAGCGAGGTCGCTGATGACATCGACAAGGGAGCGCTTCTCGATGAGATGCCGGCTGCCATGCCATTGAGAAGGGCACTGAGCCACCAGCGCCGACCAGAACCGGCTCGAGCTATCTGTCCGACCGTATCGGCGACCTCCAATTCGCTGCCCGCAGCGCCCACCAGGGAGGCAAGTTGCTCGAAGATCTCCCGGTGATCCACGCTCTCTCGATCTGTCAATTCCGGTCGTCGAAGGGCGTTTCTCAAGAATCCGGCGGGGCGCATGGAAGTGTGCGTAAGCACGGCGGCTCGCATCCAGGGATCGCGGAGTTCGGCAAAAAAGGCTTCCTCGGCGATACGGCGGGTTTCGGGGGAGTCAATTTCCCCGAGAGTCAGCAGGATTTGAAAACGGACGCGGGGGTCGGGGTCGCGGGTGAGAGGAAGAATCCTCGCGGTGAGAGTGGACGACTTGCGAAGCCTCGGCTCGGCCAGCAGAATGGCGTTCTCGCGAACGCCTGGCTCGTCGTCATCGAGCGCCAACGAGATCAAGTCGTCATCGAGGCGTCCCATGCCGTCGAGAGTCCACAGGGCATGCAGGCGCGCTAGCGCCGACGGCCGTTCCTCGACCACGGCCCGCAGCAGAACGACTGATCCGCCGCTACGGCGTTCGACCAGCAACCTCTGCGCCGTTCGCCGCCACCAGATGTTCGCGTCGGACAGCTTCTTGACGAGTTCGGCGTCCGAGGCATCGCGAAGGCTGAGAGGCGCAGCGAACGGCAGCCCGCCTTCGGGAACGATGCGATAGATCCGGCCGCGATCGTTGCCGTCATAAATCTGCGGTGATTCATAGGTTTCGGCGGCAGTCCACTCCGGATGCTCGATGACTTCCCGGTAGTAGTCGAGCAGGTACAGCGCGCCATCCTGTCCGATGTACAGATTCACCGGGCGGAACCAGCGGTCGGTAGATGCCAGGAACTCGCGTTCGGCGTGGGCGCGGCGCGCCTTGAAGGTGGCTCCGTTCGGCTCCCAAATGTCTCGGTGAACGAGGTTGTGGGCGGGTTCCGCCACGAACGATCCGCCTTCGAAGTTTGCTGGAAACGAGCCGCCCAGATACACCGTGAGGCCGCAGGCTGATGTCATCTGACCGGCGTCCGATAACAGTTCGAAGCGCGGGTTGATCGTGATCGGGAAGACGGGAGCGGGAGCGCCGTGGTCGGACATCTCTTCGAACTGGCGCGCAAGACGAAGCTGCGGGTTCCGCTCGAGATAGCGCGGCGAGAGGACTTCGTGCCGCAGGTGACGCGAGTTGTTATGGACGAACAGCCGTCCCCAGAGGTCAAAGGTTTGGCCGAACTGCGAAGGGTTTGCAAGGTACTCGATCTGAAGCGTATCCGGACGGAAACGGACACTGCGCCGTTCGACCGGGAGGCGCGGTGAATCAGGTGCGCCGGGAAAGTGGATTTCGCTTCCCGGGTCACCAAACTTGTCACCGAACACCGCCGAGCGGCTGAAACCCTCGTGCGAAAGATAGATCCAATTGTCGAGCCCGTAGTAGGGGCTGCTCACCGTGTGCTGCGGGTTGTTGAACGGGAATCCGGTAAGCACCACACGCCGGACATCTGCGCTGCCGTCGCCGTCCGTATCCTCCAGGAAGAGCACGTCGGGAGCATCAGTCACCAGGATGCCTCCGTTCCAGGCCATGACGCCGGTGGGCATTGTAAGGCCGTCGGCGAAGAGCGTCGCGCGGTCGGCGCTGCCGTCGCCGTCCGTGTCGGTGAGGAGCTTGATGCGTCCGGCACGTCCTTCGACGTTGAGAGGATAGCCGGAATTCTCGATCACGAAGATGCGGCCCGATTCATCGAATTCGATGGCAACGGGGTCGGCGACATCGGGCTCGGATGCGAACAGCTCGACACGGAAGCCGTCTTCGATCTGGAACGTGCCGAGTGCTTCTTCGGGGCTGTACGGCGGTTTTTGATTGGCGCATCCACATGCCAACAGGGCCGCCAGCAGTAACGGCACGAAGGGGACGGCTGCCGCGCCCCGCTTTCTGCGAGCTGTCACCATCGGCGAACAGGCCGGATCGGGTCGGGTCCGGCACCCGGCGGCGTCTTGAATTTCCTTGCGATCCCTCGCTCGGCAATCGAAATTACGTAGACGGTGTCTTGGTCTTGCGCGCCCGCGAAGGCGTATTTTCCATCCGGCGAGGTGGTCAGCGAGACCGGAGAGCCTTCGAGATCGACGAGCGCAACCTGCTTGCGGGAAGCGACATCGGCGAAACCGACTTGCTGATCGGAGATGCAGGAATACATGAGAGTCTCGTCATCCGAAGACAAGCCGACCCGGGCGGGCTCTCGGCAGGTTGCGATGCGGAATGTCATTTTTTTCTTCGCCGTATCGATCGCGGTGATCTCATTGGAGTCGCGGTTCGACACATACAGCGTCTTGCCATCGCTTGACAGGACACTGCCCTCGGGCCTTTCGCCGGCGGAAATGAGGATGGTTTCGCCCGTCTTGAGATGGATCGCAGCGACGTTCGACGAACGCGCGTTGCTGACATAGGCCCATTCGCCATCGGCATCGCTGGTGACGATGTGAGAGGTACGCCCCTTGGTGTCGAAAGTGCGCGCGACCCTCTTCCGGCTCACATCGACAACGATCAATTGATCGGGATTCTCGGACGAAATGAGAAGATCGCCAGTCACCGGATTCACATCGATCCCGTGCGGCCGGTGATACTTGCCGAGTGAAACCTGCGCGATTCGCTTGCGTTCTTTAAGGTCGATGATCGAGACCGTGTTGCCGCCCTCACCGGCGACCTCGATCGCCATGGTGCCGTTGTCGGTAGTGTAGGCGTAGCGTCCGTCGCGGGAGAGCACCATCTCGTGGGGATGCCTGCCGACTTGGACGGTGTCGAGGAGTTGTCCCTCCCAGGTGTAGAACCCAACGGTGCTCGCGGCCTTTTGCGATACGAGGAGCAGCGTGTCTTGAGCGACAAGAGATAGGGAGGCGGCTGCGAACAACAGAGCTAGGCGCATGGGGAAGGGCTCACTGCAGAAGATGATCGCAGAAAAACTGCGGCCTTGCTCTTATTCTTCCCGGGCCGCCCACTCCCGGAGAGGCTCGATTCCTGCGAGTGGTCCCTGATGCCCGAACGCCATGTGGTGAATCTCGTTTCGGCGGCTCCGGAGACGGTCAGCCAGCGCAAGCAACTCTCGTTGATTCCGCTTGCGGTCGACCGAATAGATCGGGGGCGCCGACGAGATGGTTCCGACGGAGCTTGCGGCTGCGCTGTCACCAAAGAAGAGGACGCCGTGCACCAGGAAAGCGGCGCTGTCCGCGGTATGTCCGGGCAACGCGAAGACCTCGACGGTTGTACCGTTCAAGTCCAATCGCTCTCCGTCGGACAGCCGGCGTGTAACGGCGATCGGGTGAACGGTGTCCGGCCCTTCTGAGGATGGGCGCTTTCCGGCGCCGTGCGGAGTCAGATTCACCCGTTCCAGCAGATAGATCTCCGCGTGAGGAAACGCTCGGGCGCCTCCGGTATGGTCGCCATGAGAGTGCGTGAACAGGATGGCGAGGATGTCGTCGCCGCTCTTGCCCATCCTCAGCAGCGCGGCCCGAATAGCCTTGGCTTCGGGGTCCAACCCGGCATCGATGAGACCGAACCCACCATCCCGAAGCCGGAAGAGATAGGCAGCGCATTGGATGGGCCAGTTGCAGTCATCCGCCGTGATGATGACATTTCCATTAGCGAGCTGAGCGCCGTCTTCAAGCGGCTGCATGCCCTGAATGACGAGCCAGACGAGAAGCACAACAATTAGCGGCAGCGCAGCGATGCCGACGAGGAGGTACTTGAGGAGCTTCACGATAACCTCCGTGAATGGCTACTTCTTATAGCGAAGGAAATCGTAGCGTGCCACGGGTTCGGATTGTCCTGCCGAATCCGAGCCGAACCCGTTAGTCAGACTTACCGACGCAGTAGGTCTGGGGATTTGAAGCACTCCCTCGGCTCGATCTGCTCCAATGTTATCAGGGCGCCTTGGCCTGGTCGAACAACCGCAGCCAATTCTCGCCCAGGATCTTCTTCATGCGTTGCTCGCTGTAGCCCTTCTTGAGGAGAGCTTCAGTGAGGCGGCCGTATCCGGTGGCATCGAAGTCGACGATATTGGGGCCGCTCATGAGATCGAGACCGATCCCCACATGGCTGTCACCCACGTTCTCGACAACGTAGTCGACTAGGTCCGCCCAGTCGTCCACCGTCGGCAACGGCCGGCCGGCCTCGATCGCCTTGCGGTGTGCTTCACGCCAAGGAGTGCCGTAGCCGCCGCTGTTCCAACGGTCATGCATCTTGGCGTCGAGTTTGGCGATGTAGGCTCCGAAGTCTTCGTAAGCCGGGCGATGAAACTCGAATCCCTCGATGAGGTGGCGCAGCCTCGGCGCAGACGATCTCCCTGCGGTAGCGGTGGACCGGGCCTCCCGCCATTCGGCGAGCTTCACTCCGATGTACCCCGAGCTCGAGTGCATGCCCATGAGTCCGCCCTTGGCCGCCATGGCCTTGAGCACTTCGTCGGAAAGGTTTCGCTTATGCTCCACGAAGCGGCGCAAGCCGTGGTGACTACCGACGACGGGCGCGCGGCTCGCCTCGATGATCTGAAGCTTGGCCTCGTCGGTGGCATGCGACAAGTCGATCAAGATCCCGAGACGGTTCATCTCGGAGATGACCCGGCGGCCTTGTTCAGTGAGCCCTCCCCATTTCGTGATCCCAAGACCCGCGTCCATAAAGGCGTTGGTCGTGTTGTGGCTGATGGGTTGAATCATGCGGACGCCCAGCCGGTGGAACAGCCGCAAGACATCGAGATCGCCCTCGGTGTCGAAGCCGCCTTCGAGCGCCAGGATCGCGGCCATCTTGCCCTTCGCGACGATGCGGCGCACGTCTGCGGCAGTGAGGGCCAGCTCCATCTTGTCGGAGTTGGCGTCGAGCACGCGATAGAAGATCTCGATCAGACGGCAGGCCTGCTTCACCGCATAGTTGTAGTTGTTGTAGGGGTCCTCGATGTAGACGTTGTGCACCACGACATCAAGGCCGCCTTGCTTGGCGCGGGCGTAGTCGAAGAGGCCGGTTTCCTGGACCTTCCACGGGTCGATGCCTTGATGGAAGACCGGCGTGATGATGTGAACGTGGCCGTCCACTACGATGGCTTCGTCGTGCAGTTTGTCTGCATCGACGGACTGAGCCGACAAACACGTCGGTAGAACGGCACAGCCGAGAAGCATTGCAACGGTGATGCTGATGTTTCGTCGAAGTTGGCGCATAGAAACCTACCTGAGAAAGCGTTCACAGAAACCCTTTCGGAACCTGTTTTGCGCCAGATTCCCTGGGGCCAATGGCCGCCATTGTAGCGATTTCGCATCCAGGTCGCGCCGAGAACTGCATGAGGATCCGACGGGCACGATTCCTGAACAGTGCCGTCGTGCGAGCCAGATGACCTTTTCCGAAGGCTTTGTTCGAACCGATCGGTCTGTGTTCTGCGATGGGATGAGGGAACGGTTTGTGCTGTGCCGCCCCGGGCCTGAGTGCGGGGCCGCTATCGACCTTCCATCTGATCGGCTGTCAACTCGTTCAGCAGTGTCTTTCCTGACGAATAGCGGTCCAGGTTTTGGAGAAAGATATCCCAGATTCGGCTAACAAAGAACGGGCTGAGGCTCGACCCCGATATGTGCGGCGTCATGATCACGTTCGGCATTTTCCAAAGCGGATGTTCGGAGGGCATTGGATATTCGTAGTGGGTGTCGAGCGCCGCGCCTGCGATCCAGCCTTCCCGCAATGCTTGTAGCAGAGCCGGCTGGCGAATGAGCGGTCCCCGTGCAGGATTGAGCACAAAGGCCGTTCGCGGCAATGTTCGCAGCTCCTGTTGGCCGACGATGCCTTCCGTGCTGTGAGTGAGAGGCAGCGTAAGCACCAGAAAATCGAGGTCCGAGAGGAACTTCGTTTGCTCCTCTTTGAGGTAAACCCGGTCCGGCAACAGCGCTTCCGGGTCACCCGATCCGGGCACGCAGTAGACATCTCCCATGGGACCGATCCCTCGGCGGGAGAGGATATGAACCCTCATTCCCATGGTCTTCGCCAGACGCGCCGTCTCGCGTCCAATGCCGCCGTAACCCCAAATACCCACGGTCAGGCCGCGGACCTCACGTTGGAATCGAGCCGATTGGTCCCACAACCCGGCGCCCTGATTGCGAATCATCTGCCGCAGGTCTCGCGCCAGATTGACCATCATCGCGATGTTCCACTCCGCAATGGGAATGTCGAAGCAGCCCCGACCATTGCTGGCGCGGACCCCTTTCCCGCTCAGGCCCAGGCCGTACAACTGGTTGCAGCCTGCCGACGTGATCTGGATCCACCGGAGGCTGGCCATCTCGGAAAAGTTCGCCGGGGGAAACGTGCATGCCAGGATCTCGATCGGCCGAAGCAAGGCCGGGGGCAAGGGGCGGACACGCTCCTCCGGCTCGACGAATTCCAGGTGCACGTTGGGGATACCCCGCAATCTGGCCCGCGCCGCTTCGTCAACCGGGATATCGACCAGGACGTGGATCATGGGCATGCCTCGAGGCGCACGAGAGCCTCACCGAATCACTCGGTCAGGATCTTGCCGGGAACATCGTTGAACTCTCCGCTGCCTGGCACGAAGGGGTAGCGGTTCTTGATCTCGTCGGTCAACACGATGCCCAGACCCGGTTTGTCAGGCGGTATCGCGGAGCCGTCCTTCATCTGAAAAGAATCGCCGATGACGTCACTGTGCAGGCCGGCGTAGTCGGGTGCGATCTCGAGGATGCGTGTGTTGGGCGCGGCAAAGCCGCAATGAATGTTCTGCATGAATGCTCCACCGGCACCCCAACTGTGAGTCGCGATCCCGCGGCCCCGACTGTCGAGCATCGCCGCCACTTTCAGAAAGTCGCCGAGACCTCCGGTGAACGCCCCGTCGGGCTGACCGATATCGAAGCAATCGCGCTCCACGAAGACGCGCCACTCATAGGTTCCGGTCAGACATTCGCCTCCGGCAATCGGCACGTGGGTGCCGCGGCACAGTTCGCTGTAGCTCCAGGGGTCGGTGTAGTGCAGCGGCTCTTCGAAGAAGAACAGATCGTAGGGCTCCACCGCTTTCGCGACGGCCTGAGCGATCCCGAGGTCCCACGTCTTGCCCGCGCTGTTACCCATGTGTCCGTCGAGCATCACAGTGACTTCTCGGCCCGTGTGCGAGCGAATGAACTCCAGCTTGTCTGCCTCGAAGTCCGCCGCCTCGGCGGCGCCCTCCGGTATGTAGGTTCCGCTGTCCGGCGAATACCTGCCGGTAGCTATCTTGAGAGCCCGAAAACCCAGCGACTGGTAGTGATCGATCTTGGCGCCCAGGCGATCCTTCGGATAGTTGCTGGGACCACCGGTCGCATAGCAGAGGACCTTGTCGTGCCGCCGTCCACCCAACAGCTCGTAGACCGGCAACCGGGTCATCTTGCCCTTGAGGTCCCAAAGAGCCGCCTCGATGCCGTTGATGACGGCGAGGCCCAGACCCACCCGACACCAGAAGTTGCCGCAGTGGTACATCCGGCCCCACAGTTCCGCTATGTTGTCAACGCCTTGGCCGACGAGAATCGGTTTGAAGAACTCGACGATCTCCGGGACCACTTCAGGGAAAAAATAGCCTACGTAGGTTTCACCGAGGCCCACCAGCTCCGTATCGGTGTGAATCTCGACAAACGCGGCGCTGCGGAACTTGCGGCTCTCGCCTACGAAAGGATCGTTGGTGCACGGTCCTGTCAGCAGGATGGTCTGTACATCAGTGATTTTCACGGTCGGCTCAGTCAATCAAGGTCCCGTCGGGGACGAAATTCCGTTCAGAGAAGTCCCGGTCGGGCTCCGCCCTGCCCCTGCCGCTTCGGACGGCGGCAGACGGCCGTTCCGCAACAGCGGCAAGCCGGCGAAATCGGCCGAGACCCAGTATATCCCAGCCTGAATTTCGCACCACTTGGCAAGAAGAAGTGTCTGTGATGACCCTCAGGACGAGGCGCGACCTTAGGGACGCAGTTGCACCAGACTCCTGCAGCGAGCGCGGAATGCAAGCGCGACGGTGTCGTGGAGGTCAGTTCGAAATCACATCACCTATGCAAGCGAGCCACTGGAGATGCTGAAAACGGCTTTCCCCCCGGTCCATAATCCCCGCTCTACAAGAGCAGCACGTCGGACAATAAGGCCATCATGCGGTCCAACGTCAGGATTTCCAGGCCGGCGCGGGAGTGCTCATCTGCGATGAGGCGGTCAAACAGACCGGGGCTCTTGGAAGTCTCCAGGGCTGAAAAGACCGCATGCCCGTTCAGAGGGGAGACCAGCCCGCTACGCAGCACCTCCAGCAATCCTGCGCGGGCGTCGGCCTTGGATACGCCATAGTGATGCTGAACGGCGATATAGGCTTCCCCGATGACCTGGTTCGAGGCAAAAACTTCGGAGCCATCCTCTTCGACCAATGTGCTCAGCTTTCTCACGCAATACGCGAAGTCCGCAGTGGGATCGCCGGTCAACAACCGCACGAGAACTGACGTATCAATCCCGAAGCGCCGGGTCATGGGACTGATCACGGAAGGATTCGAGATCGAAAGGGCCGCCATCCCTCCGAATCTTGCCGCTCAAGGGCGCCAAGCGGGAAGGGTTGATTTGCCGAGGCCGCAAGGTGAAGCCGTCGGGGCCTTCTTCGAGTTCGAGTTGGTCACCGGGCCGCACCCCCAGCGCGTTCAACACGCGTGCCGGAAAGGTGACCTGACGCTTTGAAGTAATCGTAACGATCATGGCTGGCCTCCTTACCAATAAAATAAATAGGTAAGGTATAGAGGTCAAGCATGGGGCCAACCGTTCGAGCGATTCAAATCAGGACAGTAAGCAGAAACTTGTAATCGTATCCGGCAGCTCCTGCCAGTGGATCGTAAGTACACAGAGCCTGCGAGCCCCTGGCGCCAAGAGGGGTTGCCGACTTCGCAGAAAGACCGGAGAGCGAAGTCAGTGCCATTCGAGGGCCACGACCGGATTGCTTTCACCAACAAGCGCAACGTTTGGAGCGGCTCCGCCAGTTGACAGCCCTGCCTGAACCCGACTCAGGGGATCTTGTCGTAGTCACCGGCTTCGTTCCACAGAGGGAAGGCGAGTCCGTCTTCATCGAATACGATCTCACCGTTGCGGACGGTGAGGACACAGCGCACGCGCTTGGTCGCCATGAGTTTTTTCTGCCAGGCATCTTTGAGGGGGAAGACCCCCTCCTCGTATTTCAACACGGCAATGTCGGCCGCTTTGCCGTGTCCCAACGTGCCCAGCTCGGGGAACCGTTGAATCGCTTTGGCGGGACTCACCGTGGACCGTGTGATCGCATCCTGCAAGCCCATGCCCAGGTTCATGAGCTTCGAGATGCAGTTGGGCATATCCGATTGCGTTGTAAAAATACTTTGGCCATGAAGGTCGGTGCTTATGGTGTCGGGCGGGAAGCCTTGCGCCATTGCTTTGCTGGCGACGGGCCACAGGAAGCTGCCGGCGCCGTGGCCCATGTCGAACAGAACGCCGCGTTTCCGGGCCTGCAGCATGTAGGGCTGGACCTTTCCCGAGAAGCGGCTGATCACTTCCACTTGCCTGTCGTTGTAGAAATGCGTGTGCATGTCGCCTGGGCGCAGGATGTCGAGCAGCTTGGTTCTCGTATCGCGGTCGTATTTGGTCAGGATGTGGTTGTCGAGAATGACGGGCGTGCCGGACAATCGTCCCGCCTCCACGGCCCGGCGCACCGAAACCCAACCCATACCACCGAAGTGGGCATTCTTGATGCCGACAATCAAATCCGGGTACTGCAGGATCTTGGCGGCAGTCTTGTCCGGCTCCATGTCCGCGACGTTATCCTCGTCGTGCATTCCGCCGCCGACGATGTTGATGAAGGTCAGAACGCGGGTCTTGGCGCGATCGACGATCTTCTCCTTGTACTCGTCGAAGGTCTTCCAGCCCGGACCGCCGCAATCGACCAGCGTGGTCGTGCCCGTAACCAATGCGGTGTCGTCCGGAAAGAGGCTCACGTCCGGGCCGAAGGTGTGGCCGTGCAGGTCGATCAGACCGGGCACGACAAAGAGCCCCGACATGTCCACCGTTTTTTTGGCCTGCGCGGAAGGGATGTCAGGAGCGACGGCAGCAATCGCGTTTCCCGCAACCGCGACGTCTCTGATTCCATCGATCTCGTTGGCGGGATCAATGACGTGTCCTCCCTTGAGCAGGAGGTCATATGTCTGCGCCATAGCCCCGCCGCACAGCAGGGCAGCCGATAGAAGAAGCTGGAATACAGTTCGCATAAGCACGATCAACTGAACACCTCTTGGATAACTTGACCATGATCGGTGATGGGCACGGGCCGCTTGCCGGCATATAGGACCTTCGCCGGATCAATATTCAGTGCGGCGTGAATGGTAGCGTGCAAGTCAGGCACTTCGATCGCCGGGGTAACAGCCGTTTTGCCGAGTTCATCGGTTTCTCCGACGACTTGGCCCGTGCGCAGCCCGCCGCCGGCCAGCAAGCAACTGAATGCCAGCGATTGGTGACCCCGTCCGCCTTGACTGTCGAACTCGGTCGGGCGGCCGAACTCGGTCGATACAACGATCAGGGTGCGGTCGAGCTGCTTGTGTTTCTCGAGATCCTGAATCAAGGCCGCCAAGCCCCGGTCGAGATCCCGAATGAGCAGATGTTGTTTCAGAATTCCTTGCTGATGAACGTCCCATCCTGAACCGTTGAGGAAGTTCAGGTTGAACGAGACCTCGACGAAACGCACCCCGGCGCCGACGAGACGGCGCGCCAGCAGGCATCGCTGCCCGAATTCACCTCCGTAGGCCTCGCGCAACGAACTCGACTCTTCCGCCAGATTGAACACCGACATAAAGCGCTGTCCCGCCATGCGAAAGCCCTGCTCGTTGACATCGATTTGCGATTGGACGGTGGGGTCGGCGGCATGATCGCGACGCAACCGGTTGCGCAGCGTTCCCAGAAGCATCTCGCGCCGCTGCTGTCGGCGGCGATCGACATCCGGGGCGCGGGTCAGTCCGCCCGGGCCGGTTTCGGTCTGCGTCAGGTAGACATAGCCGTGTCCGGCACCCAGGAAGCCGGGGTCGCGCATGATGTTGGGGTACCCCATGACCACGTAGGCCGGCACTTCGTCCGATTTCGTGCCCAGCTCGTGGGAAACGACCGAGCCGATGGATGGATATTGCAGCGTCCCGCTCGGCTTGCGGCCGGTGTGCATCAAGTTGGAAGCCGCGCCGTGCGGGCCAACCAGGTCGTGGCTGACCGTCCGCAGGATGACGCAACGGTCCAGGAGATTCGCCGTTCTCGACAGATGCTCGGCGACCCGCACCCCTTGCACGGCTGTCGGAATCGAATCGTAGTAAGAGCCCGGCATATTGCGCCCGGCGTCACCACGACGCTTGGGATCGAAGGTGTCGATGTGGCCGGCGCCGCCGCCGAGCCAGATCATGATGCAGGCATCCGCCTTGCCGCCAGGAAGGTGCTCACCCCGGTCAGCACCCGCCGCCGCGATGCTGACTCCCAGACCCATGCCTGCGCCGGCCATGGCCGTTGTCTTGATCAGATCCCGTCGTGTGCCTTTCCAACTTGTCATGGCGTGGTCCTGTTGTCGAGTCAAGGAACGAGCATGAACTCCGGTGTGTTCACCAAAGCCCAAATCACGTCCTCGTAGCGTTCACGGAAGGCCGGTTGTAGAGCCTCTGTCGGCACGTCACCCATCCGTACTAGACGTTCTTCCTGCATGCGGATCAGATTGGACTCCTCGGACATGTGGTTGGCCCAAGAAACTCGTTGATCCGTTTTCTTCGACGGATCGACGTCTGACAGCGTGATGCCGTGGACCCTGCGGTCATTGTAAGTGGGCTGCAGGTAGTCCGCGAAGACGTTCGTTTCATCCCTGGTAGGCGGACGAGAAAGGAGCCGCAGACAGGTCTCGTGGACCAGTTCGTGCAGCGGCCGGTCTTCGAGAGCCAGCCGGGTGAACCCACTGTCGTCGGAGAGCCGCGCGATGCGGGTACCCATCGGGCCGTTCGCCAGCATGAGCGTTTGCATCGGCGAAGGCCCGTCGTCGCGAACGGTGGCCGGATCCTGGCGCGCCTGACGCCACCCAAAGGTCGTCAGCACGTCTACCAGGGCCTGAGCCCTCGGCAAGGCCAGGGACGGACGATCACGCTCGTTCGACAACGCCGTCATTTCCCAGGCACGTTGCGGCGTCCCCATATTCACAAACTGATTCAGCGGACGGTCACCCAACGGATTTAGATTCAACTCCTCGCAATCGAGACTCTTGCCCGCCGCCACATGGAGCGAATCGACCAACTGCTCGGCGCTCAACCGTCTACGTACGGGACCGGCGAAAAGGCCGCCCCGCCCATTCTCCGCCGCGGCGGCTGCCGGATCGGGCTTGCGTTGATAGACATGCGACGAAAAGATCAGATGAGCGAGGCGTTTGAGGTCGTAGCCGCTTTCGAGAAACCGCCGCGCCAGATACCGCAGCAGTTCGGGCTGCGAGACTTCCGCTTCCGACCAATCATGCACCGGCTCCACCAAGCCACGTCCCAGATAGCGCTTCCAGACGCGGTTGACCACGACCTGGGCAAAGCGCTCGTTCTGCGGGTCGACCATCACGCTCGCTAATCGACGGCGGCTCGCCACCGACGTATGACTCGGCGGTTCGGCGACGACGGAAGCTCCGCTCAGATCCTGGAACGGCCAGTGCGGATCAATCCGCTCGCCCGGCTTGAGCGAGATCTGAACGAACGGTTTGCGCGCCCCCTCGCGGACCGGAACGGTGCTGGCCTCGGGAAGCTCGATCGGTTCCCCAGCGAGCAACGCGGCGGTGCTGAACAGATCCTTCTGTTTGAAGGGATGAAACGGCGCATCGTGGCAGCGGGCGCACGACAACTTCTGTCCGAGAAACGCCTGGGAAAGAATGTCGGCCTTCGCAGCCATCGGAGCGTCGTTCAGGCTGGCCATCGCGAAGCCCCGCGGCGCGCCCTTGTAGAGGCTCCCCTCCATTTCAATCAGCTCCGTCACGATGCGGTCGAACGGCAAATCATCGCTGAACGCCTGATGCAGCCACCATCGAAACGGACCGCTGTTGTTCAAGTCCGGCTTCAGGATGCTGGGATTCTCGGCCAGAACATCCTGCCAGTAGGGAATCCAGTGGTCGGCCCAGCCTGGATGGTTCAAAAGACGCTCGATGGCTCGCTGTCTTCGCAGCGCGGGCGGGTCCTCAAGAAAGGCGCGAATCTCATCCGCCGTGGGGATGGCTCCGATCACATCGAGCGACAGCCGGCGCAGAAACGCAAGGTCGTTCGTGAGAGCCAGCGGCCGGACAGCGGCTTGTTCGAGTTTTGCCTGAACGAACCTGTCGATGTCGTTATGGACCGATTCTTCCGACGAAACCACGGGCACCTCAATCGGAGCACGGGTTGCGAGCCATGCGCGCACTCGACGATGCCGTTCCGCCCAAGCAGCCTCGACGGAGTCATCGATCGCCCGGCGGCGCCGCCTGTCTCCCTGGATATGGCGGGCAACACTGTTGGCCTCGTAGGCTTCCCAGCCTGCGTTGGTCAAGAAAGGCGTTTCGGCTCCGCCAAGCAATCGGTCGAGCGAACCATCGCGGGAGTAGCTCAACGACAATTCCGCCGGATCGGGAATCAGCCCAAAGCCACCGATCAGTGCGACCAGAGTGAAGCGGTGCTCACGGCCATCGAGCTCCACGGTCAGCAGCGCGTCCTGATGGGGAACACTCGCCGGACGGAGAGGCGGTTTCACGAACTCGGGCGGCGGAGGCAAATCGTCGTTGCTCGAGCGGTTCGGCTTCTGGCGTTTGGTGGTCGCGAGGACCTTCCCGTCCAGTGCAAAGCGAGCCGCCCCCTTTGATCGAAGCCGGAACCGATAGCTCCCGGCCGGCAGGGCGGCATGCATGTCCGCCTTCAGGGCGAACGGCTCGGAGTAATCCAACGGCAGAGCATTTTTCGAGAACTTGGCCGGCAAGCGGGGAAAGCCAAACGCAGACTCGGTGTAGCGGAATGTCGGGGTCAATCCGGACAGATCGATGTCGCGGGCCTTGTGGTGCACGTATCTCTTGTTCCACCCTGCCTGGGCCTCTTCGGGGGTCGGCGGCGGAGGAGGGGGCAGATTCTCATAGATCTCGACAACAACAGGTCCCGCTTGTTCCAAGGATGGATCGAGCATGGGTCCCGCGATCAGGACCAGGGGCACGGCGAGGGAGAGCAACAGTCCACGCCGAACCAACGGAGGCATGCGGTTCAGCGTGCTTTCACCTGGATATTGACAGTCCATCAAAGGATCTCCCGGCCGGGTTGCGGTCACACACCTCCCGACGCCATTCGTAGATATGATGCCCCAACGGGCGGCCGACTTCAACGTGGGCCATGAGATTTCCTTTCCGATGAAGATGCGCAGCCCGACCACCCGGCGCGGCACTCACCGCGGAGGCATCGGCTCCCGGCAGGCGCTGGCTTGTCAAACACCTTGTCGACGCAATACAGAATGGTCCCCTTTCTCGGCATGGTTTCATTTGGCGTTGGCCGCAGCGGAACGAGCACGGAGAGCAACCGGAGCTGCTGCCAACGGCTTTCGTCGTGATGCCCACCCAGAACCGCAGACAGTGCTTGAACACTGGCTCCGGGGCACCCCCACCCCCGGGAAATTGTGGGAAATTCCGGGTAGACAAGCCGTGACTGTGCAACAAGATTGCCGCGCCATGCCGCGCCATGCCACGCGAACGTGCGCAGGGAAGCAGTAACTGGGCGGCAGGCGCGGCGGTCCGGGCGGCGGTTTTTTTGGTGGTGCGGCCCTTGCGCGACCACGGGGAACCGAACGGCCATAGAGGCTGTGATTCGTGTCTTGTGTCTCGTGACCTTCACGCACTTCGCCCCCCCCACGTTGTGAGACATGCCCGCAAGGATTCGTGCCTCGCTATCGTCATGCTACGCCGGCCGGGGTTGAAAAAAAAGACTGAAGGGCTTCAGTACCCCAATGCATTGATTCGTATTTCGTGTCTCGTGATTCGTGAAAAACCTTACCGGTCGAGTTGCCGGCGCGGGCGGCTCGCGCCTCGTCCCGCCAGCCCTCTCCCGCACGCCGCCTCGCCACTTGGTGAGACGTTCAGGCCAGGATTCGTGCCTCGCTATCGTCACGCTACGCCGGGCGGGGCGGAAAAAAAGACTGAAGGGCTTCAGTACCTTTTTCCCTTCGCCATCTGCCCGGCTCACCCGGGGAACCTCTCCCATTGCGCCGACAGCTTGTCAACAGACGTTGACGGCGGACTGCATATTGTGTGCATGATTGTTCATCCGGCATCCAGCTCCGCCTGTCGACACCCTCACCTGCAAGGTCCCGGCCATTCTGTTTACAAGCGGCGCCTCCCGCGATGCGCCGTTCGCGAGCAAGCGTTGGCGGATCGTTTTCGGTTCGGCCGCGGACCCATCCGAGACGCCTTGCGCGTGTTCGAAGAAGAAGGCTTGATCGAACGCCGTAAAAAGAGGGAATCCGACTGCACCGGCCCGAAAAACTACTACAATCGCACATCCGAAGAGGGAGACAACTTCTGATCGAGAGGGTGCTCGAACTTGAACTTGCGATAATTCAATAGGAGTGCTACCGGGTCCCCGGTCGTGGAGAAGGCTCCTCGACACGGAGCTAACCTGCATTGCTCACCACAAGACGGCCGGAGCACACGATACGACCGCCATGACTTCGTTGCGCTTGCTTGCCGTGCTCGATGTACTGTTCATGTACACCTGCGCGCGCCAAGCGGCTCGCGTCTCGTCCTGCCGGCCTTCTCACGCACTTCGCCTCGCCACGTGGTGAGAAAAGCAGGCTAAGGAGGATCAGAACATTGACCACGGAAGTGACGGAACCATCTTCCGCAGCTTTGCGCAGAGGGGTGCGAAACGTCCTGGAGATCGTCGACGACATCAGGAAGAACGGCTACAGCGTGGTGGACGACGTGATACCGGCGGAGCGTGTCGGAGAGATTCGGCGCGAGGTCGTGGAGGCTCAGCGCGTTCATCACGAGGAGGCCGAGGCCGAGCTGGCGAAGATCCGGTCGCGCGGTCACCGCGTTGGCGTCCAGGGCGTCGCGGGGCTCAAGCAGGCGATCAACGCCACGCAGTGTTTCGCGCCGTACCTGGCCGACGAGCGTATTCTCGGGGTGGTCGAAACATTCTTCGGGGACTTCGCGCGTATCTCGTGCACCGACTGCGTGATCAACCAGCCCGGCAACGGCCGCGGGTACTGGCACGCCGATTGGCCCTTCAACGGGACGAACTCGACGCACGTCAAGGCGCCGTATGCGGACGCGATGATGCACCTTTCGTCCATCTGGATGCTGACGCATTTCGGTCCTGATAATGGAGGCACGTTCGTCTTGCCACGCAGTCACCGCTTCAACAACAATCCCGCGACCGGCAAGGTAGCCGGCATCGACCAGGACGCGCCGAACCCGGATGAGCGGCAGGTGACGGGTTCGGCAGGAAGCGTACTCGTTTACGACAGCCGACTGTGGCACGCCGTTGCTCCGAACCGGAGCGAGGAATCCCGGGTTGCTCTGGTCGTCAGATACGCGCCCTGGTGGTTGAATCTGACGCCCACGATGCGGGGCACCCCCGACCATGAGCGCATGGTCCTGGAAACGGGCGGCAAGAACTATGATTCGATTCCCATTCGTCGTGACGTGTTCGAACGGCTGCCGGACAAGGTGAAACCGCTCTATCGTCACTGGGTCCTAGACTGAGTTTTCCGGCGGGCCATGTCGCCTCTCGACTACGTTGTCATCGCCGTTTACGTGACCGGAGTCACGCTTGTCGGGCTGGCCGCGTCCCGGCGCAAGCAGTCGTCCGTCAGCGAGTACTTCCTCGGGAACCGCCGCGTGCCGTGGCTGGCGGCCTCGGCATCGATGATCGCCACCGGCATCAGCGCGAAGAGCCTGATCGGTTTGCCGGGGCTCTCGTATACGAAAGACCTCACCTACCTTCAGATGTACCTCGTGCTGCCCCTGGCGGCTTTGATCGCGGCGACGCTGTTTCTTCCGTTCTACAGCCGCATCAAGATCACCTCCGCGTACGAATACCTGGGGCGGCGCTTCGGTCCGGGGGTGCAGTCCTACGCGAGCTTGATCTTTCAGATCGAGACGGCACTGATTCTGGGGACGGTCATCGCCGCGCCGAGCCTGGTGATGTCGGAGGCCACGGGCATCTCGTACAACGCCGCGGTGGCGATCCTGCTGCTGGCCACGCTGCTGTATACGTCCATCGGGGGCATGCGGGCCGTGATCTGGACCGACGTCGTTCAGTTCTTCGTCTTCGCCGCCGTACCGGCCGGCCTGTTGCTGTACACGGTTTCCACCGCGGAAGGCGGGCTGCCCGCTCTCATCGAAACCGCAGCCGCGCACGACAAGCTGCGGGCGTTCAATTTCTCTTTCGACTTCACCGCAGAGATCACGTTCTGGGCGGCGCTGGTCAGCATGCTGTTCTGGCACACCGGCAACCAGAGCGTGAACCAGGTGTTGATTCAACGCTATATGACGACGCCCTCTCAGAGGGACAGCCGCCGAACGATTCTGCTGAGCAGCGTGGGAATCCTCGGCTTGTGGATCCTGTTCCTGCTGGTTGGAATCCTGCTTTATTCGCACAACACGATGTATCCGGGAAGCGTCCCGCCGGACACACCGCCGGATCGAGTATTCACGGCCTTCGTCATGTCCGTCATGCCGACGGGGCTGAAAGGGGCTTTCATCGCGGCCGCGTTCGCGGCGGGCATGTCGACGCTGAGCTCGATGTTGAACTCGATGGGCACGGTGACCCTGGTGGACGTGTGGCAACTTCATTTTTCCGACGGCGCGAGCGAGCGGGTCTGGATTCGCCGCGCCCGTCAGTTGACTCTGTTATGGGGTGTGTTCAGTTTCGTTTCCGCTCTGTTCGTTCTCCGGTTCGGAACCGTCATCACGGCCGGCATCGCACTGGGCAGCATAATCACCGGCGCTCTGTTGGGCATGTTTCTCATCGGCATCTTTGTCAAGCGGGCCGGCGCGGTCGCAGCGCTGACCGGCTCGATTCTCGGCATGGCCAGCGTCGTGGCCGTCATGGCCGTTTCGGAAATCTCGTGGTCGTGGTACTGCGGCATCGGTACGGTCATGACGTTCGTTGCGGGATACGTGAGCAGCTTGTTTGTTCCGGTGAGCATCTGCTCGGACGACCTATGCTACGAGGCGCTTCGCGGCTCGGGTGCAACGAGACGGCAAGCCGGAGAGTGATGACCATGAGAGTCATCCAAACCGCCCATAGGTGACAGCACGGGTCAGGAAGCGATCAGCATCGCGTAACACTAATCGGACAATGCCTCGAACCCCGGGCATTCCCCATGCGCCATGTGAAAGCGGAGGAAATGCCCTGAATGTCGCGCCTCCGGTTCTATTCGCGCGGAAGCCGAAATGACGCGAACGTCACGAAGATTCCCGCTGAAGGATGTAACTCCGGGGACAATGGCCACTTCGGCTGGCCGATGGCCATTATGATCGACGATACTCTGACGGTGAGCCACACACCGGACTTCCCCACCGGGCCGGCGGAGGTTCAAGCGCTCATCAATGTTGTCGGGCAGGGCGCGGCATGAAGCTACTCGAACGAGGCGGTCTCACTTCCGTTCTCGGACTCTACCTTACCCTGGGGCTCTCAGCCCTTCCAGCTGGGGTGAGAACGATGATCTGGACGGGCGCCGCGGGCACGGCCCGCTGGACGGACGCGGGTAACTGGACCGGCGATGTTGTGCCTGGAACCAAGGACATCGCACGATTCGAGTCACAAGCGGACGTCGTGCTGGAGGGCGCTTCTTCCGTCGGACGGCTGGAGGTGGAACTCGCCGACAAGGATGCCGTGGTTTCCCTCGACGGACCAGGCAAGCTGGTGCTCACGGGAGCCGATACCGTGATCGGCAAGCCGCTATCACTAGCCGTCAAGCGCGGAACGCTCGAGATCGGCCGGAAACTCGCGATCGATCTGGAGGGAACCCGCTTCAGCGCCCAAGCCGGAGGAACGCTTGTTCTGCGAAGCGAAAAGATCGTCGCCAAAGAGCCCGATCTGAAGGCCGCCGTTTCTCAATCGGGAACACTGCGCTTGGGGATGCGGCGCTGGGACCCCCAAATGGACCTCGACCTTTCGACCGGGTCAACCTGGGGCCGGGGAGCCAAGGTCATCGACTTCTCCTTGCCCGCGAACGTACACCAAATCATTACCTTCGGAAAGTTCAAGGAGCATGACGGCGATCCCATCGTGATTCGCGGCTTCGAGCCGGGAGACGCGCTGTGCTTCTCCGAAGACCCCCGGCGATCGGCGGACCCCGGCAAGGAGCTTGTGCTTTCGGCGGTCGGGTTCGAGGGCTGGGGCGAACAGAGTGCGGCCGGGATCGAATCGACGGGAGCCCTTTGGTGTCTCAAGCCGAAGGGAACGAGTCTTCCGAAAACGGTCGTCGAGCTTTCATCTGCGCCCCTCGACAGTGGTATTCCGCCGCGAGCGCATCTCAAGGACATGCAGGTCCAAACCCTGGTTGCCGCGTCCGAACGCTACCCGAGAAATATGGGCGCCGACATGGTCAAGCTGCAGGACGGGCGTTACTTCCTCGCGTTCTCGCAATGGTTGACCGGCACGACCGACCAGGACGACTCGCGCGTCATGGGAATGGTTTCGAGCGACCAGGGAGCGACATGGGGCGCGCCGTTTCCCGTGGCCACCGCGGACGGTGAGTGCAAGAGTATTCGTCAGCCGAGCCTGTTGCGGCGGGGCGACGGTGAACTGCTTCTCTTTGTTCGTTGCCGAGAGGAACTCACGGAGGCCTGGGTCGCCCTGTTCCGATGCCGCGACGAAGAAAGAATCGACAAAGGCCCGGCGGCCTGGACGCGCCGGCGCCGTATTACGCCTCCGCCGCCTGGAAGGCATATCGCGCTGAACAATCGAGCGATCCGTTCAAGCGAGGGCAGGTTGCTCCTGCCACTCTCGACGCCGTGGCCGTGGGACCGTCCAGACGAAAGCGGCAAGGACATCCGATCGTGGTGCCTTTATTCCGACGACGACGGGGAGACCTGGCAACAGAGCCGGTCGATGCTGGCGGGGCCGGGGCGCGGGCTCATGGAGCCGTATGCCGTCGAGCTCAAGGACGGCCGGCTGCTCATGCTGATGCGCACGCAGACTCACCGCCAGTATCGCTCCATTTCGCGGGACGGCGGCGATAGCTGGTCGCCGGCGACGGAAGTCACGGCCCTCGTTTCCCCGGAATCCCCGGCGGCCGTCCGTCGGGATCCCGGCACCGGCTGGCTGACCGTGGTGTGGAACTACAACAGCCGGGGCCAACACGGCGCCGATCGAACACCGCTGACGATTGCGTTTTCCGCCGATGAGGGAGAAAGCTGGTTCGGTTATCTCCACCTGGAAACCGATCGAACCAAGGCGTTTTCCTATCCGAGTTTGCGGTTCATCGACGGCAAGGTTTTCGTGACGTACTACGAAAGGCCGGTCGGTCCAACGGACCGCCGCATCTCGCTCAAGATGCGTTCCTTCAAAATTTCAACTCCAGGCTCAACAGCCCGTGGCAAAAGCCCTGCTGCATTCAAGCGGCGATGCATCCCGGCTGAACTGCGTTGCTCCTCGGTCGAATATGTTCAATATGCTCCCTCGTCACGCCTTGTCAGCCGGGCGCCTCACCCCTCTCGGTGCTACGCGGGGTTTCACCACGGGCTGTTAACGAAGGGAGCCGGACCGCATGACTGAAGTACATCGCAGAAATTTTCTTTCGTTCTCCGGCCTAGCAGCAACGGCGCTGCCGGCGCGGCGGGCAGCCGCCGCTGCCAAAGCGGGTATCGGCGAGAAGTACTCGCTCATCCCCTGCCCATGGACCCCGGAGAACCCGCGGCACGACCATCAACTGATCTTTCCGCTGAGCGGCGATCGTCTGTTGCTCGTCTGGTGCGAATACTACGTGAAGAAACCGTCGCGGATCTTCCGATCGCCTTACTCGGCCGCCGGCAGCGGCGACGCCGCGCCCTGCCGGATCTCCGCGCGCGTCTCCAAGGACCGGGGGCGAACCTGGAGCGGGAAGGTCACGCTGCAGGACAACTTCGGGGTGGACAACGTGAAGCACCCGAACCTGCTGCGCCTGCCCTCGGGAGAGATCCTTTTCTCTTTCACGGTACGGGATATCGCCAACCGCGACCTGAAGATCCACCTCAAGCGGTCTCGGGACGAATGCGAGACGTGGACCGAGCCGGTGCAGATCTCGCCAACCGGAGGGGTGTACTTCACCAACGCCGACCACAATCTGCTGCACAGTTCGGGACGGATCATCCTGCCGTGCCACTGGGGCGAGTTCTATGGGCGGGGGGATCATTACAACGCGTTTTGCCTCTACTCCGATGACGAGGGAGCGACATGGCAAACGAGCCGCAAGAGAGTCGATCTTCCCAAGCGCGGCGCCGAGGAGCCGGGCGTGGTCGAACTCAAGGACGGCTCGCTGTTGGCGATGATGCGGACCACTCTCGGGAAGATCTACCGCTCCACGTCCAAGGACCGGGGCGAGACGTGGCCGGACGGAGAAGCGACCGAGCTGCCTTCCCCATCGGCGGCCAATTGCATCAAGCGCATTCCCGAGACCGGCGATCTCGTGTTCCTTTGGAACAACGCCACGCCGGAAGCTCTCAGCGATCCCGGCGGCACGAGCTATCACTACCCGCGTAATCCGCTCACGGCGGCCATCTCCAAGGACGAGGGGAAGACCTGGACGAACCACAAGGATGTCGAGCGGCGCGAGGGTTACATCAGCGGCTACCCGTCCATCTCGTTCGTCGACAGCGAAGCGCTCGTGGCCTATTACCATTCTTCGCGATCGATGTCGCGCGACACCGATCTGAGGCTGAAGATTTTCGATGTGGACTGGTTCTACTCGTGAGGGAGCCGTTGTGGCGCGGACATCTCGAAGGTCCATTTTGACGGCCGTTGCGGTGGCGAAAAAGACCACTTCGGCCAGCCTTTTGCCAATATCATCGACCGGAACTCCGATTTTCAGCCACCGTCTGGCTTCCCTGCAGGACCCGAGGGGGTGTTCCGTCCGAGCCGCATTTTGGACACGGAGGATGTGAAGGCATTTCCGGTCTGACGACCATGGATAGAGTCGGCGAGACCTGAGCGTTTCGACCGGTTCGCCGGTGTACGTCACCGCACACGACACACCATGCCAACGACAAGCAACCCATTGCGCATCACCCGCCGTTCCTTCGTTCTCGCCGCCGGGGGTGTTGCCGCCTGTTCCGACCCGGCCTCCGTCAAACCGACCCTCGACGACAATCCCCTCGCGGCTCGCCTTCTCCACATGTCCGACGAGCAGTTGGCGCGACTCGAAGAAGGCCGCCGGGAAGGCCTGCTCGAACTCGCGCCGGTGAGTCTGCCACCCGCCCCCGAAGCTCTCAACAACCATTACGGCTGGCCGGTAGGCACGCAGGCCGGGAACACGCTGATCGTCGTGCACCGACATATTCCGGGACATTGGACAGGCCTCGAGCGGACCAATGACGACCACAGTTACACGATGGTGGTGCGTTCGACCGATGGCGGCAAAACGTGGAGCAGGCCCTTCGACCTGAGACAGGCGATGACACGCGAAGACCGCTACCGCGGGGGCCACATCCCGCTCGCCCATCGCTACAAGTTCGCCCCCGATCAGGACCCGACGCTGGGCTACAAGATCCACCTGAACGCCATCGGGACCACATCCGACGGTGGAGTCGTCATCGTCAGCGATCACGGCGTCTTCCGCAGCGACGATCAGGGCAAGACCTGGAAGCATTTCTCGACGGCCATGCGCGAGGACACGACGCCCGGAGCGGTGCTCTACATCGGGCCGCGTCTGTTCGAGCATCCTAATTACGGACTGGTGGTCGTCGGGCACTCGAATATCGTGACCGAGGATTACAAGAAAGGACGCCATCCTCCCGACACGACCGGGGGGACCGTGCGCATCGCCGACAAACTGCACTTCCGTTACTCGCGGGACGGCGGCGCCAGTTGGCGGGAAGAAGAGCAATCGCTGCCGAGCTTCGTGCGTCCCGGCGAACCCGTGGCCTTGCATCATGACGGCAAGCTCGTGGTGGTCTCGCGAAGCTACGACCCGGCGGCCTATGACGAATCGACGGACACCTCGGTCTACGCTCAGCTCTGGTCGGACCGCGGCTGGCATCCCCTTGCAGCGAAGCACTCGACGATCCGGGTCGCGGGCAAGCGGGGCCGGCAAGATACGCTGGACATCGACTACAATCCCGTGACGAAGAGAATCGAGGCGGCCGTCCCGGCGCGCGCGGGCGGCGGGCAAGGAAGGCCGTATCCGGGGCGGATGTCGCTGAACCTGTGGAGCATCGACCCGGATGAACTCTTCGCGGGCAGCGCGGACTGGCGCTTCGAGTGCGCTCTGTTCGCACGGAAGGAGCCGCTGGGCAAGATCGACGGCCTGCATCCCGGCGGAGCGGTGATCGACGAGGGGCGAGGCGTACAGCACATCTTTGTCTATATGGGCTATCCGGCGGGGCCGTCGGGAGTGTTCCGCGTGACGCGCACCTTGGAAACGGGGAAACTGAGAGCTTTTCCGGGTTGAAGAAAAATGAGACATGAAACACTGATTCCCAAGTTCGAGATCAGGCTCCCGGCATCGAGAGCCATTCGCGCCGCAGCGCGGACCTCGTTGACCGGCGAACGGCAGCGCCGGCAGGGGAGAAGGGGAATCACCCTCATTCTGCTGGCTCTGCTGAGTTTCGTTGCCGCCGAGGCCACCTCCGGACCCGCCCTGGTCGACTATGAAGGCCACATCGGTCACATCGCGAAACTGCCAGACGGGCGGCTGGTGACGGTCTACACGCTGGGACGCAATCGCAAAGAGATCCCGCTGCCGGGTCCGGAGCATCCTCTCTACATCCGATATTCCGACGACCACGGCCGCACCTGGTCGCGGGAGAGAGTCGCGTTCTCCTATCCCGCGGGCCGCGGCACGATGTTTCGTTACGAGCAGTCGGTCGGGCCGTACCTGATGATCGATCGGCGGAACACGCTCCATCTTTTCGCCATGCGTTATTACGGCCTGCCCCGAAAGGGCGATCCGGCGGCGAGCGGGCTCACCGAGCTGTATCACAACGTGTCCCTTGACGGAGGCGAGACCTGGACGGAACCCAAGCGCATCGACATGGGGCATCACTACGTGCCGGTGATCGAGTCGATCATCGAGCTGTCCAACGGGCGCATCCTCTTCGCATCGAACTATGCGACCGACAACTATCTCGCCGAACGCGGGGAATACGAGTACCGCATCCTGACCCTGTTCTCGGATGACCACGGTGAGACGTGGCAATTGGGCGACGATGACATCCGGGTCCCGCTCGGCCCCGGCCTCGGGCATCCCGGCGCGATCGAACCGGTGATGGCGGAGCTTGGCGAGGGTCGCGTATGGATGCTCTTCCGCTCGCAATACGGCCGTTTGTATCAGACGTTCTCGTCCGACGGCGGCAACTCGTGGGAACCCTCGACGCCCAGCGACATCCGGGCGGCCAACGCTCCGGCCGGGATCCTGCGGTTGTCGGACGGGCGGCTGGTGTTGTCATGGAACGACTGGGCGAACTATCCCGGCGGCGAGATTCACCGCTCGGGACGCCAATACCTGCACGCGGCGATATCGGACGACGACGGCAAGAGCTGGAGCGCTTCGAAGCTGATCGCGAAGCCGACCACGAAGGAACCCCGAAACGCGCACATGCGCTACCCGTTTCTGTGCGAAGCCGGGGACGGCTCGATCCTGTTGCGCTACCACCGCATCGAGAGAAGCATCGGCGTCAACCGACGGGACTTGCTGCGCATCGATCCGGCATGGATCGCGGAGTGAAGGCGCTCCCAAGGGGGGAGGCAGGGACTTCTGGCACTCCCGCCGCCGCCATCAGAACCGAAACAACTTGTTGATCTTGACGACGAAGCCGCGGTTCCGCAGGTCCCAGCCCCGGTCGGGCAGCAAGCTGCCGGTGACGTCGTGGTCGTCGGTATAGACCACGAACAACTCGCTACCTGGGCTGTACTCCCACCGAAGACGCAGGTTACTGCCAAACGAGTTACTGGCCGAATTGTATTGCATGAGCCCGCTGAAGAACATGCGCGGGTTGAATGCGTAGTTCACCCGTGTCACCGCCAAGTTCGTTTGGAACACCCCGTACGGCGTGTCGATCCAGTTGAAGGAGACGGTCGGCTCGACCGACATCTTCGGTAGCACCGCGATGCGGCCCTGCGTCAGCTCCACCGACGTCAGGCCGCCGTCGAAGTAAGCGCCCCGCCTCAGCGCCACCGTCCCGTTCACGCGCCGCTGCTGGCCAATGGAATAGGCCACCTGAACGTCAGCGAAGTTGTAGCCTCCTACCGGGATCGAGAAATCGGAACCGGGAGGAACGAACGGCTCGACAAGAAACTCATAGCTGTCGGTCATCGTGAAGGTGAGCTGATCGCTGGACTCGAACTCGGTCTGGAACGCCACGATATTCCGCCGTGTCTCGAGGTAGTTCTTGTCGGCCGAGGCGATGTAATCAATGCTTCCCTCCAGGCTGAACTGCCGCACGCTCGCGATAGACTGCGGGCGGGGGCTGAAGCGTGCCGACGTGAAGGTGCGCCGGAAGTTGTCGCGGCGCACGAAGCCCACCTCCGGCAGGAAGTTGTCCTCCACCAGCAGGTGATCCACCTGGAAACCGTAGCGGTCCGCGGCGTACTCGAACTTGCCCTGGTAGCTGAGATCCTTCCCTTGGTGCTCGGGGCCGGGAAGCCGTGTGCGGGCAATGTAGGTGACCAGGTTGACGTTCTCAAAGAAGGCGAAGGTGCCGTCGACGCCATAGGCCTGGCTCGAGCCCGGGGCCAGCCGGGAGACCGAACGATTGGTGAATATCGCGCCGACGGAGCTGCGCCTCAGGATGTCGCGCCGGAGGCGGACGACCGAGAAGTTGGTCGGCTCGGAGGCCGTGACCATCTCCTCGCCGGTCTGGATGTTCAGCAGCCCGATATCGAACTTTCCGACCTTACCGGTGACCCGCGTGCCGCCGACGATGGGCACCACGTGGCCTTCCTCCAGCCCGATCTTCCGGCTGTAGAAGAGCTGCGGCACATTGACGTCGCCGAAGAACCCGCCGACCGCACTGCCGGCCGGACCGGCGACGCGCGTGAAGGCGCCGCGGGCGAAGTTGAAGATGCCCTGTCCTTCGAGAAAGAACTCCCGTTTTTCGGGGAAGAACAGAGGGAAGCGGGTCAGGTTGACCTGCCTCTCGTCCACTTCCACCTGGGCGAAGTCCGTGTTGTAGGTGAAGTCAGCGGTCAGGTTCCGGGTGATGCCGTACTTAATGTCGATGCCGCCGTCGCCGCGGTCTTCGTTGATCTTCACCGGGATTGCGGTCATGTCCGTGGTCCACCCTCCGATCGCATAGGGCTTGATCTCGATGTTGCGGCCCGCCGACGGGGGCTCCAGGCCAACCAGCGAGCCGGCCTCGGAGATGCGGAACATCCCGCGGGCACCGCTGCCGGCTCCGGCTGCGACCGGCAGCCGCGTCAGATAGGCCCACTCGTTCTTACGCCGGATGGCGCGTCTGAGCTGGATGCCCCAGATATGGGGCGGCTCGGACCGGTAGCGCAGGGTCTTGAACGGGATCTCCATCTCTACCGTCCAGCCGCCGTCGAAGCGGCCGGTACGCACGTCCCAGACCGGGTTCCAGTCCGAGTTGGGGTTGCCCTCGTTCGTGAACTGGGCGTCCGCGCGGGCACCGAGCGGATTCGTGTAAAAGAGGGATCCGTTGCGGCGGTCGTAAAACGTATCGAACAGCACGGCGAACGTGTCGTTCTGACGGAGCTGGCTGGTGTCGCGGCGCATCTCGTTGGCCACCCACTGGCTCTCGGGGGCCGAGTCCCAGACCCGCGCCGAGACGTAGACGTTCATCTCGTCAAACAGGATCCACGCCTCGGTCCTCTCGGTCGCCACCGCTCCCACGTCCGGCGTCAGTTGAATGAATCCGCTGATGGCAGGAACCTTCTCGTAGACGGCCTCGTCCAGCAAGCCGTCGAGGTCGATACTCTCGTCCAGCCTCACCGCACGAACCGTCGCCCGACCCTGCTCGTCGCGGGTCATCACCTCCGGCGGGACCGGAGCCGCCGGACCATCGATGAGAGCCGGATCGACCACCGGGGCGATGTCCGTCTGGCCGGCGGGGGTCTGCAGCGCGAAGCTCGACAGCAGAAGAACCGATCCCGCCAGCAGGGGCTTCGGTTGCAACCATGATCCTGTTGCGCCACATCGCGCCGGAGGGGCAACCCGGCCGAGCAGCGCCGTCCACATTGTTGAACAGGAAGACGTTCCTGGGGCGATGTAGGGCATCACGACCGTAATGCCAGTACGCCAAGCGATGCCGTGAGGCCTTCCGGAGCGGTGCCGTGATCGTTGCGGACGTGTCGACGAATCAGTATGCGCGCGCACTGAACGCCGCCCACCGATGACACTTCACACCGCCGTACACGGTGGCCCTGCACTCCAAAGCATCTATACTCCCTCGACGATGACGACATTGGTCTCAGAGACCCTGTTGAGCTTCTCTCTGAGGTCAGCGTAGTCCGGCGCGTCCTGCCATTCCCTTGCTTGTTGGACGCTGTCGAATTCGAGCACGACGAGGCGGTCGGGTGTCCAGTTGCCTCGGATGACCTCATGAGCCCCGCCTCGCACCAAGTACCGGCCACCGTGAGCTTTTACAATTGCCGGCACCCGAGCGAGGTGCGTGCGGAACGCGGACTCATCCGTCACTTTAGCATCGATGATTACGTAAGCAGCCATATCTCCTCCTATCACAGTTAGTTTCACACGCGAAGGAGAGCTTCGTCCGTAACGGCGAACGAGGGCCGACATGAACCCTGACTCGCAACTCCCGCTTTGCTGCCCCTGCGGCAGGGGAAGCCTACCGCCGCGGGCTTGTGTGAGACCTGCTACAACCGCGGCCGGCGCTCGCGGACCCGCTTCGGCGGGGGCAGGGAAAAGGTCGTGGCACGCGACCACTACCTGTGCCGCGTCTGCCTCGCGCCCGGCGCCGCTGGTCGAACTGGTGCTACAGCCCAATAACATCCTTTGTTGGGCACTAAAGAGAGCGACTCACAAGGATCTCTTGGGCGCTTGAAGTCGATTGCAACGTGTAGGCGCACCCACCGGTCTGACCTGCATGTCTCACCACCCGACGGTCGAAGCACGCGATACGACCGCCAGGACTTTGCTTTTCCTTCGCAACGCTTGCTTGCCGTGCTCGACGTACTGTTCAAGTACGCCTGCGCGCGACAAGCGGCTCGCGCCTCGTCTTGACGGCCCTCTCACGCACTTTGCCTCGCCGCGTGGTGAGAAATGCAGGTCAGAGGCTGTGGTGTCTTGATCGACGGGGCATGAAACGGGGGCCTTCATCGCAGCTTCCGCCAAGTTGACGTTCACTCTACAAGATGTCATTCGGACAACCAGTTCTCGACCCCCAAACCAGGCACGCGGGAGAACTCATCCACATTCGCTGTCACGACGGTGAGGCCCAGCGCGAGAGCCTGCGCGGCGATCAATAGATCATTGGGTCCAATGGGGGTGCCCTGGCTCGCCAACTGCTGCCGGACCTCTCCATAGTGTCGGTCGGCGGGCTCCTCGAGCGGCAAGATATCCACTGCCGAGAGAATCAGGCCAATCCGTTCGGCGAGTTTCGAAGAACCCGCCTTCTCAGCACCGAAGCGAAGCTCCGCCGCGACAACGATGCTGGTGCAGACCGCGCTCTCTCCGACCGAGGAGATCCGCTGAGCCACTCTGCCCTGTGGATGAAGGATCAGGTCCGACAGGATGTTGGTATCCAGCAGATAGCGCAGCGCCACTCTCAGATCTCTACATCGTCCAGCGGCGCCAGATCTTCGTCTCCGAGCGCGAACGGCTCGTCCATAGGTCCGAGGGTGCTGAGCAGGGCCAGCAATCGCCCTTTGCGAATCGGTTCCACGATCAGGCGGTCGCTTTCTTTCCTCAGGATCGCCTCATCCCCTTCGAGTTCGAACTCTCGAGGGATGCGCAGCGCTTGGTTGCGACCGTTGCGAAACAAGCGCACATGTCGTTCGAGCGCGGGCATTCGGATACCCCCTTTTTCTTAGTATATGCTATAGCATATGCCTTTGTGTTGATGCCGATCAATGACCATGGCCTCCTGCCCCACAATCCGCCGCCCCATCGCGGCGGCGGGCTGGCCCGGTGGAACGATGAACGATGAACGAGGCGCACATGAAGCGGGCGGTAGCGCTCTCCCGCAGAGGTATGGAGTTGGGCCACGGCGGGCCGTTCGGGGCCGTGGTCGTCCGCGACGACACGGTCATCGGCGAAGGCTGGAACGAGGTGCTGCGCGCGAAGGATCCCACGGCTCATGACGAGGTCGTGGCAATCCGCAAAGCCTGCCGGAAGCTGGCGACGGATGAGCTGAAGGGCTGCGAGACCTACGCCAGTTGCGAGCCGTGCCCGATGTGCCTGGTCGCGCTTGGATAGGGTCTACTTTTCGGTCAACCGGCACGACGCTGCCGGTGTCGAGTTCCTCGACGGGTTCATCTACGAGGAGCTGACGAAGCCGTTCGAGAAACGCGCGCTGCCGATGGTGCATGTCCCGTGCGACGGGGCGCTCGATGTCTTCGAGGCCTGGATGCGCCTGGAGGGACGTGTGACGTACTGAGCTGGCGGCCGGACCTCCACCGGCCGTCGGCGCTCGGCGACCCAGCAGGTCGTCTCATCGAATCGTTTCAGAATTGTAATCCATAGCAGCAGCACAATTTCCTTGTGACTGGCAGGAGACCCTGAACAAGCTGATCGATCACACCGATTCGCATTGACATCGTTTGTGAACTCTTACCCTCTTGATCTTGTGAACATGTGATCACGTGAACGCGTTCACATAGCATCGATGAAATCCATCGTCGTTAGCCGTTGAAGGTTCGTTGCACTCTCGTTCACCATAGCTCTGAAGCGCATTTCGGGGACAAGCGATCTTCTGTTCTTGTGGAACAACGCCACGCCCTACTCCTTGAGCCGCCCAGGCTCGAAGAGTTTCCATCGTCCACGCAACCCCTCAGCTCGGGGGTGTTTTCTGATGGCGGGAAGACCTGATGGAACATCAACAACATGGAGAAGGGCGAGGGGAACATTAGCGGCTGCCCTGCGGTGAGCTGCGCCGGGGATGAGGCTCTTGTTACCTGCTACCATGGGCCGGAGCCGGTCTCAGGGGCATCGGAATCGCGCCTCTATATCTTCAAGACGAACGGTTCCATTCCCGATGCCGCCTCGCAGGCGGTGAAGCGTGAGACATGCCATGAAAAACGAACACACTGGAAACGGCCTGTGGAGCAGACGGGGAGTTCTCGCGGCGGGGACTCTTCTCGGCGCTCTCCGTTCCGGAGCCTATGGGCAAGAGCGGGCCGTCTATGTTTCGGACTTCCGTCCATGCCAGCCGTCCGAGGCTCTTTCGCGAAAGCCCCAGCGCCACCGCTGGCGCCTGCTCGACTATGCGAGCGACAAGACCGAAGGCGTCATGCTCGTCGCGGGGCACAACACCGCCGCCCCCGAGATCACGCTGCCGCTCAACCGCAAGGGCTGGCACGCGATCCACTTCGGGCTTCGCTCGCGTTACGGCGAGACGCGTCTCGAGACGCGTCTCGACAGCGAATCCACCTTCAGTCTCATCACCCACAATGACGTTGTCGGCAAGAAACAGAGCCGTAGAGACTACGAGATTTTCCCAACCACCTTCGACACCCGAACCCGCATCGACGACTTGTACTGGAAGACCGCCGACCTGACCGGCGAGGGACTGGTCCTGCGGCAGTTCTGCTCCCGGCTTGTCCCCGAAAACGAAGCGTCGGTGGCGAACTCCTGCTTTCCGCTGTGGCTGTCCTATGTCAAATTGACGCCCTTGTCCGACGAGGAGGTCGAACAGCTCGAGGCGGACCGCCGTCGAAAAGACACCCGCCGCCTGTACGCGCACAACGATGCCTGGGGATACGTGAGCTGGTTGCGGCCGTCAACGGAGGCCGACATCCGGCGCGAGATCGAGCCCTACCGCGATACCGATTTCTCCCGGATCTATTGGGAGGCCGGCGGGGGAGACAAGATGTTCTACCCAACGAAGATCGGTCTGTCAGCGATGAATGACTGGATCCGGGATCCTTTCCGGGTTCGCGACCGGCTCGCGGCGGAAGCGTTCCGTGTGTTTCGCGAGAAAGGCATCGACCAACTACGTGTCGCGGCGGACCATGCCCATGAAGTCGGTCTCGAGTTTCACGCTTCGTATCGGGTGGCGGGCTTTCACTTCCCTGTGCCCGAGGACGAATGGAACACCGGGGGACTCTACGAACGGCGTCCCGAGTGGCGTGGACGCAATCGACAGGGGCAGCCCACGCCTCGTCTTTCCTACGCCTATGAGGGCGTGCGGCAATACGTGCTCTCGCTGTTTCGCGAGATCGCGGCCTATCCCATCGACGGCATCTGTCTGCTCTACAACCGCAGGCCGCCGCTCGTCGAGTACGAAGAGCCCATCGTAAAGGGGTTCGAGGAGAAGTATGGCGAAGATGCGCTCAAGCTCGACGAACGCGACCCCCGCTGGTTGAAGCACCGCGCCACGTATCTCACGCAGTTCATGCGCGAGGTACGGGAAACGCTCGACGACGAGGCCCGCCGGCAAGGCCGGAAGCGGCCCTTCGAGGTGTCGGCCATCGTCATGGGCACCGAGCAGGCCAACCTCTACTACGCGATGGATCTGGAAGAGTGGATCCGCGAGGGGCTGGTCGACACTTTGATCCCCTACACTTCCACCGACAGCCTGAACAGCGCTCAGGACACTTTTGTGGAGCCCGCCGCCGCCGAGTACTTCCTGCGGATCACGAGGGGCACTTCATGCAAGGCCGCGGCGAGCCTGCTGCCGCGGCAAATGACTCCCGAGGATTATCGCCGGCGCGCCCACGGGCTCTATCAAGCGGGGGTCGAGAACCTGTTTTTTTGGGACTGCTACCAGCGTTGTGACTACAGCCGCTCCTGGACGGCCCTGCGGCGGCTCGGTCATCGCGAAGAGATCGCCGACTGGGTCCGCGCCGGTGAGCCCGCCATCGAACAATCTGGGGCCACCTTGCACAAACTCGGCAACTGGGACCTGCGTTACGACACTCCGGGGTAGCCGGTATTTCTCGCCACATGGGGAGATATGCAGGCCAGTTTTTCCTCCGCCCGCGTGAGAGCGGAACTCCGGGCGTAGCGGCGAGTGAGGGAAAACGCCGCTGCGGGGTCGCAAACCTCCCGGCGCCCGCGGACATCAACCTGAACGTGACGGTGCTATTCGGTCACCTCCATCGCAAACCGCTCAACGGCTTCGAGCGTCTCGCGGACGTCATCCCACGTCGTGTTGTGGTTCAGGATACACAACCGCAGAACGAATCGCCTGTTGACCATGGTGGACGACAGGAACGCCTGCTCGCCCCAGAACACGTGCGCAAGCACTTTGCGGTTGAGACGAGCCAGAGCATCCTCGCTGAGGCCACCGGGGTTGACGCGGAAGCACACCATGCCGAGCGACGCCGACAGCAGTTCCAGCGTGCGGCTCCCGCCGGCGTACTCCGCGGCGCGGGCTGTCAGGTCGAGCCCGTTCTCGATGGCCGCACGGAACGCCGCCATCCCGAAGGTCTGAATCGACATCCAGACCTTCAACGCACGGAAGCTGCGGCTCAGTTGGATGCCTTGATCCGCAAAGTTGGCGTGCTCGGCGCCCCACACCGAATCCTGCAACACGTCGTGCTGAATTGCGAAGGCGCGTTCAAGTGTGCCGGCGTCGCGCACCAGGATGCAGCCGGCCTCGTACGGCTGGAACAGCCACTTGTGCGGATCAACGTTGATCGAGTCTGCCCGGTCGATGCCCTCAAGGGCCGCCGCGCCGCGCGGCGTCAGGATCGCGAAACCGCCATAAGCCGCATCGATGTGAAACCACACGCGCTCGGCAGCACAGATGTCCGCCAGGGCCGGCAGCGGGTCGACGGCACCGCGGGTCGGAGTGCCGGCATTCGCGCAAACGACCATTGGCGTGCGCCCCGCCGCCCGGTCCGAGGCGACCGCGTCCGCAACGGCGCCGGGATCGACCCGGCCCGACGTGTCGGTCGGTAGCATCCGAATCCGATCCGGCGTGATGCCCACGATGCGGGCCGCCCGGACCTGCGCGCTGTGACTCTGGTCGCTCATGTAGGCGACGGCCCGATCGGGATTACCGGCCGCCTCGCGTGCTGCCACCAAGCCATGCAGGGCCGCCGCAGACCCGCCGCTGGTCATCAGTCCGCCCGCCCCGTCCGGCAGTCCGAACCATTGCCGGAACCAGCCGATCACAACCGATTCGAGCTGGCTCGGGCCGCTCGCCACGAGCCAGGTTGCCGCGTTGACGTTGAATCCGGAGGCGATGAAGTCGGCCAGCACGCCGGGCCACGTCGGGCAAGTCGGCACGAAGCCGAACGACCGCGGATGATCAAGCCTCAGCGTATTGTTCAACACGTCCCGTGCAGCCCGGTCGATTACCTCTCGTGCCGGCCGGCCGGCTTCCGGCGGGTCTTCATCCAACCGGTCAGCGAGAGCGTCCTTGAAATCGCCCTCCCACGCCCGTTCGCCCGGTAGACGCACATTCCGCTCTATCAATATGTCCGCTACATGATGTGCGAGCTCGCGCATTGTCTCCGGCGTCATCTGTAACATGCGAGTTCGACTCCCTCTCGTGAAACAGGTTGGGAACCCGAGCGCAACTCGTCAGCCTGGGCCTCTTCACGGCACCGCGTAGGCCAGACCGGACGAGCGAATCGTTATCACGCCGAGCGCGACGCTGCCGCTCCAGCACCCTCCGATGCCGAACGAAACGCCGCCATCAATAATGGGCTCCCGGAGCGCTCCGCTTACGGTTTCTAACCACGTACCCACTAGGATACCCCGACGCAGCCTCCAAGCGGTGCGGGCCAGGTTCCCAGTCCAAGCCAGGCCCTGCCGTGGCTCATGCCGGGTTCGCCGGGTTGCCTACATGGAGGCGGTCGGTCCGACGCGTACGGTGATCACGTCCGTGTCGTGGAACTGCTGGTGGCGTACGGACGACGCGTAGTGACGCAGCAGCCGCAGCGAGACTTCTTGCTCGACCGGGGGGCCGGTGACCTGTTCACTGAGCAGCGCCAACTGATCTTCGAGATTGGTGTCGTCGGTCGTGGCGGCAAACTCGAGGTCGACCGCGTCGCCGTCATTGCGCGCGACAAGCAGGAGATGCCGCCCCGCGGGCGCCCTGCCTTCTTCCGCCGGCCGCGTCAGGGTGAGCAGCATCTCCTCGCCGACGGCGCGGAGTCGATCGGTCATCTCCTCGGTGCGCTTGCCGCGCGCGGCGAAATCGGAGAGAAACGAGTCGATCTTCGGGAAGTTTTCCAGGGTCAGCTCCGTTTTCAGGCGCCGAGGGCGCGGTCCGGTCAGCTCCACGAACTGCGTCAGAACGATCACGGTCAGGCCGCCGACCGTCATGCTGTTTCCGAGCAGATCGCTCCACTGGCCCTGGAAGTATTCGGGAAAGATCCAATCGAGCTGGAAGGCGATCCCCAGCCAGAAGGCGAAGCCTACCGCGAAGCCCTTGCGATGGTCGAGGCCGTCGTGCATGAGCACCCGGACACCGAGGATGAAGAGGGACGCCACCAGCACCATGAAGTAGGCGGCGACCACCGGACCGGGGATGGCAACGATGACGGCCACGAGCTTCGGCAGGAACGCCAATACGATGAAAATGCCCCCGACGCACATGCCGACGACGCGGGCCGTCACGCGGGTGAGATCGGCGACCGCGATGCTTGCCGCGTAGGTCGTGTTCGGGACTGTTCCCGTCAGTCCGGACAGCAGGTTGCCCAGGCTGTCGGCGGCGAGCGCACCCTGGATCGACTGGAAGTCGATGGCGCGCGGCCTGCGCCATGAGATCCGTTGGATAGCGATGCCGTCTCCGATGGTGTCCAAGGCGCCAACGAGCGTGACCAGCACGAAGGCGGGCAGGAGGGCCCAGAAGTCGGTACCGAAGGCGAGGTCGAGGCCCGGCCAGGCAAGCTGCGGCCACCCGATCCAAGCAGCCTCGAGGACACGTGATGTGTCGTAGATCCCGTAGAAGATACCGCCTACCGCACTGCCCACAACGATCCCCAGGGCCGCGGCCCAGAGTCTCGAGGCACCGCTGGCACGGAGTGTGATCGCGGCTATCACCGCCAGAGTCAGGCCTGCCGTGACCGGGGCGGCTGAGGGAGCGGCGTCCGCCGGCACGTCATTGAGCTTGCGAAAGATGATCGGCGCGAGGGTGACCGGAATCAGCATCAGCACAGTTCCCGCCACGGTTGGCGTGAAGATTTTCCGGAACAGCGAGAGCTTTGCCGCGAGAATGAACTGACACAAGGACGAGACGATGATCAGGTTCGCCATCAGCCCGCCGCCGCCCCGTTCGAGCGCCGTGACGCAGATGGCGAGGAAGGCGCTGCTGCTGCCCATGAGCAGGAGGTAGCCGGAGCCGATGCGACCGATGCGAGCGGACTGGATCACCGTGGTCACCCCGCTGACCACGAGCGCGGCAAACAAGACCCATGACAGATAGGCCTCATCGCCTCCCACGGCACCAACCAGGATCGCGGGCGTCAGCACGATGCTGGCGACCGTCAGCGTGGCGTACTGCAACCCGAGCCCTATGGAGAGCAATGGCGGGGGCTTCTCGTCCGGCTCGAAACGGACGTCTTGGGTAAGATTCCTGGTATTGGATTGCATTGTTCTCTTCTCGTCAATGCCCAGCCGCAACTCCCGCTTGCCTGCGATCCTCAGGGCTCCGGCTCCAACTTTGGGCGCTTCGCAATAGCAACCTGCCCCTTCTCATCCGGCGGCGACCTTCCGTGCGGCAACCGGGACCGCAGCGCGATGAAAGGGAGGGGCCTGATCGGGTCTCGACCCACTCGGACAGGCCGTCAGTGTAGCTCAGCCGAACCCTCGCCGACCATCATGCGGCCGATGCCGGATCTGCGAGGGTTGTATGCGAAAATACGTGTAGACGTGGCCAGGAGATGGTACAGTCCCGTCCATGCTTCCGAATCGAACGTTCGGTGTCCAGGGCCACAGCTTCCGCTGGATGAGATCCGCACTCGCCGTTTTCCACACGGTGGAACGGGCAGGCGGTTTCATGTGACCAGCAGCCGGACGCACGGAGTACCTATGTTGAGGAGGTGGAGATGCCCAAAATCTCTCTAGCCACGGTCGCACGCGCCCTTGACGCGATGCTGGACGGACAGATGACGGCCCAGGCACGCATCGCCGCGCATCTTGTGGCGGTGGGCGAAGCGAGCGGGCATGACGCTGCACAAGTGATCGAGACCCTCGAAGTCATCGCTTCGACCACGGTGCTCGACGAGTTCTGGATCACCGACGAGCAGGGCGTGGCCTATCTCACCAATGTCCGGGACGCAACCGGCGCGCTGATGCCCTTCCGGTTCAATCCCAATCCCGCGGTGCAGCCGCAGGCCTCGAAGTTCTACGCCCTGCTTGCGTCCCCCATCGAGAGCGACCACGTCATCACGCAATCGGCGCAGGTGCGGGAGATCGATCAGGAAATCTACAAGTATGTCGGCGTCAACGGCGTCGACCGCAAGCGGATCGTGCAAGTGGGCAATGCGCTTGCCTTCGAGGAGCACGATCTTCTGAGCGGCTCCTATACCTCGCCGGTCATGACCGCGGTGATGGCAGCCTTCGGCGAGCCGGATCTGCTGGATTTCGCCTTTACCGACCAACTGGACGAGATCAGAGTCGTGTTCGAGGAGATCCTCGGCAAGCAGATGGTTGTGCAGGCCAGGCTCGTGGAGTACTTCGTCGTGGGCGCCGAGGAGGCCGGGTGGTCGACGGAGGAAATCAACAGCCGGCTGCTGCGCATTGTGAACTCCAGTCCCATCGATGAGATTCACATCGTGTTGATGCATGACGATACGGTTTACAGCAGTCTGCGGCCGCCCCTCGCCGGCGAGACTCCGTCCGGGCTGCCAGGAGCCGACGAGCTGAGTTCTCTTCTGGATGGAACGAAGAAAGTCGTGAATCTACCAACCGCGCCGCGCGCCTCGGATGGCGCTTTCTACAAGTACGTCACGGTCGCCTTTGCCAACACGCCGCGGTTCGTGCAGTTGAGCCTTCCGATCGACGACGGTTCACTGTTGTCCCCCCGGTACAGTCCCGCACCGGCGGGTGGTTAGGGTACCGGACGTCCCGGGACTGCGAGAGGGATGACCACCTCACGATCCGGCCGGAAGACGCAGGTCAGAGGGGTTCGTCGCCGGTCGCTACGTCCTCTTTTTGACCTTCGGAAACACCCGTAAGCGCCGCCCGGGCTCCGGACTTGATGAGGCTGCCCTCACCGGGCCCCTGGAAGAACATGTATCCTTGGCGGTCACTCCATGCGAATGGCCCCCCCAGGATCTTGCCGGCCTTGAGCGTCTCGTCACGGACTCTGTTGATCAGCTTCATGTAGCGCGGATCGGTTCGCTCCCATCCGGTGAAGCTGCCGATGTCACCGCTGGCCGCAAAAACGACGTCAATGCCCGGCACCGCGGCGATCTTGTCAACGATGGCGACACCGTCCGGCGACTCGATCATGACCACGATCATCATGTTCTCGTTGGCGGTTTTACGGTAATCGCTGCCCCACAATCGGCCGTACTGACCGCCACCCTGGCTGCGGCGTCCGACGGGCGGGAATTTGGCGTACTTGACGGCATCCTGGGCTTCCTCGACGGTGTGCACCATCGGCACCACGATGCCCAATGCGCCAATGTCGGTTGCTTTCTGGATGTCGCCTTCGGTGGCGTTCGGGATACGGATGAATGGAATCGCCGGGGCGTCCTTGCAAGCCCAGATCATCTTGGCGACGTCGTCGTACATCAACGGGCTGTGCTGCATCTCGATCCAGAGAAAATCGAAACCCGACTCTGCCATGGCGCAATAGATGTTGGGGTCGGACGTAGAGACGGTTCCGCCGACGACCTGCTTGCCCTCGAGCAGTTTCTGTTTCACGGTGTTGTACATCCTGACCTTGGAGCCGCTGTCGCCATTCTGTGCGCCGGCTGTCAGCGGCGAGAGCAACCATGCGGTTGCACAGAATGCGGCGGTCAGGAAAACTTGCTTTGCGTTCATGAAGACTCTCCTTCGAAGGCGGCGGATTCCGGTTTCTGCTGTTTGCCGTTTCGGACTTCTCGCGAACCGAGTTTACGACTCCCAAGCCTGGGATGCAACGGGCCGATGGCGCCGGCCATTACTTGCAAAGCATCGCTCGGGAGTCCTCAGACACGATGGAGCGTTCGTTCTTCATCGTGAAGTTAGTTTTATTTTGCTCTTTTCGCCGGCAAGCGCCGAGTTCAGGAAAACAATGAGCGGCTCGATGGCCCGGAAGCGCTTGACCAGTTCCTGGAAAAGCTTCGGGGTTTCGGCAATGGCCGGGTCCAGATGGTCGGCCGCCAGGAACTGCTTGTAGACCAGCAGATCGGCAGCCGGGTGATCCGGCGTGAAGCCCTTGGGAGTGCGCTTGAGACGTTCGCCGGTGATCTGGCCGAAGAAATGTCGGAACATCCTTTCCTTGCAGATCGCTCGGAGCGCTTCGTGGCCGGCGGCGATGCGCTGACGAATGGCCAACAGTTCCCGGCTTCCGGGCCTGTAGATACCACCGCCCACGAGCAACTCATCGGGCGAAACGTGGAAGTACAGCCCGGCGCCGGCATGCTTTTCGAGTCCTCGGGCGCTGAAGACGGCGGCCACGTGCGTCTTGTAGGGGCTCTTGTCTTTGCTGAAACGCACGTCGCGGTAGATGCGATAGATGGCCTTGTCAGGGGCCGTGACGAGGTCGGTTCCGAAGTCACGGAGCTCTTCTCCGAGCGCCAGCACCAACTCGACCATCGGCGCTTTGACCTTCTCCTCATAGATGTGCTTTCGAGGCTGGAACCACTCGCGCTTATTGTTGGCTTTCAGGTCGCGAAGGAATGGGAGTGTTTCGGGTGGAAAGCCGGGGAAGCGGGGCGGCATGGCGTCTCCTCGTCGAGGGGGTCAGCCTGCATGTCTCACCACGTGGCGAGACATGCAGGCTATCGGATCAGCTTATAGCAGTCGGGCCCATCTGCTCTACGATGGATACAGGATGAGAAGACTGCCCTCATGACACACCCTGTCTCTTTGGATTCCGTCGCGTCGTCGCTTGCGCAGGTCGAGAAGCTGAGTGTGAGGAGCGATGTCGAACTGCGAGGGTACACCCGTTTCGGGATCGGCGGACGCGCTGATCTCTTTGCGGAAACGGCCGAACCGGAAGCTTTTGCGGAGACTGTTCACATTTGCAGGACCCACGAGGTGCCCTACTGCATTCTCGGCGACGGCACGAACGTCATCGTCGCGGATGCGGGCTATCGAGGCCTTGTGCTGCGGTTCACGGCGAAGTCCATCAAACAGCAAGGCCTGCGGCTTCAAGCGGATGCGGGCGCACCGCTCGAATCCCTGGTGGATGCGGCGATCACCGCAGGGCTCCGAGGCCTGGAGACCTTGGCCCGCATTCCCGGTTCGGTCGGCGCCGCCATCTACGGCAATGCCGGCGCGTATGGACACTCCATTTCAGAGAGTATCGAGTGGGTTCGCTTTTATGACGGCGAGGAGGTTCGGGATCTGGATAACGAGGGTTGTGCGTTCGAATACCGGGGAAGCGTCTTCAAGCGAAACAAGGACTGGATGATCTTCTGTTGCAGTCTGCTGTTGGAACGGGCCGATCGAGCTGAGCTTCGGAGCCGGGCGGACAAGATCATGGCGATTCGCGACGAGAAGTTTCCGCCCACGATGCGCTGCGCGGGAAGCATTTTCAAGAATCTCTACCTCAAAGACTTGCCGCAGTCCGTAGCGGCCGAAGTTCCCGAGCGAGCCGTCCGTGAAGGCAAGGTGGCGTCGGCCTATTTTCTCGACCAAGTCGGGGCAAAAGGGATGCGGCGCGGAGGGATTGCCGTCGCAGACTACCATGCCAATCTCATCTATAACGCCGGTGGAGGCACCGCCGCCGAACTGCGTTCGTTGATCGACGAGCTCAAGCAGCGAATCGCCGATCGCTACGGATTCGCGGTCGAAGAAGAGGTCCAGTACGTAGGGGAGTTCTGAGACTACAGGTTGCGGGCGGTCTCGACGGCTTTCAACAACGCACCCGCCTTGTCCATCGTCTCGCGCCACTCTTTTGAGGGGACCGAGTCGGCGACAATGCCCGCTCCCACCTGCAGGTAGGCCCTGTTCTTGCGCACCAACATCGTGCGGATGGCGATGCAGGAGTTGAGATTGCCGGAGAAATCGAGATACATCACGCTTCCGGAATAAATGCCGCGCCGTGTCGGCTCGAGCTCCGCGATGATCTCCATCGCCCGCACCTTCGGGGCGCCTGAAACGGTCCCGGCAGGAAAGCAGGCTTCGAGCGTGTCAAAGGCGTCTCGATCCGGCCGCAGCTTGCCGATGACGCTCGACACGATGTGCATCACGTGCGAGTAGTTCTCGATGATCTCGAACTCGGGGACCTGCACCGAGCCGAACTCGCACACACGGCCGATGTCGTTACGCCCGAGGTCTACCAGCATGACGTGCTCGGCGAGTTCCTTTTCGTCAGCGAGAAGGTTTTTCGCCAACGCTTGATCTTCGGCCTCCGTACTGCCTCGCGGACGCGTACCGGCAATGGGACGGTATTCGACGCGATCGCCATCGACCTTGACCAGCATCTCGGGGGAACTGCCGAGAATCACCGTATCGTCAAGGTGAAGATAGAACATGTAGGGCGACGGGTTGACCATCCGCAGCGCCCGATAAATTTGGAAAGGGGCAACCTCGGGCTTCATGTTCAAACGCTGCGAGAGCACAACCTGAAAGATATCCCCGGCGAGGATGTATTCCTTCGCTTTCTTGACGGCCGCAGAGAACCGCCTCTTTCCGGTATTCGATCGGACGGTTACCTTTTTCTTGGGAGGGCGCGAGCGCGGCAGGCGCAACGGCGAGGAGAGATTCCTTTCGATCTTCGCGATGCGCCGGCAGGCCTGTTCGTACCCTTTTTTCAGCTTCCCCTGCCATTCGTCGCAGCGGACGTTGGCAATCACGTGAATCTGATGCTTGACATGGTCGAACGCCAGCAGAGTTGAAAAGAACAGGAAGACCGCATCGGGGGTCTCCAAGTCGTCTTTGTCGAACGCAGGTATGCGCGGTTCGATCAGGCGAACGGCATCGTACCCCACGAAGCCGACCGCGCCGGCCGAGAAAGGAGGCATCCCCTCGACCCGGGCAGGCCGGAACTCGGCGGCGGTTTCGCGGAGGATGTGGAAAACGTTGCCTTTCAGCTCACGGCGGTCACCATTGCGCAAGAGGGCGACCTTGTCTCCGCTTGCTTCAACGACCAGGAATGGATCCGCACCGAGGTATGTGTAGCGAGCGACTTTCTCACCGCCTTCGACACTCTCGAGAAGGAAGGAGTAGGTGCGTCGCGCGGCCAACTTCAGATAGGCCGAGACCGGAGTCTCCAAGTCGGCTGTAAGTACCTTGGACACCGGTACGATGTTGGCGTCGCGCGCATAGGAAGCGAAGGCTTTGTAGTCAGGCTGCATGGGGTTGCGCCAAGCGCTCGAGCACCGAGTTGCGCATGGGGCCGCGAGGCGCGGTTTCCCCCGTCCACAATTCGAATTGGGCGGCTGCCTGCTCAAGAAACATTTCAAGCCCTGAGATCGTTCCCTTGCCCGCCCCACGCGCCATTTTGAGCAGCTTGGTTTCGAGGGGGTTGTACACCATGTCGAACACCAGATCGGCGGGGATGCGGTCTTCGAAGAAGCAGCCGTTGATGTCGGGAAACATGCCCAGCGGCGTCGACTGGATGAGGATATCGAAGTACTGGTCTTGCAGACGCTTGCGGTCGATCGATTCGACACCGCAGTTGCGAGCCAGCCGGCGCACGCGGGACAGATTTCGGCCCGTAAGAGTGACCCGAACGCCTTTGTCGCGGAGCGCGAAGATCGCGCCTCGGGCAGCACCGCCGTTGCCCACGATCAAGGCGGATGCTTTGGTGAGACGCATTTTCTTTTCGAGAGGAGTCACGACACCGAGAGCATCGGTATTCGTTCCGCACAGTTTCTTCTTCTTGCGAAAAACCGTGTTGACGGCGCCGACCCGTCTCGCAAGCGGATCGACCCAGGCGAGATGGCGCATCACTCGCTGCTTGTGGGGAATCGTGACACTGAGACCTTCGATGGGGAGCTCCTCCACTACTTTGCGGAAATCGGAGAATTGATTCGGCTTCACCAGAAAAGGCAGATAGACAGCGTTGATCCGTCGCGCTCTGAAGGCGCGGTTGTGGAGAACCGGAGACATCGAATGGCCCACAGGGTCGGCGACCACTCCGAAAATGCGGGTCGCGGGATTGCGGCGGTGAGCCGTGTAGAGATTCCGCAGACTGTCGGCTGAAATCTGGCCCGGAGCCGTGGGTTCGGCGGCTAGCATTTTCCCCCGGGACCGCGGGCGCGGAGAATACGAGCCGAACACGAAGGCTGCGCCGTGCGAAGGGCCGAGAATCCTCGTCGCCACACCGACTTCGCCCATCGCCAGGGCAACAATACGAAGACCGACATGGCTCGCAGGCAGCTTGAGTGTTCGTAAGGCGTCGGTGGGTTTGCGGGCGAGGACGGCGAACTTGTACAAGTCGGCTGGAGTCCTTTGCAGGCGGCGTATCACGTGAGATAGCGCAGGTGTCCTCTCGAAATTGTGATAGGAGATCAAAAGACGGGCGCGCCCGTCGAAGCTCATCAGCAGCGAGGGAGCCTGCTCCGCGGTTTCAATCTCGATGTCGACGATACCCGCCCCGGCCCGAACGGCATCTTCCAGAATCTCGATTTCCCTTTCCACCGATCCTCGGAAGGCCCCGCCGTTGCTTATCCGGCGGCAGGTGGCCAACAGGACGACGTCAGGATAGCGTCGAGCAATGCGGCGAAAGACCCTGACGCCCGATTCCGGGTTGTCGAGCAGGTCGAGTCGAAGCTCAAGGAAATCCTCGCCGTCGTCACAGGCGGCCACCGCGAGACGCTCGAGTTGCGACACATCGGCGATCCCCAGCGGCACGCAAATGCGGGGAAGAGAAGACAACGAAATCATAGGGGGATCAGAGGATGGAAGTCAGCATATCACAAGGGTATTCCGGCAGCCGGCAGCCCGCTTTTGAGGAGAGAAGGCCATGTTACACTCGGTTCTTGCTCACGGTTCTGTTCTGGTGCCTCGTCGTGCCCGCCGCGGTCGCCGCAGTCATTTCCAATCGAGCGGGCCGCCGCTATTTCGAGCATGTCGAGTCGGAACTGCGGGAGCCTGTCGGCCCATACGCACCGCCCGCCACGGTGATCGTACCTGTCAAGGGCATCGATCACGAACTCTATCGAAACCTTCGATCACTGGTCGAGCAAGACTACCCTGACTTCGAGTTGGTCGTGGTGACCCGGAGCGTCGACGACCAAGCGGTCGGAGTGGCTCGATCATGCCTGGACGGACGATCCCGTATCGTTGTTGCGGGCGAGCCGCCCGACTGTATCGGAGAGAAAGTCCACAACCTGCTTGAGGCCGTCGAGGCCGCGCGCGCAGAGAGCAAAGTGCTGGTTTTTGCGGATTCCGACGGCCAAGTCGAGCATGACTGGCTGCGGACCTTGATTGCTCCTCTGGAAGAGGAGTCGCTGGGGGCCACGACGACATTTCGATGGTATTTCCCGGAGGAGGGGCGGTTCTGGCCGCTGATGCGGAGCGTCTGGGACTCGACGATTGCCGCAAGCATGCGAGATGACGACAAGAACTTCGCCTGGGGCGGCGGGACGGCGATCCGCAGGGAAGTTTTCGAGAGAGCCGACGTTGCGAAGTTCTGGCAGGGCACTGTCAGCGACGATTGCCGACTCAGCGCGGCAATGAACACGGCCGAACTCGGCATTCGGTTCGTCCCGAGTGCGGCGGTAGCGACCACCGGGGGGTGCGATCGCGTGGAGTTCCTCGATTGGGCGGTGCGCCAGATGGTCATCACGAGGATCTACTGGCCGAACCGGTGGATCGCCGCTTTGGCGGCTCACCTTGTCTACTGCGGGGCGATCGTCGTGAGCTTGCTGACGGCGGCGTCAGGAGATTTGCTCGGCTGGGGCGGGCTGGCGGTGTGCATTGTCCCCGGGATGGGCAAAGGGTCTGTCCGCGCTGCGGCGGCGCGCCTGATGTTCCCGAGCCGCGAGGAATGGCTCGATCAGTTCGGCTGGGCGTATTTCTGGTACACGCCGATCGCCACATGGATCTGGCTTTATGTATTACTCCGCTCGGCCCTAACACGGAGAATCGAATGGCGCGGCAACGTGTATGAGCTCATCAGCTCTGAGCGAACGCGATGCCTGAGCTAGCGGTGATCGCGGGAGGGTCCCTTTGGACGGCTGAACCTGCATGTCTCTCCATGTGGCGAGACATGCAGGCCAGGGTGTTTCACAGATAATGAACCCGCTTTTTCACTTTGATTCATATCTCTTCATTTATGCTAAAAATTTCTTTGCGTGTGGCTGGCTGGACGACCCGAAGCCACGCCAGGGAGCATTGTCATGAGCCAGCAGAATGTGTACGACTCCATCGCTGAGCGCTATCGCGAGTCCAAGTGGCTTCTGTTCCGCCATTTCATCGAGCGTTACACCCTGTTCCAGGTGCTGGGTGATCTGGGGGGCCGATCGGTGCTGGATATGGCGTGCGGCGAAGGAGTCTACGCTCGCCAGTTCAAACGAACGGGCGCGGCAGAGGTGATCGGCGTCGATATTTCGCAATCGATGATCGACTTGGCCGAGGTCGCCGAGCGAGAAGAACCGCTGGGCTGCCGGTACGTCCGGGAGGACGCGGGGGCATTCACGCCGCCCGAACCGGTCGATATCGTGACGGCCATCTATCTTCTGAACTATGCGCGCACCAGGCAGGAGTTGGACCGCTTTTGTCACGCCTGTTTCCGAGCGCTGAAGCCGGGGGGCCGGCTCGTAGGCTTCAACGACAACGTCCGCAACCCGCCTCAGCCGGGCATGTCGCTGGAGCAGTACGGGCTTGCGCGTACTTGCGCCTATCCTCCGAGCGAGGGCGACGTCATCCAGTACCGCATCACCAACCATGATGGCCAAGCGTTCGAGTTCGAGAATTACTACCTCGCACCGGCCACCTACGAGGCGGCGGCGCGCGAAGCCGGCTTCGACGACTTCCGCTGGGTCGACGCTATGCTGGAGCCGACTGAGCGGAACGATCCCTACTGGGACGACTTCATGACCTGTGCGCCGCTCACCGCCTTCAGCGCTTCGAAACGGTGACCCTCAGAACCGGCGATCCATCATGTCCGAGAGCCATCGGTGGTGTACTGATTGCCATCGCTGAGGGGTGATCTCGGGCGAGGCTCTTAACCTGCCTTTCTCCCCACCCGACGGCCGAAGCACGCGATACGACCGCCGTGACTTCGTTGCGCTTGCGTGCCGTGCTCGACGTACGGTCAAGTACGCCTGCGCGCGCCAAGCGGCGCGCGCCTCGTCCTGACGGCCCTCTCACGCACTTCGCCTCGCCTCGTGGTGAAAAATGCAGGTTAACAGCGCGGGGACTTCGTCGACGAGATCTCGACGAGAGGATCGGGACTGAGGTCAAAGTAGTGATGAAACGCCTGCGCGCATCGGCAGATGCTCAGGCAGATGCAACGGCAGGCTACTTTTCAGTCACTTCACGAATGACGCGCAGCAGATTCAGGCCGAGGATTTTGCGGATGCGCACTTCGCCATAGCCGAGACGTTGCAGGGCTTTGGTCATCTCGGGGTAGTCGCTGATGTCTTTGATTTCGCGGGGCAGCGGCGGTCCGCCATCGAAGTCGGAGCCGAGGCCGATGTGGTCTTCGCCGACGAGCTGCACTCCGTAGTCGACGACCTTGGCGAGTTGATCCGCTCCCATCCAATATTCGTCAGGTATGGTCCCCTTGAAGACGAAGGGCAGGCGCGACCGCTCCTCGGCGTCGATCTTGTCGATTGTCATATCGGCATATTTGCCGAGTTTCTTCGAGATGTCGTACACGATCGGGATGCCCTTGTGCTTCCAGTCGAAGTATTTGGGGTTGTTGAACGTGCTGCCCCATTGGATCGAGATGACGCCGCCCTTGGCCGCGATCGCTTTGGCGGCCTCGTCGCTGATGCAGCGAGGGATATCGACAAAATGGCGGAAGCCGCCGTGGGTGTAAATCACGGGATCCTCGCTGAGTTCGACCGTTTGCTGAATCGTCTCTTCGGAGCCGTGCGCCACGTTGATGATCATGCCGAGGCGATTCGCTTCTTTCACGACGGCGCGGCCCCGTTCGTTCAGGCCGCCCCATTTGCTGACATCGCAGCATGAGTCGACGATGTTGCTGGTGAAATTATGAGCCGTGAGTTGAAACGACCGCAGCCCCAGGCGATAGAGTCCGGCGAGCACCAGGAGGTCGCCGTCGAGATCGAAAGGGCCTTCGAGGTCCATGAAGGCCGCCACCTTGCCCTCAGAGGTGATTCGCTCGATGTCGGTCACAGTGCGGGCGAGATCGATCTTGTCGTTGTTCTTCTCGATTTGCTGCCGGGCCAACTCGACGAGTCGAAGCGTGTTTTTCACGTCGTGCCGATTCGGGTAGTAAGGCTCGGGCGTATAGATCGAGAAGAACATCGCGTCGACACCGCCCTCGATCGTCCGCGGCAAGTCGACGTGCCCGTCTTCATAGCGGTCGCCGAAATCGGTGCCTTCGAGGAGCTGCCGGCTCATGACATGGACATGAGAGTCCATCACGAAGGAATCGGTGTGGAAGTCGCCCGTCGGCTGCAGCGCGGCTGTTTCTGCGCCTTTATCCGTGGCGGGCGAGCAAGACAAGAGGAACAGCAAAGACAAGCCTGCCGAGGCGATAAGAGCATTATTCATGCGGAAGATGGTATCAGAACCTGCCGCGGACAGGACTGCTGCAGCGCACGCCTGCTAGTTGGGGTTGACCATTGAGCGGAGGCCGCAGCAACGACGAGAAATGCAGATCAGGCGATTCGGTACTTGTCGATTGCATCCTCGTCGAGGCTCACACCCAGACCCGGTTTTGTGGGAACCGTGTAGAAGCCATCTTTCATCGCGAACGGTTCCTTCATCAGGTCGTCGACAAGCACATGCGTAATGCTGATGGTGTACTCGATGCCTGGGAACGCCGCAGCCTGGTGAGCCTGAAAGACCTGGTTGATGCCATCCTCGATACTGTGCTCGACCCAGAGAGGCATCCTGGTTACTTCGGCCATCAGGGCGCGTTTGATGAGCGTCTTTCCGAGCGGCCCGCCGATCACGAAGGTATCCAAGAGGCCTTCGCGGACGTACGGCATCGGGTCGGGCGTCATGTGCTCGCTCATTTGCAGCGGCACCTTTCCCTTGAGGGCCCGATAACCGGCGATGCCTGGCCGCTTGATGGGAGACTCGATCGCAAAATAGTTGTTGAACTGGCCCAGCCGATTGCAAAAGTGGATGGTCCGCCCTACTGAACCCCACCAGGAGTTGGCGTCCGCCCAAATGCGGAAATCACGCTTGACGACATCGCAAATCGCGGCAGCTTGCTCGATGGGATCCTGCCAAGGGCGCGCCTTGACCTTGTGCACCTTGTAACCCAGGTCCTCGCCGCGCTTCGCCTCTTCGGCCATCAATGCCGGCGGGTAGCACTGACTCCACCAGGTTTGAACGATCTTCTCCTTCGGATTTGTCGAGAAGAGGCGCGAGACGGGCAGGCCCGCTGCCTGTCCGACAAGATCGTAGACCGCCACCAGGATGCCGGCGAGAGAATCGTCGTGCAGGTACTCCCAAGGCGAATGGCCGACCATTCGTTTCAGGGTGGACTCGATCCGCTCCGGACTTCGCATCATCGCGTTGCAGATTCCGGTCAATCCATCGTCGGTGTGAATCTTGACCATGGTCGGATCGAAGGAGGTTTGATGACGGTTCTGCAGCAGGAAACTACCGGTCAAGGCTTCACGGACCGGCTCGTAGTAGGGAAGTTTCGTCGGCGTGATCTCGAATCGCGTGATGCGGGATGTGACAGACGACTTCGGAGCCGCCGATGCGGCTGCAAAAAGCGGCTGTATTACGGACGAGCCGACACCCAAGGCTGCGAGGGAAGTCAGGACTTGACGACGATCTGGTTTTGACATTCAGGAGTCTCGATAGCTCAACAAGGACGGGAGAGGAAAGGCTTCTCAGCCCAACCAGCCATCGACTATACCACCACGGACACCTCTGTGCCGGGTTCCCGTGGCATTGCAATTCCGGCGACGAAACAGGAGGCGAATCAAGGGCTTCGACGCCGGCGGCATGATGGTGAGCCGCGGCGCAAACCACCCGGAGGGTCTACGCAGGGTCAGGGCGCCTCCGGATACGGACGCCTGAGAACCATTCTTGATGCACAGGCTTTGTGAACCTGAACCACCAGCGTCAGGCTGTCCGGCAGGCTGCACCTTCTATCGGTCCCACCGGCCGCGAAAACCGGAGGGCCAGTGGGAGAACAAGCCATTGTTGCGGATAGGAGCTGTCGAAGCGAGCGACTCGATCGAACGTTACTGCTGGAGACCGAGTTCGAGGGGCAACGTCAGGGGATGGTCGACGAGAAAGCCGAGACCGTCCATGCGGCTGACGGCTTGGCGTAAAGAGCCTTCTTCCGTGGGTTCGATCGTGATGACGAACGGCAGGTCGGCTTTATTGAAGCTAGGCTCCTGGAGTACGGCTTCCAGGCTGATACCGGCCTCAGCGAGAATCGAGGCGAGGGTCGCGATAATGCCCGGTTGATCCCTCACCCGGAATCTGAGGTAGTAAGCTCGCACCTGGTGCTCGATGGAAGCCGGCGCGTACTTCTCCAGAGCCGGATGGGCAAATGGCGAGACCCTTTCGGGACTGCCGTTGACGATTTCACGGGCCACGCGCATCAGGTCACTGACGACGGCGACTCCGGTGGGTGTCGGTCCGGCGCCACGGCCGTAATAGAATGTATCCTCTCCGTGGACGCCCCTGATCCAGATGGCGTTATAAGAACCCTGGACATGCGCCAGGATCGTGTCACGGGGGATCAGAGCGGGGCGGACGGACAGCAACAGGCCTCGATCGGTCTGTTCGGCAGCCGCGATCAAACGCACGGTCTGACCGAGCCGCGATGCGTACGCGAAATCGATGTTGCGTATGCGCCGGATCCCCTCGCGATGGATGTCAGAAGGAGTGATCTTGACGCCGAAAGCGAGCGCGGCCAGCAGAGTCAACTTCGATTGGGCGTCGTAGCCATCCACATCGGCCGTAGGGTCGGCTTCGGCGTAGCCAAGCTCCTGCGCCTCTTCGAGAACCGTTTCCAGCGCCTCGCCTCGACTCTCCATCTCCGTCAAGATGTAGTTTGATGTGCCGTTCAGGATGCCGACCAACGAAGCAACCCGGTCTCCAGAGATTCCCTCGCGCAACACGGAGTGGATCGGTATTCCCCCGGCGACACTTGCTTCCATTGCCAGGCAGGTGTTAGCGTCGATGGCCTTCTCCCAGATATCGGCACCTTGCTCCGCCATCAGTTCCTTGTTGGCCGTGACGAATGATTTGCCGGCGGCAATCGAAGATTCGACGATCCGGGCCGCTACGTCGGTGCCGCCGACGAGTTCCGCCACGATGTGAACGTCTGGATGGTTGACGACGTCTTCCCAGTCCGCGGTCCGCAATGCATCGGGGAAGTGCAGGACTTCCTCAGGCGGCTCGGCCAGCACTGACCGCGAGCAAAGGGCCTTCACGACAAGCGGGAAGCCCAGCTTGCGCTCGATCAGCGACGCGTTGTCGTGCAGAATGCGGAGAGTGCCACGCCCTACGTTACCGAGGCCGATGATGCCGAGATGAAGGGGGGGCATGAAGACGACTCATTATAGGGAAGCTACGAGGCTTCACCCTCACCGGCTTGGTCTGTCGATCAGGGTGAATAGCGCTGCGCAATGGGGAAGCGGCGGCCCATTCCGAAGGCTTTCGAGGTAACGCGCAGCCCGGGCGCCGCCTGCTGGCGCTTGTATTCGTTGCGTTCCACCTTGCGCGTGACGTCACGAATGAGGTCTTCGGGAAGCCGCAGTTTCTTCGCGATGGCGGATGGTTCCTCGTACTGCTCGACGTAGAGTTGAAGGATCGGGTCGAGCACTTCGTACGCGGGGAGAGAGTCGGTGTCTTTCTGATCGGGCCGCAACTCCGCGGAGGGCGGCTTGGTGAAGACAGACTCGGGAATTGTCCCGGAACGCCGCTGGTTCACGATCCGGGCCAGCTTGTAGACCAGGGTCTTGGGCACGTCGCTGATGACGGCCAATCCCCCGGCCATGTCGCCGTAGAGGGTGCAGTATCCAACGGCGATTTCGCTCTTGTTGCCGGTCGTGAGCACTATCGAGTCAAACTTGTTCGAGAGCGCCATCAAGGTGTCGCCCCGTAGTCGAGCCTGCAGGTTTTCCTCGGCGGTGTCCGGCTCACGGCCCTCGAAGACGGGGTCGAGAGCTTTCGTCATGGTGGCGTAAGCGTCGTTGATGCTGATGATCTCGAAACGGATACCTAGTGCTTCGGCCAACTGCTTCGCATCGCTGACACTTCCCTCGGACGAAAACGGACCAGGCATGCCGACTCCCATCACGTTTTCGGTGCCCAAGGCATCGACGGCGATGGCGGCTGTGAGCGATGAATCCATGCCGCCGCTCAAGCCTACGATTGCGCTTCGGAACCCGCATTTTCCAGTGTAATCGCGCGTGCCGAGAACCAAGGCGTCATACAGCGCATCGCACTCGTTCGATGATTGCTCTCGGATGTCACCGACGCCCGCTTCAGTGTCGTAGAAGAGCAGGTCCTCGCGGAAGGAGTTGGCGCGGGCGCGGGTGCCGCCGTCCGCCCCGACGACGAAGCTCGATCCGTCGAAGACGAGTTGATCGTTCCCCCCCACCTGATTGACCATGGCGATCGGCACGTCCCAACGGCGCGCCGTGGCGGAGATCATGTTCAGCCGTAACTTGCGCTTGTCCATGTGATACGGAGAAGAGGCGATGTTGATGACGATATCCGTACCCTGCTGCACGAGTTCTTCGACCGGGTCGCGTTCGTAGCGCCGGCGATCCCAGAACTGCTTGTCGTTCCAAACGTCCTCGCAGATCGTGACAGCCATGCGGCAGCCGTCGTGTTGCCAGACTTGTTGGTTCTTAGCCGGAGCGAAGTACCGGCACTCGTCGAAGACGTCATAGGTAGGCAACAGCATTTTGCTTTGCCGGTGCAGCACCTGGCCGTTTCGCAGATAGGCGGCGCAGTTGGAGGCCGGCCGCGATGCACCAGGTTCGGAGCTTCCCGCGTAGCCCACGATGACGGCGATTCCCAGAGCCGATGTCTCGCGCGCCAAACGCCGCAACTCGTTCTCGTTTCGTTCAAGGTAGTGCGGAATCTCGACGAGGTCGCGGGGCGGATAGCCGCTTACGGCGAGTTCAGGGAACACCATCAGATCGGCGGACACCGCGGACGCCTTTTGGGCCATCGCGATCATTCGATCGACGTTGCCCGCAAGGTCTCCCACAGTGGGGTTGACCTGGCCGAGCGCTAGCTTCATCTTGGTCTTCGTACGAGGGCAACCGTCGCCCCGACGGTGCTTTCCCCGTAGCGTAGCACCCGGAATCGTCCCGCCCATTTGACGGTCATGTCGCCACGGGCCGACCGGCAACAGTAGCTTCGAGTCGGCGTGGAATGATTCCACCCTCCCGCGCGCGAGATGTCGGGGAGTCTCTTGGGAAGTGAGCGAGCAGCGTCTCCGTCCAAAGCTAGTTGCGGAGCGGTTTGCCGGTTTCCAGAATGTGGCTCATGCGCTGCTGCGTTCTCTCTTCCCCGCACAGGCTGAGGAAGGCTTCTTTCTCCAGACCGAGCAAATAGTCCTCTGAAACCCAAGCAGGCTGGGACAGAGGCCCGCCGGCGAGAACGGTAGCCAACTTGCTCCCGATGTGACGGTCGTAGTCACTGATGAAGCCGGCTTCGTGCAGCAGATAGATCGCCAGGTTGAGGGCTGCCAGAGTGCCTTGTCCTCCGACGAGTATCTCGGAGCGCCGCGGTGGTTGCTGCGGCGCGGCGGCCAGAAGCCGAGCTGTATGCCGAGCATCGGATAGCAGGTGGTCGCGGTTCATCGTGATGAGGTCGGCGGGCCGCAAGAGATTCCACTCGCGGGCTTCCTCGGCACTGTTGGCGACTTTGGCCATGCCGATCGTTTCAAAGACCGCTTGCGTAGCAGGAGTGAGATCGTGTTTCGCTTGAAGAGAGGCGGTGTGCCGGCGCAGCAACTCCGTGCAGCCTCCGGCCGCGGGGATTAACCCTGCGCCCACCTCGACCAGTCCGATGTACGTCTCGGCCGCGGCCTGCACACGGTCACAGTGAAGCGTGAGTTCGCAACCGCCGGCAAGCGTTTGCCCGAAGACGGCGGCGACGGTGGGTTTAGGCAGACCGCGAAGCGCGCGGAACAGCGTTTGCACTTCTTCGACAGCCTGCGCGATCCGTTGCCAGTTCTTCGATTGACACCATCCGAGAAGCATCGCGAGATTGGCTCCGACGCAAAAATGAGCGCCATCATTGCCGATGACCAGCGCCCGGTGATTGTCGTCACAGTCGTCGATCGTTTCCCGCAGCAGGCCGAGTACGCCTTCATCGAGTGAGTTCGCTTTGGAATGAAACTCCAAGCAGACGATGCCGTCACCCAGGTCCACAAGGCTGGCGCTGTCATTGGATTTCAAGATTCGTTTGCGCCTATGCAGAGAAGCAAGGCGAATGAAGCCCTCGGGATCGACCAGCGGCTGGTGGCGCTTTGCCGGGAAGTCGAAGTAGGTGACCTCAAGACCCTTCTCCTGGTAAAAGGACTTTTCGGGTGTCTCGAGCACGGCTTCCACGATCGCTGGAATCCCGCGGCCGTCGTCCTTCATGCGTTGAACCGTCTGTTCGACGCTGAGGCCGTTCCAGATCTCGAATATGCCCTGCTCCCAATTGAACCCGGTCCGCATGGTCGTATCGATGGACCGGATGTCATCGGTCACCTCGGGAATACGCGCCGCAGTGTAAAGGAATAGTTCACTCAGTGTTTCCCATAGGAAACGGCCGGCCGGCGCGGGAGTGTCGATGAGCGTCTTGATCCTCTCCGGAAGATCGCGGACCTTCCCGGCTTGCTTCAATTCCGGCCAGCTTGGTTTGTTCGCCGGCCGATAGTCCAACGTTTCGAGATCGAGAACCAAACGTTCGGGGCGGCCCTTGCCCTTGACTTTCTTGTAGAATCCTTGCCCAGCCTTGTCTCCGACGAAGCCCTGCTCGACCATCTTGCGAAGAAAGTCGGGCGGCCGGTAGACCTCACATTTTTCATCTTCGGGAACGAGGCGATGCAGAGTTTCCGCAACGAAGAGACAGACATCGATGCCGATGAAGTCGGCCAGGCGAAAGGTCGCCATGCGAGGCCGTCCGACAAGCGGCCCGGTCAGGGCGTCGACCTCTTCGATCGTCAAGCCATGCAAGCGCATGGCCTGCAACGTGTGCATGACGGAAAAGAGCAAGATGCGGTTGGCGATAAAGTTGGGGCGGTCGTTGGCATAGACAACCACCTTGCCGAGACGACGGCTGCAAAAGTCCGCGACGAATTGGATCACTTGAGGATCGCTCTCAGGCGTGGAAATCAGCTCCATCAGGCGCATGTGGCGGGGCGGATTGAAGAAGTGCGTTCCCAGCCAGTGCTTTCGGAAATCGTCGGACATGCCTTCAGCGAGCCTTCCGACGGGCAGGCCGGATGTGTTGGTCGTGATCAAAGCGCCGGGACGACGCAATGCATCGACCTTTGCGAGGATCTCGCGCTTGGCATCGAAGTTCTCGACAACGGCCTCGATGATCCAATCCGCCTCCGAAACACGCGCAAGGTGGTCTGAGAAGTTACCGATCTCGATCCGCCGAAGCGTGTCTGCAGTAAAGAGGGCCGGCGGGCGTGACTTGAGAAGGGCCTTGTGCGCTTTCGCAGCGATGCCGTTGCGGGCAGCTTTGTTGGATGCGCCTTCGATGGGGAGATCGAGCAACAGACATTCGACCCCGGCGTTCGCAAGATGCGCCGCGATCCGCGAACCCATCGTGCCCGCGCCCAGTACGGCTACCTTACGAACCTCAAAGCTCATTCACCGATCCTTCTCGATCAATAGGGTTGACCTTAGCACAGGCCAGAGAGGTGAGTGCTTCGCGGTACGAAACGGACCTCCGGAGTACTTTCGTGAGCTCGTTTGTTTACCGCAACGACCGACGACGCTGCCAGCCGTTGAGAGGAGGCTACTCGGCTGGAAACGCTTGCAAGAACCTGTCGGCGATGCTGCGAACCTGATTGACCGCATCTTCGATCAGCTTGTCGCGTTCGACTCCGGTCGCAAGGAGAATCGGAATACGTAGTGACCCGTTATCAGATTCCTGCACATCTTCGACCATGTTCTTGATCTTCTGCAGCGGCTTCCCGCTGACACCGGAAAAGGACGAGCTTGGATAGACTTCCAACCACACAGGTGTAATTCCGTAATCGCGCCACGCTTGAAGATGGACGCCCATCCATAGACCGAACTTCGCGTGCACGCGCAGGTAACGACCTGCCGTGTACCAGCCATGCGTGGGGAGTAATCTCTTCGTGTCAGCGATTCCTTTCGCTTTGAGCCGCTCGGTGATCTCTTCGATCAAGTCGCTATAGTTGATCAAGCGGCGCGCCACGTTCACGTCGGTTACTTCATCCCCCTGCAGAGGTAAGAATTCAGCCGTGTTCATCTGGTCGGTCAGTCCCCGAAATTGAACGATGTCCTGTTCAAGTGTTTCATTCCCTACGGCATTGGCAGCTTGACGCAACCTCTTGAGGACATAATTCCAACTCGTGATCGCTATGGTACGCTTGCCCGCCCGCGCCCAGGTAATGTCTTTCGTAGTTTCCCCGCCCGAAAGATCGATTTTTCGATGCCCACACCTCTTCTTCAACTCACTCCAGACGCTGAATATTCGCTGGTGCGGGACAACGAAGAGGAGTATTGACGTTGTGTTGTCCGGCAACTTCTCAAGGTAGGTCACAGGTTGCGCGTCCGTCAGTCCGGCCCAGAACTTATTCTCGACGAAGACCCGGACGGCCCCATCCGTGTCATAGATCGTCAGATCCGGTTTACTATCACCATGTTGTTCTTCGGTCCCGATGTGTCCCGGTGTGAACGGATTGATACCGGTCAGGCCTACGATGTTGACGAACTCCCTTGCGACGTCCAGTGAGGCACGCAGGACGTATGCAAGCGCTTCCGTCGCGGCCGGCTCGGCCTTGGCAGCGATTCGTGGAATGAGGTGAGCGAGCAGGCTGGCAGACATGCATTCCAGGATATTTCATTCTGGCTGTTCCGCCCATTTCGAGTGAGCGCAACCAAGATTCCGATGTCTCTCTTTGGCGAAAACTCTTCTCGCTCTTGACTCACTCTCCGCCTGCGGCCCCTGCTAGATCTGATAGTCAGGCGGCCTTGGCGCCCCCCACTTGATACGCGCCCAGAGGCGCTCGTGGAGGAAATAGGCTGCCGTCTTGGCGACGGAATCGAGCAGACCCACACCCAGCGCCACGTCCCATGCGCCCATAAAAAGGTAGGCAATCAGTGCGGTGAGCAGGGAGCCGAAGAAGCGATAACTGACGGCTTTGGCGATGCTGCGCTGGTGGCTCTCCACCACAATCTCCTGTTTATCGATAGGAATTAAGGTGACTATAGCGCGTCGCAATCCCCCGAGGTGGTTGGCGGTGTCGGATAATGGAGAGCTTGACCGACGACTTTGGTTGCATGGTGACTTCCACCCAACGCTCCCCGTTGCGACATGACTGGACCGACGAGGAAATCGCCAGTCTTCTTGATCTGCCTCTCCCCGAGCTCCTGTATTGCGCGCAGACTGCGCATCGTGCATTTCACAACCCGGACGAAGTTCAGGGATGCACTCTACTTAGCATCAAGACGGGGGGCTGTCCGGAGGATTGCGCCTATTGCCCGCAGTCGGCTCGTTACAAGACCGGGGTCGATGCGCAAGCTCTGATGAGTGTCGACGAAACGTTAGACGCCGCGGCCACAGCGCGAGACAACGGCGCCACGCGATTCTGCATGGGGGCAGCGTGGCGTGATGCCCCCGAAGGCGCTGAATTCGAGCGGATTGTCGAGATGGTGCGGGGGGTCCGCTCGTTAGGGCTGGAGGCGTGTTGCACTCTCGGCATGTTGACCCGACAACAGGCCGAAAGACTCGCCGAAGCAGGTCTGACGGCGTACAACCATAATTTGGACACCTCGCCGGAGTTCTACGGTGAAATCGTAACGACACGCCGGTACCAGGAGCGGCTCGATACGTTGGGCCGCGTGCGCGCCGCGGGAATCACCGTTTGCTGCGGGGGCATCATTGGGATGGGCGAAAGCCGCGCCGACCGCATCGGGCTTCTGCGCGAACTGGCGACTCAGGTACCGCATCCGGAGAGCGTACCCATCAACCTGCTGGTGCGAGTAGAGGGGACGCCTCTGGCGGCTCAGCGGAGCGTGGACCCACTGGAGTTGGTGCGTATGGTGGCGGCGGCGCGCATACTGATGCCGGCGTCGATGGTGCGGTTGAGCGCCGGGCGATTGTCGCTATCCGACGAGGCGCAGGCACTGTGCTTCCTTGGCGGAGCGAATTCGATCTTCATGGGCGACAAGCTGCTCACCACGTCCAATCCCGAGATGGACAGGGACCGGCAACTGCTCGATAAACTGGGCATGCGGCTCATGAACGAGCCGGTCACCATGACAGGAAGCGAAGGGGCGCCGCTCCCCCTATCCGTAAAAGCCGATCATGGCTGAGCTGGAAGATCGAACCCGCCGCATCTTGAGCGAACTTGACTCTCAAGGCCTGCGAAGGGAACTGCGGAGCCCCTCAGGAATCGATCTCTCGTCGAACGACTACCTGGGGCTGGCTGACCATCCGTTGATCCGCGGCGCGATGGCGCGGGCGGTTTTGCGGGAGGGCGTCGGATCGACAGCTTCCCGTTTGCTCCGTGGAGAACGGAAAGCCTTCCACGACATCGAGCGGAGCTTCGCCGATTGGAAGGGGACTGAGGCGAGCCTGTATTTCAGCAGCGGCTATGCGGCGAATCTGGGTGTGTTGTCGTCTTTCCTCCAAGAAGGCGATATCGTTTTTTCAGACGAGTTGAATCACGCCAGTTTGATCGATGGGATGCGGCTCGGGCGAGCGCGGCGAGTCATCTTTCCACACTGCGACGCGCGAGCTCTGCGAGGCGCCCTGGTTTCAGAGCAGGCGCCGGGACAACGATTCCTCGTGACCGAATCGCTGTTCAGCATGGACGGCGACTTGGCGCCACTCGAGGACTACGCGGAGCTATGCCGCGAGACCGGTACGGCTCTGATCGTTGACGAGGCACACGCCGTGGGTGTCTTCGGCGAACGCGGCAGCGGTCGGATCGAGCAGGCCGGTGTCGGCAATGACGTCTTCCTTAGCGTGAACACCGCCGGCAAGGCGTTGGGAGTCTGCGGGGCGTTTGTCGCGGGTCCGCGTTGGGCGATCGAGTATCTGATTCAGCGGGCGCGCACGTTTGTTTTTACGACCGGGGCGCCGCCTTCGTTGGCGGCCGCACTGGATGCCGCGTTGAGTGTGGTTGTGCGTGAACCCGAACTTCGCGTGCGAACGCTGAGGTCAGCCGGAAAACTACGGACCATGCTGGCGGAGATGGGAGTTCACGTGCCCCAAGGAGAGTCGCAGATCATTCCGATCGTGCTGGGAGACAACGAGCGAGCCATGACGGCGGCAGAGGCCTTGCAGAAAGACGGCTTCGACGTGCGGGCCATCCGTCCGCCGACCGTGCCGCGGGGAACCGCGCGGCTTCGGGTGTCAGTAAACGCCAAGCTTCGTGAGTCGGACCTCGAAGCATTTCGATCGTCTCTCGTCACGGCTCTCGCAGAGAAGGTGGCATGCCGCGCGGCCTCTTTGTGACCGGCACGGATACGGGTGTCGGCAAGACGATTGTTAGCGCCGCGTTGATGCACCGTCACCGCAGATCCGGTCCGATCGGATACTGGAAACCGATTCAGACCGGCATCGAGGAGGACGACGACACAGCCGTCGTTCGCGAATTGGGGGCTTGTTCTGAAGCGGAGATCTTCACCGAGAGCATCCGACTCCCGCGGCCGTTATCGCCGCACTTGGCGGCCCGGCTGGCCGGCGAGACAATCGCGATCAAGGATCTCGAAGCGATGGCGTCGCGGCTTTCGAAGGATCGTGCCTGGATGGTCGAAGGGGCGGGGGGAGGATTGGTCCCGCTGAATGACTCGGAGCTCATGACGGATTGGATGGCGCGACTGGGATTGCCGGTAGTCGTGGCGGCGCGATCGGGACTGGGGACCATCAACCATACTTTGCTGACTCTGGAGGCTCTGCGAGCGCGTTCACTTCGTGTGACGGGTGTCGTGATGGTGGGCGAGCGCAACGAGGAGAACCGGCGGGCGATCGAACGCTACGGGAACACGGTGGTGCTGGGGGAGATGCCTGTGTTTTGTGAGCTGACGGCGTCGGAGGTGGGCAGTTGGGCGGCAGCGAGTTTGGATCTGGATGGGGCACTTCTCAGAAATTCTGCTCCGTGGGTTTCTGACATGATTTCCGGGTCGGTGAGAGGGTTGAAATGACGTTGGTCGATCGGGATCTTGCGCGGTTGTGGCATCCGTATACGCAGATGCAGACGGCGCCGCCGCCGATTCCACTGGTGCGGGGTGAAGGAGTTTATCTGTATACGGAGGACGGCCGGCGCATTCTCGATGGGATTTCATCCTGGTGGGTGAATATCCATGGGCACAGCCACCCGAAGTTGAACGAGGCGCTAGCGCGGCAGGCGAGGGAACTCGAGCACGTAATCTTTGCCGGCTTCACGCATAGGCCGGCGGTAGAGCTGGCCGAGCGGTTGGTGGAGGTTCTGCCGGAAGGCTTGCATCGGATTTTTTATTCCGACGATGGTTCGACGGCCGTCGAAGTGGCTTTGAAGATGGCCTACCAGTACTGGAGCAATCGCGGCGAGCCGGAGCGGCGGTTGTTTGTCTCTCTCGAGTTCGCGTATCACGGCGACACCGTCGGCACGATGTCAGTGAGCGAGGAATCGGTGTTCACCAAGGCTTTCGAGGACCTGCTGTTCCGTGTAGCGCGGGCCGAGGCGCCTTATTGCTACCGTTGCCCTTTGGGACTGGAACGCTCAGCCTGCGCGATCGACTGCCTGGGTAGCCTGGAGAAGATCTTGCGGGAGGAGAAGGGACGTGTAGCCGGCGTGATCGTCGAGCCGATGCTGCAAGCCGCAGGCGGAATGATCGTCTGGCCTCGGGAGTTTTTGACCGGTGTTCGAAAACTGTGTGACGAGCACAAGACGCTGCTGATCGCCGACGAGGTGATGACCGGCTTCGGACGCACCGGACGCATGTTCGCATGCGAGCATGGACCGGTCCGGCCGGACATCGCGTGCTTGTCGAAGGGACTCTCGGCAGGATATTTACCGCTGGCTGCGACCGTTGCGACTGACGACGTCTACGAAGCATTCTTGAGTGACGATCGCACGAAGACGTTTTTTCACGGGCACTCATTCACGGCGAATCCGCTGGGGTGCGCCGTGGGGCTGGCGAGCCTCGACATCTTTCGGGAAGAGGGCACGCTCCAGCGAATTGCGGCTCTGGAAAAACAGCTCCGCGAGGGGCTTGAGCCAATGAGGTCACTCAATTGCGTGGACGACGTGCGCATAATCGGCGGCGTGGGGATTGTCGAGTTGGCAGAAGGTGACGGGTATCTGTCAGATATCGGACCACGACTGTATCGCGAGTTCCTGGACCGCGGTTTGCTGCTCAGGCCGCTCGGCAATGTGCTCTATTTCATGCCGCCCTATGTGATTACCGAAGAGGAAACGAATCGGGTGATCGAGCAAATGGGCGAAGTGCTACGAGGCGTGGATCAGGCGTAGTACTTACCAGAGTCGATTCGGATGGGGCGTTACCTCCAACTGCTGGGACAGTATTTTCTGCAGTATGCAAAAGTGCGTCTGGCCTACAAGGGCGACTTTGTCGTTTCCGTCATCACAACCATGATTGCGACCGCCTTCGGCATCGCGTTGGTGTTCATCTTGTTTCAACGCGCGCCGGAGATTGCCGGCTGGCGGTTTCACGAGATTCTCTTCTTGTATGGATTCGGGCTGATCCCGCTTTCACTCTTCAACGTGGTGAGCATCAATCTGTATTACTTCGGCGAATCGTACATCGTCGAAGGGAAGTTTGACCGGATTCTGTTGCGGCCGGTCCACTCCTTGTTTCAAGTGATGAGTGAGCAGTTCCGATTGGAGTCGCTGAGCGATACGGCCACGGGCCTCTTCATCGTGGCGTACACCAGCAACAAGCTGGGCTTGCAACACGGTCCAGAAGACTGGGCGTTTCTGGGCGCTGCTGCTTTGTGCGGGTTGATCATCTACCTGGGGGTATTCCTGATGCTGACTTGCGTTTCGTTCTGGGTGGAGGATCGGGTTGGTATTATCCCGCCGGTTTACAACATGCTGGCGTTTGGACGTTATCCACTGAACATCTATAGCCCGCTGGTGCAGTTTCTGTTGAGTTGGGTGATTCCCTTTGCATTCGCAAGCTTCTATCCCTCGACGGTCTTGCTGGAGAGGATGGAGTATCAGTCGTACGTGGCCTTGCTGCCGCTGGTGATGGCAGTTTTCTTGACCGGGGCGATCGTCTTGTGGAACCGTGGAGTGGCGAATTATTCAAGCACAGGGACATAAGCTGGTGGTGTTTCTTCGCCCTAGTGCTTGCCGCGGGGACGTATCGTGGATCCGGGCGGCCGGGAACGCGGCCCGGTTGGGTGTTACGAGTTGGAAGCTAGCAGGAGCTGGCGGAGTTTCTTGGCCCGCTCGGGATCGCGGAGGGCCTGAAGGGCCTTCGCCTCGATCTGCCGGATGCGCTCTCGAGTGACCTCGAACTCTCGTCCGATCTCCTGCAGCGTGTGCTCGCGGTCGTAGCCGATGCCGAATCGCAGCCGCAGCACCTTTTCTTCGCTCGGTGAGAGCGTGCCGAGGATATCGGCTGTCTTCTTCTTGACATCGGAGGCGAGCAAGCTTTCCACCGGAGACGAACCAGCCGGATCTTCAATCAGGTCCTCGAGCGAAGATTCGCCCGTTCGGCCCACCGGCGTCTTGAGCGACACTGGGGTGCGAGAGATCGAGCGAAGTTCCTCGACCTTGACCTCGTCCGTATCCATGCGCCGAGCGATTTCGCGATTCGTCGGCGGGCGGTTCACCTCTTTCTCCAGGCTGCGCAGGGCTCGCAGGAACTTGTTGAGCTGCTCGTGCATGTGCACGGGAACCCGCACTGTCCGCGACTGGTCGGCCAGAGAGCGAGTGACGGCCTGACGAATCCACCAGGTGGCGTACGTCGAGAACTTGAAGCCCCGCCGATAGTCAAATTTCTCGGCGGCGCGCATCAAGCCCATGTTGCCTTCCTGGATAAGATCCAACAAATGAAGGCCGCGGTTGACGTACTTCTTGGCAACGGACACTACGAGACGCAGGTTGGCCTCGACCAATGCCGCCCGGGCCCCATCGGCCTCATCGCGCCCCGCACGCATACGCTCCAGAACGTACAGCACTTCGTTACGGGCCAAGACCGTCGTTACGACGACCGGATCACCGGTCTTGCGGGTGGCCGGCGAGGTCTTGACGCCTTTGGCCTCATGGAGCTCGCGAGCCCGCTTGGCTTGTTCCGCCTCCTGTAAAAGTTCCGGGACTGCCTCCTCGAAGTTTCGCGCCCACAGCTTCCAGACATCGAACTTGATCACGCTTTGAACGATCGCACGCGAGAGTTGGACATTCTTACGAGCGACCCGGTAGTACCAGCGGCGACGGATGGCCTTCCGAGACTGAGCGCGAGCCTCCTTTTTCAGTGAGAGTTCCTGCAGTTCGCCGATGAGACGCGTGATCGTGGCCAGTTGCCGCTTCAACTTGGCAACCGTCTTGGCTCGAGCAACAGGGTCGTTGCCGGACCCCTCGACTTCGACCATATAGCGCAGATAGCGCAGGTCCGCTTCTTGCGACTGCAGCGAATTCCGCAAGTCGACAAACTTCTTCCAAAGCCAGGGGGTTCGTGCTAAAGCCTTGATGACGCGATGGTTGCCTCTCTCGACCCGCTTCGCCAATCGCACCTCTCCCTCTCTGGTCAAAAGGGAGACAGCGCCCATTTCCGACAAGTACAAACGAACACTGTCCTCAGCGGGTGAGGCTTCCAGATCCTCAGCAAACTCCTCGGCTTCTTGACGATTGCGCTCATCCAACTCGAGCTCATCAAGGTCGGCCGGATCCTCGGAAACCGCTGACACCGCACCACCAGACCCCGCCAAGTTGTTTTGTTTCAGTCCAATAGGGGTCATGCACGTTCTCCGGCACAGCTTCTCACTTATTAGATGCTCCTAAAGCACAAAACGTTGCCGATGGCCCGGCTGTTCCTCTACACCGGGGTAGCAAGGTTCCTATTCTGTTTGACGTCCTGGACCGCTATTCAGACGTGCTCTTTCTCGTATTTTTTGGCGAATCAGATTTATTTCCGCAGGCTCCGAACGATCGAGGAGCCTGCCGTCTGTGACACCCCAACCCGGGCTGCAACCTCCTTGGCACTACGATTTCCAGGATGCCAGGAACCGGCCCGTCTGGCAACAAAAATAACGGCTTCAGATTACTATACCGCAAAACCGGCCCAAACACGACCATAAACGTGTCGGAATGTTGGTGGACACGGACCTGCCGGGCCGGAACTATGGACGGGCGGGCTTCCTACTCGTCAACGATCGACGCCCGGGGTAAAAACCCTGGAAATGATGTGATTCGGTCTCTTCGGCTATCATCATGAACTGGAAATGACTTGGTGTCGGCGCGGTCTGGGAATCTTGGTTAGTGTCGTGTTGTTGCTTGGACTGCCCAGTCTCGCCTGGGGTGCCGAGAACCCCCTTGGGTCCGGCGCAGAAGTCATCGCCGAGGGGCATGCGCTCTTCAACAAGCTCTGCACGGTCTGCCATGGCGTTGACGGAGCACCCGGTGACCGAGGACCTGCAATGGCGGCGCAGCGGCGCTATTTGCGGCAGACGGATACGGAGTTGTTTCAAGCGATTCAAGAAGGGATTCCCGACAGCGAGATGCCGCCGATGGGCTTGCCGGAAGACGATGCCTGGCGAATTGTAGCCTGGATCCGGAGCCTGCGGGCGAAAGCGATCGATGTTCCCGCCGACGGCGACATTCAACAAGGCTCCAATATTTTTTGGGGAAAGGGCGAATGTGGCCGCTGCCATGTAATCAGCGGTCGAGGGGGTCTGTTGGGACCGGATTTGACAAACCTGGGAGCACAGATGTCGCTGAATAGGATTCAGGAGGCGATGACCGTGGAAAAGCCGCATCCGCCTCTGGGATACCGCCCCGTTACCGTTACCACCAAGGGAGGACGGACGATCTCGGGAGTGAGCAAGAACGAGCATAACTTCTCGCTCCAGATGATCGGCGATGATGACCGCCTTTACCTGTTTTCCAGCGAAGAGATCGACAAGATCGTTTACGGTGAGAAGTCGCTGATGCCCACGGATTACGATCGACGCCTGAGCGAATCAGAGTTTCGGGATTTGCTTGCCTTCCTGAGCCGCCTGTCGCTGCGGAGGAGGGAGAGTAGTTCGGTTGAGCCGAACCAGACGCCATGATAGCTGAAATGAGCAACAGAGCCGCTAGCATCGGCCGTGTTTTGCGCTGCGCAGTGGTGGCAGGGCTTCTGGCGGGGGGACTTTCGGCCGGGGAGGTCACCTACGAACAGCTTCTCGACCCACCGCCTGAAAATTGGCTCACTTACGGCCGCACCTACGACTCGCAGCGCCACAGTCCGCTCGATCAGATCACCAAGGAAAACGTGAGTCAGCTCGCGCCCGCCTGGATCTTTCCCATGCCGGGAGCGCGACGGCTGGAAAGCGTTCCCATCGTTGTGGACGGCGTGATGTATGTGAGCCAGCCCAATGAGATCTACGCGCTGGATGCCCGCGCCGGCCGCCAGATCTGGAAATGGCGTCGGGAGCCGGCCCGCCAGCGCGGCAACAATCGTGGTGTCGCGGTGCTGGGGAATCTTGTCTATGTCTCCACGCCAGACGCTCATCTCGTCGCTCTCGATGCCCGCACCGGGAGCATGGTGTGGGAATCGGAGATTGCGAGTTCCGAGGACGGCTACTGGTCGCCGGCAGCACCGTTTGCGATTGACGGCAGGATCATCGCCGGCAACGCGGCGGGCGACTACGGACTCAATGGATGGCTGGACGCCTTCGACGCCACGACGGGTGAACGGCTGTGGCGGTTCTACACAATTCCGCGTCCGGGCGAGCCCGGCAACGAAACGTGGGCCGGCGATTCGTGGAAGACCGGCGGCGGAGCGACGTGGCTCTCTGGGAGCTTCGATCCCGAGTTGAACCTGCTCTACTGGGGCATCGGGAACCCAGCGCCGGACTTCGACGGCGAGCCGAGAAGAGGAGACAACCTTTATACCGAGTCGGTTGTCGCGCTGGACGCCGACAGCGGCAAGCTCAGATGGTATTTTCAGTTCACGCCTCACGATCTGCACGACTGGGATTCGGTAGAGATCCCGATTCTGGTCGACGCTCCCTACAAAGGCCGTTTACGAAAGCTGCTAGTGCATGCCGACCGCAACGGCTTCTACTACGTTCTTGACCGCGAGACCGGCGAATTTCTCGAGGGCGTGCCGTTCATCGACAAGTTGAACTGGGCCAGCGGCCTGACCGAAACCGGCCGGCCGATCCGCGTGCCGGGCGTGGAGCCGACGCTGCAGGGCAACTTTGTCTGCCCATCCACGTCCGGCGCGACGAATTGGATGTCGCCGGCCTACAACCCGGCTACGAACTGGTTCTACTTGGCGGTCAAGGAGGGTTGCGGCGTCAGCTATAAATCGAAGCAGGAGTTTCGTCCCGGGGGCTTTTCCTATGCGGCGACGGGCTACATCGAATCGCCTCGGTTCCCCTGGCAGATGTTTGTCCGCGCGCTGGACCTGACAACGGGTGAGCGCAAGTGGGAGTACAGGCAGGTGAACTCCCGGCACTACGGAGCAGGGCTGGTTTCGACGGCCACCGGGTTGATCTTCGCGGGCGACGATCAGGGCTTCTTCACCGCCCTCGATGCCGTGACCGGCGATCCGCTGTGGCACTTCAACACGGGCACGCGGATCTCGGCCTCACCGATCAGCTACGCGGTCAAGGGCCGGCAGTACCTGGCTGTCTGCTCGGGGGTGAACGTCGTGACGTTCGCCTTACCCGCGGGTCCGGAGGCGGACTGAGTTCAGCGTAAGAGCTTCGCATTCACATACCCCGTGTGAGTCCCAGAACTCGGCGGCAAAACCCCTTCAGTTCCTCTTCCGACGATTCGCCGCTTGGGTCGTCTTCAATTTCCGCATGATGCTCTCCCCGGGAGTATGCGTTGATGTCACGAAGATCTTCGATGCCTCCCTTGTACGGGTGGTCCTGACCTGCCCCCGGCAACTGGTCCACTTCGAATGTTAGTGCATTGACGGTTTCTCGGCCAAGCGGGATGGCCGGCGGAGCGTAGCGGAGCGGGGCGGCCAGCTTGGCAAGACGATCG
>JAPOOG010000085.1 GCA_026713545.1 Bryobacterales bacterium
AACTCATGACAGTCGTACAGGCAGTGACTGCGACCGTCCTGGCCGCAATAGTGCTACTGCTCCTGGTGGCGTATCTTGTTGCCCGAAGGGCAGAGGACGGCCAGAACGAGGACTCGAGGCACCGCCTTGGCGAACGAGGTCAAGGCGCCAGAAAGGGTTCGGGACCCTGAGCGGCAACGGTAGCAAGCGTAGACAACCTCGCGCAGACATGTTCCACGAAGGCCTGCCTTCAGAGATAAACGCTCGCGGATTCGCCCTGGATCTCGGACTGGGCTTGCAGGCGGCGGCGCTAAACTGGTCGTCGTCGGCACCCGTGTTTGATGGCTTTTGCTCACAGCGGCTCAACCCGCGGAGACGGGGTTTCCTCTATGGCGATCTCGGCGGTGCGATCAACGAAGTGTCGTTGCTTGAGCGCACACTCGCTCTCATTGACGGATTCCCTGACTGATGGATTGCGCCAACCAGTGCTATCGGTCCAAGGTTTGGTGAGTGGAATCGAGACCGGTGTATCGCGATTGGTTTATGTATTGGGCCCAAACAGCCGAATAGTTCCGTAAGCTTTCCATGCGGCTTCTGCTGCCAGCGAACCTGCCGCTCCTGACGCTCCACTCATCGCCGCCTCTGCCTATGCCTGCGCTACTGGTCGCGCCGCTCATCAAGACCGAGCCTTCGGTTCCCAAACGGTTATCCGCAAAGCTGCTTGTCGGGCCGTAGTCACGGCTCATTGGCGCGGAATTGCTGGCCAATACAGCCCGTATGGCACACATCGGCATCCCGACGGTCAGCCGGCTAGCGTTGACATCCTCCCAATACTCGTCGGGCATCAGCCCTCTTCTCTGAATTTCCGCAAGAACTCGATCCTTGTGTTGCCCTGCGGCAGCACCGTAGAGACTGCACAGTGCCCCATCGGATTGAGCATGCGTGACGGGTTGAATAGCCCCACAACCCCCTACCAGAAACACCGTCGCAAGAACACTGATTCTCATAAGCATGGCTATCTCCGTATGCTCACGCAAGTGACGTTAGCACACACAAGTCGTAAGCGCTAAGCTGACCCCTCCTTTCTTTAGAGCCTGCAAAGGACTGCGCGGCGTCATGCGCGCTCCGCAATAACCGCATTCAGGTAGACCTTACACGTAATCTGGTTATTCCATTCAGCAGCCAGCATAGCACCGAGCCTCTTGCTGGTTGTCGCCAGGACACACACCGGCCCTGGCGGTTAGGTGCCCGCTCGAGCCCATCCACGGCCTAGCGCTTCCAGGCGCTCACTTGATTCGGATGGTGCTCGTAGTGAGCCGCGATTACCTGAACCGTGTCCTGTTCCCGCACCAATGAGAGAATACGTCATCGAGATTGAGCTATGCGCGCGGGGTCCCAGAGTGAAGGTTGCAAATCCCGTCTGCATCGCTCACTCTCGCAATGCTATCCGCACTTGCCCAAATCGGCTAACCAACATGACCAACAGCAGGCTAGCGGAACACGGACCCGACTGTGATCTTGCCGACGGTTCCTTCTCACTATCATACGAACGACAATGAAATCGACCTATCGAGACTGGCTCGAACAACAACAATACTCTGCGGGAACCATACAGGCGCAGGTGCATCGCGCCGGGCGGGTTGAGAAACACTACGGCGACTTGGACGAGCATTACGACCGGGATGTTCTTCAGAGCGTGATCGACGAATTGCAGTACACAGCCGAGGACGAGCGCCGGAACCTACCAAACCCCTCCAAGATCCCGTTTAATGGCGACATCCGAAGCAATCTCGCCTCTTACAGGAACGCCGCTGAACGATACTGCAGGTTTCGACGCGAAGAGTTCGAGCCCAGTACCCGCGATCCGGTCGACGAGGCCCTAAATAAAGCGGATTACGGCCGCGGCCATCTCGTCGGCCTGGAACGAGACTTGCAGGCCGCCCTGCGCCGGTCAATCGAACAGCTCGAGCCCGGCCTGGAGATCATTGACGATGGCGCGGAACGATCGGTCGGTTCCGGATTCATCGACATCACCGCGAGGGATCTGGAGGGAGCAATCGTTGTCATTGAGCTCAAATCCGGTACGGCGAGGCAGGCAGCTGTCGCACAGATACTCAGTTACATGGGTGACGTAGCCGACGAGGAACCCGATGATAGCGTACGTGGGGTCCTGGTCGCCGGCGATTTCGACCGAAAAACGCGGGCTGCCGCTCGAATGGTTCCCACTCTGTCGCTACGGTCCTACAGGATTAATTTCGAGTTCAAGGCAATCGACGGCGCATCGTAGGCTATTGTCAACCCACGGTCCCCACACTGCGGTGTCATCAATCCGCAATCGACACGTCGATTACGCACACCAAAATCTTCCTCCGCTCCTTGGCAGACAGTGCTTCCAATAGTCTCTTCTCCAATTGATGCGCGCTGATTGGCGTCCCTCCCACGCCAGGCGTCGGCCGGCAGTGAACCGTGCTTCCAAACCAGAAAACGAGATAGATCCCGTGGCCGTCTGCTCCCGGGTCCCTCGAATACTTGGCTATCAACTGCTTTCGGACCCCGCTCCAGAGTTCGGGGTGACAGCTTCGCTTTGTCTCTACAGGCACTTTGAAGTCTCTGAACGAAATAGTCACGTCCGCCCGCGTGTCGTTCGCATAGCGGCCTTCCTCCCAGGCATTTACTCCCATTCGTTGCAAACGATGCCTCAGGTCCGACAACAACGCGTTTCGGCACTCGTTTTCCGGCTTTGGTCGCTCAGGACGACGATTCAGCGCGTCGAAACTCCAATACTGTCGCCAGTCGGACGTCCTTCCGTCCCGAATCTCCATTGCGATTTCACGCACATAAGCCATTGTCAATGCGGCAAGATCCGACACATTTGCCGGTCGTCCGTTATCGAGAACCTCCACAACTTCGCTCAGGCGGCCATGGCGAAACTCCGTCTCCCTTCGAATCCCTGCCTGGCGGCTGCCGGCATCAAGCAGATGGGATCGCCACGGAACAAGCCGACCATCCTCTGCGAGGCCATTTAGGGCTTCCGATGAGCGAAGGACAAAGCGGGGCGTCATGTCCCCTTGATCGCCAAGAAGGAGGCTCGTGACACGGTTCGCGACAGTTGGGCGCCTACGGGTCGAGTATCCGCGCCAATGTTTGTTGCTTCACGGCGTCTTCCACCGCCGCAACCAACTCCGGCCCCTTGAACAAGGGATTCCCCGGCGACCAAAGCTCCATACTCTCCGCGTGCTGCTCGTAGTAGGCGGGATCGGTGGTGACGCGCACGGCCTCGTTCATCCCCGGCGCGAGCAGCGAATACTCCCGTTGCCCAAGCGGGGCGACGACGGTGCCCGGCGGCATCAGGTCGGGATTGCCGATGACGCGGTCCAGGTCCGGCATTTCCATTGCCGGGGTCGGCCGCTCGGGCATCGCGATATCGTCTTCGAGCACGGCGTCGAGGTCGAATCCGTCGGTCTCGGACTCCCGCGCCTGCTGCTCGATCTTGTCAACCACCCGGGCGCGCCTCGCCTCGTCGGTGGCGTCACCCGTCCTCACGGCGTCGGCGATGGCGCTCGGCAATCGGGCGAGGATGGGCTGGAGCCTTCCGACCACCGTTTCGAACAGGCCGATGCGGTCGCGCAGCGCGCGGTAGACATCGGTTTCGATGGTGTCCTCGTAATTCAAATTGACGATGCGGATGCGGTCGTGTTTCTGGCCGACGCGGTCGATCCGTCCAATGCGCTGCTCGACCCGCATGGGGTTCCAGGGCATGTCGTAGTTGACCAGGGAGCCGCAGAACTGGAAGTTCAGCCCCTCGGCGGCGGCGTCCGTGCACAGCAACAGGTCGGCCTCGCCGTCGCGAAAGCGGCGCTTGACCTCGTCGCGATCGATCACGCGCCAGTCGCCGTCAGCCGTCGGAATTTCGCCGCCGCGTCCCGAGAAACACATCAGAACGTAGGAACCCCCGGCGCGCAGGGAATCCCGCAGAAAGTCCATGGTGTCGGTGAACTGGGTGAATACCATTGTCTGCCCGAAGCCAGCCTCGCGCAGTTCGCCGAGCACGGTCTGAAGTTCCGCCAGCTTGCTGTCGGGGGGCAGCGCGGCGATCATACCAAGCAACTGCCTTATATCGTTGGCTTCCAGCCCGGCCATCGCCTGGCGTTCCCGGTCAGCCGCCTCGTCGGCTTCCATCCGCTCGACCTCGATCTCGTCGTCGAGCAGGTCTTCGTCCAGGATTGCCCAGCGGTCACACCGGTCTCCGGCAGGTTGTCGCCCACCGTGTCGCTGGCCGGTACCGTCCCGCCCGCCATCTACCGATCCAGCGTCCTCCCGGTCGCCGTTGCCATTGCCGCCGCCGCTGCCACTCTCGTCGCCAATGACCGCATCCAGATGCCGGCGCAGCGTCTTGCGCAGCGCGAAAAAACTGCTGGCCAGCCGGCGACCGTAGATTGTCAGCACGAATCCGACCGCGGTGCGTTCGGATTTGCTCGCGTGGTTGTACGTTTCCACGATGTAGTCCTCGACCGCGCCGTAGAGCGCCCGTTCGCCGGACGTCATGGAGATGAAGCGGTCCTGCACGTCCCGCTCGGCAATGGCGCCCGTCAGCGCGCCGGCGCTCGCGTACCGGCGCAGCAGTTCCCGAGTGTGCCGCGAGACCAGCCGGCGGACCGGCGTGTGCGCCCGGGCGAGTTGCACCGCCGCCATCCGCTCCGGTGTCTCCAGTTGGCGGCGCGGGATGCTCGCCCGGTCGCGCAACGCCAGCAGAACCTTGCGCGCCTTGAACATCGATAACCTTGTCGCGCGCGCGGCGTCCTCTTGCTCGACCTCGCCGTAGCGCGCCTCCACGGCCCGAAAAAGCGCCGCGATGCGCTCCATGGCCGCTTCCGATGGATTGGGCGACTCCACATCTTCAAAAAAGTCCAGGAACGGCCTTTCGCCCCATTCGCCCGGCAGGCCCAGCAGGTTCAGCAAGTCCCATATCTCGATGGGATGAAGCTGCATGGGCGTGGCCGTGAGCAGGACCAGCCCCTCGGTCTGGCTGGCCAGTTTCCGCATCAGGCGTAGAAGCGCGTTGGGCCGGCCCTCGTGGACGTTCCGCGCCGCGCCGCGGCGCGCGTGATGGGCCTCGTCGAGCACCACCATGTCCCAGGTTTCGGCTTCGTCGAGCAGTACCGCAGCCCGGTCCCGCCGCCGCATCTGATGGCTAGAAGCGATCACGGCGGGGGGACTCGGGCGGCGGCGGGCGAGTGGCCCCCCGTCCC
>JAPOOG010000170.1 GCA_026713545.1 Bryobacterales bacterium
GCCGTAACGAAGTCGAGCGGCTCTTCCGTCGGCTCAAGGGCTTCCGGCGCATCTTCTCGCGGTTCGATAAACTCGATGTGATGTTCCTCGCTTTCCTTCACTTCGCTCTGATTGTCGAGGCCTTGCGTTAGTGTTAACAGGCCATAACCTGCATGTCTCACCGCGTGGGGAGAAATGAAGGCTGATTTCACGGCTTCTTCTCGTGGGAAGCGCTCGCGGGGGACCGTCTACCTCGTCGGGGCGGGGCCGGGAGACCCCGGCCTGATCACCGTCCGCGGGAAGCGGTTGATCGCCGAGGCGGACGTCATTTTCTACGACCACCTGTCGCCGGTTTTCTTGCTGCAGGGCGCTCGTCCGGAAGCGAAAGCGATCTACGTCGGCAAGAAGCGGGCGGAGCATGTTCGGACGCAGGCGGAGATCAGTGAGCTGCTGATCGCGGAAGCGCGGGCGGGGCGCATGGTGGTGCGCCTCAAGGGCGGCGATCCCTTCATGTTCGGGCGGGGTGGTGAGGAAGCCGAGGCGATGGTCGAGGCCGGCGTGCCGTTCGAGGTGGTTCCCGGCGTGACCTCGGCGTTGGGGGTGGCCGCTTATTCCGGCATTCCGTTGACGCATCGGAGGGAAACATCGGAGGTGAGCTTCGTCAGCGGACACGACGTCGAGCAGATCGACTGGGCGAAGTACCGCACGGGGACGCTCGTCATCTTCATGGGCCTGACTACCTTCGACGAGACCGCGGCGCGCTTGCTGGCGGCGGGGCGTGATGCGGAGACGCCGGCGGCCGTCGTTCGCTGGGGAACGCGCGGCGACCAGGTCACGGTCGAAGGGACCTTGTCTGACCTCGGCGAACGCATCCGGCAGGCCGGCCTGAAACCGCCCGCGCTGATCGTGGTCGGTGAAGTTGTCGGGCTGCGGCGGAAGCTCGACTGGTTCGAACGGCAGCCGCTGTTCGGCCGGCGCATTGTCGTCACGCGTCCGCGGGAGCAGGCGGGGGTTCTGTCGGACCAACTGAGGGTCCTCGGCGCGGAGGTGATCTCTCTGCCGACAATCGAGATCCGTCCGCCGGAGGATTGGGGGCCTCTCGACCGGGCGGTCTCGGAACTGGACCGCTACGACTGGTTGATCTTCACGAGCGCTAATGGTGTGCGGTACTTCGTGGAGCGGCTCGATGCGAGCGACAGGGACCTGCGGGATGTCCGGGCGCAGATATGCGCGATCGGGCCGGCGACAGCCGAGAGCCTGCGGCAACTGCATCTCAAGGTCGACCGCACGCCGGATGAATATGTCGCCGAGAGTTTGCTGCAGGCGTTTTCGAGCCGGGAGTTGCAAGGCAAGCGCGTCCTGCTGCCGCGTGCTCAAGTGGCGCGGGACCTGATTCCGGTCGAACTCGAGAAGAGAGGGGCGAAGGTCAACGTCGTCACTGCCTATCGAACGGTGGTTCCCGAAGGCCTGGCTTCGCGGGCCGATCGTTTGTTCCGGGGACCGCACAAGCCGCATTGGGTGACGTTCACGAGTTCGTCGACCGTGCGGAACTTCGTATCGGTCTGTCCCGTGCAACAGTTGGATGGAGTACGCGTGGCGTCCATCGGACCGGTCACTTCGGCGACGGCCCGGGAGCTCGGAGTGGCGCTCGACGCCGAGGCGCTGCGCTACACGGTGGACGGCCTTGTCGAAGTGATTCTGGCTGCGACGGGGTGAATCGCGAATGAAGCCGACCCGATCGGCTTCGCGCAATACGACCTTGCTCTTCCGGGGCGGCTCGCTTCTTTAACCTCGGAGCTTGCTTCGGACGTCGTGTGGTGAGAAATGCAGGTTAGCGCATTTCCGCGGCCTGTTTGGCCTCCTCCAGCTCGGGCAGATCGGAATCGGCTTTGTGCCAGACCTGGCCGAGGTCGGCGTAGGTCTGCCGGGCGGCGTCGTGGTCGCCGGACTGCCACTGTGCGCGGGCCAGACCCAGCAAGGAAAGGGCCCTCTTGGGAGCGCGGTCGAGGGCTTTTTCGAATTGTTCGGCGGCCTCTTGGGGCCGCTTCAGTTCGAGCAGCACTTCACCGAATAGCTCGTGCGCTGGTTTGACGGGGTCCGGCGGGCCGTAGGAAAGGGACAGGGTCTCTTGGAGTTCGGTCGCCTGTTCGAACAGCATGACGGCCTTGTCGGCGCGGCCTTCGGCGAGATGGATGGCCGCTTCGAGCTCGCGGGCCAGCACATGCGCCTTGCGCTGGTCGGGCGGCAGCTCTTTGGGGTCGGTGGTTTGCTTGTGCTGATTGCCTTTTTTTCGCTTCTCTCCGATCACCCGATTCAACTCGGCGAGCAGCGGCTTGGCGGCGGACGCCTGGTTCGTACGGACCGCCGTGAGGCCCCGGGTAAAGAGGTCGGTGGCGGTGGACGAAAGGCCGAGGCCGGAGGTGTCGACTTCGATCGATTCGCTGTCCCAGCGGCGTGTCTCGATGCGGTAATGGGCGCGCATGCTGACAAGATGGCTTCGCGTTCTCTCGGATCCGGTGGCGGCGGTGTCGGCCTCCATGATGGCGAGCTGCTCGCGGGCTTCCTGGTAGCGGCCTTGTTGCAGGTAGCCGTATTCGAGCCACTTCAGGGCGTGGTAGCTGCGCTCGTCGATCGACAGGTTCTTGCGCTGGACGCGGCTGTCGGAAGCGGCCCAGGAATCCACGTTCGAGGCGACGACGTCGTCCCACATGCCCATGGCCGTGAAGATGTGCGACGGCATGTGCAGGGCATGAGTGGCGGCGGGAGCGATCTTGGCGTAGACGTGCGCCGCGCGGAGTCCGAGCGGAGCGTGGACGGGGTCGTCGTAGGAATGGATCAGGTAGTGCGCCGCGCCGGGGTGGTTCGGGTTCCTGGCGAAGACTTCTTCGACGATGGCGGCGGCCCGCATGTAGATCCGGTAGTCGCGTCCGCCGTGTGAGGTCGCCAATGTCGCGACGGCGGCGAGGCTGGCCGCTTCCAGATCGTCAGGGTATTTTTCGGCAAGCCGCAGCATGGCGTCGCGGTAGGCGATGTCCCGTTCCTGCTTCGCGCCCTCGCCGTAGAGGATGTCGAGCGTGCGGATGTAGTCCTTCTCGCGCTCCGTGGGCGCTTTGGCGATGCGCGCTTCGGGTGTCGGCCCGAGGCGCTCCATGGCCTCGCGGGCGCCCTCGAGGTTCTGCTTCGACCACAGCAGGTGGTTGTGAGTCACGGCCTCTCCCCAATACGCCATGGCGAAATCGGGCTCGACCTTCTGGGCTTCGAGAAAGGCCTCGCGGGCGTCGTTGAATTCGAAGCTGTGCAGCAGCAGCATGCCCGTGATGAAGTGCTCCTGGGCCTCGGGCGAAGCCGACGTGGGGAAGTCGATGCTGCCCAGGTCGGAATGGTCGGCGGACTGGGGCGAGCCGCACGCCAGCGCGGCAAGCAGGAAAATCGCGATCGCCGCGCAGGTGGGGACGTGTTTGATGGGGTTCATGACGGACGGCTCCTGAAACTGCCGCTTGTTATCTTAACCCGACCCACCGGTTCAGGCGAGTACGTTTGCTCTTGCGAGAAGGGGCGTCGAGGCGTCGCCGAAGCCGATATGATTGAGCAGGTGCTTCCAGTAGTGGGACGCCTGCCGGAAGACGATGAATGCCTGTCCTGTCGATGATGAGACGGAAGCCGCAGGCGTCGGCGAATTTCTTGACCAGGTATTCGGAGATGAGAAACGGGCTTCCGGCTACGGACTGATGGGAAGGAAGCATGAGCGTTGAGCCGATCATCATCTTGACCGCGGTCGTGGCCATGGGAGTCGCCTTGGCGGGAGTGATCCTGGCCGGCAGTCGCGGCCTGCGGCAGGACATGGCGCGGCTGGAATCGCGGCTGGATGTCAGGATCAGCGCGCTGGAGTCGCGGCTCTTCGCCGAGGCCGTGACCGGGATCGCTATGCAGAAGCTCCAAGAGGACATGGTGCGCATGCGGGCGGGTGAGGCCGGAGCCGTCGAAAGGGGTTCAGACCGATGACCGCCATCAAGCTGTTTGCCCTGGACGCAGGATCGGCCAAGGAGATTCCGGGAAGCGCTACATCGCTGGAAAAGTCTCTTCAACGACTGATCGAGCAGAACCTCGAGACGATGCTCGGCATCCGGCTCCTCGGCAGCGAATATTCGACGGGTCCGAAGCATGGCGGGCGGATCGATACGCTCGGTCTCGATGAGAACACGAGCCCCGTGATCATCGAGTACAAGCGCGCCACCAACCAGAACGTCATTAATCAGGGGCTTTTCTATCTGGACTGGTTGCTCGATCACCGGGCGGAGTTCAAGCTGCTTGTGCAGGAAAGGCTGGGCGAGGGGGCGGCCAAGACGATCGACTGGACCGCGCCGCGCCTGCTTTGCATAGCGGGCGGATTCACGCGTTACGACGAGCATGCGGTGCAGCAGATGAACCGGAACATCGAGCTGATCCGCTACCGGCGTTTCGGTAAGAACCTGTTGATGCTGGAGTTGGTGAATGCGATCGTGGCCAAACAGGGAACCTCCGGCGGAGGCGCGACCGAAACGACCTCGTCCAACAAAAAGACGATGTCAGACAAATTGGCGACGATCGATGGCTCGCTTGAAGATCTCTATCAGGCGCTTCGCACTCATCTGCTGGCGTTGGGAGACGATGTTCAGGAGAAGACGCTCAAGTTCTATGTGGCCTTCAAGCGGCTGCGGAACTTTGCCCGCGTCAAGGTGCATCCGGGCAAGGGAGTGATCAGCGTCGTTCTCAATGTGAATCCCGACACGATTACCCTTGAGCAAGGATTCACCCGTGACTTCCGCAATGTGGACTGGGCCGGAGATCTGGAGGTCACCATTCGCACCCGGGAAGACCTGGAACGGGCGAAGCCTCTACTGCAAATGAGCTACGAGGCGGGTTGATGGAGCTTCGTCCCTCAGTACTTGTCGTACCGGCGAGCAAGTATTGCAAAAAGGATCCAGACTGTGTGAAAACCCACCGGGACAGCTGCCCTGCCTGTTGGAAGTAGAATGGGGTCATGGCACACATCACTGGGGCAGATCGCGCGCAGGTGCTTCTGCTGCCGGACTCGGTAGAGGACTATGTGGGAAC